>JAZNJI010000019.1:0-18611 GCA_045577965.1 Paludibacteraceae bacterium
TTACCGCGACACGGTTGCAACAATAACCTTACCGGATGGCACAATAAAAACGAAATGGTTACCATCACTAAAGGAAACAGGACAAATGTTCTTAACTTTTTCTTTAGTTGTCTTTGGATGGATAATATTTCGAGCAGAGAACATAGGGCAAATATGGGAATATCTTGGAGGAATTTGTGACGCTACTTTACTTACATTTCCAGAACATGCTGGTATTCATGCTCTTTTTATGAATATTATTTTACTTCTATTTGTAGAATGGGTGACACGCAATAAAAGACATGGCTTAGATTTGGTAACATTACCAACATACTTAAGATATTTAATTTATTTTGTGTTTGCCTTTATTTTATTTGCCTTTGGCGGACAAACAACTAACTTTATATACTTCCAATTCTAATGAAACGATTTTTGATCAAAATATCCATATTCTTATTTGTTCTCTGGGGACTTGCTTGGGGATTGGACTATGTAATTAGTAAAGGCTTGCTGCAAATGGAAGATTATCGTTTTATGTCTTGGAACGAAATGCAGCAAGGCGATATTAATGCTGATATTGTTATTATGGGAAATTCACGAGGATTTTCTCACTTTGAACCATGGACTATATATTCGATATGTGATGCCTCTACTTATTGTTTAGGATTAGGTGGTTATTCTATAACAGTTGAAGCTTTGAAATTTAACAATTATTGTTTGTATAATGTAAAACCAAAATTGATTATACAGCAAATAGATTATTACACATTACGGAATGACTCTGCGCCGCATCAACATGAGTCAGAACAATATCTACCACTTATTTGGGACAATCGAATTCATAACGAATTATTGCGAGTGGGGTATACTCAAATGGATTTATATTGTCCACTCTATCGATATTGGGGGTATCAAATGGTTATCAAAAATGGCATTCTTGAATTTTTAGGAGTAAAACATTATGTTCGTGATCCCTCTAGATGTGGACATCACTATGAGAAAGGCGAATGGAACGGCACTGAATTAGCGAAAATGGATACTATATATGCCAACTTAAATCCACAAGGCAAAGAATTTTTTGAACAATATATGCAAGATTGCACAAATAATGGAATAAAAGTTCTTTTGGTCAATTCGCCTACATACACAGGCGCTAATCTTAAAACAAAAGGATTGGACAAGATAAATTTATATTTTGATAGCATAGCAAAAGTGTATGATACAGAGTATTGGAATTATAACGAAAATTATGATTTATGCAATGACACGACCAATTTCTGTGTATCAGTTCATATGAATCCCGAAGCGACACATCAGTTTTCAATTGACTTTGCTAATCGTTTAAATACATATATAGACTCTATAGGATTTATAGAGAAATAATTCCAAGAGAGAATAATCCGCCTGATCATTTGTATAAATCAGATATTATCCATTACAACCATTCTAACCAAACGGAGGCGACAATTGTTCGTCTCCGTTTTTTTTATTCTACCCCTTAGGGCGGAGGGAGGGGAGAGGGGGCGATAAGGTCTTTAGGGACTGTAAGGACTCTAAGGACAGTAAGGAAGCCGTAGTATAATTAGCCCAACTAGCCGAACTAGATAAACTAGAAGAACTAGGGAAAGGAAGGACGGGGAGAAGCCTACAGGAAGGGCAGAGCCTACAGGACGCTGACGCACAGAGAACACAACAAATAAACGATTAGAGGTGAGAGCGAGAGGTTTTTTATAGGATTTTATAAAATACTGATTAACAGGATATTTAACAAGACAAAAATATCGCTAATACACTCTGTTTTAGTTTTACAACTTTTGCATTTACTTGCATAGCTTTTACAAAAAAGACTATTTATAGAGAGGAAGACAAACTACTTCTTGGTTGATGCAGAGGGTAATAGATAACATAGATATTACAGAAGGTATAGAGAAGGTATAGAGAAAGTATAGTAACCATCAACAAACCTCTAAGCAACCACTAACTTATCTCTAACGATCAATCCGAAAATAAGCCTTATTTTATTTTGACTAAAACTGAAAAAGGTTGACTGAGAGTATTGAGTGCAGAGTGGTGAGGAGGACGATAAGGGCTAAAAGAAACCCTACTAGCCTACTAGCCTACTAGCCCAACTAGATAAACTAGCCTAACTAGAAGAACTAGGGAACAAGGAAACTAGCATTTTAAGAGAAGGTTATATCGGGATAAGGACATATCGGGATAGCGAATTAGAGGGTATTTTTAGCAAAAAAACACCCAAAAACTTGCGTATGTGCAGTTTTTGTTGTAAATTTGCACCCGATTTTGTATTTATATAAATACACCATACATAGTACACAATAAAAATACAATATAATGGAACTTTCAGAACAAGAATTAGTACGCAGACAAAGTCTGCAAACAATGCGAGACCTTGGTATCAACCCATACCCAGCAGATGAGTATGTAGTTACCGGTTACTCCACGGATGTCAAAGCACAGTTCGTAGATGAACCACTGCCAGAGGGAAGCGAGAAAATAACAGGCGAATGGCACAGCGGTGAACCAATCCGTATCGCCGGACGCCTCATGTCACGCCGTATCATGGGTAAAGCATCCTTCATCGAGATACAAGACTCCAAAGGACGCATACAAGTATATGTCAGCCGTGACGACATTCAAGCACCTACACCAGAAGGCGAACAACCTACCACCGTAGAGCAACAGATGTACAATGTTGTATTCAAAAAACTGCTTGATATAGGTGACTTCATCGGTATTGAGGGATTTGTTTTCCGCACACAAATGGGCGAGATTTCTGTACACGCAAAGCAACTGACCGTGCTCGCCAAATCACTCAAACCACTGCCTATCGTTAAATACAAAGACGGCGTAGCATACGACGGCTTCCACGACCCAGAGCAGCGTTACCGCCAGCGTTATGTGGACCTCGTAGTGAACGAGGGTGTAAAAGATACCTTCCTCAAGCGCGCTACAGTCCTACGCACTATGCGCCAAGTGTTTGACGAAGCGGGTTATACAGAAGTAGAAACACCCATTCTGCAGCAAATAGCCGGCGGTGCAAGCGCAAGACCATTCATCACACACCACAACACACTCGATGTGGATATGTACCTCCGTATCGCTACAGAGTTATACCTCAAACGACTCATCGTAGGTGGATTTGAAGGTGTGTATGAGATCGGGCGTAACTTCCGCAACGAAGGAATGGACCGCAGCCACAACCCAGAGTTTACCTGCATGGAACTCTATGTACAATACAAAGACTACAACTGGATGATGACCTTCACCGAACAATTACTTGAGAAGATTGCCATCGCAGTGAACGGTACCACCAAAGTGCAAATTGGAGACAAAGAGATCGACTTCAAAGCACCATACCGCCGCTTACCTATTCTCGAAGCTATCCAAGAGAAAACAGGTTTAGACCTCTCTACCATGAGCGAAGAAGAGATACGCGTAGAGGCAAAGAAATTAGGTGTAGAAGATACCGAACACATGGGTAAAGGTAAACTCATTGATGAGATATTCGGCGAGACATGCGAAGGTACATTCATTCAACCTACTTTCATCACCGATTACCCAGTAGAGATGTCACCTCTCACCAAGATGCACCGCTCTAAACCAGGACTCACCGAGCGCTTCGAACTCATGGTGAACGGCAAAGAGTTGGCTAACGCATACAGCGAGCTCAATGACCCAATTGACCAATACAACCGCTTCGTGGAGCAAATGAAACTGGCAGACAAAGGCGATGACGAAGCAATGGTGATTGACCACGACTTCATGCGCGCACTCGAATACGGTATGCCTCCTACCTCTGGTATCGGTATCGGTATCGACCGACTCGCAATACTCATGACAGGACAGCCAACTATCCAAGAAGTGCTGCTCTTCCCTACCATGAAGCCAGAAGCGTAATAACAAACACATATTTGGCATAATTTTTGTCACAAATAGATTGAAACAACATGTATAAAAAAGTTGCTATATTAGGTTCGGGTTCTTGGGCTACAGCACTCGCTAAAATGGTAATGTATAACCAACCTGAAATAAATTGGTTTATCAGACGCCAAGAGGTGATTGACGAATTTATCGAAACAGGCAAAAACCCTTCCTATTTAGGTGCGGCAAGCTTCGATGTGGGACGAATACACTTCTCCTCTGACATCAACCAAACCGTAGCGCAATCCGATGTACTCATACTCGCTATTCCTTCGCTATACATCAAAAAAACACTCAATAAGATAAGGCGAGATATGACACACAAAGTGGTAATCAATGCCGTCAAAGGAATGATACCCGATGAGAATATGATTGTTACGGATTACTTACACCAACGCTTCGGTATCCCTATGGAGCAATTAGGATGTATAACAGGTCCATGCCATGCGGAAGAGATTGCATTGGAGCGACTTAGCTTCCTAACTATCGGTGCAGAGGATAGACAAAACGCGGAACTATGGGCTAAACTATTCGAAACCGATTATGTGCATACTACTACATCGTGTGATGTCATCGGATTAGAGTATAGTTCGGTTATGAAAAATATCTACGCCATTGCCGCCGGAATGTGCCAAGCACTGCACTACGGAGATAATTTCCAAGCAGTACTACTCAGCAATGCAACACAAGAGATACAACGCTTCCTCGCTGCTATTAGCAATGTACCACGAGATATAACCTCCTCTGGCTACCTCGGAGATGTACTGGTGACAGGATACTCGCAGTTCTCACGCAATAGACAATTCGGACAAATGCTCGGTCTCGGCTACTCCGTCAAAGCAGCACAAATGGAAATGGAAATGGTGGCAGAAGGATATTACGGCACCAAAGCCATACACCAAGCCAACGAACGCGTACAAGTAGCCATCCCCATCGTGGACGCCATGTACGAAATACTATTTAATAGACAAAAAGCCAAACCAATCATCAAAGCATTAACAAATAAACTACAATAACAACATATGAAACTTACACTCACTAACGCTGCTAACTTTTTACAAGCAGAAACTCTCGAATTATTAGAGAAACAAACCGTTGCCGCTAATGCCCTTCTGGAAAACGGACAAGGAGCAGGTAACGACTACATCGGATGGGTAACTCTCCCCTCTTCTATCACCAAGGAACAACTTGACGATATCCAAAACACCGCTAACTTGCTCCGCGAGAAATGCGAAGTGGTTATCGTAGCGGGTATCGGCGGTTCATACCTCGGCGCACGCGCGGTGAACGATGCACTCGCATCGGCTTTCGACGCATACCAAGCTACAGACCGCAAAAACCCATATGTCGTTTACGCAGGAAACAACATCGGTGAGGACTACCTCGCTGAACTGATGGAGTTTATCGACGATAAGCAATTCGGTATCATCAATATCTCTAAATCAGGCACAACTACCGAGACTGCTCTCGCTTTCCGCTTACTCAAGACCGTTCTTGAGCAGAAAGTAGGCAAAGAAGAGGCACGCAACCGCATTGTGGCTATCACCGACCAAGCCAAGGGCGCACTCCGCTCACTCGCTACCAAAGAGGGCTACAAGACCTTCGTCATTCCAGATAATGTAGGTGGACGATTCTCCGTACTCACACCCGTTGGATTACTTCCTATCGCAGTTGCCGGAGGAGACATCTACGCACTCGTTAAGGGCGCGCAAGACATGGAGAAAGCAACCGCCGCAGAAATAGCATACGCACAAAACCCAGCTTGTCAATACGCTGCTATCCGTAATGCACTCTACCAAAGCGGCAAGAAAATAGAAATCCTCGTGAACTTCAACCCAAAACTGCACTATTTCTCTGAGTGGTGGAAACAATTATACGGTGAGTCAGAAGGAAAGAACAACAAAGGTATCTTCCCTGCAGCCGTGGATTTCACAACAGACCTACACTCTATGGGACAATGGATTCAAGAAGGAGAACGCACTATCTTTGAGACAGTTATCTCTATCGAGAAGGCTAACAAGCAAGTACTCGTTCCAATGGATGAAGAGAACCTTGACGGACTAAACTTCCTCGCCGGCAAACGCGTGGACGAAGTAAACAAAATGGCTGAACTCGGTACACAATTGGCACACATAGATGGTGGAGTACCTAATATACATATCTCATTTGAGAAGATTGACGAGTACAACATCGGTCAGTTCATCTATTTCTTCGAACGCGCATGTGGTATCTCTGGCTATGTATTAGGTGTTAATCCATTCAACCAACCGGGTGTAGAGGCATATAAGAAAAATATGTTCGCATTGCTCGACAAACCTGGTTACGAGAAAGAATCAAAAGCCATCAAAGAAAGGCTGAATAAATAATTATTAACCAACAAAACAAATCAGTATGAAAAGAGTCACATTAGTAGTTACACTACTGTGCGCACTCACATTCAGTGCTTGCGCACGCGGTAAACAACCTATCGCATTCGAAAACCTGCCAACTGGCGTACAAAAAGAGGTTTTGAAATGCTATACGCAAGATCAAGTACAGTTCATTACTATCGAGAAAGAATTCTCACACAACGAGTATGAGTTTGTACTTAGCAATGGCGTACAATTAGAATACGATGAGAATGCAAAACTGCTCAAAGCAGAAAGCAAAAGCGGTTTACCAGAGAAATTAATCAACCCACAGATTGTAGCTTATGTAAAGGCACATTTCCCTAAAGCGATTATCACAGAGTACTCGTATGATAAATGGGAACAAGATGTGGAATTGAACAACGAGATTGATTTAGTATTCGATCGCAACAATGCTTTCAAGCATATTGACGACTAAGTTCTCATTGCACAAGCAATACAAAAAAATCGGCCCACACGGGTCGATTTTTTTGTATCACTTGGTACTTACTTTTACTGTTGTTCCCACTAATTGGTCGTATCTTGCGCCAAATGGTCGCCAATAGACATACACGCCGTATTCATTCTCCGTCTGCCAAAAACTGCCTTCTGTGCGTTCTGTACTCACTGCCCCTTTATTGACCAATTTCGACAACTGATTACCCTTGCCAGCAAACCAGTACTGATAGTCATAACCGCCTTGCTTAACGAGTGATGTCAACCAATAGCATTTATTCGTTTCGTCATACTGCATTCTATTGCGCAAATCCATCGCATTACCAAATAAATCACCACCGATATACACCACTCCATCCATCCATGGTTTATCTGCCTCTAACTGCCAATACACCCACATGTACTCTCCCTCCGTATCCGGGTCGAATGTGCGTTCGGCATTCACTATATACTGACCATTCACATCAAACTCATGGATATAAACCGTTTGATTTACTTGCTGCGGAAAAAGCAACACATGGTAATCGCCACGCTCGTGATACACGCGGTCAATACCCGTTCCTGCATAATAAGTGGAGAAAGCATCGAAATGATGGTACTCGTTTCCCCCCTCAAAAATCAACTCACGCTTATTGATATATCGCAGACGGTTGTGCTCCATGAAGGTGGGACGAGAAAGCCATACCTGATTATCGGTCCGATTATTCTGACGCACAAGCACTTTGATTTCATTGGGGTCTTTTAGCTGTAGCGCAGAAGTGACCACATCGAAGTCTAATTGCTGGTAACGCCCACTCAATTCTGCATCCGTGTTATTACGCACTCGCGCGTCAATCGCTACGAGTGGTTCAACTACACAAAAATTAACTTCTGCCACTCGTTTCGTAGGGTCACCATCCTCATATATACGCAATTGATAATTGCCACTCTTTGTGAGCGTCATATCTGCATTAGGAAAGATGAACTCATAGTGCGTATATTCGCGTGAAGTATTCATAGAATGCTCATAATCAGTTATATCCTGCGTAGTATAACCATTAAGATACTCATTAGATAAGATAGCACTCTCACTACTCCACTCGGCATCCATATGCACAACAGTATAGGTATAGAAATGCACATCATGACTCATCTCGTCAAAACTGATATGCAGCGTATTATCAGCCTCCGAGCCATCATTTATACCGTCTTTTAGAACCAATATAGGGCGTGCCACCGATAATTGTCCTTCATCTCCCATCGCTGATAAATACACCACACGCAGCGTGCGTATATTAGAATCATGCGTAGTTATTTGCACTTGCGCACATACACACAATACACTCAAAAGGAGTGCAGATAACAACCCTATTTTTCGCATAACTGCGTGCATATACCGTTTAATTCTATCCGTTTTGCGTGCAAAGGTACAAAATTTATACCATTCTTGCAAAAAAAATCGTCATTTACTTGTGTAATTCAAAAAAAAGCAGTACTTTTGCACTCGCGTTCGGTAATTCCGCCGCGCTTTCGCCATTGTGGCTCAGTTGGTAGAGCAACGCATTCGTAATGCGTGGGTCGCCGGTTCGAGTCCGGCCAGTGGCTCAAAACAAAATAGACATCCTTTGTGGGTGTCTATTTTTGTTTTACCATCTGTCACGGACGAGAACCGTTAAGGGGTCCCCTAAACGCTTGTGGCGTTTTGGGGAAGAGCGAAGGTTAGTTGCAGCGAACCTACTTGCACAGCAAGTCAATGAGCAAAACAAAACAAACCAGAGCGGCAGAGTCCGGCCAGTGGCTCAAAAAGACATCCTTGGAGTGTCTACTTTTGTTTACCACACCAGCATTTATATAATTTTGCGCGCTTGCGAGTGAGCGACTGCTATTGAAGATAGCTTAAAAGGTCTCTTTTTTTCAAAAAATATTTGTTTATATCAAAAAAAAACACTAATTTTGCGGCGAATTTAACTTTTGAAAGTAAAATTTTCAAACAAAATCCACTTTCTAAAGCAAAAAAACGCCATTATAATAACATCTAAAAGTAAAAACATGGAACAGCTAATTACTTATTTCCACAGATTGCTAAAGCAATATTCGCAATTTGGCCAAATGCGTTATTTGTACGATGAGATCAATTGGGGAGATCGTCTGATTTTGATTCGTGGTCCTAAAGGCTCTGGAAAAACAACGATGATTATGCAACATATTCAGCAAACCTTCTCTGACAAGAACCAGGTTATGTATTGTTCTGTTGATCATATGTGGTTTGCTTCAAGCACCCTCGTAGATTTAGCTGAATATGCCTATACACACGGCATAACTCACCTATTCTTGGATGAAATTCATAGATATGACAACTGGGCACAGGAACTTAAAAACATCTACGACTCATATCCTGATCTTCATGTAGTAGTAACTGGAAGTAATGCATTGGATATCATTCGTCAAGTGTATGATCTCTCTCGCCGTTGTCGTGTATATACAATGCACGGACTTAGTTTCCGCGAGTACCTTAAACTAGAGGGTATAGCAGATTTGCCTACCTACTCTTTGGAAGATATTGTAACGCGCCATTTGGATATATGTCGTGACATCACTATTGATAAAGATATCAAGGTACTACTTCATTTTGAGAAATACATCAAGGAGGGCTACTATCCTTTTTATCGCGACGACACAACGAATTATAATGACCGATTGAGCCAAGTTATAGATACTATTATTTTCAACGAGATACCAGCCGTATCTAATCTAGAGTACGAATCTGTGTACAAAGTAAAACCGCTATTGGCTATCTTGTCCCAGCAGAATCCATATACCCTGAATATCTCATCGCTCTGCAAGTCGCTCAATATATCGCGTAATGTATTGCTCAAATTAATCGACTTGTTGGATAAGGCAGCGCTGATACGTCGATTGTATGCGGATGCTGAGAGTTGGGGAAAAATCAACAAACCAGAGAAGATTTTGTTCGAGAACACCAACTTAATGTATGCGCTATCTCCAAATGCAGATGTAGGTACTTTACGCGAAACCTTCTGTGCATCTATGTTAGCTAAGGGACACAAAATCTCTATGCCACAAAAAGGAGATATTGTAGCGGAAACCCTCTACTTATTCGAAGTAGGTGGTAAGAATAAGAATCATAAACAAATTGCTAACATTCCTAATAGCTATGTTGTAGCAGACAATATAGATATAGGTTTCGAAAACAAGATTCCATTGTGGTTATTTGGAATGTTGTACTAATAGCATTTCACTGTTCTCTAACATATAATGATGTTATTAAAACTGTGAAAATGTAATAATCGAACCTTGCAAGGGAAGAGAGACTAAAAAGCAGAGGCGAATAACAAACAATCGCAGGCTCAGTGGATGTGTCTGCGATTGTTTATCTATATAATTAGGAATTAATATTACGAAAACCAACCATGGTCTGGATCATAAGATTCAGCGGACGAGCTAAAAGCGAGTGCTAGCGGTGGCAATTTATCACGGAGTGCTTTGTAATGGGTTGGCATCTGCGCAATATGATTTAATAAGATTTCTGCCAAAGGCAAGGAGATGTTAGTGTCAACTCGTATATAGTTCCCTCTTCTTTTTTATCCCGAATTGATTCGCCCCCCCGCCTTTACACCCTACACTGTGCGTCCGCGCACCTGCCGTTTACGGGTTCTTGACGGGTTCATACTATGCCATTACTATGAGATTAGTATATGATAACTATATGATTCATATACCATACTTATCCTTTCGGCTAAATATAAGTAAGGAACATTAGGAATTTTAGGAATTTTAGGAAATTAAATTCCCGAAATTCCTAAATTTCCTATGCTTAGTAAACAAAAAGTTTTATTTGATAATGAGTAACTTATGAATTTGTTAGCAACTTCTACGGACATTTTCTGATAGATTTTCAAAAAGTCCGTAGAAATTTATAACGTGCCTAACGCGAGGTTGGCACGATTGTTTGTTGGGTTAAATCATAACTCCTTATTCTTAATTAGAATGTAGGTACTGGCTCGTTGTACAATGCTACAAAAACCTCACGCGCAGAAACTTCTCGCCAGCCATCCGCCCCATCACTTTGGATGATAGTTAGATTACGCATAGCCTTATCTCGCAACATACGATATTCTGCTAATTCAAGACCTCGCACTAGATCTTTCATGTATTGTTTTTTCTCAGCACTTGACATAATCTTCTATTTTTTATATAGTTGTACGTCTAATATTTCATCTTTTATTCTCGCTGCAAAATTACATTATTTTTTTGATATATCCAAATTTTTTATCAAATTACAATCAAAAATCGTGCCTAACACAGGGTTGGCACGATTGTTTGTTGTTTACAGCAGATCACTTCGCAAAAGGGGGATTATCCTATTTTACCAGTTTTTAATTCTGTTTGCAGGAAAGAATAAACATATCCTGGACTTTGGTAGTACAACTGAGACAGTGGATTAAGAAGATTATGGTATGTAGATGAATTATACACTTTATCAAATGCATCTGGCATACTCAAGTTTTCTTTCTCAACAACCAAACGAATTAAATCCGCAGTCATTGCTTCTACCATATATTGAAATTGTCCTTCAGTAAGTGTCATAATTTCACTAATTTATCAACTGCCTTTTGCGTGCAAAAAGCATATTGGAAAGTTACACCTTTGTGATATCGAATATTTGACAAAAACTGTTCAAATGTAATATTCTGACGTTTGAAATCACGAATCTGCAAACCAATATAATCATCAGCAATCGGTCCATATACAATATCATATGAATGTAAAAAATCTTGATTTTCATCCCGATTATTGAATACAAACTCTGCCCATTCACGTGAATATTCAGTAAAGCATAAGACGTTTAATTCTGAAGAAGATAGGCACGATTCGTCAAGTTCGAAAGAAGTTACAGATTCCTCTCCACCAAATTGCACTACTTTAGCGATAGCCATTTTATATGCTTGTTCTTTTTCAGAAGATAGATAGAAAGCCTGTCCAAAATCTTTATAGCGTTTGGACTTAGTCAAATTAATGACATCAATAATTATGTTTGAACCGTGATACAGAATCATCCTAAGTGACCTCCTTGTCTTTTGCAGTAAGCTGCTAATCCATCCACCATATCGCGAAAAGAAAGGGTGTGCAAAATATCATAATGTTCTAGAAACATTTGTACACCACCATATTGATTAATGTAGCGATAAGAATCAACATTAGATAGCCCAAAACGTTGCGCAAATTCGTTGATTAGCGCAACTAAAAAATTAATTTTATGTTTATTCAATTCGCTCATACAATAGAAAGATAATTTTATTCTCGCTGCAAAATTACATTATTTTTTTGATATATCCAAATTTTTTATCAAATTACAAACAAAAATCGTGCCAACCTCGCGTTAGGCACGATTTTTTGTAGTTTACAGCGGATCATTCCGCGAGAGGAGGAGGGGGATTAATCTATGCCGCCACCCCAGCCACCTCCGTAGCTTACGCAGAGAATGCCATTAGGTTCCATCTGAGTGGAAACCGTCATTGGTTGTTGATATTGTTTCTTTTCCATAAGTTCGTTGTGTTTATAGGGTTGTGGTGTAAAGGCGAGGAGAATGCGGCTTTTGCCGTAATTCTTGCCTCATCACTTATCACTCATAGTTTATAACTATCAAAGGCGCACGCCTTGCACGTTGAATTTCTCGCCGTTACGGATGATGATAAGTTGACCGTTCTCGATAACGGAGTCATAATAATCTCAAAAAATCAATAAAATGCAATTTATTTTTGGCTATTTCGTTGTTTTTTTGTACCTTTGCAGCCAAAAATAAATATTATATAATTATGTATATTGTTGGTAGAGAGCAAGAGAAGTATGAATTACAACGTCTTTTAAAGTCAAATCAGTCTGAGTTTTTGGCGGTATATGGCAGAAGGCGAGTTGGCAAAACATTCTTGATTAGAGAGTACTTTAATAATAAGTTCACTTTTTATTCAACTGGCATTTCACGTGGTTTACGCAAAGATCAATTATCTCATTTTTATGAGTCTCTATTGGAATATGGTTTACCATCTAAATATCCTACTCCTAACAATTGGCAAGAGGCATTTCGCTTATTGCAGCGTGTATTAGAAACGAGTAAAGAACGGAGAAAGATTATATTTCTGGATGAAGTTCCATGGATGGATACCCAAAAGTCAGATTTTCTAATAGCAATTGATCTATTTTGGAACACATGGGCATCTGCGCGTAATGATATTTTTCTAATTGTATGTGGTAGTGCAGCATCGTGGATGGTAAAAAACCTAATCAAAAATAGAGGCGGATTACACAATAGATTAACCTGTCAGTTAAATATATGTCCTTTCACTTTAAAAGAAACAAAAGATTATCTTTACAGAAATGGTATTAAATGGGGACTACAGACTATCGCAGAATGCTATATGATTTTGGGAGGTATTCCATACTATTTGCAGCAATTAGATAAAAGTTTTAGTTTGGCTCAGAATATTGACCGATTGTTTTTTAGAGAAGCAGCGTTGTTAAAGAACGAATACAAACAATTGTATCATTCACTTTTTAAAACGAGTGATGATTATCTCAATATTATCCAAGTCTTATCTACTAAGCGCACAGGACTGACCCGCGATCAAATAGGGCAAAAAGCTAAAATCTCCAACGGAGGTGGCTTGACGAGAAAGTTGGATGAGTTAGAACAATGTGGCTTTATAAGGAAATATACCACTATTGGAACGAGGGGGCAAGTATATCAGTTAATTGATTTCTTTAGCATCTTCTACCTCACATTCATAAAAAAAGGCAAATTGTTCGATGACGCAGCATGGATGCACATGCAAGGGAGTTCTGTTCATAATAATTGGTTAGGATTTAGTTTTGAACGCTTGTGTTTTGCACATTTATCGCAGATACGGAATGCGTTAGGTGTCTCTGGTGTAGCAACACGCACTTTTTCATTCCAAGCCGATGAAACACAAATAGATATGCTGATTGAGAGAGCAGATAAGACAATCACCGTATGTGAAATAAAATGGTCTAACACTCCATACTCTATTACTAAGCGAGAAATGGATAGAGTGCTTGTTCGTTTGCAAACTGCCATGAATTATTATCCAAATAATAATATTATGCTGTGTTTTATAACAAGCTATTCACTATCCATGAATCAATATGCTACTGAATATGTACACAACGCTATTACACTTAAAGATTTATTTTTGGCTTAAATAATAACAATTTCACGCATTTTAGCCAAAAATAAATGCCTGTAAAATGGCTATGTCATTGATATTCAAAAAAATCGTGCCTAACGCGAGGTTGGCACGATTTTTTGTAGTTTACAGCGGATCATTCCGCGAGGGGGGATTAGGCTCCCCAATTTCCTTCACCTGGATTTGGATCCACGATCATACTTGCGCAGAGGATAGAATTTGGTTCCATCATGAGCGCCTCTGTAGTTGGTTGTTGATATTGTTTCTTTTCCATAAGTTCAATAATATTAGCCTACCCCCCAGCCTTTATTCTACGACCGTCCACTGGACGCTCGATCGAGCTTCGCTCTTCACCCGTAAAGGGAAGGGAGGGCATAAACAGGTGTTATAATTAAAGTTTTTGTCCTTGTACGTTGTACTTCACGCCATCGCGGATAATGATGAGTTGGCCGTTCTCGATGAGTTTCTTAGGAGCAATTACGCCATTCTCGGTGATGTTATCAACACCAGTAGCCTCATTCTCGCCAGTTACACCCATTGTGACACGGCGACGACCTGGCATTTGAGATTGAGGAGCCTCAAGATACTCAAGTTCTGTAGCCACAAAGTATGCACGATTAGCTTTCAAACCGCAGTTTTTGCCGCACATCTTGATAACATTGTTAACAACCATATAGTTGCCTACAAGTATGTTATCCTCTGCTGGATCAATTTGAGTGAATGTACCTTGCAAGCTGTTATAGAGTTGAGCATTTCCAGTATATTCGTCGCCAACTTGTGCTAATTTGATTTCAGCAGCCTCAGCCATGAAGATATAAGGTTTACCAGCTTCAAGTTCGGTTACTTCGTCAAAGACAATCTTACTGTCCTCTTTACCAGCCACCTCATAGAATGTAGCACCAGTGTAGTTGTTTACAGCATATGGCAAGCAGATAGTACCATAACTGCCAACAGGTAATTCTGAACGGGTGTAGAATGTCGCTGTCTCAAATTTCGCAGCAGTTATAACTGGGAGAGCGGAATAGGTTGTTCCATCAACTGTTCTACCAGCATTTGAAATTGCATAATTCTTGAAGTATGTTCCTTGATACAAGAATGTACGATCAGTTGAATTAATACGCATTGTATGTGTGTCCTTATCCCATTGGTATTTTCCCCCAGTACCATCTTCTATAAATAAATTTGTAGATGAACTTCCCTTCAAGTATTTATCTCCGTATTGGAAGGTTTCAAAATTACCAACAATTGTACGTTTCCATGTAATAGAAGCCTTATCTGCCTCACCCACATTGTATAGTACACCATTAAAATACTCTACCTCTAAGGCGGCTAATGAGTTTGTTGAACTTCCAGTTTCTGCTTTTAACGCATACCAATTTCCATTGTACTCAGCGAGGATAACAACTTCTTCAGATTCGGTCTTTGGACCAACGGTAACGGTGAAGTCAACAGAATTGCCCAAGTAAGTTGCACCTTCTGCTACAGTAGCAGTAATAGTAGCAGTTCCCTCTACAAGTGCTGTGATAGTATTGCCAGACAATGAGATAGCATTTGCCGCATTCTCTTTGATAGTATAGGTTACTTCTGCTTCAGCAGGTTCAACGGTTGCAGCGATAGTTTTGGTTTCGCCTACTTCCATTGTGATGTCTGCGATGGTGATGGTAGCTGCAGAGATATGAGATACATATTGTACATCTATAGCCTCTTGTTTTGTTCCTTCAAACAATGTATACTCTTCTGCGATTACTTTAATCTTATCGCCATTCTTTACACCTAATTCAGCGAATTTTTGCGACTCGCCTGCTCCGTTCAAGCAACCATATACATAGATTGTGCCGCTTGCATCGGTCAAATCGAAGTTACCATATTTCATGCTATTGCCTTCTGTAAGACCACTTACAATACCCTCAAGATGGCAGCGAGTGCCACCTGCTGCGATAAATTCAGCAACAGTCTTAGTTGGGATGTCATTAACGGTCAAGCCAGTTACTTCGTATGGGGCACTAGATACAGTGTTGTATGTAGCCGTTACACTAACGGAAGTTTCTCCCTCAGTCAATGTGGCTGGAGTTACCTCGAATGTTACACCAGTTGGGTTAACCTCGCTAGTTGCATCGTTGTAATTTACGGTTACAGTCAATCCTGCTGGGTTAAATGCTTCACCATCTACGTAAGTAGTTTTGGTTGGAGCACCATTAACAACAACAGTTGATACGGCTTTTGGTTCTGTGTAAATCAAGTTTGCCCATGCCCATGTGTTGTAATCAGGAGCCAATTGCCATGCGCTACTATATGTAGTCCACTTAACATTAGTGAGCGTACCTGATAATTTACCACCTACTGCCCAATCGACGATAGTTGTTTGGTTGTTGAAGTAAATCTTAATATCTTTTCCGTCTTTTTGTACATCAAAGACTACACCTGCACGTTTTGAATTGTAGAGATAGAAGTCTTTGATAACATCATTATTGAGAGTGACAGTTACTTCATCACCTGCTGTCAAATCAGCAGCGACCAACTCCTCCAACGATGCAAATACTTTGTCTTTAGCGGCTTGAGTTACAGGGATAACTACCACAGCAGGATCTGTTGCATCAGTTGTTTCAGGAGCAGTCAGTTGGATATATGCTTTGCGCTCTGTGTAAAGTGTAGTAGCTGCAACGGTGTAAGCAATGTTCTTATCGCCATCAAGAGAAGCGGTCAACCAACCAGCGGTGAATTCCTCTGTGCATGCTTCATCATTAAAGAGAGCTACTGCCACGTTTTCAGTGTTTACATTTTCGTAAGTTACAGTTACTTTACCCTCTGCGCCAGCAGCGATAGCAGTTACCTCTGTTGGGGTTACCTCTGCTTTTGGAGCAGCCGCGCAAGTGGTTGAGTAATTGGAGTAGGTTATTGCTCCTACAGTAACTGCAACTTTTGTAAATCCAACATTGCCAGCTGTTCCTGATGTAGAGAATGTAACCTTTGTGTCATTGCCAGTCCATGTCTTTTCTGAAGAGTCCCAAGTACCAGCATTAGTTTCTCCTGTTACACCATCTATAGTTGGTACCTCATTGTTTTTGTTTTTATTAACGATATAAGTGTACACAATCTTAGAAATTGGAGCATCTGCCGAAATAACTAAGGAACCTTGAGCATAAACACGTGCTTGTGAAGATCCTGAATTCCATTGAGGAGCGGTACTAGCATTACCTTTTAGCAATGTGATTGTAAATGATTCAGGTGCTTCAATTGTAACGGTAGCAGCTTGAGTAAATTGGGTAAATGTATAAACTTCCTCTTTAGCTGCATTATTCTCATCTGCATACACAGCGTAGAGAGTTTGATTTCCTTCAAGTTTAAGTTGGTAAGAATCACCTGCTTTGTATTCAGGTTCTGTATTACAATTTTGATTTTCGCTCCAACCGACGAAGGTTTTAGAACAATCACTTTCAAAATTAGGAAGAGTAACCACGTCATCTTGTTTGTGATTGCCAGGTAGTAATTCTGTTTCGCCATTCTTGCTCAATGTAAGAGTTGCTGCAGGTTTCTCGTTCTCTTTGAAAGTTGCAGTAACGGTTACATCAGCTGCAGGCATTGTAAACTTGTTATCAGCAACCTCAATAGTATTAGAAGAAGCATCTGTTACAGTAAGAGCGTCAAGTACATAACCAGTCTCTGGAGTAACGGTCAAAGTGATAGTGGTACCTGCTTCAGCAGAAGTTGGATCAGCAGTTACAATACCATTGGTAGTAGAATTTACAGTTACATTATATTTTGCACCGGCCTTGCGGTAGAGCGATAATTTTGCACCGGTTACTGATGCATAGCAAGCAAAACCATAACTTTGGTTCTTTCTCAAATACTTATTACCAGAATCTGAACCATTAGAGCGTGCAAGGTTTTCAAAATCAAAGGTATTATCAGACTTTGTTATAGTCCATTTGGTGTTATCGCTGACACTTGCAGCCAAAGTTGCTTGGTTTTTCGCGTTTGTACTTGCAGCATATTTATCTGCATCAGCACTATAAACAGTCCAATATTCACCATTTGGAGCGATATGCCAAATAGTAGTAGCTAACGGATCTACAATCTCATTGTTAGTAATCGTTACAGAATTATACTGAAGACGATCTGATGTTACAGTATTATTCATAGCATTTGTTCCATCAACAATCACATAATCACCTTCAATCAATTCACCAGTATGGAGAGTAAAGGTGCCTGTTGGAGCAGGTTTCTCTACCACATTCATTTTTACTGTTACCTCAGCAGTTTTGCTATCTGCAGTAGAAGCAACCGTAAGAGTTTGTGAGTACTCACCGATAGTAGAAGCGTCTGCTGAGATGGTGATGTTGTCACCAGTTGCAGCAATAGCGCCAGTTGCAGAGAAAGGAGTACTTAAACCGCTATAGGTTACATCACCAGTCAAATTTGCAAAGTTTACAGCAACGGTTTCGTCTTCTACGGTTGTACCTTGATATACAGTACCGAAATCAATTTCTGTTGGTGTTGCAGAAAGGGCTGGTTCTTCGGTACCACCTTCATCGCCGCCAGAAGAAGTTGTTAGCTTGTACAAATATACTGGGTTTTGTCCCGAAGAGTAGCACGCAAAAAGACCGCCGTTAGTACTGTTATAGCGAAGGATATTTCTTTCATTTCT
>JAZNJI010000020.1:0-19058 GCA_045577965.1 Paludibacteraceae bacterium
AAATCTAATAAATCTTATTGCGCTATCATCCGCCCCTTACAAAGTGCTCCGCAATAAATTGCCACCGCTCCTCATATCGCCTGAGCGATACTCGTGCGCTGAATCTTAACTAAAGCGCGGGAATAGAATTATTACAACAACATAAACGTACGGCGAAGCAGATCGTTCGAGCGTAGCGAGATAAGAACACAGCTCGCGCTCAAGGAAAACAACACTACACCATCCTACACAACGCTACACCACACTACTCAGCGCAAAGCGCTACTACTCTACGCTAGGCGAGAGGCGAGGGGCGATAAGGCGATGGGGAGATAAGGCGATGGGGCGAAAATACGAAAAAAGTGCGAAAAAATTTGGTTAATTGAGAAAAAAGTGGTAATTTTGCGGCTGAAATTGAAATTTAACCCGATTATTTTACAAAATCAGCGGAAAATGACGAACAATATCCGATTTGAAGCCCTAAAGTTGGCTTGGGGACATAAACCCGTGGAAATAGAGACGACGAACAAAAAAGCAAATGTGATCTTTGCACAGAATGTGTTCACACGCGAGAAAATGAAAGAGTATATCGCAAGCAACATTCTGGAGCAACTGTTCGATATCATGGACAACGAGAAGAGTCTGAGTCGTGATATCGCCAACAGCGTGGCCATCGGCATGAAGAAATGGGCGACCGAACTGGGCGCAACACACTATACCCACTGGTTTCAACCCCTGACCGGCGGCACAGCCGAGAAGCATGACGCCTTCTTTGACTTTGACGAGAATGGCAAGCCAATAGAGAAATTTTCGGGTTCGGTACTCTACCAGCAAGAGCCAGATGCATCATCCTTCCCATCCGGCGGCATCCGCAACACCTTTGAGGCCCGCGGTTACTCGGCATGGGACCCATCGTCACCTGCGTTCGTGATTGGCGACAGGTTGTGTATACCTACTATATTTGTCGCGTACACGGGCGAGGCATTGGACTATAAGACTCCCCTACTCCGTTCGATATCGGCCGTGAACAAAGCGGCAGTGGCCGTGGCGAACTATTTCGACAGAAATGTGAAGAGCGTGACCACCTATCTGGGTTGGGAGCAAGAGTATTTCTTGGTGGACGAGGCGTTGTTCTCTGCTCGTCCGGACTTGCTGATGACCGGTCGCACCCTGATGGGACACTACTCGAGCAAGAACCAGCAACTGGATGACCACTATTTTGGTATCATCCCAGAGCGCGTATTGGCCTTTATGACCGAGCTAGAGACAGAGGCGCAGAAGTTGGGTATCCCCGTAAAGACCCGCCACAACGAGGTTGCGCCCAACCAATTTGAGTTGGCCCCTATCTACGAAGAAGCGAACTTGGGTAGCGACCATAATCAGTTGATTATGTCGCTGATGGAGCAAGTGGCGCGTCATCATCATTTCCGTGTGCTGCTGCACGAGAAGCCCTACGGCGGCGTGAACGGTAGCGGAAAGCACTGCAACTGGTCGCTGGGCACGAACACAGGCGTGAACCTGGTGGCCCCCGGCAAGAACCCATACCAGAACTTGCAGTTTGTGACCTTCCTGGTGAATGTGCTGAAAGCCGTACATAGGCATAATGCGGTATTGAAAGCGTCGATTGCGTCGGCTACGAACGCCCATCGTCTGGGCGCCAACGAGGCGCCTCCTGCGATCATAAGTGTGTTCCTAGGCACCCAGCTGACCGAAGCGCTGGCGCAGATAGAGAAAGCCGATGTGGAGAAAGGTATCATCATCAATGCCAAGAAAGAGATGAAGTTGGGTGTGGGAAATATCCCAGAGATATTGCTGGATAACACCGACCGCAACCGTACTTCGCCTTTTGCGTTTACGGGTAATAGATTCGAGTTTCGTGCCGTAGGTTCGAGTGCGAACTGCGCAGCAGCCGTATTGGCATTGAACGCCGCGGTGGCAGAGCAGCTGATGATGTTTAAGCAAGAGGTGGACGAGTTGATGGAGCAAGGCGAGGCGAAGGAGCGTGCGCTGTTTGCCATCATCAAGAAGTATATCGGCGAGTGCAAGGATATCCGCTTTGACGGCAATGGCTATAGCGACGAATGGAAAGCAGAGGCAGAAAAACGCGGATTGGATTGCGAGACGAGTGTGCCAAAGATCATCGACAGCTACCTGTCGGAGCGAGCGGTGAAGATGTTTAGCAGTACGGGTGTGCTGTCGCCCGCTGAGTTGGAATCACGCTGCGAAGTAAAATGGGAGAACTACTCGCTGAAGCTGCAGATAGAGAGTCGCGTGCTGGGTGACCTGGTGATCAACCATGTGTTGCCAGCGGCTAAACGCTATCAGAAGACGCTGCTGGAGAAAGTGGCGCATGTGAAGCAAGTGTTTGATAATGAAGAAGCGAAGAGTATGAACGAGCAGGATTGTCTGCTTATTCGCAGAATAGAGAGTCATGCGAGTGCTATCATTGCGGGCGTGGATAAGATGACAGGGCTGCGCGTGACGGCGAACCATATTGAGAATCAAAGAGAAAGAGCGATAGCGTTCCACGACACGGTGGTGCCTGTCATGGAGGAGATTAGAAAGCATGTGGATGAGCTGGAGATGTGGGTGGACGACCAGCTGTGGACGCTGCCGAAGTACAGGGAGCTGCTGTTCATACGATAGTGCTGTTTAGAGGACGGCGCAAGGCGCCTACGGTTTAGAGGACGCTACGCTATTGATACTTCCCACGGATCGCACGGATGAACACTAATTTGTAGCTCCTTGCCCTCCGGGCAGAAATCTTATTAATCTATTTTAGCAACGCATTAAGCTACGCTTTTTTCCAAGTACTCCGTAATACATTACCACCATTCCTTCCGCTCGTTCCGAGCTCAGTCATTGAATCTTATGGAATGTGACGGTACACATTTCAGAGATCAATCAGAGTCGGTGCAGTTTAGATTCAGCGGTCACGTTTTGGATGTTCCCAAAATGTGGAGCGGTGGTAATCGGTTTCGGAGAACCTTAGCATCTTGCTTGCAAGGTAACCTCGCAAATAAGATTTATAAGATTTCTTATCTCACTTCGTTCGAACGATTTTTTCTCGACCAAAGGGAGTAGGAGATCAAATCCATAGTAATCCGTGAAGATTAGTGAGATTTGTGGGAGAGACCTACTCTTTAGAGGGGTGGAAAAGGCAAGTGAAAGTGGCATTTTAAAAAAAATGTATTTTTTTCTTGCGTATGTGCGAAAAATTCACTACCTTTGCAGTCCGAAAAGCAGATAATAATATTACTCTTATATTTTATGAATTTCGGAACTCCCCTTACCTCTGTGGCCACCAAGGCATTACTGCTAGGCAGTGGCGAATTGGGCAAAGAAGTAGCCCTTGAGCTCCAGCGCTATGGCGTGGAAGTGATTGCGTGCGATAAGTACGAGAATGCTCCGGCTATGCAAGTGGCACATCGCTCTCATGTGTTCAATATGTTGGACGGAGCAAAACTCCGCCAAGTGATTGAGCAAGAGCAACCAAGTATGATTATCCCTGAAGTAGAAGCTATTGCTACCCCTACTCTCGTCGAATTAGAAAAAGAAGGTTACCGCGTTATCCCTACGGCTAACGCGGCTTTTTTAACTATGAACCGTGAGGCTATCCGTCGTATGGCGGCTGAAGAGCTCGGTTTACCTACCGCAAGATACAAATTTGCAGACACCCACGAAGAGTATCTGCAAGCCATCGAGGAGATTGGCATCCCTTGCGTGGTGAAGCCCATCATGTCGTCTTCTGGTCATGGTCAATCCACCGTGAAGAGCCAAGCAGATGTAGAGCCAGCATGGACCGAATCGCAAATGGGAGGTCGTGCAGGTGCAGGCCGCGTGATTGTAGAGGGCTTTGTGCATTTCGATTATGAGATTACCTTGCTGACCGTGCGCCACGCAGGTGGAACCACCTTCCTGAAACCAATTGGTCACCACCAAGTGGATGGCGACTACCGCGAGTCATGGCAACCACAAGCGATGAGCGAAACGGCTATTGCGCAGGCTGAAGATATCGCGAAGAAAGTGACCGACGCCTTGGGCGGATATGGTATTTTCGGCGTGGAGATGTTCGTAGAGGGCGACCATGTAATCTTCTCTGAGGTGAGTCCTCGTCCACACGACACAGGTATGGTGACGATGATCTCGCAAGACCTATCAGAGTTTGCACTGCATGCACGTGCCGTACTCGGATTGCCTATTCCAGAGGTACGCTTCTTCGGTGCCAGTGCATCGAAGGCGATTGTCGTGGAAGGTGATGCGACAGAAGTAGTATTCAGCGGCGTGGAGGAAGCATTGGCAATGCCAGGCGTACAAGTGCGTTTCTTTGGCAAACCCGAAGTACACGGACACCGTCGTTATGGCGTGGTGTTGGCAACCGATGAGAATACAGAAAAGGCAGTAGCCAAAGCTATTGAAGCATTTAACTGCATCAAAGTAGAAAATAAAGACTTACATACAATATGATTGAACGTTACAGCCGCGCAGTCATGCGCAACATTTGGACAGAAGAGAATAAGTTCAATGCTTATCTCGAAGTAGAAATCTTGGCAGCCGAAGCATGGAGCACCTTGGGCATAGTGCCCGCAGAAGATGTGAAGTTGCTTCGTGAGAAAGCCACTTTTGATGTAAACCGCATCCACGAGATTGAGGAGATCACCCGTCATGATGTGGTAGCATTTACCCGCGCCGTGAGCGAGAGTTTGGGTGAGGAGCGCAAATGGGTACACTATGGATTGACCTCTACCGATGTAGTAGATACAGCCAATGGCTATTTGCTCAAACAAGCCAACGAGATCCTTCGCAAAGATTTACACTCTTTCCTTGAGGTATTGAAGCGCCGTGCGAACGAGTTTAAGTACACCCCTGTGATTGGTCGTACCCACGGTATGCACGCCGATGTGAGCAGTTTCGGATTGAAATGGGCACTCTGGTACGAGGAGATGCGCCGCAATATCGAACGCTTTGAGATGGCGGCAAAAGGTGTAGAGGCAGGAAAGCTCTCAGGCGCGGTAGGTAACTACGCAAATATTCCACCAGCCATCCAAACATACGTATGCGAGCACCTCGGTATTGAGTCTGCGGCTATCGCAACACAAGTGTTGGGTCGCGACCGCCATGCGTTCTACTTGGCTACCTTGGCAGTCATCGCAGGTACCTTAGAGCAAATGGCATTGGAGGTGCGTAACATGCAACGCCAAGAGGTTCGCGAGGTGGAAGAGGCATTCAAGAAAGGACAAAAAGGTTCGTCTGCGATGCCACACAAACGCAATCCTATTTCCTCTGAAAATATATGCGGATGCGCGCGCGTAATGCGTGGATATATGTGCACCGCAAGCGAGAACATCGCCCTCTGGCACGAGCGTGATATCAGCCATAGCTCTACCGAGCGTATCGTATTGCCAGATGCAACGATGCTCTTGGACTATATGTTGGCACGCTTCGAGGGTATCCTAGACAACCTCGTAGTTTATCCAGAGAACATGCTCCACAATATCGGACTGACCCACGGCGCCATCTTTGCGCAACGCGTGATGAACGCGCTCATCGAGAAGGGCTTTGTGCGTGAGCAGGCATACGACCTCGTGCAACCCGTAGCAATGAAGACGCTAATGGAAGGCGGCGAGATGCAAGAGAACCTCAAACTCACCGAGGGCGTGACTGAACACCTGAGCAATGAGGAGATCGACGCATGCTTCAGCTTGGATTACTATATGAAGAATGTGGATTATATATTCCAACAAGTTGGGATTTAGTTTAGAGTTTAAAGTTTAGAGTTTAAAGGCAAGATTATATGAAAAAAGTAGATGTCGTATTAGGCATGCAATGGGGCGATGAAGGCAAAGGTAAGATCGTCGATGTATTGACCCCGCGTTATGAAGCAGTTGCACGCTTCCAAGGTGGACCAAACGCTGGTCATAGTTTGTATTTCGGTGATAAGAGTTTTGTGCTCCACACCGTTCCATCAGGTATCTTCCGCGATGGTACCAACAATATCATTGGTAATGGTGTAGTGATTGACCCAATCATCCTCATGGAGGAGATCCACGCTATTGAGGCGATGGAGGTGGATGTAAAGAGCCGTTTGCAAATCGCTAAGCGTGCGAACTTGATCCTCCCTACCCACCGCATGTTGGACGCCGCTTCTGAAAAGAAGAAAGGTGATAAGAAAGTAGGAACGACCGGTAAAGGTATCGGTCCTACCTACACCGATAAGATTGCGCGCAATGGTCTTCGCGTAGGCGATATCTTGCGCCCTGACTTCTTGGAACGCTACAATGCATTGCGCGCTGCTCACCAAGAGCAATTGGGCGGCATTGAGTTGCCAGACGACAGCGCATGGCTCAGCGCCATCGAGGAGATGAAGCAATTCCCTATCGTGGACAATGAGATCATCGTGAACAATATGCTTCGTGAAGACAAGGGTATCTTGGCAGAAGGCGCTCAAGGTTCATTGCTCGATGTGGACTTCGGTACCTATCCTTTCGTTACCTCTAGCAATACCCTCTGCGCTGGTGCATGCACCGGTTTGGGCGTGGCTCCTCAACATATCGGCGAGGTATATGGTATCTTCAAGGCATACTGCACCCGCGTAGGCGAAGGTCCATTCCCAACCGAGTTGTTTGACGAGGTAGGCGAAGAATTGCGTAAGATCGGTCACGAGTTTGGCGCTACTACTGGTCGTCCACGCCGTTGCGGTTGGCTCGACCTCGTAGCACTCAAATACACCGTGATGATGAACGGTGCAACATCGCTCATCATTATGAAGAGCGACGTACTCAACGACTTCGACACCATCAAGGTGTGCGTAGGCTACGAGCTGAATGGCGAGGCGATAGACTACTTCCCATTTGAGGCTGACGCAGATAATATCAAACCTATCTACAAGGAGTTCCCAGGATGGAAATGCGATGTATCGGTATGCCGCACCTACGAGGAATTGCCTAAGGAGCTCAAAGAGTATATCGCTTATATCGAGCAAGAGACGGGCGTAAGCATCGATGTAGTATCCGTTGGTCCAGATCGTAGCGAGACTATTTTGAGATAGTCGTTCAGCATAGTTCAATGCTTCGCGTTCAACATAGTTCAACATAGTTCAACATTGCACGACGCGAAACAACATTGAACCACTTTGAACAACATTGAACAACTTTGAACAAAACAAGAATATATGTCAAAAGTAACATTGAAACTCTCCGATGGAACTTGCTTCACAGGTACATCATTTGGCTACGAGAAGAATGTAGCTGGAGAGCTCGTATTCAATACCACCATGATTGGTTATCCAGAGGTACTGACCGACGCGAACTTCGAAGGTCAACTCGTGGTAATGACCTATCCATTGATTGGTAACTACGGCGTGCCTGCATGCAGCAGTTTGGAGAACGGTTTGTCCGAGTTCATGGACAGCCACCGCATCCACCCTGCAGCAGTCATCATGACCGAGTACAGCCCTGAGTACAGCCACTGGAATGCTAACGAGGATTTGGCTTCATGGCTGATTCGTGAGCAGATACCTGCTATCACAGGCGTAGATACCCGTGAGCTGACCAAGCATCTGCGCGAAAACGGCACGATGCAAGCAAGTTTGATCTTCGAAGGCGATGATACCACTCCAGCGGCAAACGAGGAGAACCTCGTGCAACAAGTTTCTTGCAAAGAGGTAGTAACCTACAACGCAGGTGCTGGCAAGAAAGTGGTGCTGGTGGATTGCGGCGTGAAAGAAGGAATCATCCGTTACCTGCTCGCTCGCGGCGTAGAGGTGACACGCGTGCCATGGGACTATGACTTCAACACATTGGAGTTTGACGCATTGATGCTGAGCAACGGCCCTGGCGATCCAGAGGATTGCGCTGTGACGATAGAGAACATCAAGACTTTCCTTGAGAAAGGCGAAGATAAACCATTGTTGGGTTTGGGATTGGGTAACCAACTCTTGGCGCTCGCAGCAGGCGCAGAAGTGTTGAAGCATAAATATGGTCACCGCGGTGCTACCCAACCCGTACAAATAGTAGGTGGCGAGCGTTGCTATATCACCGCCCAAAACCATGGTTATGTAGTGGATGGCACTACCCTACCTACGGAATGGAAAGAGTGGTTCATCAATATGAACGACCGCACCAACGAGGGTATTCGCCACGCAGAGAAACCATGGATGGCAGTACAGTTTATTCCAGAAATGAACTGCGGACCAAAAGACTCTGAATTCGTATTCGATAACTTCTTCCAACTTCTTAACAAATAACGGCCATGGAGAAAAAAGATATCAAGAAAGTATTGGTGCTCGGAAGTGGAGCACTCAAGATTGGTGAAGCAGGAGAGTTCGATTACTCTGGTTCACAAGCCCTCAAGGCCCTTCGTGAAGAAGGTATCTATACCGTACTCATCAATCCCAATATCGCTACCGTACAAACCAGCGAAGGCGTAGCAGACAAGATCTACTTCTTGCCTGTTAACCCATTCTTCGTGGAGAAAGTGATTGCGAAGGAGCGTCCAGATGGCGTATTGCTGGCTTTCGGCGGACAAACCGCACTCAACTGCGGTGTGGAGCTCTACAAGAGCGGCGTATTGGCGAAATATAATGTACAAGTGCTCGGTACCCCAGTACAAGCTATCATGGACACCGAGGACCGTGAGTTGTTCGTAGAGAAACTCGACGAGATCAATGTCAAGACCATCCAAAGCGAGGCTTGCGAGACCATTGAGGCAGCTCGTGCTGCCGCTAAAGAGCTCGGCTACCCAGTTATCCTCCGTGCTGCATACGCTCTCGGTGGCTTGGGTTCTGGCTTCTGCGACAACGAGGAAGAGCTCAATATCATCGCTGAGAAAGCTTTCTCTTTCTCTCCTCAAGTGCTCGTGGAGAAATCGCTCAAGGGTTGGAAAGAGATTGAGTATGAGGTAGTTCGTGATAAATACGACAACTGTATCACTGTCTGCAATATGGAGAACCTCGACCCACTCGGTATTCACACCGGTGAGTCCATCGTGATTGCTCCTACTCAAACACTTACCAAGTCAGAGGCAGCTAAACTCCGTGCGTTGGCCATCAAGATTGTTCGTCACGTAGGTATCGTGGGTGAGTGTAACGTGCAGTACGCGCTTGATCCATATTCAGAGGACTACCGCGTGATTGAGGTGAATGCTCGTCTCTCTCGCTCTTCTGCCTTGGCATCCAAAGCGACAGGTTATCCATTGGCTTTCGTAGCCGCTAAGATTGCTTTGGGCTATGGTCTCTTCGAACTCAAGAACTCTGTCACCAAAGATACTCCTGCTTTCTTCGAGCCAACACTCGACTATATCGTGGCTAAACTCCCACGCTGGGATCTTGGTAAGTTCCGCGGTGTAAATCGTGAGATCGGCTCCAGCATGAAGTCTGTGGGCGAGGTGATGGCTATCGGTCGTACCTTCGAGGATACCATCCAAAAAGGTCTTCGTATGATTGGTCAAGGCATGCATGGTTTCACCGAAAATAAACAACTGCATGTGGACGACCTCGACCACGCGTTGGCCGCTCCTACCGACAAGCGTATCTTCTTCCTCTCGCAAGCATTGCATGCGGGTTATAGCATTGACCGCTTGCACGAGCTGACGAAGATTGACCGTTGGTTCCTCGAGAAACTCCAAAATATTGTTAAGACCGACAACGAACTCAAAGCCGCAGGCACCCTCCAAAACATTGACGAGGACTTGATGCGCAAAGCCAAAATTCAAGGTTTCTCTGACTTCCAAGTTGCAAAAGCAGTAGGACTGGGCGAACAAATGGATATGGATTTTGCGGTACTCGTAGCACGCAAGCATCGTCTCTCATTAGGCGTTAAACCAGTTGTAAAACAGATAGATACACTAGCAGCAGAGTTCCCTGCTCAAACCAACTACCTCTACCTCACCTACTCCGGTGTAGCCAACGATGTGAAGTATCTGAACGACCGCAAGTCTGTCGTAGTACTTGGTTCGGGTGCTTACCGTATTGGTTCATCTGTAGAGTTTGACTGGTGCGGCGTACAAGCGCTCAAGACCATCCGCGAGAACGGTTACCGCTCCGTGATGATCAACTACAACCCAGAGACCGTATCCACCGACTACGATATGTGCGACCGTCTCTATTTCGACGAACTCACCTTCGAGCGCGTGATGGATATCCTCGAACTGGAGAACCCTCATGGCGTCATCGTATCTACTGGAGGTCAGATCCCTAACAACCTCGCACTCAAGCTCGATGCACAACATATGCCTATCCTCGGTACTACCGCTCGCAGTATCGACAACGCCGAGGACCGCGATAAGTTCTCTGCCATGCTCGACCGCATTGGCGTAGATCAACCAGAATGGAGTGCCCTCACCTCTATGGAGGATGTGAAGACCTTCATCGACAAGGTAGGCTTCCCTGTGCTCGTTCGTCCATCATACGTGCTCTCTGGTGCTGCGATGAATGTCTGCTTCAACCAAGAGGAGCTCGAGCGCTTCCTCAAGATGGCGGCAACTGTCAGCAAGAAGCACCCAGTGGTGATCTCTAAGTTCATGCTCAACACCAAGGAGATTGAGATGGACGCTGTGGCTAAGGATGGCGAGATCATCGCATACGCTATCTCCGAGCACGTAGAGTTTGCGGGTGTACACTCAGGCGACGCGACCATCCAGTTCCCTGCACAAAAACTCTATGTAGAGACTGTGCGCCGAATCAAGAAGATCTCTGGTCAAATCGCACGCGAGCTCAATATCTCTGGTCCATTCAATATCCAGTACCTCGCTCGCGAGAACGAAATCAAGGTGATCGAATGTAACCTCCGTGCTTCACGCTCGTTCCCATTCGTATCTAAAGTATTGAAGATCAACTTCATCGACATAGCTACTCGTATCATGCTCGGTCTCCCAGTAGAGAAACCAAGCAAGAACTTCTTCGACTTCGACTATGTGGGTGTGAAGGCATCGCAGTTCTCTTTCAACCGTCTGCAAAAGGCCGACCCTGTCATCGGTGTGGACATGACCTCTACCGGTGAGGTAGGTTGCCTCGGCGAGGATGCTAATGCTGCACTACTTACCTCTATGCTTTCCGTAGGCATGCGCGTACCTAAGAAGAATGTACTCTTCTCTATCGGTTCACCAAAGCAAAAAGCACAGATGCTCGATTCTGCACGCCAACTCATCGCGAAGGGCTTCAATATCTACGCTACCCTTGGTACAAGCCACTTCCTCACAGAGGCAGGTATCCCTAACACAACGGTTTACCAACCATCTGAGGAGGGCACCCCACAAGCTATCGATCTCATGCGCGAGGGCGTAATTGAGTTCGTAGTAAGCGTTCCAAAGGATATCGTTACCGACCCACAAAACGATGTTTGCTACCATGTTCGTCGTGCGGCTATTGACCTCAATGTGCCATTGCTCACCAATGCACGCCTTGCAGCAGCATTCATCAACGCCTTCTGCACTGTCGATGTCAACGACCTCGCTATCCAATCATGGGATGAGTATAAGTAGGAAGACCGTGTCTGTACCTACTGCTTCGACGGCTCATGCCCTTGTGAATAAACTAAATGCTCAGCAAATTTGCTGAGCATTTGTTTTCTTTGTCCATTGCCTCCGAATACTATTCAGGTACTTTTCCTTAAAAAATGCTTTTTCTTAAGATTTCATCCCGTAGTACCTCCCCAATCTCCCTCGGGCTAAAGACCAACGACGAACCAAAGAAGAACCAAGGAACACCCTAAGAACTCCGAAATAGAAAATGTGCGTTTTATTAAGATTGCCGTCTTTTTTAGTTTTCTTATACCTTGCCTAATTTTACCGACCGACAACCGAGAGAAGACCGACAGAACTCCGAATCAACTCCCTGCCTCCAAAAAAGCACTTTTCTTAAGATTGGCTTCCTAAAAAAGTTGACTCTGTTCCTAAAAAGGGTGACTCCCATCCTAAAAAGGTTGACTCATTTCCTAAAAATGTTTCTTGGCTTTGTTTATTAATCCCGAATCATATTCGGGTATTCTTCACCTCTCACTCTAAACTGTAGCTCGCCCCACGAGCGTCCTCTAAATTGAAAATAGCGAAAAAAAAAATCGGTATTTTCTTGCACATCTCGAAAAAAAAGTGTATCTTTGCGGGCAGAATTGCAACAACTATGATTGCATAGTAACATCCTTATGGCAAATATCAAGAAAATAGAACCTATCGCACCTATTACCATTACGGATGATGAATATGTGAAACTTGTCTCACATATTTCTAACCTATGGGAAGAGGCTCGAAATAACCCAATAAATTGTACATTGTAAATCAGTAATTTGTAAATTAATCCGCAACGATATCGTTGCCCGACATATTTAATATAGCGTTATAAGCCAAACTTGATACCCTGAAACTTCGACACTTTTAGGAATCGTAAATACTTCAAGCACAGCCTATGAACGCTCACGCTATCGGCGTGGGCTTTTGTGCATAATTTGAAGTATTTAGGTAGTCGAAGACCTCAGAGTATCAAATGAAGCGAACGAAAGTTCACGCTTTTTGTATGTATATACTGAGAGGTTATTCATCCACAACGGTACAATCCGCATCCGGCAATATTTCCTTACACCGAAAGGATTGGAATTGCTCCAACAATTGATTAAGAAGTAAGATTAATTTATATTTTATAAATTCTAAATTAACTACCATATGAAAAAGGCTTTATTTTTTATTATCTCGGTGCTGATGAGTGTTAGCGCCACGGCGACCAACATCAGTGGTTCTGTGAATGCAAGTGCTTTAGCGGATAATTCCGATATAGTACTTACAGGAAACACCAACCTCTACATGGATGTAAACAAAACCATCAAGACTCTCAATGCTGCTTATCCTTTGACAATCAGCGGTGGAAACATCTTGACAGTGAACAACCCTAATGGTGATGCCATTACATCAGACGGAGATATATCTATATCTGGCAGCAAACTGGTTGTTAAGGCAAAGAGCAATGGTATCTATTCTGCAAATGGTAATATCACATTAGATAGTAAATTGGATATAACCGTTACCAATGGAAACGCAGTATGTGCTAATCTTGGAAATGTGTCAATCAGCAAGGATACAAAAATCATTTCAACATCTTCCACTAAAGCTGCTATACAAGCAGGATATTATGGGAACGCTGCATACAAAGTAGGAAGCGTTACTATCACCGGTGGAACCGTCAATGTAAATTCTCAATACGATGCAATTATGGCTATCGGTGGCGCGATTGACATCACAGGAAATGTAACTCTTAGGTCGAATGGAAAAGCTATATTTGCGTTTGGTTTTGACCATTCGCAAATAGGTGGTAAGATTTGTTTCGGCAATATTAACCTGAATGGTACATTCGACATCGAGGGCAGTGAGTATGCCATTGGTGCTGCTGGGGGCGATGTGACATTATTGAGTGGCAGTATAAAGACTATCGGCTCTATCTGCACGGAAGGAGATATCACGCTTAATGGAAATGTTGATGTAACAGCAAGTACGAACTTACAAGCCATTTGGGCGTATGGCAAAGTCAATATCACCGGCAATGTAAAAGCAGTTAGCGAAGCATCCGACGTACCTGCAATACAGGGAGGATATTATGAGAACGCTGCATACAAAGTAGGAAGCGTCACTATCACCGGTGGAACCGTCAATGTAAATTCTCAGTATGATGCAATTAAGGCTATCGGTGGAGATATTAAACTTACCGGCAATATGACTATCACATCAGCTAATGCTGTTGCCCTGTTAGCATTTGCTTTTGATCATACCAACATAGGAGGTCCTTCATATAGAGGCAATATCATTTTGGGGAAGGGTGATTATAAAATCACAGGCGCAGGATACGCTGTTTATGCAGCAGGAAACATCGCTTTCAATACCTCGTTGGCTATCTTGACTCCGACAAACGGCAAAATTTACAATCATACCATTGTGGACGAAGGAAATAATACGGCTACATTCGTACATATCGGCTATACACCTAAAGTTACCCAAAATGTTCTCTCTGCCACGAATACTGTCAAGTATGGAGAGCAGTTGCGCATTGAGGGAACAATCAAAGCGATAGGCCAAACCAATTACAAATTGCAAGAGAGTGCAGACGGTACTACATGGCGTACTATCAAGTCCGGCACTATTGCCACAAATGATGCGCGTACGGGTCATACGGTGCAGTACAAGAAAGTGCTGACGGAAACAGGCTATGAGGCGTATCGCCAATATCGTATGATTGCCAACCATGTGGGCTCAGGTGAGCAAGATACCTCTGCCATCAAGAGAGTATATTACAAGTATCCGTTGTTCCGGGATGGTTTTGTAACGGCTTACTATGGCGCGGATGAGACCTTTAACTATGCGAAACCTGCCGATTGCCGCGATTACAGATACACCAGTAATCTGCCTGCGCGTGTGCAAGAGAACAGCGATTATCTGAAAATAACCATGCCGGCATGTCCGTTATATATCGACGAGTACACGCCGACCTACAAAGTGGACTTCTACGATGCAGATGCCACCTTGCTCAAGAGTGAGGAAGTCATTGCCGGAAACGATGCCACGCCTCCTGCAATGGACGGACAGCACGCACCGGCTAGCGATCCGAGTCGTGCGAAAAAAGGCACATTTACCGGTTGGAGCAAAGATTATACCAATGTGCGTAAGCCGCTTAATGTGTTTGCCAAATACGATGTCTATGTGAACTTGGACATGGATATGGCTGAGCACATCTGCAACCGTAACGAGGACTGGAAATTCGCTTCATGGATGTTCACCCAATTCGAGAACAACAAGACCATGGCGATGGTTGGCGATTCACTCACTTTCCGCGCAAGTGTGAAGACCAACACGCCTGTGACCGTTTATTTCCAGTCGGGTGCGCCGCTTGGCAATGGTGAAATCAGTTGGACGACAGGTACCCAAGTGGGCGAGATTACGGGTTACGATGTGAACAAAGTCATGACCTTCGACCGCCAAGTTACGGCACTCGTGGAGTACTATAACGAACTGCCTTTTGAGCGCAAGCGGTACTATCGTTTCTATGCGCACGGGAACGGTACGGCTCAGACCGTGTATTCCGAGACGATGGAGATACAGATGTACTATCCGCTCCTTGTCAATGCAGATCAGGAAGTGCAGGTGCTGACCAGCGAAGGCGGCTTCTATTTCAACGGTCTGCGGAGCGTCATCCCTGTACAATATAACGAGACGGTGCTTGTCCTTGACCGCAAAGGCTTGAAAGGTGCCGGACTGACGATGGCGCGCGTGAACAAACCCGCATATCTCATAGAGGGATATACCGATGAAGGGGTACATTATATGTTAGGTCCCGGAGTAACGGAGACTTTGAATGTCACGACCACAAAGAAACTGATTGTCTTTGACGGCGTGTACGGCAACGGCTATCCGAAGCAACTCGACTTCACGGCGGAGGGATTTGGCAAAGTGAACGGTTATTACGGCGAGGTTGTTCCTTGCGGTGGTAGTGTAACCATGCCTGCCGACCCGACGGAAGAGAACGCAATCTTCCTCGGATGGTCTTCGTGGGATCCCTCTTCGTACGACAGTCTAGCATATCTGAATGTACCGGCTATCAGCGATAATATCCTTGGCTTCACGGCTAACTTCGAGTACTACGACCCGATACCGCAATACACCGTCCGTTTCTACGGCAAAGATGGAGCACCGCTCCTTGATACACAGATTGTAGATGAGGGAAAAGATGCAACGCCACCAACTGCACCCGAAATTAGCGGATGGCACTTTACTGGTTGGGATAAACCGTACACTACTATTACGGAAGATGTAAATATCACAGCTATTTATGGCGAGGATATCAAAGTATGGACGGTGACATATAAGAACTGGGACGGAAGCAGCCTCGGTTCCGAACAAGTAAACGACGGAGAAGCTGCCACGGGTGTTGAAGTTGCACGCGAGGGATATACCTTCGTAAAATGGAGAGATTATTTCTCCGGTGATGATGTGGATATGCAGCATATCACGGCGAACATCACCGTGGAGCCCGTCTTTACGGAAACGCTGTACACCGTCACCTATCGGGTGAATGGAGTAGAGACTTATACTGTCCAAGCCGTTCATGGTTTGCCGGCAAGCAGCATTTATTATCCGCTCGGTACACCGACTAAAGAGCCTACAGAGGCACTCGTTTACACCTTTGCTTACTGGACACCGGATGTGGAGACTATTACGGAAGATGTGACCTTTGAAGCAGTCTTTGTTCCTGCTCCGCGGAAATACACGATTACTTTCCAAAACTGGGATCATACACTATTGTCCGAGCAGCAGGTAGTGTATGGCAACGCTGCTGTCGCTCCGTCGGTACCTGCTCGCGATGGATATTTCTTTGACGGTTGGGACCGCGGGTTTGATGTTACATTGGCGGACATGACGGTAACGGCGGTATTCCGCTTGCCGGGCAAATACACGATTTCATGGTTGAACGATGATGCATCGCTTATTGAACAAACGGTTGTAGCAGAAGGTGTCGTGCCGACGCACGCCGATCCTACCAAACAAGCCACGGCAGAGTTCACCTATACTTTTGCAGGTTGGACACCTACAATTGTTGCCGTCACAGCTGATGCAACCTACACCGCTACCTACAACGAGACCGTAAATAAATATACTATTACTGCGACTGCTGAGAATGGCACCGTACAAGGTACGGGTGAATATGACTACGGAACAGTTGTTGAGTTGATGGCTATTGCCGATACAGGATATAAGTTTGACAAATGGTCTGATGAAGTAACTGACAATCCGCGTATGGTCACAGTGACTGAAAACATGGAGTTTACAGCATTGTTCATCTCTGATGTCGGTGCAAGTATTGAGGATATCCATGCGACCAGCAACAAGGTGCAGAAAGTGCTAATTGACGGCATACTCTACATCCTCCGAGATGGCAAGACCTATAACACCATGGGACAAGAGATGTAATCTGTAAGGTAAACCTTCGGCACAATCTTCGGCACTCGAAAACTTTTTTCAAAAAAACACACCCTAAAACTTGCATATTTCGCAAAAATGTAGTACTTTTGTGCCCGAAATGTTGTATATATATATACTTATTGTATTTATATAAAATAAAATGGGCATAATAGATTGGGTATATGACCAAGAAATTCGTGGTAACTACACTTTTTCACAAGAAGAAGTAGTTGCTGCATTACCAGATAAGTCGAAGGGTAACATAAAAACCACATTAGGACGCTTGATTAAGCGCGGACGTTTGCAGTCTGTATATAATGGTTTTTATGTAATTGTTCCTGTACACTATCAATTAAAGGGCGTTATACCACCAACTTACTACATTGATAATCTAATGCGGTATATCAACAAACCGTATTACATCTCTCTGTTGTCAGCAGCCGCAATGCATGGCGCTGCGCATCAGAGAGCTATGTACACGCAAATAATGACTGTGCCGCCAAGAAAAAATGAAACAAGAAAAAATCCTTTACTGGATTGGAATTATAGACAGAATATGCCCACCGAATTTTTGCTATCTAAGAATGCGGAAATGGGGGTCCTATGGGTATCATCATTAGAATTAACAACCATTGATTTGGTGCAATTCGCACATAATGTTGGTGGGTATCAACGAGCCGCCACGGTACTTGCTGAGTTATGCACAGAATTAAATGTTGAAAAGATTGTAGCTATACTACCATATACCACTATCGCAACCATTCAACGATTGGGGTATTTGTTGGAATATGTCTTAGAAGAATCGCAGTTGGCGAATGATCTTTATAGCAAAATATCGCAACAGAATCAATTGAAGAGCATATTGTTAGATACGAAACAACAAAAAAATCCAAATAACACACCTAATCGTTGGCATGTGAACGCTAATGTAGAAATAGAAATAGACGAATTATGGTAAATCGTGCATCTATAATGGCATGGAACGAACATGCTCCATGGATAGAACCAGCAATGGTAGAACAGGATTTGATAATCTGCAGAGCACTGGTTGATATCTTTAGTGATGAGTTCTTGCGTGAGCAATTGGCATTCCGTGGAGGCACTGCGCTCCACAAACTGTATATGCATCCTCAACCACGCTATAGCGAGGATATTGATCTTGTACAAATCAATCCAGGACCGATTAAGCCCATTTTATACAGATTAGGAGAAGTTCTAAGTTGGATGCCAGACCGTGTTACAAAAGTCAAACGATACAATAATACCATTCTTTTTCGCATGGAATCAGAGATTCCTCCTGTGCAGCCGATTCGTTTGAAGGTGGAGATTAACTGCTTTGAGCATTTTAATGTGTTGGGATTGCAACGCATTCCTTTTGAAGTTAATAATCCGTGGTTTAGTGGTAAATGCGAACTAACCACCTATACCTTTGAAGAACTTGTTGGAACGAAACTTAGGGCTCTGTACCAACGCAAGAAAGGACGTGATTTGTTTGATTTGCAAATTGCACTTCAAAAAGTAGCTCCTAACATAGACCAAGTTATGGAATGTTATAATCGTTATATGGAGTTTGTGGTCGATAAAGTTCCAACCTACAAACAATTTGTACAAAATATGGAATTGAAGATGGAGGATCCAGATTTTCTACATGATACAGAATTACTTCTTCGTACAGATTTAGAACCTTTTGACCCTGCAACAGCCTATCAATTGGTGAAAGAAACATTTATTGAACGCATGACTGGTAAAAGAGAATAAGTGCAATTTATTACTCACCTTCGGCACAATCGTCTTATCTCGCCCAATGGGCTCGAACGATTAATCGCAAGCGATTTTTCGGCACTCAAAAACTTTTTTCAAAAAAACACACCCACGCGGGAAGCTTAGCAAACACTACACTTCCCGCGTGTTGTATATATCGTTTTATGGTCTCAGACAGCCAATAGGCACGACATGCACTCCGTCTGCACGACGAGTAGCAAATTTACCGCCTGTAAGAATCATTAACAAATCTGGTTCGCGAATAGGATTCTGTTTTTCCGTCCGATTATGTTCAATAATAAGCTCCTTCAGTTGCAACAAATGTTTTGCACCCTCTTCAATTTCGTTACTACCTAACTTACATTCAATCAATGCATATCTACCATCCG
>JAZNJI010000021.1:0-5497 GCA_045577965.1 Paludibacteraceae bacterium
TGCGACACAGTCGCCGATTGTGCAAGGTTAAAATTTCATCATATCATTATTTCAAAGATCGCTGCGACTAAGTCGCCTATGTTTACAGCCTAATGGCTGAGTCTTGCTATGGACGATGTATTTGTTACATCTAAATGGCCGGTTCTGTGCTACTTGATTCTACTTTCTTATAAAGTTGCACTGCTGTTTGATCAGATGTATAGCATGCAAAACGTGGACTTGATGCGTTCCAAACTAATTTGCGTGAATTATCTTTCGCATTTAATATTGTAGCATTGCCATTGCTAATTGTTACTTTCCACGATGTGTTAGCAGATTTTGTAGCATTTGTAGCAAGTGAGTTTCCAGAATTCCAATACAAGTAGGTTGTACCATTCTTAAACGAAAATGTTCCAGCAGAACTACCTTCTTCAACAGTTAATTCATATGCACCGGCAGGAGTTGAAGAATAAGCTACACCTATACCATACTTTGTACTTGTGGTAGAAATACCGTTTAACTCCATCTTTTTGGTTTCGCATACAAGCGCAACCACATCACCTGCAGCAATACTTGTTGCTTTCTCCCAAGTTACTGTCTGACCCCACGCATTTCCAACGCCGAGGGCGAGCATCGCGAATAACGCGAAAAATAGTTTTAATTTTTTCATATCATTATAATTTTGAGTTAATATATGCTATAGTGTGGTGTAGTATTGTGCAGTTTGGTGTAGCATTGTGTAGTATAGTATTTATTCGCGCTTTTGCACGATAAAAAGTAATATAGTAGCGTTCCTACGAACGCAAAAGCGATCTTTGAAATGTTGAAAATGACTGATAAATATGCAGTTTGTTGTGCATGCAAAACACTTTTTAGTAATAAATGTTTTACGTGCAAAACATTTTTTGCTCAAAATTGTTGTGTATATAAAACATTTTTTGTAATTTTGCAGCAGTTTTTGAAATAAACATGTCACAAACATTCTAAAAATTACATACTATGGATACATTATTTGAGTACAATCAGAAGTTACTTAATGCCACTTCTACCACATTCGTGCGTTCTATTATGAATGATATTCCGTGGGAGGAATCGCGTTTAACAGCTATTCGTGGTGCTCGAGGTGTGGGAAAAACCACTTTGATGCTTCAATATCAAAAGTTACACTATGGCGATGTGAGTAATCGCAAATCGCTCTATGTACGGTTGGACAACCTCTATTTTACACAGCACTCATTAGTTGAAGTAGCCGAACAATTTGAGCGACAAGGTGGCGAATTGTTACTTGTTGATGAAGTTCACAACGCACCTTATTGGGCAAAAGAGATTAAAGAAATATATGATGTATATCCATCTCTACATGTCGTTTTTACAGGTTCCTCGTTGCTTCACATCCTAAATGCGCAAGCGGACTTGTCGCGTCGCTGTATGAGTTATGATATGCAGGGGCTTTCTTTTCGCGAGTACATGCTGCTGTATCACAATATAGAGTTGCCGAAAGTCTCTTTTGATGATATTCTACATAATAGCATGCCCATCGTTAATGAAGTGATGAGCAAATGTCGTCCATTAGAGTTCTTCCCAGATTATATCAAACAAGGATACTATCCTTTTGGAACAGAAGGTTTCGCCTTGTATCACCAACGAGTGGAGAACATCGTGGATATGCTGTTGAATATCGAATTGCCACAACTACGTAGTGTAGATATAGGTAATATCCGAAAAATCAAAGCACTATTGGCAATTATCTCGACAGAAGTGCCCATGTTAGTAGATATTACCAAGTTGGCAACGCTCACGGGAATTGCTCGCACTACGATATTGGCTTATCTCCAATACTTGCACGAAGCAAAACTCATTCGTTTGCTTTACTCCGATGATTTGAGTGTCAAAAAGATGCAGAAGCCTGATAAGATTCTCATGGAGAACACCAATTTATTGCAAGCTTTGTCACTCCAAGTGCCTAATATCGGTACTATGCGCGAGACGTTCTTTTGCAATCAATTAGGTTATACGCATCAAGTTGAATATAACAAACGAGGAGATTATCTCATTGACCACAAATATGTTTTTGAGATTGGTGGGAAAGCCAAAGATGGAAAACAAGTAGCAAACATGGAGAATGCTTATATTGCTTCGGATGAATGTGACTATCCTATCGGCAACAAATTGCCATTGTGGTTGTTTGGATTAATGTATTAACATCGTAACATCGCACGCTATCAGTCTGACACGGAGCAAACGCTCTGTGTCAGTTTATTTTATGCTTTATAGCGTAAATCAGTCATTTCAATACGTCAAAGAACGAGTTTTGTTCGGCGAGCCGAACGTTGTGTGTCGCAGTGCGACGTTGATATGTTATTTGCACTTGATGTGCGTTGTTTTGAGCTTATCAAGGTTCAGAGCGAAGCGATAAGGCTCCCCGCTTTTACACTTTACACTCTAACCTTTAACCTATAGCGTTCTACGAACTTCGGTTCGATTATCGGGGTCCCCACGAACCTCGTGGGTGAGTGGGGAGAGCGGAGGCACATGTCGCCTAATGATGCAAAGCATCAGTCATCGCGACTATGTTGCCGAACGCGAGTGATCTTTGAAATGTTGACATAATTTGGATAAAAAACGAAATAGAGCTATATAGCCCTATTTCATTTGGAGAGTAACACAAGTTTGTGTCACACAAGTTTGTGTTGATTGTGTTTTGCTGTAAATCAGTGCTTTAAGCAGCCTATCGGCACTACTAAAGTACCGTCTTCAAGGCGCAGCGCATACTTGCCAATAGCCGTTAGCACCATGCGGAATGATGGCTTACCAACTTTGTCGGTGTTGATTTTTTTTGCTAATGCATTGAGCGTGATTTGCGCTTCGCTAATAGCATAGTCCCCACCCAGTTTGATTTCAACCAATCCATACGAGCCATCGCGTCGTTCAATAATGGCATCACATTCCAACTCATCTTTGTCACGATAGTGATACACCTTAGCATCAATGGCGTCTGCATAGACGCGCAAATCGCGCACCGCCATTGTTTCAAACAAAAGCCCAAAGGTATTTATATCGTGCATCAATTTGTCGGGTGTGATACCCAATGCAGCCACTGCGATACTCGGATCCACAAAATAGCGCGTATCACTGGTTCGGATTGCCGTTTTAGAACGCAAGTTCGTACTCCATGCTTGCATGTCTTCCACCACAAAGATTTTCTCCAGTGCATTGATATACGAAGCAATGGTCTTCTCCGACAAGCCCTGTTCATCATTGGCAAGCATATCTTGATATATCGTACTGATGGGTGCAGGCGTACCTTGCAAGCGTCCAAGCGAACGAAGCAAACGGCGCACACGCATCGGATTGCGCAGTGTGCCATCCACACGCGAGACGTCGGATTCGGCAATAGCGTCCACATAGTTAGACGCAATATGCAACGCATCTTCTGGCTCTTGCGACAGCGTAATAGGCCAACCACCACGGCAAAGGATATGAGCAATGTCTTGCAACTTATGTTTATTTTCTCCTAACAACTTTTTAGAAGATTCGGTAAACAATTCTGCCAGACTAACCTCTCCTGTTGATTCTTCAGACTCCCACAAACTCATAGGACGCATACGCAACCATGAGAATCGCCCCGTACCGGTATGCTGGATCTTATCCGTTTCCAATGGGACAGCAGAGCCAGTCAGGATAAATTGTCCTAACTCGCGACGCTCATCAACTTCCGAACGGATAGTATCCCAAAGTTCTGGAATAGTTTGCCATTCATCGAATAGGCGAGGTGTATCGCCATTTAGCAGCAATGTTGGGTCAATATGGAGCAGGTTACGACTTTCTTGCAATGTTTTGGGACTACCAAGCATCAGAGAGCTTTTAGCCTTTTGCATTGCAGTAGTAGATTTGCCACACCATTTTGGTCCTTGTACCAAAACAGCTCCCGAAGTACGTAATTTAGAATTAAGCAATAGGTCAGCAATACGCGGTTTGTATTCGAAATTTGCCATAGTGATATGTTGTTAGTTTCAAAATTCGCTGCAAAGGTACAACTTTTTTTTGAATCATGCAAGCGTTTTTGGAGTTTTTACCGAGTTTGGCGGAAAATTTTTACCGAGTTTGGCGGAAATAGTTGTAAAAACATCTGTTATTATGAGAAAAAAGCACGAAAAACAACTTTTACTGATATACAATCGCTTACAAATAATTTTAAGGCGTTTGGCGAAAAATTGCTATAGAGTTTGGCGGTACTTTTACCGAGTTTGGCGGGAAATTTTTACCGAGTTTGGCGAAAAGTGCGCCTAAATGTCTTAAATCCAAATATGTCAATACGTCAAAGAACGAGTTTTGTTCGGCGTGCCGAACGTTGTGTGTCGCAGTGCGACGTTGATATGTTGTTTGCACTTGATGTGCGTTGTTTTGAGCTTATCAAGGTTCAGAGCGAAGCGATAAGGCTCCCCGCTTTACACCCTATTGGGGTGGCTATTGGGAGTTCTCTCCCCTTCTTTTAGGAAGGGGCTGGGGGTAGGCTAAATTAACCGCGGCTTTGCCGCCTTATTGCCACCTATCTCCATTGGAACCTCATTGGAACCTGATTGGAATCTGATTGGAACCTCACCGAAGGACAACCGAGAGAAGACCGAGAGACAACCGAGAGATGACCGAGAGATGACCGAGAGATCTCCGAAGGAAAAGCGAAGCGTTATCGTGCCCTTGTGGCTAAGAAAAGCGAAGCGATAAGGTCCCCTGCCTTTACACTTTTTTGGGGTGGCTATTGGGAGTTCTCTCCCCTTCTTTTAGGAAGGGGCTGGGGGTAGGCTTCTACAAAAGTCCTTCCCTTTAGGGTAAGGATTTAGGATAGGCTAATTAACTAATTAAAATATAAAACATTATGAAAACTTTTACCAATTTAGCCCATCGGGCTTTTAAGAAATGTGCTTCTCTTGGCACAATTAATAAGAAGAGATAGTATCTCTTCATTATTACTATGCTCCTAACCCTCGGCGTTGGAACTGCGTGGGGAGAAACTTATGAATTAGTTACATCCATTTCAGATCTAGAAGCTGGTGCAAAGTACATAGTAGGTAATTCTGCATCTACATCTTCAATTTTTATGTCTACAGCCACAAATACAAATAATCGTAAGGTTACGAGTGCTATTACTATAACCGATAATAAAGTAACGATTACTGAGGATGTGTTGATTTTAGAATTAGGTGGAGAAACTGGCGCATGGACTTTTAAAACAACGAATTATTTAGGAACACAAGGTTTCTTAACATCTGCTGCTACTGGAGATTACAATCACTGTAAAGTAGTTGCTAAAGCAGAAAGCTGTAGTTATTTTACTATTGCATTTAGCGACCAAAAAGCAACAATAACTAGTACTGGCAGAAATGAAAGAAATATCCTTCGCTATAACAGTACTAACGGCGGTCTTTTTGCGTGCTACTCTTCGGGACAAAACCCAGTATATTTGTACAAGCTAACAACTTCTTCTGGCGGCGATGAAGGTGGTACCGAAGAACCAGCC
>JAZNJI010000022.1:0-207441 GCA_045577965.1 Paludibacteraceae bacterium
TCCGTGAAGATCTGTGAGATTCATGGGAGGTATATCCCTATCAATAAGTGTTGAATACATTATGAAAAGAGTACAATTGATATTATCAGTAAATCTGTGCATATTTGGAGGCGCATTGCTCATCGCGGGGTTCCTCTGCCCACCAGTAGGCGAGATACACCACAGCGTACTTATCGCCTTCGGCGAGATACTCACCTTCAGCGGCTCACTCATAGGCATCGACTACCACTACCGATATAAAGAATAATCCCCATAAATATGTACATCCGTTTAATCCGCAATCAATCCCAAGGCTCCGCCATCACCGGTCGTCTTGTCATCAACGGTCGATGGTTCTGCAATACCCTCGAGCGCGTGGGCTATCAAATCCCCGCACTCTGCTACCGCATTGCCGTCACCCAATCACCTAAGTTCCGCCGCCTCTTGCCTATCGTGCAGAATGTCCCACAGCGCAGCGGAATACGCTTCCATCGCGGCTCCAAACCCGAGCACTCCACTGGCTGTATTTTGGTTGTCGCAGACAATATTAACGACAATACCGACAACTTGCAAAGCACCCCAAAAAGCAGGCTTTTTCGGGGACCCCGCGGCAATCAATTTCCTGCCGCGCCCAAAGAAAATATTCCTTGCCGCTCGAGGGATATTCTTATCTCGCCTGATGGCTCAAACGATCGCTCCGCGTACGATTCGAGCGGAAATAATCGTTCGAACGAATGTGAGATAAGAATGTTGTCTAAGTTGTCGTCAAATAATAACTCTTCCTTGTCGTCAAACAAAAAAAATATCGGTGGTCGTTCAGCGGCCGATGTAGAGCAATCCTTAACCCAATTGTTGTTACAAACCCAAGAAACCCATGAAGAAATCATCCTCGAAGTCATTGACTTTCGCCCTGGCACTGACTATGGTTATGACACTCCTTGCCCTTCGTCAGAATGTGCTTGCGAGAAAGAAATTCGCGCGGCGAATTTTGCTCGCCGCCATCCTTCCTCTATCCTCGAGCCCCCGAGGCTCTCGGATGATTGCTAAAGGAATTATGTGCCTAGCACTTGTTGCTGCCTGCGCATCTTGCAAAAGCCATAAGTATGGTTTAGACGCCCTACGGGCTGTGCAGGATAGTGTAGCATTGTATAGCGTTGTTCACTCCGTTGATACCGTTGTGGTGCGGGATAGCGTTATTCGCCATGACTCTGTCATCTACCGCGAGCGAACTATCCACGACACGGTGTATATCACCAAAGAAGTGTACCGCAACGCCAATGCTCATAACTCATCACTCATAGTTCGTAACTCCACCGACACGGTGGTGGTAACGGAGTGGCGGGAGAAGGTCATCGAACCCCCACCTGAGAGATATATCCCACCATTCTACAAACATTGCACCACCATCCTATGGATCATTCTTGCTGCAGGCATCGTGTGGATTGTTGGTAGATGGTACATCAAATTCAGATTGTAATTTTGTTTTCATAGTTAATGAGGTAATTTTCAAAGCCGCTTCGTCGTGAGACGCGGTGGCTTTTTTGATCTCACCTTTACACCCTACACTTTTACACTTTTACACTATTACATAAAAAAAAGAGTTCGTTACTTGCGTATGTGCGTATTTTTTTGTACTTCGGACATCTGCCTTGCGCCTCATTGCATTCGGTGCAATTCCCTCGTAGCTACTCCCACCCTACGCAGCCCATACTACAGACACTCACACTTTTTTTTGAAATGCGGGCTGCGCCCTCGCGTAGAGTGACACGGTAGTACCTTCGGACGCCGCCTGTTGTAAAATTCTTATCTTGCTATACTCGAACGAATTTTCCAACATTCCCCCGAAGCTACTGCCACTCTACGCAGCCCAAATACACGAAAAACGAGCCCAAAAGTAAACTTTTGCTCGTTTTTCTTGCATTTGTGCGTATTTTTTTGTACCTTTGCGCGCAATTTGAATAATAGGGCTTAAATATATATGAATACAAGTTTTGGATATGTTCGCGTGGCAGCCGCTGTACCACATATGCGAGTGGCGGACTGTCAGTACAACGCCAGTGAAATCAAGAAGCAAATCACCGAGGCCGTACAAGAAGGAGTGGAAGTGGTATGCTTCCCCGAACTGAGCATCACAGGATATACCTGTGCGGATTTGTTCTTTACCCAACAACTACAACGCGACGCACTCGCCGCCCTACAAGAGGTATGCGCCTTCACACGCAACCTACCTATCATCGTATTAGTGGGTGCACCGCTGAAAGTGGACAACAACCTCTACAACTGCGCCTTCGTCATCACGGACGGAGATGTGGTAGGCGTAGTGCCTAAGATCAACCTGCCCAACACAGGCGAGTTCTACGAGAAGAGATGGTTCTCCAGCGGCCGCGATGTGCTAGAGCATAATGTGAACAGCATCCGCCCACGCATACCTACCATCGAGCTATGGGGCACGGATGTACCCTTTGGCATCGACCTGCTATTCACGACGAAGGATTATAGTTTTGGTATCGAGATATGCGAAGACCTATGGTCTCCCCTACCCGCTAGCACACAGCTGGCCATACAAGGCGCGGAGATCATCTTCAACCTATCCAGCAGCAACTGCGTGACAGGTAAGCACGGCTTCCGTCAGCGCATGATCACCCAGCAATCCGCACGCGTACACTGCGGCTATGTATATACCTCGTCGGGCATCGGCGAATCGACCACCGACATCGTGTTCTCGGGTAGCACCTATATCGCAGAGAACGGCGAGATGCTGGAGATAGGCGAGCGATTCCAGATGGAGAGCAGCATGGTGATCTCGGAGATAGACGTGGAGCGTCTGCGCATCGACCGCCAACGCAACACCAATTTCACCCACGACAAGCATGGACATTATCGCCATATACAGGTGGCTCCGCTGGAGCAGGCTATAGGCGAGGAGGCGATGGGGCGATTAGGCGAGGAGGCGATGAGGCGATTAGGCGAGGAGGCGATGGGACCAATACATCGTCATTTCACGAAGACGCCATTCTTGCCAAAGAAGAAAGATAATGACGACTATTGCGAGGATGTGCTGAACCTACAGGTACACGGACTCCTTCGCCGTTGGCAACACACGAAAGCCGAGTCGCTGGTGATTGGTATATCAGGAGGATTAGACTCGACCCTGGCGCTGATCGTCAGCATACTGGCTGCCGACCGCTTGGGCTATAACCGCAGCCAGGTGATAGGCGTGACCATGCCTGGGTTTGGTACGAGCGACCGCACCTATCACAACGCGATAGAGATGATGGAGGAGATGGGCGTGAGCATCCACGAGATACCTATCCGCGACATGGCCACACAGCACCTGAGCGACATAGGACATGACATCAATATTCACGACATCACCTACGAGAACGCACAAGCGCGTATCCGCACATTGGTGCTGATGGATATGGCGAATAAGTACAACGGTCTGGTGGTCGGCACGGGCGACATGAGCGAGCTGGCACTGGGTTGGGCTACCTACTGCGGCGACCATATGTCGATGTATGGCGTGAATGCAGGTGTACCAAAGACCCTGGTGCGTCATATGGTGCGCTACGCCGCGGAGAACATCTTCGGCGACCGCCTACGCGAGGTGCTGATGGATGTGATTGCTACACCCGTATCACCCGAACTGCTACCAACCGATGAGAACGGAAACATCGCACAGATAACCGAAGACAAGGTAGGACCATACGAGTTGCACGACTTCTTTATGTACTACTACCTGCGCTATGGTTTCACCCGCGAGAAGATAGCCTATATGGCTAGTTTGGCATTCGAAGACCAATACACCGATGAGGTGATCGAGCATTGGCTAGGCGTGTTTATGCGGCGGTTCTTTATGAATCAGTTCAAACGTAGTTGCCTGCCTGATGGACCAAAAGTGGTGGGCGTGAGTCTGTCGCCACGCGGGGATTTGAGAATGCCGAGTGATGTGAGTGTTTAGCAGCGGATTATTAAAACAACAACATAAACAACTTTATCCAACAACATTGCGCTCGCAACAACACAGCTCGCGCTCGAGGGAGAAATAACTCCCACGGATAGCACGGATAAGCACTAATTAGTAGCTCCTTGCCCTTCGGGCAGAAATCTAATAAATCTTATTGCGCTATCATCCGCCCCTTACAAGGTGCTCCGCAATAAATTGCAACCATTCCTTCCGCTCGTGCCGAGCTCAGTCATTGAATCTTATAAATGTGACGGTACACATTTTAGAGTCGTTGCAGTTAAGATTCAGCGCACGAGTATCGCTCAGGCGATGAGGCGAAAGGCGATGAGGCGAGAGTCGGGAGTCGCGAGTCTACAACACAGCGAACCAACAAAGAATTATGAAAAAAATAATGACAATAGTATTAGCGGTGATGGCGATAGCATTGACCGCACAAGCACAACTAGTGCAACCCATCAAATGGACAGGTGAAGTAGTAGGCGATAGCGTTCGCCTGACAGCCACCATAGAGAAAGGATGGCACCTGAATATCATCGAACTAGGCGACGGCTTCTACATCGACGAGTACGAAGGTACCTTCACCGAGACCGTGGCAATGACTGACACCATCCGCGTACGCTACAACGCATGCGACGACAAAATGTGTACAGCACCCGAGAATTGGGAGTTTGTGGCGATAGGCGATGAGGAAAAAGGCGATAAGGCGAAAGGCGGTGAAACGGTGAAAGACGGTGAAACGGTGAAATCGATCTGGTGGGTATTTGTAATGGGCTTGCTGGGTGGTCTGTTGGCTATCTTCACCCCTTGCGTATGGCCTATCATACCGATGACCGTAAGCTTCTTTATCAAGCGCGGCGGCGCAGCGAAAGGTACAACCAACGCACAAGTGGTACGCGATGCCGTGCTCTACGGACTGAGCATCGTGATAATCTACGTAGGTTTGGGCTTGCTAGTGACCCTGATCTTCGGTGCATCCGCATTGAACGCCCTGAGTACCAACGCCGTGGTGAATATTATCTTCTTCCTGATCTTAGTGCTGTTTGCGGCATCGTTCTTCGGCGCATTTGAGATCACCTTGCCAAGTTCATGGTCGACAAAGCTCAATAGCAAGTCGAGCAACACAACTGGCTTCCTAAGCATTCTGCTGATGGCCTTCACACTGGTGATTGTATCATTCTCATGCACCGGTCCAATCATCGGTACCCTACTCGTAGAGGCAGCAGGAAAATCATTGTTGGCTCCAGCGATGGGAATGCTTGGCTTCGCGATTGCGTTGGCATTGCCATTCTCGCTATTTGCGATGTTCCCATCGGTATTGAAGAAACTGCCAAAATCAGGTGGTTGGATGAACACCTTCAAGGTGACCTTGGCCTTCTTGGAGTTGGCATTGGCACTGAAGTTCCTCAGCGTGGCTGACTTGGCATACGGATGGCATATCTTGGACCGCGAGGTGTTTGTAGCCTTGTGGATCGTGATCTTCGCATTGTTGGGCTTATACCTGCTCGGTTTGATCTCGTTCCCACACGATGACGAGGATCACCGCAAGACTAGTGTGCCACGATTGTTCTTGGCGATTATCTCGCTGGCGTTTGCGATGTATATGGTACCTGGTTTGTGGGGCGCACCATTGCGCGCTATCTCTGCGTTTGCACCACCAATGACCACACAAGATTGGGTGATGACACCAGGTCAGGCGATAGGGCAATCAGGCGATCAGGCGATAGGCGGGGACTATAAGACCATGAGCAATCATGGCGGACAAATCACCTTCACCGATTACGAGGAAGGCATGGCATATGCGAAAGAGAACGATATGCCTGTGTTCTTGGACTTCAACGGTTTTGGTTGTGTGAACTGCCGCAAGATGGAAGCAGCCGTGCTGAGCAAGCCAGAGGTGGCAAAGCATATGCATAAGTATGTGCTGATCTCGCTGATCGTGGACGATAAGACCAAACTGGAGGAGCCAATCACCGTAGAGGAGAATGGCAAGAATGTGACGCTGAAGACCATAGGCGACAAATGGAGCCATATGCAACGCGCACACTACCAATCAAATGCACAACCATACTACGTGCAATTGGATGCCGATGGCAACAAGATTGTAGAGACGAGCTATGCATACGACGAGGATATTGAGAAGTTCCTTGAGTGGCTGGCGTATTAAAGACCGCTGCGCTGTTATTTTGACGACAATAATGACAACTTGCGCCCAAATCGTACGCGAAGCGATCGTTCGAACGCATGTGAGATAAGAATACTCCTTGGGCGCTCAAGGGTCAAAATTAACAACAACATAAACGTACGGCGAAGCAGATCGTTCGACCGCAAGGGAGATAAGAACACAGCTCGCGCTCAAGGATTATTATTTGACGACAATAATGACAACTTGCGCCCAAATCGTACGCGAAGCGATCGTTCGAACGCATGTGAGATAAGAATACTCCTTGGGCGCTCAAAGGTCAAAATTAACAACAACAAGTGTCAACTGATATATTATCGATAACAAATATGTATTCACAAGATAACAAACGACCTTTTTCGAGAAATCATAGTTCATCCCGCTCTTCTTCCCTCCTTCAGGGGGGATCGAGGGGGGCTTCCTACGACACCCGTCGTCCACCTGAGAAGGAGATGGTGTTCGGCATTCGTGCAATCATCGAGGCCATCGATGCGGGCAAGACCTTAGACAAGATTCTACTTCGCCGCGACATGACCTCTACGATTGGTAAGGAACTGCTGAAGAAACTGATGGGCACCACTACTCCTGTGCAGAAAGTGCCAGTAGAGAAACTCAACCAATACACCGACAAGAATCACCAAGGCGCTATCGCCTTCTTGAGTCCGATTGAGTTTTGCAATATAGAAACCCTAGTGCCTACCCTCTTTGAGGAAGGCAAGGCGCCGCTGCTGATGGTGCTGGACGGAGTGACGGATGTTCGCAATTTCGGTGCTATCGCTCGCAGTTGTGCTTGCGCTGGAGCCGATGCGCTGGTGATTGGTTCGCACGGCAGTGTGGCCATCAACGGTGATGCGGTAAAGACCTCAGCGGGTGCGCTGTACCACTTGCCCGTATGCAAAGTGGATAATCTGCAGAATGCATTGCAGTATCTGCGCGATTCGGGTTTCCATGTTGTGGCAGCTACGGAGCACGCGACACAGAACTACACCGAAGTGGATATGACCGCACCAACAGCTATCGTGATGGGTAGCGAGGAGAAAGGTATCTACGAGCAAAACTTGCGTATCTGTTCGCATCAAGTTCGCATCCCGATGTCGGGCGTGATTGAGAGTCTGAATGTGAGCGTCGCTGCAGGTGTGATGCTGTATGAGGTGGTAAGACAGAGAGGGTAACTATGGGCTATGGGCGATGAGGCGATAAGGCGATGAGGCGAGGAAAGAAAGCTCCTACTCGCTACGCTCGAGAAATCTAAATAAATCTTATTGCGCTATCATCCGCCCCTTACAAGGCGCTCCGCAATAAATTGCCACCGCTAGCACTCGCTTTGCTCGTCCGCTTAATCTTATGAATGTGACGGTACACATTTCAGAGATCAATCAGAGTCGGTGCAGTTTAGATTCAGCGCACGAGTATCGCTCAAGGCGATATGAGGAGCGGTGGTAATAGATTTCGGAGAACATCGAGCAAACGAAGTGAGCAATGAGATTAATAAGATTTCTTATCTCGGCAGAGCCTCGAACGATTTTTTCGTGAGCCGTTAGGCGAGCAGGAGATCAAATCCATAGTAATCCGTGAAGATTAGTGAGAGATAGTTATTGTTTAGAGGACGCCCTATGGGCTACAGTTTAGAGTTTAGAGGCATGATTATAATTTTTGATTTAGACGGGACACTGATTAATACAATAGATGATCTGGGACAAGCATGCAACTATGCATTAGCAGCATGCGGATATCCTACACATCCGATAGAAGACTACCCTAAATTGGTGGGCAATGGCATCAATAAACTCATTGAGCGTGCATTGCCAGAAGCGCATCGCAATGAAGAAACAGTATTGCGATTGCGCAAGTATTTTGTCCCTTATTACGACGAACACAACTGCGATCTGACATGTCCGTATGACGGTATCATCGAACTGCTGCAGACCCTCAAAGAAGAAGGACACACCCTGGCGGTGGCATCCAACAAATACCAAGCCGCCACGGAGAAGATCGTGGCACATTTCTTCCCTGGGGTGTTTGATGTGGTGCTGGGCGAGAGAGAGAACGTGGCCCGCAAACCTGATCCGCAGATAGTGTGGGATATTGTGGGGAGTTTAGAGGACGCTAGCGAGATGCTGTATGTAGGCGATTCGCTGGTGGATGCCGAGACGGCCAAGGCAGCTAAGATACCTTTTGTGGCATGCACATGGGGATTCTGCACCGAGGAACAATTAGCTATTGCTAATCCAAACTATACGGTGCAACACCCTATTGAGATTTTAACCATCGTAGAAGATATTTTGTAATGAAAAGAACAACGATCATAGATTTTGTAGAAAAATACACCCATGAATATAGCGAACTGACATTCTTGCGCGAGAAGATAGATGGTGTATGGACAGAGACTAGTTTCCGCGAGACACGCGAAGAAGCATATAAGATAGGTGCCGGTTTGATGCAATTAGGCCTGAAGAAAGGCGATAAGGTAGCCCTACTCTCGCAAGGTCGTAATCTATGGATTACTAGCGAGTTGGGTATATTGTATGCCGGTGCAGTGAATGTGCCACTGAGCATCAAGCTCACGGAGATGACCGATCTGCTATTCCGTATTCAGCACTCGGAATCGCGCTTTGTGATTGTGAGCGAGCAGCAACTAGGCAAGATTCGTCAGATCATTAACCAATGTCCGCTGGTGGAGAAAGTGATAGTGCTTGATCCTATAGCCGATTATCGTGAGAATGAAATGCCAATCGCAGAAGTGATTGCTATGGGTGAGGCCTATCTAAAGGATCATGCAGAGGATTTTCGTGCGGTGTATGAGTCGATTCAGCCAGATGATTACGCCAATATCAGTTATACTTCGGGTACGACGGCCGACCCTAAGGGTATCCTATTGACCCACCGTAATTATACGGCGAATGTGGAGCAAGGCAGTAGCGTGATCCAATGTAAGAAAGGCGATGTGATGCTGATTATCTTGCCGCTCGACCACTGCTTTGCGCATGTGGCAGGTTTCTACACGATGATGTCCTACGGAGGTAGTATAGCGACTGTGCCTGTGGGCAAGACAGCTATTGCCACGCTGAAGAATATCCCAATTGCCATCAAAGAGGTGAAGCCGATGCTGATGCTATCGGTACCAGCTCTAGCGCGTAATTTCCGCAAGAGCATCGAGAGCAGCATCAAGGCCAAGGGCAAAACGGTGGAGCGATTGTATGAGTTTGCGCTGAATAATGCCATTAAATATAATAAGGAGTATTGGAATCGCGGCGGATGGCAAGCATGGCGTTGGCCGTTGGTGAAATTGTTTGACAAGATCATCTTCAAAGCTGTACGCGAGGGATTCGGCGGTAGGATGCGCTTCTTCGTAGGCGGTGGCGCATTGTTGGATATCGAGTTGCAACGTTATTTCTGTGCGGTGGGTATGCCTATGTTTCAAGGCTATGGACTGAGCGAAGCGACGCCAATCATCTGCGCCAACTCGATGGGACATGCTATTTTTGGTTCGAGCGGACGAATCGTTAAGCCATTGGATTTGAAAATCTGCGACGATGAGGGCAATGAGGTGCCTCACGGACAGAAAGGCGAGATCGTGATCAAAGGCGAGAACGTGATGGCAGGTTATTGGAAAAATCCTGATTCTACAGCGAAGACCATAGTGGACGGATGGTTGCACACAGGCGATATGGGCTATGTGAGCGATAAGCATCCAGGTTATCTGTGGGTGGTAGGACGATTCAAGTCGTTGCTAATCAGTGCTGATGGCGAGAAATATAGTCCAGAGGGCTTTGAAGACAGTCTGACAGATAGTAGTAAGTATATCGAGCAAGTGATTCTGCATAACAACCAAGATCCTTATACCATTGTGCTGATTGTGCCGAACAAAGATGCGCTGAAAGAGCATGTAAAAGGGCTGGGTATAGACCCTAGTACAGAGGCCGGCAAGAAGGCCATGCTACAGAAGATTCAGGACGAGGTGAATGAGTATCGCAGTGGCAGATTTGTGGGTATGTTCCCCGAGATGTGGTTGCCAAAGGCAATCGCGGTATTGCCAGAAGCGTTCACCGAGCAAAATCATATGGTGAACTCCACGATGAAGATTGTGCGTGGCAAAGTGGAGGAATATTACGCAGACCGTATCGAGTATGCGTACACGCTGGAGGGTAAGGAGTTGATGAATCCGCGCAATATGAAGGCATTGTAGCGGCTAGCCGCTACTGGACGCCCTTCGGGCTATAGGACGCTCGCGTTCGGCAATTGAAGCGCACGGAACTCGCTTGGCGAGTTGAAAGCGCTCAATGCCTCCGCTCTCCCCACTCGCTCACGAAGCTCGCGGGGGCCCCGATTGATAGCTACAGTTTAGAGGACGCGCCGATGGCGCTATTGGCGATTGGCGATGAGGCGATAAGGCGAGGAAAGAAAGCTCCTACTCGCTACGCTCGAGAAATCTAATAAATCTCTTTTATCCACACCTAACCAACGCTTCCCTCGTGGTACTCCGTAATAAATTGCCACCGCTAGCACTCGCTTCGCTCATCCGCTTAATCTTATCAAATGTGGCGGTACACATTTCAGAGTCGGTGCAGTTAAGATTTAGCGCACGAGTATCGCTCAAGGCGATATGAGGAGCGGTGGTAATAGATTTCGGAGAACATCGAGCGAACTAAGTGAGCAATAAGATTAATAAGATTTCTGCCCGATAGGGCTAGGAGATCAAATCCATAGTAATCCGTGAAGATTAGTGAGAGATAGTTACTGTTTAGTGGATGCTCGCAGGGCGAGCTACTGTTGAAAGGTTAAAGGCAAGATGTTATTTATATTTATTTCGATATCGATTATCGCTATTCTGCTATCGCGCGGAATGAGTTTTCGCGAGCGTATCAATGTGTTTAGCAAAGGAGCAGGTCAGCAGGATCTGCTGCTGATGGTTTGGATTTTCGTATTGGCCGGTGCTTTTGCATCGTCAGCCAAGGCAATGGGTGCAGCGGATGCCACAGTGAATTTGGCACTAGAGTTGTTGCCCGCTAGTTTTTTGCTGCCAGGGTTATTTTTATCCGCCTGCGTCGTATCGCTGTGTATGGGTACGAGTGTGGGCACGATAGTAGCATTGGTGCCAATAGCTGCTTCGTTGGCCGACAAGACAGAATTGTCGTTGCCGCTGATGGCGGCTGCCATTGTAGGCGGTGCCTTCTTCGGGGATAACCTGAGTTTTATCTCCGACACCACGATTGTGGCTACGCAGTCACAAGGGTGCAAACAGAGTGATAAATTCAAGTATAACTTCGTGCTCGTATTGCCGATAGCCATCATCGTATGCGTGATCTACACGGTATTAGGGGCGAGTGGTGACGAAGTGGTAACGGCAGAGGCGGTATTATGGTGGAAGATCATCCCCTACTTGGCGGTGCTGATCTCAGCGGCTTGTGGCGTGAATGTGATGTTGGTATTGCTGATGGGCAATGTGCTGACGGGTATTATAGGTATGGCCGATGGCAGTTTTGCGTTTATGGGATGGATCGAGAGCATGACCACAGGCATCATGGGCATGAGCGAGCTGATCTTGATAAGTATGATGGCAGGCGGTATTTTCGCCTTGATTAGCCATGCGGGCTTGATGGATAGATTGGTCAAGGCGATTTCGTCGAAGGTGAGGAAGAAAAGAGGTGCCGAGTTTAGTATTTGCGTGCTGGTGGGTATAGTGAACGCATGTACCGCTAATAATACAGTGGCGATATTGAGTGTCGGCGATATTGCTAGGAATATTTCTAAACGCTACGGTATTGACCCACGCCGCAGCGCCTCCTTGCTCGACACAACCTCGTGTGCGGTGCAAGGTCTGTTGCCATATGGCGCACAGTTGCTGATGGCTAGTTCGTTAGCGGGTATTACGGCGATAAGCATCATACCCTATTTGTACTACCCAATGCTGATAGGCGTCATGGTGATGCTGACGATTGTGGTTAGTGGACGCGGCAAAGCGGCTACTGATAGCTCCCACGGATAGCACGGATAAGCACTAATTAGTAGCTCCTTGCCCTTCGGGCAGAAATCTTATCAAATCTTATTGCGCTATCATCCGCCCCTTACAAGGTGCTCCGCAATAAATTGCAACCATTCCTTCCGCTCGTGCCGAGCTCAGTCATTGAATCTTATAAATGTGACGGTACACATTTCAGAGATCAATCAGAGTCGTTGCAGTTAAGATTCAGCGCACGAGTATCGCTCAAGGCGATATGAGGAGCGGTGGTAATAGATTTCGGAGAACATCGAGCGAACGAAGTGAGCAATGAGATTAATAAGATTTCGTGAGCCGTTAGGCGAGCAGGAGATCAAATCCATAGTAATCCGTGAAGATTAGTGAGATCAGTGGGAGGTAGGTACTGTACAGAGGACGCGCCTATGGCGCTACAGTTTAGAGGTGAGAGGTTAGAGGCGTGGGTATTTCCAGCGGTTGTGTGACCATAGCCAACGAGCAGGCTGCTGACGGATATTGGCCTCCAAAAGACGTGCATAAGCGAACGTGATTTCGTTTTCTGGCATAGATAATGCATCATCTGTAATCAGTTCGAAATGAATGCGATAGTATCCACGTTTAGGTGATGTTATATTGGCATACACCACTCCTAGATCAAACTTACGCGCTAGCACTTCGCCTCCATCCAAGAAAGCCGTATCTTGGTTCAAGAATGTCGTCCACACACGGGCATTACGTGGCGACGGCTTTTGATCGGCTATTAGGCCGATAACGAAAGGATAAGGCGCATGGCGCAGTTGGACAAGCTTGCGCAGCAACTGATTCTTCTCCACACATTCTCCCCCTCGTTTGGCACGCAACTCAAGCATTGCTTTATCAGCGCGAGGATTCTTCTGACGACGATAGACATTGTGCTCTACGATTGACTTATCCACAAACTGATTGCCTACATCCGCTATCCACTCCCAATTACATACATGTCCTAGATAAGCAATCACTCCATGTTTCTTATGGGCGAGGTCCTCAAGTAATTCCATATTCTCGAAGCACACCCGCTGGCGCATCTCCTCGTCGCTAGCACGGTAGCCATGGATAATCTCTACCAAGACATCCGCAAAGTGATGGTAGAAGGCATTGACGATGGTGTTGCGCTGCGCCTCAGACTTCTCGGGGAAAGACTGTCGGATATTCTTACGCACTATTTTCAGGCGATAGCGCACCACATAACGCAACAACGGATATACCAAACAATCCGCTAGGAAATATAGCATAGAAAGTGGTAAGAAACTGAATATGCGGATGAGGAGTGACATTTTTCTTTGTTTAGTGGACGCCGCGAGGCGGCTATTGGCTATTGGCGATGAGGCGATAAGGCGAGGAGGCGAGGAAATAAACTCCTAAACTATAGAATACTAGGTAGATAAACGAATAGGAAATATACTACGGGTACTGCAAGCAGGAGACTATCGAAGCGGTCCAGGACGCCACCGTGGCCCGGCATGAATTTGCCCGAATCCTTGACACCAATAGTTCGTTTGAGAAGACTCTCCATGAGGTCGCCCAGCGTAGCAAAGACACCCACTACGAGCGCGAACAATAGACTATCGAGCAATGGGTAGGCGGTGAGGCCGAGAGCGGATGTCCAACCTAATGAATAGAAGACATATCCCGCAATTAGATCAAAGATGAAACCACCTATCAAGCCTTCCCATGATTTGGCAGGACTGACGCGTGGGAACATCTTGTGGTTGCCTCCTGGTCGTTTGGCCATCAAACTACCTACGATGTAAGCCGCAGCATCGTTGACCCAGATAAGGATAATGAGCGAGAGAAGGAGCCATCGGTCGTAAAGAGCAATACCACTCATCAGTGCAAAAGGGAGGGCAACCATCAGTTGGCCCGCACACAGATTCCCCCACGATTGGACGGCATTGATATTCTTGCGGAAAAGATGAATAATCATCGTAAGCAACAATACAGCCACATAGGCGAACAACAATGGACGCCACACCATATCGCCATAGAAGAGGAAATATAGCGTACAGAAGAGCAGTGCGCTAGCAATCATGGCATAGGACTGAATCTTGACATCTGAAGCTCCAACAAGATTATGAAACTCCCTGATAGCAAGGGTACTGACAATCATGAAAACTACGCCGAAAAGCAGCATGTGACTGCCAAAACAAGCTGGTTGTATCAATAGAGATGCAATCACCACCGCTGCATAGACGATAGCAGACAAAGTACGCGTAATAAAATTATTCATGTCTTTTAATTTTTTTGTCAAATAATTTGCAAAGGTAGCAAAAAAATTGTAACTTTGCAAACAATTTCAAAAAAACACATCATTATTATGGCAAATTCAAGTATTGAGCTCAGTTTGATGGATGCTGAGGAGAAACAACAATTGGAGTATATATGGAATCTGATCCCAGCCGAAGATCGCGAAGGGATGACCCAAGCAGATGTATTGATGGTGCTTGATTTGATGGACGATTATCTGGTGTCACAAGGCCTTCTGCAAGAGGAAGATAATACCGACGAAGTGACCTATCTAGAGGGTGAGATCGACGAGACAGAGCAATTGGACTATTTGCTGGAGCAGACCAAGGCGCTAGGTCGTGCACTCACCAGCGAGCAACTGCAGCTGATCATGGATGGCGAATTGCAATACGGTATTGAGCAAGGATATTACGAAGAGGAATAAATGCTGACGCATTTGCATATACGGAATTATGCGCTGATTAGCCACTTGGATATAGATTTCCGAGAGGGTTTTTCTGTGATGACAGGTGAAACGGGCGCAGGTAAGAGTATCATTCTAGGTGCGCTTAACTTGGTTATGGGTGCGCGTGCGGACATCAAGTCGATCACGGAGGGCGAGGATAAATGCGTGATAGAGGCAGTATTCGCGCCTGTGGCGCGAGAGGACAGCAGCAACGCTGCCTACAGTTTAGAGGACGCTCCTTCGGAGCTACAGTTTAGAGGCAAGGAGATTATCATCCGTCGTGAGCTGAGTGCCAGTGGTCGTTCGCGGTCGTTTGTAAATGATGAGATCGTCACGCAAGCCGAACTGAAAACCCTAGCACGCGAATTGATTGATATTCATTCGCAGCACGAGAGCCTGATGATTGGGGATGATCTTTTTCAGATTCAAGTGGTGGATGCCATCGCGGGTAATATAGCAGAACGTACAGCATACCATGAGGCGTACACCGCCTATCAAGAAGCCAAGACGGCGTTGAGCAAGGCAGAAGCCATGGCTAAGAAGGTGCAAGCAGATGCTGACTACCAGCAGTGGCAATATAACCAACTATCCGAGGCACAACTGGTGGCTGGCGAGATGGAAGAGCTAGAAGAAGAAGAGTACCGTCTGTCGCATGCCGAGGAGATACAAACATCGTTGGCACAGGCTATTGAGAAGTTGGATAGTGATAATGGTGCTCTCTGCTTGATACATTCTACCCGATTGGCAGATGCGGACTCTGTGTTAGCAGATCGCTTGGACAGTGTAGAAATAGAGCTCAAGGATATTATATCCGATATACAACGCCTATATGACCGCACAGAGCGCGACCCTATGCGTTTGGCGCAAGTGCAAGAGCGAATCAGTATGCTCCAGACACTGATGAAAAAGCACCATGTGCTGACGGTAGAAGAACTGATTGCACTGCGTGATGCATTGGGTGAGCAACTAGAACGCATTGAAAATATCGACGAAGAGCTGGAAAGATTGAGGCGAGAAGGCGATGAGGCGAAAAGGCTATTAGGCGAAGTGGCTGCACAACTGACTCAATCACGCCAAGGTGTTTGTGATAAAATTGCTTTGAATTTAGTAAATGCAATGGTAAAACTGGGTGTGCCTCACGCCAATGTAGCAGTAGATATTCAAAGTACTGAAGACTTTACCGAGACGGGCAAAGACAATGTGCAGTTTATGTTTGCAGCCAACTTGAACCAGTCGCTTCGCCGCGTAGCGGAAGTGGCATCGGGTGGAGAGATTAGCCGACTGATGCTATGTATTAAGGCACTGATCGCTAGCAGTAACGGATTGCCAACTATCATCTTCGACGAGATAGACACGGGTGTCAGCGGCGCAATAGCAAGTCAGATGGGCGAGATTATGCGCCAGATGGCAGCTAGTCGGCAGATAATCGCCATCACCCATTTGCCTCAGGTGGCAGTGCGCGGAGAGCATCATTATTTGGTATATAAGGAAGATACAGCCGTTCGTACAGAGACGCATATTCGCGCATTGAGCGATGCTGAACATGAGTTAGAAATAGAGAAGATGCGTAGTCTATAAACACGAAACTTTACGTACGAGACAATGTTACCATTAGCAGAACGATTGCGTCCGAAGACGCTAAAAGAATATATCGGGCAGAAACATTTGGTGGGCGAGGGAGCAATCCTTCGTCAGATGATAGAACGCGGCACCTTGTCGTCGTTTATTCTATGGGGCCCTCCAGGCGTGGGCAAAACCACGTTGGCTCGTATCATTGCACATGAGTTGGAGCGTCCGTTCTACACCCTGTCGGCCGTGACCAGTGGTGTGAAAGAAGTGCGCGAGGTGATAGACAAAGCCAAACGCTATGCCGCTGCAAACAGCGGATTATTTGGCAATAGGCTATTGGGCGATGAGGCGATAAGGCAAGAAGGTGATAGACGAGCAATATTGTTTATCGATGAGATTCATCGTTTCTCTAAATCGCAACAAGATAGTTTATTGGGAGCAGTAGAAGAAGGAACGATCACCCTGATAGGCGCGACCACGGAGAATCCCTCGTTTGAGGTGATTACACCACTGCTGAGTAGATGCCAAGTATATGTACTGAAGTCATTGGAGAAGGCCGACCTATTGGAGTTGCTAGATCGTGCAATAAACGAAGATGCGCATATCCATAGCCTCAACATCGAGGTAAAAGAGACGGAAAGTATCTTGCGTTACTCGGGCGGCGATGCACGCAAATTGCTGAATATCATTGAGCTTGTGACCAATTCGGGCGTGCAGGTGATTGACAATGAGACGGTGACAAAGCAACTGCAGCAAAACCCTGTGGCCTACGACAAAGATGGTGAGATGCACTATGATATCATATCAGCCTTTATCAAATCCATCCGCGGTAGTGACCCAGACGCAGCATTGTATTGGCTCGCACGTATGGTGGCAGCAGGCGAAGACCCAAAGTTTATCGCTCGTCGATTGGTGATCTCAGCAAGCGAAGATATAGGTTTGGCTAACCCAAACGCAATGTTGGTGGCAAACGCGTGCTTCGATACTTTGCAGAAAATCGGTTGGCCAGAAGGGCGTATTCCTCTGGCAATGGCCACGATATATCTAGCCACATCGCAGAAGTCGAATTCGGCATATCTGGCCATCAATCATGCCTTGGAAGTGGTGGAAAAAACTGGCAATCTGCCCGTACCGTTGCATTTGCGCAACGCACCTACCAAGCTGATGGATGAACTGGGATATGGCGAGGGATATAAGTATGCACACGATTTCCCCAATCACTTTGTGAAACAGCAATTTATGCCTGACGCATTGCAAGGTACACAATTGTGGCACGCACAAGGCAGTCCGCAAGAACAGAAGATGGCAGAATGGATGAAATATTTGTGGGGCGATGAGGCGAAGAGGTGATGAGGCGAAAGGCTACGAATACAACAAACATCAAATATAATCTAAACCTTAAAAATGGAGAAAAGAATTATGAAATTTACGCATTTACACGTACACTCACACTACTCCGTCTTGGACGGCATGAGCAAGGTACCCGACTTGGTGGATAAAGCTATACGATTAGGTATGCCCGCTATTGCCCTGACCGATCACGGATGTATGTATGGAATCAAAGAGCTGCTAGATTACTGCAAGAAAGCCAACAAAAAACTCAAGGAGAAGGCCGCAGAGGATGGTACAGAGTATGTGCCATTCAAGCCTATAGTGGGCGTGGAGGCATACTGCGCTCGTCGTAGCCGTTTGCAACACGATAAAGAATTGAAGGCTATCAATGCAGAAGGAAAGAGCTATATCGTAGACCAAAGTGGTTGGCACTTGATCTTGCTGGCGAAGAACATGCAAGGCTATCGCAATTTGTGTAAGATTGTGAGCGCTAGCTTCATGGAAGACAGCTACTATCGTCGCCCTCGTATAGATAAAGAATTACTGGAGCAATACCACGAAGGCTTGATCTGCTGTTCTGCATGTTTGGGCGGTGAGCTGCCCCAAAAGGTTATGGAAGGATTGGCTTCTTCAAACGGGCAAGGAGCAGAGGTAATGGCAGAAGCAGAGAAGACAATTGAGTGGTTCAAAAAACTATTTGGCGAAGACTATTATATCGAAATCCAACGCCATCAGACTACCAAAGAAGGTTCGGATCAGCATGTATATCAAGTGCAGAAAGAGGTGAACCCTGTATTGGTAGAACTGGCAAAGAAACACGGCGTGAAAGTAGTAGCTACTAACGATGTGCACTTTGTCGAAGAGGAGCATGCCGAGGCACACGATCATCTAGTGTGCGTCAGCACCAACCACTATATCGATGACGAAAATCGAATGCACTACACCAAGCAGGAATGGCTGAAATCACCAGCTGAGATGGAGGCTATCTTCAGCGATATTCCTGAGGCGTTGGAGAATACCCAAGAGATTGTGGACAAAGTGGAGGTGTATGATATCGACTCTGGGCCGCTGATGCCTAAGTTCCCTATTCCTGAGGAGTTTGGCACGGAGGAGAGTTATCGTCAGAAGTTTACCGAGCAGGACCTGTTTGAGGAGTTCACACGAGATGAGAATGGTAAGGAAGTGCTAACGGCTGAAGCAGCGGAAAAGAAGATAAAGACATTGGGTGGATATGCCCGCCTATATCGTATCAAATTAGAAGCCGATTATCTGGCTCACTTGGCATACAAAGGTGCACATGAGCGCTATGGCGAGACGCTGACCGACGAGCAAGAGGAGCGAATCAAATTTGAATTGCATATCATGAAGACTATGGGTTTCCCGGGTTACTTCTTGATTGTGATGGACTTTATTCGTGCTGCTCGCGAGGAATTGGGTGTGAGTGTAGGCCCTGGTCGTGGTAGTGCGGCAGGATCAGTAGTAGCTTATTGTTTGCGTATCACAGACTTAGATCCGCTGAAATACGATCTTCTGTTTGAGCGTTTCTTGAATCCGGATCGTATTTCTTTGCCCGATATTGATACTGACTTTGACGACGCTGGACGCGGCAAAGTGCTGGATTGGGTAAGTGAGAAATACGGCCATACGCAGGTGGCACATATCATTACCTACGGTACGATGGCTACCAAATCGGCTATTGCGGATGTGGGTCGTGTGCAACGCATTCCGCTCGCACGCGTGAACGAGATAAAAGGTTTTATACCCGAGAAAAGTTTCCCAGATAATATAAAAGACGAGAAAGGCAAGTCACCAAAAGTGAACTTGAAGAACTGCTATAAGTATGTGGACGATTTGCGCGCATTGCTCAATGGCGATGAGCCACAGATCCGCAATATGCTGACCTATGCAGCTCAACTAGAAGATACCATTCGCCAAGTGGGTGTACACGCCTGCGGTGTGATTATTGGTGCGGATGACTTGACGAAGTTTGCACCACTAAGTACGGTGGAGGATAAGACAACGGGCAAGCGCGTATTGGTAACCGAGTACGACGGCCATGTGGTGGAGAGCGTAGGATTGATTAAGATGGACTTCTTGGGATTGAAGACCCTGACTATCATCAAGGAATGTCTGAAGAATATCAAGAAAGCTCACGATATTGATATCGACATCGACCATATCAGCATAGAAGATGCAGAGACCTACAAACTATTCCAAGAGGGACGAACCGTGGGTGTGTTCCAGTTTGAGTCGGCAGGTATGCGCAAGTATATGAAAGAGCTCAAACCAACAGTAATGGGCGACTTGATTGCGATGAACGCATTGTATCGTCCAGGTCCGATGGACTACATACCTCAGTTTATCCGACGCAAACACGGTCGAGAGCCTGTGACATACGATATACCTGTGATGGAGAAATACTTGAAGGACACCTATGGTGTGACGGTATATCAAGAGCAGGTGATGTTGCTGTCGCGTTTGCTAGCCAACTTCACTCGCGGCGAGAGCGACCAATTGCGTAAGGCAATGGGTAAGAAGATCATAAAGATGCTGGAGGAGTTGAAACCGAAGTTTATCAATGGCGGTAAAGCGAACGGGCATAACGAGAAGACACTAGAGAAAATTTGGGCAGACTGGGAGAAATTTGCGTCGTATGCGTTCAACAAGTCACACGCGGCTTGCTACTCATGGGTAGCATACCAGACAGCATATCTGAAAGCGCACTACCCTGCTGAGTTCATGGCAGCCAACTTAACTGTTGCAAAAGATGACATTAAGGATGTGACGAAGTTCATGGACGAGTGCAAGGCGATGAAGATTAGCGTATTGGCACCAGATGTGAACGAGTCGGAAATGAACTTCACCGTGAATAGCAAGGGTGATATTCGCTTTGGATTAGGCGGTATAAAAGGTGTCGGTGAAGGTGCTGTTGAGGCAATCATTCAAGAACGCGAGAAGAACGGTAAATACAAAGATCTGTTTGATTTCCTTGAGCGCGTGAACCTACAAGCATGCAATAGAAAAACTGTAGAAAGTCTTGCTTTAGCTGGTGCTTTTGATGGATTTGAGGGTCTCTATCGCGAGCAACTATTTGCATCCAATGCCAAAGGAGAAAATATGCTAGAGGTGTTGATGCGTTATGGCAATCGTTTCCAACAAGATAAGCAAGAGCGCAGCATCTCTCTATTTGATGGTTTTGATATAGGCGGAATAGAGGTACAACGCCCAGAATTGCCTATTGCTCCACGCTGGTCAGCTATTGAGCGACTAAATAAAGAAAAAGATTTGATTGGCATCTTCCTGTCGGCTCACCCCCTAGACGAATGGGAGTTTGAGGTGAAAGAGCTGTGTAATACAACTGCAGAGCAAATGCAGCAATTTGATGCATGGAGCAGTCCGGCGGCAAGAGCTAGTGCGAGTACGCCCAACGAAGATAACGCAGAAGAGGAGGAGCAAAAAGAGAAACTCACTCCTAATCAATGGATAGAGAAGCATGCGGGGCAGCCATTGCATATCGGTGGAATCATCGTAGCAGCCGAAGATCGTATGTCGCAAAAAGGTAACCCATGGGGTAAATACACCATTGAGGACTATACTGGCAGTTATCAATTTAGTGTTTTTGGCGAGACATACCAACGCTTTGCAGCATTGCTCCGTCCAAACGTATATGTCTATTTGACAGGTGTAATACAACAGCGAGGAGCACAGTTCAAGTACTTTAAGCCAAAGCCTGTAGAGGAAGCTGAATACGAGTTTTCCTTGCAGCACGTACAGCTCATTAAGGAAGCACAAAAGGATTTGCGTAGTATCACTCTGCAAATTCCTATCGAGAATGTGCAACCGGACTTGATCGACGAGTTGATGGATATTACGAAAAATAGTCCAGGGGAGACACCTCTTCGCTTAGAGATCTTTGATACGATCAAACAAAATGTGGTCAGTTTCAACGCTAGCCCAATTGGAATGAATCATGATCTATTCCATCAACTACAAGAGTTGCAAATGGAAGAACTACTCACCTACAAAGTGAATTAAATTAAAGCCCGCATGTCGGGCTTTAATTATGCATGAAATTATTGAAACATCTCTAGAGGTATGAAGTGTAAAAAAGAAGAGAGACTCATCAGAGTCTCTCTTGTTGGTTAGTCGGGATGGCGAGATTCGAACTCACGACCTCCTGCTCCCAAAGCAGGCATTCTAACCGGGCTGAACTACATCCCGCACACTTCCTTTTTGAAAGCGAGTGCAAAGGTACTGCTTTTTTTTGATATGACCAAATATTTTGAAGAAAAAATGCAAAAAAAGTGCATTTTCTTGAATATTTCAGTTTTTTTTACTACCTTTGCAGCGAATTTGCGCGTATGCGCGCGCATGTTAAATATATGGAGTAGTAATCACTAAAAACAAACACAAGAATAATGGATAAAAAGACGTGGATTGGCTTCCTTTTGATAGCCGTAATTATTGTAGGATTTTCACTAATCACTCGTCCATCAAAGGAGGAGATTGCCGAGCGTAAGCGTGTACAAGATTCTATCGCACTGGTAAAAGCACAAGAGATAGAAACCCAACTTATCTCTGATCAGATTGCCCAACAGATCAAGGCTGAGCAAGAGAATGCTCAATCATCCGCACAAATAGCTGAGCAAGTAGCTGCTTTGTATGGTCCATTTGCTCCAGCAGCAGAAGGTGAAGAGGGTTTGGTTGTGTTGGAGAACGAGAAAGTGCGCATCAGCATTGCACGCCGTGGTGGTCGCATTGCAAAAGCAGAGCTTAAAGAGTACAAGGCATATGGCGATAGTGTGAATGCCCTATGCCTATTCCAAGGGGAAGAAAGTAAGCTGAATTTCACATTGGTAACCAATAATAACCGTGTTCTCTCTACGGATAATTTGTATTTCACTGTAGCAAGTCAAACGACAGATGCAGAGGGCAAAACTACCCTTGTGATGCGTCTGAATACCAATATAGAGGACTGCTATATGGATATTGCATATAGTTTGCCAGCAGATGATTATATGGTAGGTATGAGCATTCAAGCGCACAACATGCAATGGGCTTTGGCTCAAAACATGTCGTCGCTGGAGATGCATTGGGAGCAGCTGATTCCTCAACAAGAGAAAGGACGAAAGTTTGAGGAGAAATATGCGCAACTACAATACATGTTCGTAGGTGATGACATTGAGAAGTTATCAGAAACAAAAGCTGATCGCGCGAAAGAGTCAGCACGCATAAAATGGATTGCCTATAAGGATCAATTCTTCTCTACAGTGATGATAGCGGGTGATGCGTTCGAGTCCACACAATTGGAGTCCACGCCGCTCAACGCAGCTAGTCGACATATCAAAGAGTACAAGACCGCTACGAGTCTTCCATTTGACATCACGGGCAAGAAATCAACCGATGTGAAATACTATTTTGGTCCGAACCACTACAACACGCTCAAGGCTTATGACAAGGATGTGGCTAAGGATGAGAAGTTGCACCTCAATGAACTTGTGCCACTGGGTTGGAAATTGGTATCATGGATCAACAAGGCATTAGTAATCCCTATGTTCGACCTTTTCATGTCATGGGGCTTGCATATTGGTATTGTGATATTGCTGATGACCTTGGTGATCAAGTTAATTATCTTGCCATTTGTGTTTGCATCATATAAGTCAAGCGCGAAGATGCGCGTACTGAAGCCACAATTGGATGAGATCAATGCCAAGTATCCACCAGAGAAAATGCAAGAGCGCCAGCAGGCCACTATGGCATTGTATCAGAAGGCAGGTGTCAATCCGATGTCGGGTTGTTTGCCAATGCTATTCCAATTCCCAGTGTTGATGGCTATGTTCTGGTTCTTGCCAACTGCCATTGAGTTGCGTGGTCAATCGCTTTTCTGGGCAGATGATTTATCTACGTACGATGCTATTATAACTTGGAATAATTCTATTCCAGTGTTTGGTAATCACCTTAGCCTCTTCTGCTTGATCATGACAGTTGTGAATATTATCTACACGCATATTACTATGCAGAGTCAAGCAGGTGGTCAAGAGATGAAGATAATGAAGTGGATGATGTATTTGATGCCACTGATGTTCCTCTTCTTCTTTAATGACTATGCAGCAGGTTTGAGCTACTACTACTTCATTAGCCTCTTGATGACGATTATCCAGACCATGATCTTCCGTTGGGCTATTAACGATAAGAAGGTGCTGGCAGAGATGGAAGCTAAGGCGAAAAAGAAAGGCACACAAAAGAAGTCTGGCTTTATGGCTCGTCTTGAGGCGATGCAACGTGAGCAACAACGCATGGCTCGCGAGAATGCTAAAGCACAGATGCGCCGATAGTGTTTAGAGCTTTGCTTTAGATTTTTAGAGAACATGATAAAAAATTCAATAATTCTGGTCCTATGCTCAGCAATGAGCATAGGACTTTTTGCGCAGAATAACGAGTCCGATAACCAATATCCGATAACCAGTAGCGAAGCGTCCAAAGAGAAATACACCTTTGGTGATTTCTTCGACGCCTTGGACCTGCCTACCGTGTTGGGTGTAGGGGTAACGCCTAACGGTATAGAGGGCGCTACCTTCAATTCGGCCATGCGACTGGGTTGGCGTCATCATAAGAACTATGGCACATTCGTATATATCACCTACGATACGCATAGCAACACCTATGATTCGCTACAGGTAAAAGGCAGTAATATATACAACGGTGAGGTGTGGTATAATGAAGTAGGAATGAGTGTGGGATATCGTTTTCCGTTGGTGAAAGATATCAAGGCTTTTTACGAGGATCCATATTTTCATCCGTGGGATATGTATTTGAGTTTACAACCGGGCGTATCGATTGCGACAGTGAAGAATGTCACATATCTAGCAGATGGAGTTTATGATATGGGTAATGTGGACCATGTAGTCCCTACCCTTCGATTCTCGGCGGGTGTGGAGTGGTTTATCTTCCCGAATTTTGCCGTGTTTGCAGAGGCGGCTTACACGCAGCATTTACTACCAACGCTGATTGAGCAAGCTGCCATTGACAAAAGAGAGATTAAGGCACCGACTGGTCCACTTACCTTATCCATCGGTTTGTCGTTATTCTTCAACTAGATATAAAAAAAGCACGCTATCTAGCGTGCTTTTTTAGATCAACTACTTATTACTTACTAATTCCATCGCGCTCGAGGAGTGCGTCGATAGATGGTTCGCCTCCACGGAAAGCACGGTAAAGGTCCATTGGTTTGGCACTACCACCCTTCTCTAAGATATTCTTACGGAAGAGGTCAGCGGACTTCTTATCGAAGATACTACCGTTCTTTGCCTTTGCTGCCTTGAACACAGAATAAGCGTCTGCATCCAGAAGCTCTGACCACTTATAGCTATAATAGCCAGCAGCATAGCCACCAGAGAAGATATGAGTGAAGGCAAACTCCATCTGTGTGCCAGCCACGAGTGGCAATACCTGTACACATGCCATTGCATCGTCACCGAAGCGAATAACTGCCTCTGAAGCAGTCATGTTAGAAGGCACTTCGAATGGAGCAGTCAGTGTATGCCATGCCATATCGAGATAGCCAAAACTGAGTTGGCGAACACAAGCATAGGCAGCATGGTAGGTAGCAGCACGTTGAATCTTATCCACGAGGTCTTGTGGGATGACCTCACCGGTCTCATAGTGCTTGGCAAAGGTGTCGAGGAACTCTTTCTCGCCGAGGAAGTTCTCGTTGAATTGGCTTGGCAGCTCCACAAAGTCGCGAGGCACATTGGTACCGTTTTGCGCAGCATACTGGCATTGGGTGAGCATACCATGCAAGCCATGACCAAACTCATGGAGGAAAGTCTCTACCTCATCGTAAGAGAAGAGGGCGGGCTTCGATTCTGTGGCGCGTGTAAAATTCATCACATTCACCACATGTGGACGGTGGTTCTTCTTGCCATCCATGTATTGCTCTTGGAAATTGTTCATCCATGCGCCGCCACGTTTTCCCTCGCGTGGGTGGAAATCGGCGTAATACACCGCTAGGAACTTGCCCTTTTGGTCGAATACCTCGTATGCAGTGACTTCGGGATGATATACCTGGATATTCTTATTCTCCTTGAAGGTCACACCATAGAGGCGTTTAGCCAATCCGAAGACACCTTCGATGACATTCTCCTTTTTGAAGTAAGGACGAAGCAGGTCATCAGAGATAGCATATTTCTCCTCTTTGAGTTGTTTGCTATAGAAGCTCCAGTCCCATGGTTGGAGGGTAGCATAGAAGCCTTTAGCCTTAGCAAACTCTTGCAACTCGGCTACTTCTTGTTTAGCTACAGGCATATAGCTCTCACGCAATTGGTCGAGGAAGTTATAAACATTCTCTTTGCTTTCAGCACAGGTATGTGTCAACGATTTGTCAGCATGGCAGTTCTTATCAAAGAGTTGTGCCAACGCAAGGCGAGTGTTCACGATGTCAATGATAATCTGTGTGTTATCGAACTCACCACCAATGCAACGGCTGTTGTATGCAGTGTAGAGTTCGCGACGGATATCGCGGTTTTGGCAGTCCTCCATCACAGGGATGTAGGTGGTTGGCTTGAGGTCAAGGAGCCACCCCTCAAGTCCTTTCTTCTCGGCATTGGCGCGGAGCATAGCTTTGGTATCGTCTTTAAGACCTGCTAGGTCAGCCTCGTTGGTGATGAGCATGGTCCAAGCGTTGGTAGCTTTGAGCACGTTTTGTCCATATACCAGAGTGAGCTGCGAAAGTTTAGCGCTGAGATCTTTGTAGATCACCTTTTGCTCTGGATTGAGGTTAGCACCATTATTGGCAAATGACTCGTAGATGTCCTCTAGAAGTTTCTGTTGTGCAGGATTAAGTTTGAGGTTATCTTTTTGGTCATACACAGCTTTGATTCGTTTGAAGAGTCCCTCGTTGAGGCGGATAGTAGCTGAGTATTCCGACATTTTTGGAGAGAGTTCCATAGCGATAGCTTGTAGCTCATCATTGGTCTCGGCTGAAGTGAGGTTGTAGAAACAACCTGCTACTACAGAGAGCAACTCGCCTGAGCGCTCATATGCCTCGATAGTGTTCTTGAAGGTAGGAGCAGCAGGGTTGTTGACGATGGCATCGACGTCTGCCAAACCCTGCTTGATACCTTCTTCAAAAGCAGGCATGTAATGTTCTGGACGGATGTCATTGAACGGATAGGTTCCGTGTGGAGTCTTCCACTCTTTATAGTGGAAGAATGGGTTGGCGCTCGCCAACATGCTTACTGCGATTGCAGCCATAGTAAGAAATGATTTTTTCATATTGTTGATTTATTTTGAGTCGGGAATCATGAATTGGCAGTCAGAATTGTATTTCGCCGAAGTAGTCAGGGAGATGGAAAGCAGGCGCCTGAGCTTCAATAGGATTCCATGAAGCGTAGTGCTTGAGAGGCGTTTTATCACCACACTTATATAAATTCGCGCGACGCGCGTGCTCATGCGCGAGATCTAACTCTATCAAAGACAAAGGAATACCCACTAGCAACGACCAATGCGCTGCACAAAGTTGTTGTCCGTATCGCAGGATGGAAGCCAATTGCTCGGGATTGAGTCGAACGACATCCACCTTACGCTCTTTGCGGTGTGATGCGTTGCATACTCCTGCGGGGTTGAACTCGAAGTTCCAATAGTGGGTGTTGTCCGCATCTGCAATGAAGATCTCAACGCAGGCATCTTCGTTGACAGGTTCAAGATCGTTGGTCTTGGTTGCCAATGGCACTTCGCCTTTGACCTCGTAGCGCACATAGAGCATCTGGTCGGTATGAGCGAGTGTGAATATCGTTTGCGGCGCAGCGGGATACTGATCATGCCAGTTGAGAGATTCGATAGCGCCAGAGGGGACCATAGCAGCCATAGCAGCATCAATTTGCGCGAGTGTCTTGGTCGCGAAATCAGGTACGTATGTTGATTGGGTTGTTTTCATTATCTGAGCAAGTTGATATCTCCCGATAGTTGGTAAACGCCAGTAGGCATTTCACCTTTTTTGAGTTTCTTAGCATATTTAGGTTTGGCCATATAATCCATCTCGGCATCAGTACCAAGTGCCCGAATGACATAGTAGTATGCGCCTTCAGCAGCAGGTCGGCCATTAATGGTGCCATCCCAGCCTTTAGCTGGGTCGTTGGACTTGTAGACAAGGTGTCCCCATCGATTGTAAATCCAAATATGGAACTCCTTGATAGAGCGATAGACTACTCGAAACTCATCGTGGGTGCCATCGCCGTTAGGAGTGAAGACATTGGGCACATTGATCATGGATTCGCTGACCGAAATAGAGAAATCCTCAGCTTGGTATGCACATGCATGAGTATTGGTTACTTCGAGGGTAGCGCGGTAGTTGCCGGGATTATCGAAAGTGTACTTATGTTGCGCTTCGTTGCGCGTGAGGATGAGATCGGAGCCTTTGTATAAGTTCCATGTATAATACTCGGCATTGAGTGCGTTGGCACGAAACTCAACCTCTAGAGGCGCTGAGCGTTTGATAAGTGTCTCGGGGTCGATAGGTCGATCTGGCTCATTCTCCACCCTATCCGAACGGGTAGTGACGATAGCTTGCGGATGAGCTTTGATAGCGACAGGTAGAAAGACTTCTGAGCGTATGGTATCTGCATGCAAGTTGAGCAAGAGCGCTAATTGGTCAATAATGATAAAATCGGTAGGCACGGGGCTTGCTCCCACGGTGATAGTGGATTGGAGAATTGTTTCTGCTACAGCCATAGAATCAACCCATCCTTCGGTAGCCCATTGCTGGTCGAGGTAGCAGACTTGGCATAGGCGGTCGTAGCGGCATAGTTGGCCAAAGAGGTTGTGGTATTGTAATGTTGGAATATTTCCCTCAAGTGTCAATTCGGTATTCTCGCATGTGAGGTTAGCCGAGATTTTGTCAATCTGGAGATGCAGGCTATCGTAGTCGAAAACCCAGAAGTACTCGCGCGCGTTGCCATTCTTGATCATATATCCCTCGCCATGCTCGGGATAGAGATAATCGGTACCTGATGTAACAGGGGATATTGTATCAGGCAAGCGATACCAATCGATAGGTCCGATCTTGGATATTAGTTCGGGATTGTTTTCGAAAATGAATAGTGTATCTGCGTTATTGGTCAACAACACAGCATTTCCCACGCACTGGATAGACTGTGCATGGGAAAGTACTGAAAATAAGATTGTTATGAGTAGTGAGGTTGTCTTTTTCATTTATTCACTTGGAATTTTGTGACGCCATTGACGAAGAAATCGACTATTTGTCGAGCGGCTGCGATACCAGCATTGATATTTGCTTCGGCAGTTTGTGCGCCCATCTTCTTTGGAGTAGCGAAATAGCGTCCCTCGAACAACTCGTGCATTTTCTGATCGGCCGCAGGCATGATATCAGTGACGTATCTAAAGTCGCTTCGCTCTTGCATGAATTGGATGAGTTCATCCTCATTGATAACCTCTTTACGGGCAGTATTGACAAGCAATGCGCCCTTTGGCATATGGGAGAGGAGTGCATGATTGATGCTGCCTTTGGTCTCAGGAGTAGCAGGTATATGCAAGCTAACAACATCGCATGTGGCGTATAGCTGTTCGGCAGTATCCACAGGTGTAACACCTTCGCTTATCATAACCTGAGATGGGCAATAAGCATCATATGCATAGATTTCCATGCCAAAGCCTTTGGCTATACGTGCGACGTTTCGTCCAACATTGCCATAGGCATGGATACCAAGTTTCTTGCCCATAAGTTCGGTGCCACTGGTGCCATTGTACATATTCCGCAGAGCCATAACCATCAAGCCAAGTGCAAGTTCGGCTACAGCATTGGAGTTTTGCCCAGGTGTGTTCATTGCCACCACGTTGCGCGCTGTAGCCGCAGCGAGATCGATATTATCATATCCTGCACCAGCACGAACAACTATCTTCAGATTTTTTGCTGCATCAAGTACCTCTTCATCTACATTATCTGAGCGGATAATGAGTGCATCGGCATCCGCAACGGCCTCAAGAAGTTGTTGTTTACTAGTATATTTCTCTAGCAAAACTAGTTGATAGCCAGCTTGCTCTACTACATCTCGTATGCCATCTACTGCCACGGGGGCAAATGGTTTTTCAGTCGCTACTAATATTTTCATTTTTTTTAATATTGTGGTATAGAATACCATTGTTTCTTTTTCCTTTTGTTCAGGAATATGATACACATGTTCCATAACCCGCTTACAATGAAGCCTCGTACTCCTTGATGCAGGCAACCAGTGCCTCAGCGCTCTCGAGTGGCAATGCATTATAGGTACTTGCGCGGAACCCACCTACGAGGCGGTGCCCCTTGATGCCTACCATACCCTTAGCTGTTGCAAACTTAAAGAAGTCATCTTGCAAGTGAGTATACTCTGGTTTGAGAACAAAGCAGATATTCATCAATGAGCGGTCTTCTTTCTTAGCAGTACCCTCGAAGATTTTGCTCTCATCAATAGCTTTGTAGATCACTTCTGCCTTCTCTATATTACGTTTTAAGGCAGCCTCAAGGCCACCATTAGCCTTCAACCAACGGAGGGTGAGGAGTGCGGTATAAATAGGCAATACAGGAGGAGTATTGAACATAGATCCGTTCTCCACATGTGTGCGGTAGTCAAGCATAGTAGGGATATAGCGAGATACCTTACCGAGGAGTGCCTCTTTGACAATCACAAAGGTCACACCTGCAGGAGCAAGGTTCTTTTGTGCACCACCATAGATCATATCGTATTGACTAACATCGATAGGACGAGAGAAAATGTCAGAAGACATATCTGCGATGAGAGGTACATTGCCTTTCTTAGCGTAAATAGCTTGGAGTTTCTCGTCGTTGATCTCGGTACCATAGATTGTATTATTGGTAGTAATATGCAAATAATCAGCATCTTGTGGAACTTCGAAATCTACTGGGATATGGGTAAAATTCTCTGCAGCAGAAGTGGCCACCTCTACCACTTCACCAAAAGCTTTAGCCTCCTTGATCGCCTTCTTAGACCATACACCTGTATTGAGGTAAGCTGCTTTTTTCTCAAGGCAGTTGAAAGGTACCATGCAGAACTGCATGCTTGCACCACCACCGAGGAAAATAACGCGATAGCCCTCTGGAATACCGAGCAACTCTTTCATTAGTGCCTCAGCCTCGTCGAGAACAGGTTGGAAATACTTAGCACGGTGAGAAATCTCAAGGATACTCAAACCCTCACCTTGAAAATCAATAACAGCCTCCGCTGTTTGTTTGATTACTTCTGCAGGCAGGATACTTGGTCCTGCGTTGAAATTGTATTTTTTCATGGTATGTCAATATGTTTATTTAGATGTTTGGTAATTTACCCAATTCTAATCTCACGAACCAATATGGCTCATACATATAATATGGATTAGGAGTACCTTCCAAAAATAATGGGTATAAGTCTATAATTGTATCTCCTTCGCTATTACAGATTACATAGTCATTCAGAACTATGTAGTCATTATCTAAAGAGTCTTTAAAGTATGCGAACGAGAGGGCCGTCGGCCATTGTTCTTTCTTGTTCGCACTATCAGCTAAGAACGCATCTATTTCTTGCTTAACCCATTCTTTCTTTATAGCAAAACTATCTACTCCGCAACATGCATATGCAGAATCGATTTCAATAACACGAACGGGACTATATGTACCTATAGGGGGAGTGTAAGGAGAATCACACCCCACTATGCATAATACAATAATTACCAATAATGCTAATTTCTTCATATCATTTATGGTTTTTCGTCATTTTCCAATTGCTTTTGATGCCTTCGATGATTTCGGTGTCAGCCTTTTTAGGCGATGAGGCGAGAGGGCTATCAGGCGATGAGGCAGGGGCATCTGCCTTCTCTACCCAGCACAATGCGTCGCCCTTCACAGCAGTAGCACCTTGCTCCTTCTCGATAGAAACTACACGACAATGCTCAAACGCACGGATAGGTTCGATGCCATGAGGAGTTTGGAGGTAGCAAACTACATCGCCTTTTTTGTAGAAGGTGCCGAGTGCTGGTGCATGGCTATCTTCGTTAAAGTCGAGTTCCCACATGAGTTTACCAGAGAGGGATGCCTCGAGTGGCTCTGCATTAGGGTGAAGGATAGCGCGTTTGTCAGCAGCAGAGAGGAACTTAACAGGTTGCCCTGCTTGAGCTGCTTTCTCCATGCGCTCGAGAAGATCTTTATTAAATTGCTCCTTTGCTTGACCTGACTTATACTCGCGATATTGTTTCTCGTGCATAGCGAACTCAAAGAGTTCTTCGTCGTCTTGGCCGCGGTCCCAGCCGTTCTTCTCCATCTCGGCGATAAATTGTGGCAACACATCAGGATAGAGAGCTTGAGGGTCGTCGGTATAGAACTCCATATTCTTCTCTTTAGCGAGCTCGATAATCTCTGGTGCCAAGGTACCAGGCAATTTACCTGACTTGCCGAGTATCATTCCCCACATAGCAGGGTCCATACGTGTGAAAGGTTTCTCTCCCATGGACTTGCTATAGAGGTTCATGAGTGCAGCATTCTTGACATATTGCGAGAATGGGGTCACGAGACAAGGAGTACCAAGCATAGGCCAAATACGTTGTACTTCGTCGAAGAGTTCAACGAGAAGTTCATCTTCACTAAGCGCAACTTCGCCACGTTTGATAAGGTTGGCGTTGATAGCAGCATGCATGCCCTTGAGGTCTGCCATGAGTGAGCCCATCATACCGCCAGGAAGACCGCAGCCAACGAGTAATGAAGTCATCTTGGAATTGCGAGGGTCGATCCAATACCCCAGAAAGTCGTCGATAAACTCTTGAGTGAGTGAACGCGCTTCCATGTATGCCTTCATATTGATGTCCTTCACGAGGAAGCCTGCATCTTTGAGCATCGATTGGATGGTAATCACGTCAGGGTGCACCATACCCCAGCTGAGTGGCTCCATAGCTACGTCGAGCACATCGCCACCAGCCTTAGCCACCTCCAGCATACTGGCTACAGAGAAGCCAGGGCCACTATGACCATGGTATTGTATGATGATATCAGGATGTTTCTCTTTGATCGCAGATACGATAGTGCCGAGCATTGCAGGGCGACCGATACCCGCCATATCCTTGAGGCAGATCTCTTGTGCGCCATTGGTAATAAGCTCCTCGGCGAGGTTGATGTAGTACTCAGCGTTATGCACCTCAGAATAGGTAATACACATGGTGGCTTGCGCAGTCATGCCCGCCTCTTTTGCCCACTTGATAGATGGGATGATATTGCGAGGGTCGTTGAGTCCGCAGAAGATACGGGTGATATCGACGCCTTGTGCATGCTTCACCTTGTACATGAGTTTGCGCACATCAGCAGGCACAGGGTTCATACGCAGTGCGTTGAGACCGCGATCAAGCATATGTGTCTTGATACCTACCTCATTGAAAGGTTTGGTAAAGGTGCGTACTGCTATATTTGGATTCTCGCCATAGAGAAGATTGACTTGTTCGCTAGCACCGCCATTGGTTTCTACGCGGTCGAAGCATCCCATATCAATAATGACAGGAGCGATCTTTGCTAACTGGTCTTTGCGTGGCACATACTTGCCACTACTCTGCCACATGTCGCGATAGACAAGGGAGAATTGAATTTCTTTTTTAGCCATAATGGTATATAATGATTAAGTTTTACGCGACAAAGATACTGCTTTTTTTTTAATTTAACAAATAATTATCAATTATTTGACTAAAAACATTCGTTTAATAGTATTTTTAGCTGTTTGGAGAAGCATTTCCCCGATCCAGAGCAGCAGATTATTCGTCCATCGCTGTGGATGAGTGGTGATCATGATACGCGATGGAAGTGTAGTTTTCTTGGCAGCCTCTATGATCTGTGATGAGCGTCGGTATACCCATCCCTTCTCAGTCCATAGGTCTTGATATTGGGGTATTTTGTCGCGCACGGACACTTTGTGTCCATCCCAACGGCGGCCCGTATCCGTAAGGTAAAATACCTGCGAAAAATCCACATCGAAATATGGCTCACCAATAATACCAAATTCGCGGTAATCAATGTGTTTCCAAAGTGTGCGACCATCCCATTGGCTAGTAGGTGCACCATGCATACAAATCGTGCTAACAGGATAATACTGACGAAAATATGCCAATTGTTGTTGGAAATGAGCCAATGCTTTTTCGGTATCTCCAGACATGATTGCCATGTCTTCGTAATGATACCCCACCTCATGCCCCAATGCAACAATCTTACGGATTATATCGGGCTGATTACTCTCAGGTACTATGCGAAAATAATATGATGCTTGCAGGCCAAATTCGTGTTCTATCTGGGCGGTTGCCAAACTATTTTTTGCTCTTAAATCCACATCGTGACGCAAGATAATGAAACGTTCAGGTAACTTATCTGCTGGCGTCTGACAATACTGTTTGAAAGTGATGAAGGTATAGCCACATTCCTTCAGTGTCTCAAGCAATTGTCGATAGGTTAATAAGGTAAAATCTAGGTTTTTACGCAGGCAAAATAATATGGATAACAACAATGCCGTCATCATGATCAAAAAATTGTATTTAGTGCTTGTGCCAATTTCACGCCTGCCGTATAGAGTTGCCATTCCATCTCATCCATCCATTGATACACATAGTGATAGGCATTGCCATTCCATGTGGACTGGTATTGATATATAGCATCGGTCAGATGATAAGTCTGCAGAATAGTCTCCTCATCAGTCATATTGCACACGCTCTTTTTGTGTTTACCATATACATCATGCAGGTATACAGCATACTCGGTATAGGTAAATCCCCTGCTATCAATAATCTTTCCATCCCATACCGAATGTAAGTTTGTATTTTGACCAAACCACCTCATTTTCACTGCATTGCCTCCTTTGTCATCCAAATGCGCCACATGCATTGGACAGAATCGGTCGGCATAGATATGCACATAAAATGCCAATGCATCGTGGTTATTCTGATCATTAGTCAACACCACCTCAAGACTATCTAACACACGGAACATATTGCCACCCTCCTTTGGATAGTCTGTCAACATGGCTACCACAACTTCGTCCGTCATGCCACCATCTAGATCTTGATAATGCCAATCGCCACTTTGTGGATAGATTGTATCACTCTTAATTTCATCAGCCCATGATGATAGGTAAATCATGCCATGTTTGCCAAGCACCTTATCTACCTGTTTGCGAGCTTTTCCATTTAAATTATCATATGCCACCTGCGCTACGATGCGGTGACCTTTTTGCCCCCAAGCAAAAGCAGAGGCCACACAAAGTGTTAGAAAAAAAATTATTGTAAATCGTTTCATATTGTTATTTATTTGTTTCTTTTATCAATACGATTCCTATAAACCACATAGCGTTGATATAGATATTCGAGGGTCAAATTAAGTCCCATGTTGATACCCGTTACCAGATACTCATTTCATAGCATATCTTCAGCCAACCAATTACCCAAGACCGTAGTTATGGGTGTAAAGACGGCGTAAAAGGCCAATACTTCCATACTAACAACTCGTTGAGCAAACTAAACGACAGAATCTGAATCAAACCCGCGCTAGCTGAAAACAGTACAAACTTCAGCACTCTAACTCATTCTTTTGATTTCCTCATAAGCACTAACTATGAACAGTAGTGGCATCACCGCATCCACCGTACATTAATACAACTCTATCCACTCCACTACATTCCCCAGACCCTGCAGATACTTCTCAAAGTCATCACGCTTAATCACCACCGTTCCTCGACAGTCATTAGGATGAAAACTCAGGCTATCAGCCTTTTGCAAATTCTTATCCAAGAACAAAATCACATGATGCTGCTCATCATTGATCAAGCCAAAAGGGCTCACACTGCCAGGCTCTAATCCAAGGTATCTCATCATACGCTCTGCACTGGCAAACGACAATTTACCAGGAGCTTTCTGCCCTGCCGCCACCAGCGATGCTTTCAAGCGTTGCTCCAGATCATGGATTGCCAGATCATGCTCACAATCAAAGCATATCAAATAATGCTGATTGCCCTTGTGATTACGCATGAAGATATTCTTGCAATGCACACTGCCATCATCCTTCCACCATCGCTTAGCCTCCTCAATGGTCTTACCCTCGGGATGGTTGTAACATTCAAATGGTATTTGATGCTCCTCTAGATAGTTTAATACTTTTTCTTGCCTTTCCATACTCACGCTTCCATGATTGCTTCACGCAGAACCTCCGCCACTGTGGGGTGCGGGAACACCACCTGCTTAAACTCGCCTACCGTATAGCCCATACGCACCGCGAAACTTGCGGCTGCCACAAACTCCGAACATGGGTTGCCTATCATATGCACACCCATCACCGTCTTGCTACGCTTGTCTACTATCACCTTGCACAAACCCATATCTCCCTCATTTTCAGCCACAAAGCGACCAGAGTATGTCATTGGCAACTTATGTACCTCGTATGGTACGAATGGCTCATCGGTTGACATTGAAGGTGCAAAATCACCCTCCTTTATTTCATTGAGATCTTTCTCCGTCAAACCCACGCACGCAATTTCAGGGTTGGTATATACAACACTAGGAATTGCGTTGTACGCGATACGCTGAAGTGGCAACTGCTTAAGCATGCGTCCCACTGCTACTTCAGCCTGACGACTAGCCACATGCGCCAACATAATCTTACCCGTCACATCACCTGCTGCATAGACATTCTTTAAATTCGTACGCATAAACTCATCCACCACAATACCACCGCGGAACATCTCTAAATCGCTCAAGGCATCTAAGCCTTGCATATTTGCACGACGACCCACGGATACCAATATATGCTCTGCCTCGTATTCGCCATTGGTGGTTAGCACCGTGTTGCCCCGCAGTTCAGTCACCTTTGTATCGGTCAATATCTGAATACCTGCTTTGCGATATTTCTCTAGTAGGATAGTCACTACTTCTTGATCCAGGTTAGGCAAGATTGTAGGCATCGCCTCAATCACGGTCACTGGCACGCCCAACTCATGATATAGCGTTGCAAACTCCATACCGATCACACCACCACCTACGATGATCATTGATTGAGGCAAGTCTTTGCTATCCAGCGCATCGGTCGAGTCCCATACGGCTGGATTATCCTTCACACCTAGAATTGGTGGTACAAAGTTCGTTGAGCCCGTACAAATCAATAGGTTCTCAGCCTCGTATTGCTCCTCGCCACAAGAGATAATCACCTGCTCGTCATTACGATAAACCACAGTAGCCGCACCCATCACCACCTTGCAATGCTCATTATTGAGTTTTTGCTTGATACCTGCCACCAATTTGCGCACCACTTTGGTCTTGCGTTGCACAATCTTAGCATAATCGAAACTCAGTCCTTCGGTCTTCACACCATATTTGTCGGCATGCGCAGCATTATAATATTGTTTTGCACTATAGAGCAGGGTTTTGGTTGGGATACAACCTACATTCAGGCAGGTGCCACCCAAAGCTGTTTGCTCAAAGATTACTACATCTTTACCCGCTTTCGAAGCGATCTCAGCTGCAGTGTATCCCGCAGGACCACCACCAATAATTGCTAAAAAGTATTTCATGATTGTATTGAGTAGTATTGTTTAGTCTGGTATAGAGTTGTTTAGCGTAGTTAAGTAGATCCGTACCGCATTGGCCACCATCTCCACGCAAGGGCGCTTTTGATAGTAAGCCTCCGTGCGAGTTTCGGGAGTAGGTTCCTGAGGCTTAGGTGCAATACCTAGGAGTTCAGCGCATATCAAACTGCCATTCACCTGTTTGAATTTCGCGGCCAACTCTTGTACGAGTGCATAATTTTGCTTTTTGCCTTCTGCATCGCCTGCCTTAGCGCTACCATTCTCCAGGCCTGCCAGCACGAACATACCACAGGCTGCGCCACAAGTCTGGCGCATACGACCTATTCCTCCGCCAAAGGAAGCCGCCACACGCAAAGCAGTCTCCTCATCCATACCGTACAAGTCCGCACACGCGGCGCACACGGATTGGCTGCAGTTAAACCCCTGCTTGAACAGCGTTTTCGCTTTCTCCACACGTCTTTCTATCTCTTCATTCGTCATCTCTCTAACCAATAAAATTCGTTCTCAACTTAGGTTTTTCGCTTTCTGGGCGCTGTTCCTTAGCCAAATTACGCAACATCCACGCCATATTCCTACCCAATGTGCGCATTGTCTGCAATCCTTCTGCATCCTCTGAGGCTTCTCCCTTCTCCCAACCATGTACACTATTCCAATACTGCGACGATACCACCGGCATATTATTGATTGTAAAATACTTATTCAACCGATCGAAAGTAGCACTGGCACCACCTCTACGGCATACCGCCACAGATGCAGCAGGCTTATATGACAACAGCGAGCCTGCCGAATAAAACAACCTATCCAACAAAGCACACAACGAACCATTAGGACCCGCGTAATAGACCGGCGAGCCGACTACCAAGCCATCCACACCTTCGCTCAAGATGGCGTGCAGGTCATCATATAACTTATCTGAAAAAGCACATTTACCTTTCTTCATATGGCACGCGCCACATGCCACACAACCAGGTACTGGTTGCACACCGATTCCTACGGTCACCGTCTCTATACCTTCCGCCTCTAGCGTTTTTGCCACTTCCGCCAATGCAATACTAGTATTGCCATTTGCACGTGGACTACCATTAATCAATAATACTTTCATATCTATTCGCAATTTTTCGCAGGCAGAATCCACCGATATAGATTACAACCTACAGAATTTCCGACGACTATACTTATATATACGCTCAGCAATTCCCAGCCGCTTTGTGCCAAGACATCATTAGGACATGCCAAAAAGTAAAACGCATCTGCCACACAGTGTGGAAAACCACAATGAATAAACAATGGTACAGCAAAAACCAGCGGTATCCAATACCCCATTTCCTTACCTTTTCGTGCAAAATGCACAGCTACACTCATTAATATTCCACAACCTATCGCTTTCACACCACAAGGCCACCATCCTAACGCTAAACGCGATTGCAGTACGCCCTGCGCAGCCGATTGGATATCCATCGCAGTATCTAGTTTCGCCACCAAACTCACCAAGAAACAACCTAATATATTACCTGCAAGTACGATCAACAGAGTGGGAATCTCCTTAACTTTCACAAAACCCACTGTGCCGGTATACAACTTCAATTGATAGGACACCACGGCAGCCAATCCCAAAATGAATAAGAACATACCCACGGACTTACCCGCCAAGAATCCATAACCAGCTATAGCAATCAATATGCCTGCAAAAATAGCAGTACGAAATATATCAAAACAACTTTTCATCATCGCCAAAATATCTCGCTGCAAAGATACTAAAAAATCCCTGAACCTGCAAGCATCTTAGGTTTTAATTTCACTTTCAGCAAAAAAATACGAATAGATTTGCTTAAATCAAAAAATCTTCGTATCTTTGCACCCAAATTGGCACATTTTGCGGCATTAGCACATCGGTAGTGCATCGGCTTCCCAAGCCGAGGAGGCGGGTTCGATTCCCGTATGCCGCTCTTCTTCGGAATGGGTTTGCAAGCAGAAATGCGAGCTACTTCGGAAAATTAATTACAGCGAACATTGAAACAGCATATCGGTCTATCGCGGAGTAAGGGAAGAAAAACATCCGTTTTAATCCCCTACAACGAGGAAAGTCCGGGCAGCACAGAGCACCATCGCGGTTAATGGCCGTCAGGCAGCAATGTTTGGTCCCTGCAAAAGCGACGAACAATCTCGCAAGAGAGGAAGTGATACGAGCATACGATGGGCTGCAATTCCAAGTATACCAACGCCTGAGCGCAGCTCGCGCGAGTTGGAGGGTAGGAAGCAAGAGAAGGATGTAGTAATACACTCCTCGAGATTAATGATAGACGCCGAATTTATCGGTACAGAACCCGGCTTATAGATGTGCTGTTTTTTTTTGAATAAAATTCTACACCATACAAAACAACACTAAACAATGAAAAAAATCCTTCTTTTCATCGCACTCTTCAGTGCATTTTCTCTTAGTGCTAAACCTCGTATTGACCGTGCAGAACCACTTTGTTGGTGGACCGAGATGAACTGCCCACTCACCCTCATGTTGCAAGGTGAGGATCTCGCAGACGCCGAGGTCACCATCCTGCAACTCAAAGATGGCAAACCTATCAAAGGCGCGACTACAGGTTTGCAAGTCACAGGTCAGCACAATGCTGAGAGCAAGAACTACCTTTTTGTAGATCTCAATGTGAATCAATCAGGTACCTATCGTATAACACTCAAGAAGGACAAGCGCACAACATCTGTAGATTACACTATCCACGAACGCCGTGAGGGCAGTTGTGAGCGTCAAGGATTCACCTCTGCCGACATGATTTACCTGATTATGTCCGACCGCTTTGTGGATGGCGACGAGAGCAACAACTCTCTCCACATGGCCGAGAAAGCGGACAAGAGCAATGTCCACGGACGCTTTGGTGGTGATATCCAAGGTATCATCAACTCCCTGGACCATATCTCTGCACTGGGTGCTACAGCTATCTGGCCTACACCGCTGCTAGAGGACAACGAAGCGGCTTGGTCATACCATGGCTACGCATGCTCCGACTACTACCATATTGACCCTCGCCACGGCTCCAACGAGCTCTACCGCGAGATGGTGAGCCTAGCTCACGAGAAAGGCATCAAAGTTATCATGGATATGGTGCCTAACCACTGCGGCGGTACCCACTGGTGGATGAAAGATCTCCCATATCAAGATTGGATCAACCAATTCCCAAAGTTCACCAATACCCATAATGTCTTCTCGGCTAATTATGATACCAACGCATCTGAGTTCGACCGCCAGCTATCTAACCGCGGATGGTTCGACCGCCCAATGCCTGATATGAACCTAGAGAATAAGGATCTCCTCAAGTACTTCCAACAATGGGCTATCTGGTGGATCGAGTATGCCGACCTTGACGGCCTACGCGTAGACACCTACCCTTATATTGAGATGATTCCTGGTAGCCTCTGGAACAAGGCTATCATGGACGAGTATCCTAATATCAATATCGTAGGCGAGTGCTGGACACGCCCTACGCCTGCCGTAGCATATTGGCAAGCGGGTGTCAACAACCACAATGGTTTCAATAGTCACATGCCTTCTGTCATGGACTTCCCTCTGGAAGAGGCTATCCGCCAAGCATTGGAGACCGAAGGACAAGGTTGGGGCAACGGCCTCACACGCATCTATGATGTACTGACGATGGATTATATGTATGCCGATGTCAATAATATCCTTATCATGCTCGGCAACCACGATATGGACCGCATCGCAGATGTGGTAAAAGATAGCGACCCACGCCGCGTGAAACTGGCATACACCTTGCTGGCTACCATGCGCGGTATTCCACAAGTGTTCTACGGCGACGAGTACGGCATGAAGTCCGCTGACCGCAGTTTGGGTCACTCTACCCTGCGCATGCCATTGCCATTGGGCGAGGAAGTGACGGATGAGATGCAGGATATGTTCGATTTCCAAGCTCGCCTCTTCCAATGGCGCAAGGGTGAGCCAGTTATCCACACGGGTAAGACGATGCACTTTATGAGCCGCGACAACACCTACGCTTTCTTCCGTTATACCGACGAAGGCGCTGTGTTTGTCTTCGCCAATGCTAGCTCAGAGCAGCGCACTATCCCTACGGCTAATTACGTAGAGATCCTCAGCAAGTATAATGCTGTAGGCCAAGATATAATCACAGGCAAGACCTACGATTTGAGTCAAAAGGATATCGTTATCCCAGCGCTCACTAGCATCGTGGTGAAACTCAACAAGTAATTTTCGTTACTAACCGATAAAACAACAAGGACGCAAGTGATTGCGTCCTTGTTGTTTTATTCCGTTACCACTCCGTTATCAGTTGCTACCTTTATTGGAGTTTCCTTTTCTATTCGCTCTGTTTTGTCACGGCGAAGCCGTTCTCTAACTATTACTTTTTGAAATAGCGGTTGTACAAGCCCTCGAAACCTTTGCCGTGACGAGCCTCGTCCTTAGCCATCTCATGTACGGTATCGTGGATAGCATCCCAATCCATCGCCTTAGCACGCTTAGCAATACGGAGTTTGTCCTCGCATGCGCCAGCTTCAGCCATCATACGCTTCTCGAGGTTCTCTTTGGTACTCCATACTACCTCGCCCAAGAGCTCAGCGAACTTAGAGCAGTGCTCAGCCTCTTCCCAAGCGTAGCGCTTGAATGCCTCAGCGATCTCTGGATAGCCCTCGCGGTCTGCTTGGCGTGACATTGCGAGATACATACCTACCTCGGTAGCCTCACCCATGAAGTGAGCGTTGAGGTCCTTGATCATCTCCTCGTCAGTATCTTTAGCAACGCCAATGATGTGTTCGCATGCGAATGCGATGCCAGCCGACTCATCAACTTCTTTCCAGGTTACTACTTGTTTGCATTGTGGGCAACGCTCTGGAGCTGGTGCGCCCTCGTGTACATAGCCACAGATTGGGCAAATAAACTTTTTATTCATACTTGTTGTTTTCTATTATAAGGTTAATAATTATCTATCACTTTACCATCTACAAAAACCGTGCCAAAATAATCATTTTTTTTTAAATAATACTCTATACTATTCTACCTGACACCACATGCCAGTTGATGAGTAACCAAAAGTTTTTAAGATAATCCTTTCTTCGATTTTGGTAGTCGAGGTAATAAGCATGCTCCCATACATCTATTGCCAACAACGGTATCAAATTGTAGCGTAAAGGATTATCACCGTTAGGCAATGATAAAATTTTCAACTCGCCCATCTCATTCATCGCTAAAAAAGTCCAACCCGAACCAAAGAAGGAAGAGGCTGCCTTATCTAATTGTTCTATCATCTGTTCGAACGAACCAAAAGATTGTTCAATCAAGAACAGAAACTCACCTGTTGGACGTTTAGCATCTCGCGCTGGTGCAAGTTGCTCGAAGAACAGCATGTGATTGAGTACCTGTCCTGCATTATCGGCAATAGAACCTTCAGGCACCTTACGCACCAACTCACCAAGGGATAAGCCCTCGTATTTGGAGCCATCAACCAGTCGGTTAAGATTATCCACGTAAGTGCGAAAATGTACTCCGTAGTGAAATGAAATAGTTTCTTGGCTCATCATCGGAGCCAAATCTCCGAATTGGTATCCCAACTCTGGGAGTTCGAAATGAAATTTGATCATAGGTCTAGGAATAAAAAATAACATGCAGCATATTATCATGCTACATGTTATTACTTACAAAAACCGTGCCACACTTATCTCGTTCTTGATCCACCTCCGGAGCGTGAACCGCCACTACTTGGGCGCGCCCCTCCCGAAGAGTAACCACCAGTAGAGCGCATTGATCCGCCAGTAGTAGTACGAACAGATGTGCCACTGGAACGCATAGGACTGCTGCTGGTTGTGCGAACTGCGGAACTGCTTCTACTTGGGCTGCTGGAACGCGTCACGCTTGTCGAAGTGCTTCTGCTTGGCGTTGTTGCCGTGCTTCTGGTAGTAGTTGTTGTACTTCTAGTCGTAGTGGTTGTACTGCGACTAGGAGAAGTTGCACTACTGCGTGTAGCAGTCGTTCGTGTCGCCGTCCCTGCGGTAGTACGTGTGGTAGTCGATGTACGAGTGCTACCACTCACACCTTCTGGGCGACGGGTTGTAGAGTTAGTTCTAACCGTTGTACTGCCATATGTACGATCTCCTCTGCTTGCTGTATTCACTCTAGTGGCTGAGCCTCTGCTACCCGTACCTGCTGCACGCATTGAGGTACGACGTTCAGCCTCTAGCCCACGCGCATTTACCATACCGCGTGATGCATTGCGAGTTGCAAACGAACGCTCTGGATGACGACTGCCATAATCATTCCTACGTACACGATCATGCATATCACGATAATGTGGATGATGGTGATGTCCAGTACGATAGGTGCAGATTGGATGATGGTGGTGATACCAATAGCAGTGATCCCAGTACAAATGATGCGCTATGCAGTGATATGGATGCCACCAGCCTGGCCAATAATCCCAATAATAAGGCGAATGCCAGCACACCCAACTTGGCCCCCAAAACCAATCATATATCAATGGACGATAGATATAGACAGGTTCTATGATATAGTTCGCACCATACACATATTCATCACCTACTACCTGAATAGTCACTTGCTCTTCATCATCTTTATCCACATAGATTGACGCTACATCTTGGTAGATATCCTTGGCCAATACAGCCTGAATCACTACCAAGTGACGATTACCATCTGCCACCTCTACCACACGTAAATAGTCCACATCACCATCGCCATTCAAATCCAAATTACTGAAAGCCGAATCTGGATCATTCAACAATCGTTCAAACTCTTCTAAATCCTTTGATTGACCAAACAATGTTGCTACCGTCTTCAAGTCTAGATTCTCCGATACATCCGACGAATTTGCAGTTACAGTTACGGTCTCATCTGCCCGGGCAGAACCGAGCATCAAGAAGCTAGCGCCTAGACTGATTACAGCCAATAAAAATACTCGTTTCATACTACACTAGATTTAAATTATGATGCATTTTCTCCTTCTTTGTCCGCATATATCGCATATTATACGGATTAGGAGTTATCTCTATTGCTATGTTTTCTACAATTTCTATGCCAAAGCTCTCAAGTCCAACGCGTTTCACTGGATTGTTTGTCATCAAGCGCAGCTTGTGAGCGCCAATCATACGCAAGATTTGTGCCCCTACACCATAGTTGCGCTCATCGGGTTGGAAACCTAAATGCACATTCGCCTCCACCGTGTCATCCCCCTCCTCTTGCAATTTATACGCACGGATTTTATTCATCAATCCTATGCCACGTCCCTCTTGGTTCATATAGACAATAACTCCTTTTCCCTCTTTCTCCACCATCTCCATTGCTTTGTGCAATTGCTCTCCACACTCACAACGCTTGGAGCCAAAAATATCTCCCGTCATACATGAAGAATGCACTCTGCACAACACTGGTTCATCTTTCGCCCACAGACCTTTCACTAGCACAACATGCTCCAGCCCCGTCGTTAGTTCCCTGAACGGTGTTAACTTAAAGTTGCCATACGCTGTTGGCAAACTTACCGTCTCACCCATCTCCACCAAGGAAACCTCTTCGCCTTTCACCTCTTGCTTCATCGTCTCATCTCCTTTCATCCGGTATGCGATCAAATCTTTTATTGATATCAAACTGAGCCCGTATTCCTTAGCCACATTCTCTAGTTGAGGCATACGCGCCATCGTGCCATCCTCATTCATAATTTCTATCAATGCTGCGACAGGTTGTAGACCTGCCATCCGTGCCAAATCCACCGCTGCCTCCGTATGACCTGCACGCTGCAACACACCTTTTTCCTGAGCATACAACGGATTTATATGACCTGGGCGACCAAAAGTCTCAGGTCTTGAAGTGGGATCAGCCAGCGCACGGATTGTTGCTGCTCTATCTTCTGCACTCACACCCGTAGTACAACCCTCTAACTTATCAACTGTCACTGTAAAAGGTGTACCCAACATTGATGTATTATTGGCCACCTGATGCATCAAACCAAGTTCAGCGCACCTGCTTTCTGGTAATGGCACACATAGTACTCCACGACCATGCTGCAGCATAAAATTCACCTTTTCAGGAGTAATCTTCTCTGCTGCAATAATAAAATCGCCCTCGTTCTCACGATCCTCATCATCCACCACTATCACGAACTTACCTTCGCGAATATCTTCAATTGCTTTTTCAATGGTTTCCATATATGTAATACTATTTTTTTCAGTTTATGTATGTATTTTCCCCATGCCTCTGGGTTAAACAGTGGTGAATCGGTTGCAGCTGTATAAGTCAAGAACACACCTATCGGCAATAACACCATACTACTCAGCCACATACCCGACCAACATGGCCACAACGCCTCACGCGCCATCTTGTATCCCGTATTATCGATAATATAGTAAACAATAAACATTACCACCGAAATTACCACAGGTGCACCTAATCCTCCCTTGCGTGTGATAGCTCCTAAAGGAGCACCTATAAAGAAGAATATGAGACACGCAAACGCTAATGTAAACTTGCGATGAAGTTCTATCTCATGCTTACGGATATAGCGTTGGTGGTCATTCAACATCAGTGCATTGTAATCAATTTTATCCCGCATAGCTTTTGCTTTGTCTACTGCAGCGGACGCTGCTCGATAGCGTTCATCATCAGAAAAACGAGCTAAGAGAGAATCTACATCATATTGGGCATATAATTCTTTTGCTCCCTCTAACGCATCCACATTGCGATTTTCTACGCGCTCACGACCGAAATAATTATTAGTCTTTAGTTGTTCGCTTTGTTCGTTGCTGCGCATATATGCCAGCACTTTTACGGAATCAATTGATTCTATCAACTTCGCCACATCCTTTGACACGTGCTGATCTGCTAGCACATCCTCGCTATAACGATTGAAATCCATATCGAAATCAATCAATATCTGCTTGCTTGCAAAAGACTCGCGACGATAAGGGATATTCTTCTCAGAGGACGTCGCGCGCTGCTGTTTGCGATCCAAATTCTCAAACGCTTCGCCCGAATATAACACTAATAGTAGGTATTTATTATCATCTGAGAAATATATCTGTCCTGAATCCGCTAACATGACCGACGCATTACGGAATCCATCTGAATAATTATAGATCATCATTTCGTACAGCATGCCTGTCTTCGGATTCTTATGCCGCACATACAAGTTATAGCCTTCAATCCCATCATAAAACTCACCTTTTGGGATATCTAATTCGGGTGATTTCTGCTTAAGCGAAAAGATCAGTGCCCAAAGTTTCACTTGTGAAACCGGTAACACATAATTGGAGAAAAGGAACGCACCTACACAAATAAATCCAATTGCCACCATCAGCGGACGCATGATACGAAACAAACTAATACCAGCTGCCTTCATAGCGGTAAGTTCAAACTTCTCGCCCAAATTACCAAAGGTCATCAGTGATGCCAACAATATCGCCAATGGCAATGCTAGAGGTACCACAGATGTCACTGCATAGATAAAGAACTCTGCCAGCACCTTAATCTCAACACCCTTACCTACAAGATCTTTGATATGCATCCAAACGAACTGCATCAGCAGAATGAAGATACAAATCAAGAAGGTCATCACCAACAACCCCAAGAAATGCTTCAGCAAATATTTATCAATTTTTTTTAACACTTTTATCCCTCTAAATTCTCAGCCGCAAAACTCATAGGTAATAGGTCGCTAGCTTTGTCAAACACATAGCAACCCTCCTCGCTATACAAAATTACTTTCATTGGAGTTGCAAAACGTGTTTCAGTCTCCAGCATCACTTGTCTACATGCTCCACAAGGACTAGCTACGTCTTTCGTAAAATGGCCATGCGTATAGCAAGCCAAAGCTAATGCAACTACAGGCGTATTTGGGTGATTAGCATTCGCAGCGAACAGTGTCACACGCTCTGCGCACAAGCCGCTGGGATATGCTGCATTTTCTTGGTTTGCACCGCAGATCACTTGCCCATCTGCCAGCAAAGCTGCTGCGCCTACATGGAAATGCGAATATGGACAATATGCATCTTGTGTCTTAGCTTTAGCCAAATCCACTAATCGTGCTAACTCCGGCTCCAACTCGTTATACGAGTACACCTTTACCGATGTTTGTAGTTGCAATTCTTTCATAACCTCTCGTTTTTATACTCTTAACTATAGCCTATCAGGGCATCCACCAAACTGCGTTTCTCGCACTAACAAGTGCACCATACGACTCTAAATCCAAGCCACCACATCGTTAGCACAGCAATTCCTATGCCAAGCAATATTGATGCTATTGCAATTGACCATTTACCACCTTTGGTTAGTTTCTTAATCTTGGCATGAGGATCTTGTAACTTCACCAACGGATACTGTGCTTGCTCAGTCAGTGTATTACCAAAGAGCACGCTCACGATTGCATCGGCATTTATAGCCCATCCATTGGCATTGAGGAGTGGCGCGAGATTGCGTTTGCGGAGCTTCATCCATGCAAGAATCATGGAAGGACCACTGATTATCAATAACAAGCCAGGAATCACCAACCAACCCCACCAGCCAAGACCTTCTAAGCCTATCGCCAAACTCGTGAAGAAACTACCTATGTATCCTACAGCCATACCGATGGCAGCAAAGATACCAGCAAACTTAGCTATATCAAATGGTGCAGGTTGTGGTGCTGCGGCTGGTGCAGCACCCGCAGCTGGAGTGGTTTGTAACTTGGTTGTCATATCCGCAAAAGATTTCTTTTCCTTCTCTGCTGCCGACTTAGAGATTAATCCATTCACCCAATTACCTAACTTGCGATACGGACTCCAAAATGCTTGACCTATTGATATTGGATTATCCACTATCTTCACCACTTCAGCTTCCCAATCTCTGCCTTGACGATCATAGAAAAGAGCATTTTTCCCCACTTTTAGATGGCGAATATCACCTACTGTCATGGCCGCGACAATCTGCATTGTTTCGCCCGTTGCATGCAATTTACAATTACAGTAAATGAGGAACATCCCACTATCGGGAGCTTGGGCATTGTGCTTCGCCATGTCATTCACACGCAAACAAAGATTGCAAGCGCGTTGGTCGATTACCAGAGTACCAGCTTGGAAAATAGCCCAAGGGGTTTCATCGTTAGCACCGCGTCCTAAGAGCGCTTTGCCACGTTTGGCATAGAAGTCTTGGAAACTAACGAAATTGCGGAGCAAAGTACAGAAATCGCGGCAAAGTAATAGCAGTTTTTCCAATGGTTGATATACTGCTTTGGCATCAGCAATGGCGCCAGCGTTGGCTGCTTCAGCGGCTGCTTTGGCAGCTTCGTACTCGGCAATCTTTTTACCCATCTCGGTGAACTGCTCTTCGGTCAGTCCAGGTGCTACAGCATCGGCAGGAAGAGTGGCTAAACCTAAGGATTGCAACTTAGCCGTTTGGAAATACTGACCATATGCCTCTTGGCATGCCTTGTAGGCTGCTATCACGTCCGCCGCATAGGGTGCCTCTGGTGCGGTCTTTGCTTCAATCTGAACTCCAGCAATTGCAGCCTTCACATCCGCCAGTGTAACCACGCCATCATGAGCGAGTGTTGTCGCTACCTGCTTGATGGTCTCATCCTTGATCATTTCTACACTCAAACTATCGTTTCCGGCCATCAACACATCGGCATCCACTAGCACCTGGCATAGCCACTCAGCCGTATGCACCACGTCTTGAATGTGGATTTTCTGATCATGATTATAATCAATCACAGCCAAGCTCTCATCTGCAATCTCCAACCCTGTTACAGGACATGCTAGCACAGTCCATAATTTCTCATCCAACTCACCCAAATGCGCTATATCCTTACCATTCTTAATAACGACACGCGTATTGCCACCAATATTGGCATATGTCCATTTATGTTTCATATTCGTACAGATTTATCCTAATTTGTATTCAGCCTGCAAAAGTACTAAAAAAAGTGCACATATGCAAGCAATACATAGGTAAAATATATTTTTTACGCAAATTATTTGTGCAATTCAAAAAAAAGCAGTACCTTTGTGCGCTTTTTTGCGTGTACTGCGTACTCGCACGAGAAAAAAGCAGAATTTTATGTTTCACTTTTAATCGGATAACGGATTTTCGATTAACACAGTATACCGAAAAGTTTGGTTATCCAAAAATTTGCTAAAATGGCAGAAAATCTTTCACTCCAGAACTTCGACTGGGATGCTTTTGAGAACGAAGCAAAAGGCACACAAAACGAAGAATTACTCAGTAAGTATGACGCTACCCTCAACGCTATCAAAGATCAAGAGGTAGTAGAAGGTACCGTTATGTCAATCAACAAACGTGAAGTTGTTGTAAATGTAGGTTACAAGTCAGATGGTATCGTACCAGCTGCTGAGTTCCGTTACAACCCTGATTTGAAAGTTGGTGACAAAGTAGAGGTTTACGTAGAGAGCCAAGAGGACAAGAAAGGTCAATTGGTACTTTCTCACAAAGAGGCTCGTGCTGCTCGCAGCTGGGATCGCGTTAACGAAGCTCTGGACAACAATGAAGTGGTTAAGGGTTACATCAAGTGCCGCACTAAGGGCGGTATGATCGTTGATGTATTGGGTACAGAGGCATTCTTGCCAGGTAGCCAAATCGACGTTAAGCCTATCCACGACTATGACGTATTCGTAGGTAAAACTATGGAATTCAAGATCGTTAAGGTTAATCCTGAGTTCCGCAATGTAGTTGTATCTCACAAAGCACTCATCGAGGCAGAACTTGAGCAACAACGCAAAGAGATTATCTCTCACTTGGAGAAAGGTCAAGTGCTTGAGGGTACCGTTAAGGCTATCTTGCCTTACGGCGTATTCATGGACTTGGGTGGCGTAGATGGACTCATCCACATCACCGACCTCAGCTGGGGCCGTGTTAGCGATCCTAACACCTTGCTTACCGCTGGCCAAAAGATTAATGTTGTTATCCTTGACTTCGACGATGAGAAGAAGCGTATCGCTCTCGGTTTGAAGCAACTCACCCCACACCCATGGGAGGCATTGCAAGCTGACCTCAAGGTAGGTGATAAGATCAGCGGTACTGTAGTAGTAATGGCTGATTACGGAGCATTCGTAGAGGTAGCTCCTGGCGTAGAGGGTCTTATCCACGTTAGTGAGATGAGCTGGAGCCAACACCTCCGTTCTGCAAACGACTTCCTCAAAGTAGGCGACAAGATTGAGGCTGTAGTATTGACACTCGACCGCGACGAGCGCAAGATGTCTCTCGGTTTGAAGCAACTTAAGGCTGATCCATGGGAGAATGTTGACGTTAAGTATGCTGTTGGCACACGCCACGCTGCTAAGGTTCGCAACTTCACCAACTTCGGCGTATTTGTTGAGATCGAAGAGGGCGTTGACGGTTTGATCCACATCAGCGATTTGAGCTGGACAAAGAAGATCAAACATCCTAACGAGTTCACACACATTGGTGCTGAGATCGAGGTTGCAGTTCTTGAGATTGACAAAGAGAATCGTCGTCTCTCACTCGGTCACAAGCAATTGGAAGAGAATCCATGGGATGAGTTGTCAGCTAAATACGGCGTAGATACCGTAGTAGAAGCACAAGTGGCTGAGATCACAGACAAGGGCGCTGTTATCGTTCTCGAGGGAGGCGTTGAAGGCTTCTGCACCGCTCGCCACCTCCAAAAAGAGGATAAGAGCCCTGTAGCTGCTGGCGACACTTTGAACTTCAAGGTTATCGAGTTCAACCGCGACGCTAAGCGTATCCTCCTCTCTCACCTCCGCACTTGGGAAGAGCGTAAAGAAGCTCCTGTAAAGGAAGCTAAGGCTGCTCCTAAGAAAGAGGCACAACCAGAGTTGCCAAAGATGGAGAAAACAACTCTCGGTGACCTCGGCGCATTGGCTGACTTGCACGCTTCTATGGCTGCTGCTGAGAAACCAGCAAAGAAGACCACCAAGAAAGCTGCTAAGAAAGAAGCAGAAGAGGCTGCTGAGTAATCTCAGTGAACGTTTAAATAAAATACGCTTCCACATTGTGGGAGCGTATTTTTATTGTTTAGTGGACGGCACAAAGTGCCCACTGTTTAGAGTTTAGTGTTTAGCGTTCGTAGGTGGCAATATTGCCTTCGGACTCTTGAACGCTAACCTTGTAGCAGTTCTCTACATGGTCGCAAATCCAACGGGCAATATTCTCCGATGATGGATTGACCGTCAAGACTTCATTGATATATTTGTGATCGAAGGTCTCTTTGACAATACGCTTGATATGCGTGAAGTCGGTCACCATACCATCCTCATTCAGCGTTTCAGATTTGCAATAGACGGTCACAACAAAATTATGGCCATGTAGCGCCTCACACTTGCTCTCATAACTGAGATGCAAATTATGTGCCGCTGAGATAGTAATTCTTTTTTCTACGTAATACATCTTGATGATTAATGATAAGTGATAAGTTATAAGTGATGAGTTGTGAACTATTCGTAGAAATAAACTCGTTGTACACGACGAGAGATCGAAGTCAACACCTCATAAGTAATCGTATTTAGTTTATCCGCTAACTCTTGTATTGGTAATTGATCACCAAACACAATAGCATAGTCTCCCACTTGTGCATCTGTGCCCGTGATATCAATCATGGCTTGATCCATGCACACATTACCCACCACAGGACAACACTTACCTCGAACTAGTACCTCGCCTCCATAATTAGAGAATCTACGATCAAAGCCATCAGCATAGCCGATAGGAATGACAGCTATTTGTCTTGGTTCTGCGAGTGTGGTATGACGGCCATATCCAATCGTGCTGCCCGCAGGTACGGTTTTAATGCTTAGTATCGTAGTCTTGAGCGTGCAAACATTGCGAGTGTCCGGTATCCGGCATCCGGTATCCGGTGTCCGGAGGAACGAGAAACCATACATACCGATGCCTAGGCGGCACATATCGAAGTGATACTCGGGGAAACGCTCGATGCCTGCGGTATTGCAAATATGTAGGAGGGGGGCTGGGCTATTGGCGATTGGCAATAGGCTATTGGCGCATTCCTTGAAGTAGGCTGCTTGTTCGTGGGTGAAGGCGTCGAATTGCGCTTCGTCGCTACCCGCTAGATGCGAGAAGATGCTGGCTACGCGCACAGCTTTCTGAGCTTGCAAGCGCTTGAGCAACGCAGGCATATCCTCACGATAGAAGCCTAACCGATGCATACCCGAATCAATCTTGATATGCACAGGCAATGCCTCCAGTCCTTTGGCTTCTGCCGCACGGATGATATCGTCCAATACCTGGAAGGAATATATATTAGGTTGCAGATTATTCTCTATAATCAAATCCAATGCCACCACCTCAGGGTCCATGATGATGATAGGCAGGGTAATACCCGCCTTGCGGAGTTCGACTCCCTCATCCGCCACAGCCACAGCTAAGTAATCGACTAGGTTGGACTGCTGTAAGGCTTTGCTCAGTTCTACACTACCAGCACCATATGCAAAAGCCTTGACCATGCAAGTTAGCTGAGTAGTAGAGGGCATCAGCGAACGAAAATAGCGTACATTGTCGACCAATGCAGATAGATTGACTTCTAGTATTGTCTCGTGCGTCTGGTGTAGAATACGCTCGGTGATTACCTCTTCGCTGTAGCCAAGCACGCGCATCACGCCTGCGCATGTACGTATATTTTGGTGTGTAGGATCTTCGATGATCGTATCGCAATCAACAAACAATTGCATCTTCTCTGCACGCTTCACCTCCAACGAAGGAAAATTCTCGCCGTGCTCATGTCCGATATAGGTGATGACACCTATCGTTGGCTGGATGATGGTCTGCAAGCGCGCCATCTCTCCCATCTCAGAGATGCCAGCTTCGAAGATGGCCAGTTCGGTCTGCTCACTGAGTTGCCATACCGAAAGCGGTACACCTATCTGCGAGTTGTATGATTTAGGCGAACGGGTGATGCGGTAGTCGTCTTTGAGAAGTTGATAAAGCCACTCCTTGACTACTGTCTTGCCATTAGAGCCTGTAATACCAATCACTGGTCCGTGGTAGAGTGAGCGTTTGTAGGCAGCTAGTTGCTGCAGAGCAGCAAGGGTATCTTCTACGAGAAGAAGTATCGTGTGTTGTGGTGTAGTTTGGAGTAGAATGGTGTAGTATTGTTCTTCGTTGAGTACGAAGCAGTGGACGCCTTTCTCTATCAGGGATGGGATATAGCGTGCTCCATCGTTCTTCTGCGTCTTTAGGGCGAAGAAGAGGGTTGCATCAGGTTCGCTAGCTAGTTGGCGACTATCAGTCAGAAGATGGCGAATATCTAAACTCTGCAAGTCATCGGTGCTGCCAATGACTTGCAGAGGAGAAATAGCTTGTATGATTTCGTGGATTAGCATCCTTCAAATTGTTGGAGGAAGCGCACATCGTTCTCAGAGAACAGGCGCAAGTCCTTCACACGGTATTTGAGGTTAGTGATACGCTCTACGCCCAAACCAAAGGCATAGCCCGTATATACCTTCGAATCGATTCCACAAGACTCCAATACATTAGGATCAACCATGCCGCAGCCAAGGATCTCAACCCAACCTGTGCCCTTACAGAAAGAGCACCCCTTGCCACCGCAGAGGTCGCAAGAGATATCCATCTCAGCAGATGGTTCGGTGAATGGGAAATAGCTTGGACGAAGACGAATCTGGGTCTCAGGGCCGAACATCTCTTTCGCAAAATATAGAAGCACCTCGCGGAGGTCGGCAAAACTGACATTCTTATCAATATACAATCCCTCTACTTGGTGGAAGAAGCAGTGTGCACGGGCAGAGATTGCTTCGTTGCGGTACACGCGACCAGGGCAAAGCACACGGATAGGAGGCTCTTGGCTGAGCATCACGCGCGTCTGTACACTAGAGGTATGCGAACGTAGTAGGATATCGGTTGGCTTTTGTACTCCAATCTCCTTTTCTATGAAGAAGGTATCTTGCATATCGCGAGCAGGGTGCTCAGGAGCGAAGTTCAAGAGGGAATAGACATGTTTGTCGTCCTCCACCTCAGGACCTTCTGCCACGGTAAAGCCAACGCGCTCAAAGATATTAATGATCTGCTCACGCACAAGAGAGAGAGGATGGCGTGTACCCAAAGCGATAGGGTCTGGGGTACGGGTAAGGTCGAGCTCTTCAGCTGCTGCTTTTGCGCCACTAGCCTCTACGGCCTCACGCAATTCGTTGATGCGTGCCTCATACGCTTGGCGGAGGGCATTCAACGCTTGACCAATCTCACGCTTCTCCTCTTTAGGCACCTCGCGAAACTCGTTGAAGAGTTCGGTGACTAATCCTTTCTTACTGAGATATTTGATACGCAGGGCCTCTAGTTGCTCTGCGTTGGTAGCTTGCAAATCAGCCACTTGGCCGAGCAAGTCTTGTATTTTTTCTTTGATAGTCATAATCTTAGATTCAATATCTGCCCACAAAATTACTGCTTTTTTTTGAAATCTCCAAACATTAGGCACTAAAACTCACTTGTAAAGTGGAATTTGATGTTCTTGTAGTCGTTTTGTGCCATTTGCAAGACATAGCCGCTGTCTGCCATAAACACGTCCCTACCCTCTTTGTCTTTAGCCATGTATTGTGCCTTGCGCTTCTTGAACATCTCCAGTTCAGCTTCGTCGTCTGATTCTATCCAGCAGGCTTTGAACATCTGCAATGGTTCCCAACGGCATTTAGCTTGGTACTCGTGCTCCAGGCGGTGTTGAATCACCTCAAACTGAAGTTGACCTACCGTACCGACAATCTTGCGGCCATTGAATTGGCTGACGAATAGCTGTGCCACACCTTCATCCATGAGTTGGCTAACGCCTTTCTCCAATTGCTTTTGCTTCATTGGGTCGGCATTCTCGATATACTTGAACATCTCTGGAGAGAAGGATGGCAATCCCTTGAAGTGGAGGTTCTCGCCGGCTGTCAGGGTGTCACCAATCTTGAAGTTGCCTGTATCTGGGAGACCTACTATATCGCCTGCAAACGCTTCGTCCACGGTCTCTTTGCGTTGCGCCATGAAGCAAGTGGGGGCAGAGAAGCGCATTTGGCGGTTCTCGCGCACGTGTTTATAATAGGTGTTACGTAGGAACTTACCGCTGCATATCTTGAAGAAGGCAATACACGAGCGGTGGTTGGGGTCCATATTCGCGTGAATCTTAAAGCAGAAAGCCGTAAATCCATCTTCCATAGGTTCGACCTTGCGCTCTACTGCTTCCACAGGGCGTGGCGAAGGAGCAATCTGCACAAAGCACTCCAAGAGTTCCTTCACACCAAAGGTGTTCAACGCCGAACCAAAGAACACAGGAGCCAAATCGCCTGCTAAATAGTCTTCACGAGAGAAAGGATTATACACACCCTCAATCATCTCCAAATCCTCTTGCAACTTCATGGCATCTTGCTCGCCTACGAGCTCGGCAATCTGTGGGTCTGTGACATCATCAAAGCGCAATGATTCAGTGACTTGCGTTTTGTTAGGGGTATAGAGATCGAGGGTAGATTGGAAGATATTGTACACGCCTTTGAATCGCTCGCCGCTATTGATAGGCCACGACAGTGGGCGTACATGTATGCCGAGTTCGCTCTCCACCTCGTCCATGAGGTCGAATGGGTCTTTACCCTCGCGGTCCATCTTATTGACAAACACCATCACAGGGGTCTTGCGCATACGGCAGACCTGCATGAGGCGGCGGGTTTGTGTCTCCACACCTTTGGCGGAGTCGATGACGATGACTACGGAGTCGACTGCAGTCAATGTGCGGAAGGTATCTTCGGCAAAGTCTTGGTGTCCAGGGGTGTCGAGGATGTTGATATGATAGTTGTTGTAGTCAAAACCCATCACGGATGTTGCCACGGAGATACCACGTTGCTTCTCAATCTCCATCCAGTCGGAGGTAGCAGTTTTACGGATTTTGTTTGATTTTACGGCACCTGCCACATGGATAGCACCTCCGTAGAGCAGGAGTTTCTCGGTGAGCGTCGTTTTACCCGCATCTGGGTGCGAGATAATCGCAAAGGTGCGGCGACGCAAGATTTCTTGTTGTTCGGAATTGTTTAGCATTATTCAGTGTTATAAAAGCGGGTACAAAGGTACTGCTTTTTTTGCATTTATGCAAATAATCGGGAAAAAGAGTTTTATAGAGCCAGCAAATTATTGCTTTTGTTGCTTATTGAGTGATCGGCACACATCGCAAGTACCGCACGCAGCGGCGTCATTCTCTCCGAAGTAGGACAATAGTAGTTGCGAGCGGCAATACAACTGATTATCAGCATATTCAACCATCGCTTTTAGTTTGTCCACATAGTGGTCTTTGCGTTGCGAATAGAAGTGCTCTGGCACATGAATCTCCGCTTGTCGATTCACTGTCAACCGCAACACATTGGCCACAGTACGCGAGACATAGGATATAATGCGTTTTTCTGCCAGTGAAACAAGCAGTTTGTGGGTCTGGTCATCAATTCCTCGAACATACTGCAAATCAGTGAAGATGCCCGTATATTCTCGCATCAGCGACTCTAGCAGCGCCATCTGCGCATCGGTTAGATTATAGTTGTCTAGTTCACGTCGTTGCACACGAATCTGTACGCGAGGTTGTATCTCCTGATCTTCCTCAAACGAGAAATAGCCCATTTGGCTAAGCAGATGCAAAGCCGAATAGGTGGTCAGTATGGGCAGATGCATCTTCTGACAGAGGTCATATACATCTAGGAAGAAGGTCGCGCCTTGTCCGCTATCAGCTCCTACACCGAGGTAGTTGCATGTCTTGTGATAGACGGTGTGCAGGAACTCCTCTGGCGGATAGTTATCTGCCACTCGTTTGCGGGCTTTGGCTTTGTCTTGCGATGGGTCGTAGAGCAGTACAGCAAAGGCACGTTGCTCATCTCGTCCCGCGCGTCCTGCTTCTTGGAAATATGCCTCTATGGTATCAGGCAGATCATGGTGAATGACCACCCGCACATCGGGTTTGTCGATCCCCATACCGAAGGCGTTGGTGGCGACGATGACTCGGATATGGGACGCTTCGCTATTGGACGCCCTTTGGGCTATTGGACGCTCGCCAAGCGAGCTATTGGGTATGGGCGATGAATAGCGTTTCCACGCTTCTTGCTTGGCGGCGCGCTCTTTGGAGGAGAGGCCTGCGTGGTAGAAGTCGGCCGAGAGGCCTTTCTCGTTGAGATAAGCTGCTAACTCTTGTGCGCGTTGGCGGTTGCGGACATACACAATGGCAGAGCCTGGGACCTTGCTCAGAATATGTACTATCTCATCGGCTTTTTTGTTGGTTTGGCGTACCACATAGCTGAGGTTGCTGCGTAGGAAACTCTTGCGTAGCACATTCTTCTTGCGGAACGCTAGTCGCTCTTGTATATCATCCACCACATCAGGCGTTGCGGTAGCCGTGAGTGCCAATATTGGCACCACCCCAGTCTTTAAACTGTAGGCAGCTGCGCTGCCGTTCTGTAGTGAAGCGTCCTCTAAACCGCACGCTCTGCGTGCAACCAAATCCCGTATCTCTGCGATTTTGAGGTAACTAGGTCGAAAGTCATATCCCCATTGCGAGATACAGTGGGCTTCGTCCACAGCGATGAGGCAGATGGGTAGGCGGGCTAGTCGCTCGCGAAACTCCTCGGATTCGAGTCGTTCGGGGGAGACATATAGGAAGTGATAGGGCCCCCACATGCAGTTGTCTAATGCAGTTTTCTGCTGTTCGTAGCTCATACCTGTGTAGATGGCTGCTGCGTGTATGTCACGACGGCGCAGGTTCTCTACTTGGTCTTTCATCAGGGCGATGAGGGGTGTAATGACGAGGCATAGACCATTCATGACCATTGTGGGCACTTGAAAGCATAGGCTCTTGCCGCCACCTGTAGGCATGAGTGCCAGCGTGTCGCGACCGTCTAAGACGGATTGGACGATATCTTCCTGTAGTGGACGAAAATCGTCGTAGCCAAAATATGTCTTCAGTGCTTCGTGTGCGGTCATAAAATCAATGTAATATACTATCAATCAGCGTGTCAAGCTGCTCTTGATATTCTTCTTTCCATGCACTTCGGATGGTGAGCATGGGCTCTACAATCTGAACATCTTTCATTTCCTCGAGCATTCCGCGCATGGTTCTGCCTGCGCTAGGCGCCCAGGTGCCATTCTCTACTAGCGCCACTTTGCGCAATTGGTAGCTCTTGATACCTAACTTGTAGAGGAATACATGCATTGGTGGAAATACACCTGCATCGTAACTTGATGCACACAGCACCATCTTACCATAGCAGAACGCTTGCGCCACTGCCTCCGACACATCCGTGCGACAAAGGTCTATTACCTTGACTTCCAAGCCTTTGGTGCGTATCATATCTGCAACGCGTTTGGCTACTTTTGCGGTATTGCCATGTATCGAAGCATATGCCACTAACATGCCCTCACGCTCCACCTGATATTGGCTCCAGATACCATATAATCGGCGTGCCTCTACCGTTTGTACGCCTTCTAAAACGCAACCATGAAGCGGTGCAATGGTTTGGATATCCAACGCTTCTATTTTTGCCAATGCCGCTGACACTTGCGCTCCGTATTTGCCGCATATATTGATATAATAGCGACGCGCCTCGTCGATCCAATGAGTTTCATAACTGCTATATACGCCAAATGAACCGAAAGCATCTGCTGAAAAGAGTGTTTTCTCTTCGGGCACATAGGTCATCATCACTTCAGGCCAATGTACCATAGGTGCAGCTACGAATTGCAAAGTCAACCCACCTAAATCCAATGTATCGCCATGTTTAACCATCAGTGTGTGAGCAGGTTGATAGCCAAATTGCTCGATAAACTGCAAGGCAGCTCGGCTACCCACTACAGTTGTATCGGGATATTGAGCGAGGAACGCCCCAATCGAGCCACTGTGGTCGGGCTCCATGTGTTGTACAATGAGGTAGGTGGGGGTGCAATGGGTTGCTTCGATCTTCTGCAACCATTCAGATGTTTTGCGTGGATCCACGCTATCCATTACAGCGACACGCTCTCCGTGAAGCAGATAACTATTGTAGCACATGCCATCAGGCAGTGGATATTGACTCTCAAAGAGGTCTAATGTTGCATCATCGCAACCGATATATTTTATTTTATTGCTATACATTGTGTCGTTTGTTCTATTATCGGTTAACATCAAATTTTGTGCAAAAGTACACTTTTTTTCTGACATATACAAATAGATATTTCATAATTCGTTAAAAAGGCGTTTTCTTATAAGTTACTTTCTGCTAGACCTTGCCTCATTCCACCGACCGATGACCGAGAGACGACCGAGAGACGACCGAGAGACGACCGAGAGAACTCCAACTCAACTCCCCGCGACTAAAAAGTGCTTTTTCTTAAGATTGCTTCCGAATCAGGTTGTCTTAATTCCTAAAAAAGTTGACTCTTTTCCTGGAGCCGTTGACTCATCAGTTTCTAAATAAAAATCGCCCAAAAATCACTCTTTTCTTGCACATCTCAAAAAAAAAGTGTATCTTTGCGCCCAAATATCCAAAAGATTTGATATGCGCAGCAACGAAATCTCATATTTCATCTCTTTTTGCATTGAGCAATACAAGCAAAAGCACCATTTGACAGGCGAGCAGGCTATGCTTGAACTGGACAAATATGGCGTATTGGAATATCTGGAGGAGTTTTACGAGGTATTGCACACGCAAAGTGCGCAATGGATTGTAGAAGATATTGACAACTATATCAATCAGCGAAAACCATGAAAGTTTATCACGGCAGTTTAGAGTGTGTTGATACACCTGAGATTCGCGAACCTAATCGCACCCTTGATTATGGTAGCGGATTTTATACCACGACTTCGTATGAGCAAGCCGAGGAATGGGTGCGTAGAAAGATGAAGGGCAACCGTGAAGCCAAAGGCTTTATCAATGAATACGAATTGGACATAGATAAGTTACAATCAGTTAAGTGCTTGCTCTTTGAATCTCCTACCGACGAATGGATTGATTTTGTGATGAATAACCGCCTCAACAAGGATTTTGTACACGATTATGATATTGTATATGGTCCTGTAGCAAATGACCGTGTTTATACATGCTTTGCGTTGTACGAAGGTGGATTGATGAGCAAACAAAACCTGCTTGCTGAACTTAAGACATACGAACTCGTTGATCAATATTTGTTCCATACAGAACACGCATTGCAACTATTAACATTCATCCAAGCGCACGAGATACTCTTATGACCGAAGTGACCCAAAATAACTTGCATTTGCTTTTGCCTTCCAAAGTGAGTTGGTTAGCGGACATGTTGTGTGCAGAGAAGCATATCAGTGTCATTGAAGCCATGCGCCAAATCTACTCTTCTGATATGTACAAACAACTGGAACAAGAGAGTACCAAACGCTGGCACGAAGGTCCTGTCGCTTTGTACCAAGAATGGATGAAGAAATAACCAAACAATACTAACCCCCATCAAATTACTTATCACTCATCACTCATAGTTTATAGTTAATTTCGCAACGATACCGTTGCCCGACATATTTAATATAGCGTTATAAGCCAAACTTGAGTTTTTGAAACTTCGACACTTTTAAAAACTTTTTATCTATCAAGCAAAAGCCTATCAACGCTCACGCTCTTTCGGCGTGGGCTTTTGCGTAGAATTTGATAGATAAAGGTAGTCGAAGACCTCAAAAACTCAAATGAAGCGAACAAAAGTTCACGCTTTTATTTTTGTATAAATCGCAAAATAATAAACTATTACAAACATATTAAACTATCATACATATGAGTCAAATAAATTCAGAAAATGTAATCAGAATCTCAAAGGGATTCATGAGAAATTTTGTTATTCCTGCTTATAATCAACTTAAACCAATTATAGATAAAGAAATGCATTCTTTATCTTCCACACTCGACTACATATATGGTAAACATCTTGTGGTTAGGGGCAAAGCAGTAAAGGATATATGGGAAAAACTCGCAGATTTGAACGCTGGTATAATACCATATTCCTTTGATTACCCCAATGATCACCAAGAGCGTCATTGGGCAAAAAAGACGTATCACTCTCTTGCATCACTAACTCTGCCCACATCAGCTACTGATTTTGAAGATCTATTTGATCAAGTATATACCTTTTTTTCTTCACATGGTCATGCTAACGCATATCTGACTGCCTATGATACGGCACGTCGTATAGGATATAATATGTCACCACAAGTTCTTCCTGATAAATTTGTATATCTTCCCGCAGGAGCATACAAAGGGGCGGCTTGTTTATTTGGATTAGATTGGATTTCACGGAACGAAGATAAAAAATTCAAACAAAGAAAAACTGGGCACTTTGCACGAGTACAACGAACCAAATTTTATTACACAAAAAATAAGACTAATATTGATTATTTTGATGGTCTAAATGCTTTCGACATCGAAGATATGTTATGTATCTTTTTTAATGTTAAAGTTAAAAACAGTTTAATAAATTTAATGGACTTAGTGAAATAATTAACAATAATAAATACATCTTATGAAAAAACTTTTCTCTATCGTGCTTCTCATGGCGTGTAGTATCGCATTGATGGCACAAAGTAGCAACAACGAAGACGAGGTTGTGAAGATTGACTCATGGCGTCAAACTTATCGCGAAGGCGAAGTGATTGTTAAGTTCAAAGCCGATGGCGCAGTGCAGATGCGCAAGAACGCCAAAGGCAAGTTCCAGACTGCCAGTATCAGTCAGGTAGATGACCTCTTTGCGGAATTCGGCGTAGAGGAAGTAGAAGAACTCATGCCTAATGTCGGCTCCCGCAAAGCGCCACGCCGCATGCGTGCATACAATGGCACGGAGGTAAAAGACCACGACCTCAGCAAACTCTATTTAATCCGCTTCAACGAGCAAGTGGCTGCGCCTATGAGCAACGCGGGCAAGATGCGCACCGTGCACCAAGTGGTGGAGCAACTGCAAGCCCTCAACGAAGTGGAGTTCGCCGAACCCAACTACCTTGTTTTTGCGTTATCAACCGAGAGTGCCGATAGTGCAACATACACCGCAGAACCCCTATATTCTCAACAATGGGGACCTGATGCCATTAATCTGCCTGCACTATGGAACAAACCAAAAATCTCTGATAAACGCCCTGTCATTGCTATCCTTGACACAGGTGTGGATTGCGAGCATCCCGATCTAAAAGCGAACCTTTGGGTGAACGAAGCAGAGAAAAATGGTGTAGTAGGTCAGGACGATGATGGCAATGGTCTCATAGATGATATTTATGGCTACGACTTTATCAACCAGACAGGTAGTTTAGCGGATTTCAATGGTCACGGCACCCACTGTGCTGGCATAGCTGCTGCGGTTGGTAACAATGGTATTGGAATTACGGGAGCTAACCCCGATGCACTGATTATGCCTATCACTGTCATGCAAAGCGATGGTACGGGCGATGTTGCTACTTTGATAAAAGGTATTGACTATGCTGCTGCCAATGGTGCAGATGTATTTAGCATGAGTTTTGGTGGATTAGATTATTCCGCTGCAGAGGAACAGGCGTTGGGTAAGGCCTATGCGAGTGCCGTTTTATTAGCTGCTGCTGGTAATAATAATACTTCCATATATGACCTAGTTCCTCGAGCGCTAGCAGGTCGTATGTTTCCTGCGGCATTCCAATTTGTATTGGGAGTGCAAGCAACGAGTGGTGAAGCTGGAGAACGCGCTGGCTTTAGTAACTATGATCCTGATGGACCAATATATTCGGAATGTAGTTCTGAGTTGGAACTTTATAACTATGAGCTTTCCGCTCCTGGTGTGAATATCATGAGTACAATTCCCAAAGGTCAATATCGTAATATGAATGGAACTTCTATGGCTTGTCCTTTGGCTGCTGGTGCTATTTCTCGTCTATTAATGCACAAAGAATACGATAGTTGGGAACTGCTGTTTGGTGATTTAATTCATACCCATAAAGGTAATATGGATATCTTGGCAACTTACAACGTAAAAGACGAAGATCGTAAACCAACTCTATCTATGATCACATATCAATTCGAAGAATCTGAAGATGGTGATGGTGATGACCGAATGGATGCTGGGGAGACAATTTCTTTCTATCCAATACTTCGCAACGCGTGGGGACAAGCCGAGAATATTAAGATATGGTTAGAGCTAGCTGAATTTGAGAATGACACAATTATACAATTTCTTGAGCAAAAAGTTGATTTTGGAGCACCTCTTAGCAGTTATGCGAAGAATAAATCAGTTAATCCCATCCGTTTCGTGATAGATAAAAATGTAGTCGATGGCCGTCATATTTCTTTAGTCTTTAAAGCCACTTGCGACAATTCTATGGACACATTGCGCAATGAGATTGTACTTACACCTGAAAACGGTGTTGAGATTGGCGGAATGATTTCAGAAGACTTAACACTTTATCCCAATGTACACTATATTGTGACATCAAACTTATTGGTTCCTCAAGGTGTAACCTTAACGATTAAACCTGGTGCAATAATAAGATTTAAGGATCATACTGGATTCCATTGTGAAGGTAATTTAATAGCCAATGGCACTCCAGATAGTATGATTGTATTTACAAAAGCGGACTTCCAACTAGACTATATAAGTATGTTTAATATCTCTGATAATACTATTTCTTATGCAAAATTCATAAATTTATATTTTACCGCGATCAATGGCGCTTTCGCAACTGCCTTTCAAGGTGGGAATTACAATCACTGCATATTTAAGGAAACTCCTTTTGAATATCCTATGAACCTTTGGCTAACAGGTTATTATAATTATTGTGTATTGACAAACTCTTATGGTCGTAGCTTAATAAAGCTCCAGGATCTTGATAACCGTACAAGATACTCTAATATTATAGGAAATCGCTTTGATGGTGATTATGATATTCAAATTAGCAAAATGGATTTCTGTAATGCTTTTGCGAATATACCGGATGGTAACACAAGGGAACAAGATCTTTATAGTGTGCAATATTTCGAGCAAGGACAGGTAGTAGATTATAGATCTGATTGTCCATCCTATTTGGGATCTGCGGATAATAAGATACTGCGTAAGTCAATCGCTGATGCGATTCATCCTATCCATCCAATAGGAAGTGGTGTGGTAAATTTAGATTATGTAGCTAAAGAACCTATCCGCGAGGCCCATGGAATCGTGTGGAAGGTAGTAGTCAATGGCTACGATGCACAAGATGAATTTGAGATGCTACCACCATTGGGTGCAGGTAAACATAAGTTTGAGGTCTATTTCAATCGTCCAATGGATACCTCTGTTACTCCTCATGTTGCTATGGGTGTGCGTGAGCCTTATACACAAAATCCTATAGCCGAAGATGGCAGTTGGAGTGCAGATAGTACTATCTACACCGCATACCTTACCATTACAGGTAAGACACAAACAGATGGATTGAATAGGATTTATGTTAATGGAGCAGAAGATAATGAACATTTTGAAATCCCTGTAGAAAAATATCGATTTAATGTTCAAGTTTCGTCTGCTGGTAGTCTCAGCACAGGTTTGATGGCAGAAGCTGGATTAGGCAAAGTCACACTCACATGGGAAACCGATGAAGAAGATTTCGAAGACCTATTAGGTTATAATATTTATCGTTGGACAGATGATACTATCAAGTGGGATAGACACTACGATAGTAGTTGCAGATGTTATGTAGATGCTGGTTGGAGATTTGATACCATTTGTATCAACCAAACAGTAATTGATGCACAAGAATCAGCTTTCATAGATTATGATGTATTGCCAGGCAAAACATATTACTACTATATCAAACAAATTACCACTTCGCTTTCCTCTTACCCGATTTCCAATCCAGTAGTTGCCACCCCATTAACCGCACAAAAGGGTGACGCCAATGGTAGTATGAACGTGGATGTAGCAGACATCGTCACTGAGGTGGCATATATTATGGGGGATAATCCACAACCATTTATTTTCGAAGCAGCAGATGTGAATACGGATTCAATAGTCAATATTTTGGATATCGTAGGTACTATCCATATCATCGTCAATCCTGCTGTTTCTTCGCTTGGCTTCTCAGACGACAACACCGCTACCTATAGCATCGAAGATGGTATCCTCTATGTGGAAACACCAGTTGTACTCGGTGGTGTACAATTCTCCTTTGATGCAGAAGCAGAGATTTCTGCACTAGAAGCACTCAACGGCTTTGAGCAAACGACATGGAGCACAACTGAAAATATCAACTTTATGGCATACTCTATGAGCGGTAAGACCCTTGGCATTGGCAAACATGCTTTGCTCTATGTGGGCGATGCAGAGATGAATCGAATCATTCTTAGCAATGCACAAGGACAAAATGTACCTGCCATCCAACGCACCACCACCAACCTCTCATCGGTAGAGGCAATGCAAATGCGTTTACCAAGTCCTAACCCATTCACTACCCAAGTGAATATCCCATACGTGGTAGGACAAACAGGTGCGCACCAAGTTCGCCTTGTATTTACCAACATTGCAGGTCTGGTAGTAGATTCGTACACCACTACCCAATCGTTCGGCGAGTACACCTACACTTGGCGCCCAGGTGCGTTGCCAGAGGGCGTGTACTTCGTGACCTTCTATGTCGATGGCAAGAAGATTCAAAGTAGCAAATTGGTTCGCATAAGATAAGTCTCGCGTATGCGTGAGGTGATGTTGCCCAGCGAGGTAATGTCCCTGCGGGAGGTGGTGGCGGCATAGCCGCAGTAATCTATGTGCAGCACACATTACCTTACGAAGTGACACAACTCGCCATAGGCGCATAACTGCAGCAATAACTGCCGTCACCTGCGCAAGCGCACTAAACAAGCAAAATAGTATGCGATATATAGGATTTATATTTGCTTTATGCTTTAGCATACAGGCAATAGCAAGCAATACCATCACTCTCTCTTCCGTCAGCGGGACACCGCAGACAGAGGTGGAGGTTGTGGTGTCGCTCGACAACACCGATGCCATCACGGCTCTGGAGCTGAATATCCCCCTAGGTGAACATCTCTCATATGTAGATAGCTCAACCGTGTTCGCAAGTTCACGCAGCAATGGACACCTGCTCACTGCCACACAAGTGCAGCAGGAGTTGCGTATCTGCGTATATAGTTTGAATCTCAGTGCCTTGCAAGGCAATAGTGGCGAACTGCTTAGCTTCCGCCTCAAACTTGGCAATGAGCCTGCCAATTATACACTCACGCCGTCTGTGATACTAAGTGATACAAGAGGCCAATCATTGAACAACAATGTGCAATCGGGTCAGGTAAGCATACTGGCACCCAAGTTGGAGATTCTCAATCCGCAAATCAATTATGGGCATATACCTATTCGTGAAACATATACCCAAGAGTTGCAACTCTACAATGCAGGTAATCTGCCGCTGATAATAGAGAATATCGTGGTCAATGATCCTGCCTTCACTCCCGCCCAAACGACATTGACCATCGAGGTAGGAGAGGTAGCATACACTACTATCCACTACGCACCTACTGTGCGTGGTGCCATCCAGAAGGAGGTTGTCGTTACATCCAATGCTATCAATGGCAAACAAATGGGCACCATCGTAGCAGACCCATTCTCTGTGAACGAATTGCATGTAGTTGGCGGTAGTGGCATTGCTGACAATACGGTGACTATCTCCCTCAAGATGAACAATATGGAGCCCATTGTGGGTATGCAGTGTACATTCGTCTTTCCAGAGCAGTTGGAGTATGTAGCAGGCAGTCTAAGCGCCACCAGCAGCCGCAGCAATGGGCATCAGGCCCAGGCATCGGTGAAGAAATTTGTAGAAAAGGAGAACCAATGGTATGACTCAAAAGGCGATACATTGGTGCTGATGCTCTATTCGATGACCAATCAGCCCCTTAATGGTAACGATGGTGAGATAGCTACTTTCCAAGTGCGGCTCAATGGAAATTCGGGTTCTTATGACTTAACTCCAAGGGATGTGGTACTCACCAATGCAACGGCTGAAAACATGGTATCAGCCACCTATGAAGGATGGGTGGAGATACAGAGTCCACAATTCTCAGGTGATGACTATCTATCGTTTGGCGACTGGTCGATTACAGACAATGCGGTAGCGAACTATGTCGTCCGCAATTACGGTGATGCCCCTTTAAAGATTGAGCGTATAACATTTTTGGCACAGGGCTATCGTGTAGTTTCTACTATGCCATTGCAGATCAACCCTTGGGAAGAAAGCACCATGCAGATTGCATATGATCCTGCTGCGGAAGGCGACTTCTCTACTACAATGAATATCTACACCAATGACCCTACCACCCGCATGAAAGCAGTAGCTGTCTCGGGTCATGTGTATGAACCCAATACGTTGAGCGTGGAGGGCGAAAGAATGCAAGACGGCAGTTATCAGTTGGCGATATCTTTGGACAACTACACCGACATTGTGGCAGTACAATACGACCTGCATTGACGTAGCGATATGACTACTTCGCAAGCAGCGTTTACGCCTACGGCTCGCTTGCAGAACCATACCTATGCCATTATGCCTATCGGCCAGAACACGTATCGTGTACTGATCTATTCTATGTCCAATACGCCTATCACGGGTAAAGACGGCGAATTACACCAATTGCTGTTTACGCCTCAAGGAGATGTAAATTATTGCGATGATGCCATCACTATAGATAATATCGTATTGAGTAATGCAGGCGGCATTAACAAGGTATCTCAAGTATCACTGATTCATGTTATTGCTTTGGAAACAAAGACCGAAAGCGAAGAACTTGCCCTCTGTCCTTCGGAACTGCCATACGAGTGGTACGGACAAATGCTCACAGAGGCTGGCTCATATACCGCCACCGAACAATATGCAGGTATGGAATGCGATAGTGTCATTCACGAACTGACACTGAATGTCTATGTACAAACATTGCCAGCATCAGTTACTTTGCCAATTATTCGTGAAGGCGAAGCCATCGATGTGACCATACCAACTGCCGAGATTCAAGCACATATCGCAACCAAAACATGGTATGCTCCGAATGCAGAAGTAGCATGGTATATCATGGAGAACAGCGATTGGGCTGCTTTGACTACCGAGCCAGTGGCGGCAGGCACAAAGCAAGTGATGCTAAAGTATGCAGTAGAAACAGATTGTGGCAATGTAGAATCCGAAAAGTTGGATATTGCGGTTGAGACAACGGATGTGGAGAATATCCAAAGCCAATTGCCAATATCCAATTGCCAAAAGATTCTCCGCGATAATCAGCTCCTTATTATCCGCGATGGCAAGACTTATAATGTAATGGGACAGGAGTTGTGATCTGTGTTTAGTGTTTAGAGGACGCTTCGCTACTGTTTAGTGAATGTCCTTTGGACTATAGTCGATAATTTAGGCGCGGGCAGAGATGCCCGCGCTGTTTTTATCCCTTTGGGACAATTGTCTTATCTCGCCCAATGGGCTCGAACGATTAATCGCATTGCGAATCGTCTTATCTCGCCCAATGGCTCGAACGATTAATCGCAAGCGATTTTTCGGCACAAAACGAAATCCAGAATTTGCAATTTGGCAGACAGCATCTGCCAAATTAGAGAGTGCTAAAATCCAATTGGACAGACACTTCATGTCCGATTGAGTTGGTCGCATTGGTAACCTCAAAACACCATAATGCGGCTTAAAAATGCTATTAAGACGCAGATTTTGCGGCTAAAATCAATCTTTTTAACCGCAAAAATGATATTTTCACACAAAATCCTTGCATATATCTCACAAAAATTGTAATTTTGCGGGCAATTATTGATACATACACAACTATGTTTATTCATCAGGCGGATAATTGGACAAATTTTGTTTGGGACAAAGATAAAATATCAGACAAACTCATGCAAGTGATGCAAGCGTTGGGCTATATGCACGGACGATTGAGCATGCTCGGATTTGAAGAGCAACTGAAAGCCACGGCTGAAAGTATCACTGCCGAGATTGTATCTACCTCACAAATAGAAGGTATCACACTCAAGACCAACTCCGTCCGTTCATCCGTAGCGAGACGTTTAGGTGTGCCTGCTGACGGTGTTGCAGAAAGTATTTCGCATGATGTGGAAGGTATCGTAAGCGTAGAGTTGGATGCGACGCACAATTACAAACAAGCCTTAACGCACGAGCGACTATTCAATTGGCACAACGAACTATTTCCTGCCAATCGAAGAAAACATTATCAGATAGATATAGGGCAATATCGCACACATGGTATGCAGGTCGTTTCTGGTAATATGGGACGCGAGCGTGTGCATTATCAAGCACCTGAAGCGCAGCGTGTACCGCAAGAGATGGAGATATTCCTCAATTGGTACAACGATGAAACCATTGCCGCCTCACCTCTAAAAGCTGCCATTGCCCATTTTTGGTTTGTATGTATCCACCCCTTCGATGATGGCAATGGTCGGTTAGCACGTGCATTGTCAGATAGTCTATTGGCGCGTTTCGAAGGTAGTCAGTTGCGTTATTACAGTATGTCGCACCAGATATTAGCAGACCGCGATACATATTATCGCGAACTGGAGCGTGCCCAACGAGGTAATGGTGATATTACTGACTGGATTATCTGGTTTCTATCTGCGCTATTAAAAGCCATTCAGTCGTCCGATAGTGTGATTGGCAATGTGCTACAAAAGACCTATTTTTGGCAGTTACATGCGGATGCGCCTTGTTCCAAACGCCAAAAAGACATATTGAACATATATCTCAGTGGTTATGATGGCAAACTGACCGCTAAAAACTGGGCAAAATTAGCTGAAGTGTCATTAGATACAGCCAATCGCGACATCTCAGATTTGGTACAAAAGGGACTATTGTGCGCAGTACAGGGGAAAGTGCGTAATGTGGCATACCTACCTTGTTTTGATGCAAACGATGGCATACCATTCGAAGATATACAACTGATTGAAGAAGATAATCATACGTATATAAGCATGATGTATCAAGGTAAAGCATATCGCGAACAGCTAACGGAAGGCGATTTGCAAAGTCTCCAACAAGAGGAACGTACCCTCCGTGATTTGGCATACAAATATTTTGCATATTTAGTTGTGATGTAACTATAACGACTGCTCCTCTCGCCTTACGGAAGAAGAAAACTTTTTGTAATAAAAAGATTCCTGCGGACTTTTTGAGGTGGGCTGAGAATGTGTTCGAAGGGAGTCCGTGGGATGGAGGTGATGAGGTTATTAGGCGACAAGGTTAATCCGCATAATAGAATGAAAGAGAATCGGTTATGCGGATTTTTAATTTATAACAATATAAAAAAACTATTATTGGATTATCCATATTATCTGGATTTTCCGTATTTTATAAAATCCAGAAAAACTGGAAAATCCAAATAATCCAAGACAAAATTATGATGGTTAATGAATCACGACAATGAGGAGGCTATCATCAGTGTATCTTCGGCTAGTGGTATCGGAGTGATAACGGGATTGATTGTAAGTGATGAGTGATAAGTATGAACCCGTCATGAACCCGTAATCGGTAGTTTAGTGGACGCTTCGCTACTGTTTAGTGTGGAGTGTAGAGTGTAGGGTGTAAAGTGTAAGGGCGAGAAGAGAAAACGAGCCACTTGGATGGCTCGTTTTTATATTATCGAATTCAAATTATCGACTTTAAAGTAATTATCCTAACTTCTCCAAGGCGGTTCTTACACGGCGGAGGGTTTCCTCTTTGCCCAATACATCGGTGATATTCCAGATATGTGGACCACGAGCAGCACCTACCAAGCAGATACGGAAAGCATTCATCACAATACCTACGCCATACTCCTTCTCTGCAATCCAAGGCATAATCAGATTATCCAATCCCTCTGCCGACCAATCCTCGTGTGCCTCCAGCAAGGCAAGCATCTCAGTCATATGCTTTGGACTGTCCTCTTTCCAACGCTTCTTGAGCGACTTCTCATCGTACTCCGTTGGAGCCACAAAGAAGAAGTTGACTTGATCCCAGAGTTCGGAAACGAAGTTCACGCGGTCTTTGGTGAGGCCGATCACTTGAGCAATCTTGCTTTTTAGATCGCTGCGCTGTAGATCGGCGCAAGCGCCTGTAGATGGTAGATCGCTTTGCTGTAGATGTTTCAAGAGGTATGGCATAAATTGCTCAGCAAGCTCCTTGTTGCTACGGAGTTGGAGGTATTGGTGGTTGAACCATTTGCCTTTCTCGTAGTCGAATTTCGCACCTGACTTGCTCACACGCTCAAGAGAGAACTGCTCAATGAGCTCTTGCATGGTGTACATCTCTTGGTCGCCTGTGGCGTGCCAACCTAGCAATGCAAGGAAGTTAATCACAGCCTCTGGATAGTATCCCTCTTCGCGGTAACCCGATGATACAGAGCCGTCTTTCTGATTGTGGAACTCGAGTGGGAACACAGGGAAGCCCAATCGGTCGCCATCGCGTTTGGAGAGTTTACCATTGCCATCAGGCTTGAGCAAGAGTGGCAAATGCGCAAACTCAGGCATACTATCCTCCCAACCAAACGCCTTATATAATAATACGTGAAGAGGAGCAGAAGGCAACCACTCTTCGCCACGGATGACATGGCTGATCTCCATGAGATGGTCGTCCACGATATTAGCGAGGTGGTAAGTAGGCAGGTCGTCAGCCGATTTGTACAATACCTTATCATCAAGGATATTGGAGTTGATAACCACTTCGCCACGGATAAGGTCGTGAACATGTACATCGATGTTTGGCTCTACCTTGAAGCGAACGACATACTTCTCTCCATTGGCGATGCGTGCATCTACTTCCTCTTTGCTGAGTGTCAAAGAGTTAACCATTTGTTCACGAGTGCGGGCATCGTATTGGAAATTGGCAATCTCAGCGCGCTTTGCCTCCAATTGCTCTGGAGTATCAAACGCGATATATGCATTGCCCGAAGCGAGGAGCTGATCGACATACTTGTGGTAAATATCGCGGCGCTCGCTTTGGCGGTATGGGCCATGATCGCCTTTACCATTGGGAGCGTCTTGGCAGATACCCTCGTCAATCTCAATGCCGAGCCAAGCGAGGGCTTCGGTGATATATTCTTCGGCTCCAGGGACGAAGCGTGTGGAGTCGGTATCCTCAATACGAAGCAGCATGTCGCCACCGTGTTGGCGAGCGAAAAGGTAGTTAAACAAGGCAGTACGCACACCGCCGATATGCAACGCGCCAGTTGGACTAGGCGCAAAACGAACACGAACTTTTCTATTCATATCAATTATTAATAATTATTATTTCTGTCTTCTTATTGTGGCGAACGATATAGAAACCGTTGCTAAGCTTGGGTATCTCATTGCCTTGGTACACCACTCTGCCCATGATATCCCATATAGCAATTGGCGATTGGCTATCGGTGATGGGGGATTGGATGTCTGTAGGAACATGGGTGTACCCTAGTCGGCGATCCATCCATTCCACGCGCTTGGTGATATACTCCTTGAGATATGCTACCTCCGCCGCATAACTGCCACGCGCTATAGGATTCATATGTTCTTGTCGGTTGAGGATATCCCAACGCATGAAATTGAGTTGCTGCGAGCGATCCATAACCAAAGCCATGCTATCGATCCATTGGCAGAGGTCTTCTGCCGTGATATGGTTATGACGGCCTGCTTGCCAATGAAATTGTAGTTCGGTCATAGTATTAGGGTCTTGCAGCACAATACGGCGCACGAAATTACCCATGTCGCCAGCTACCGAGCCACCACTGAGGCATATAAACTCAGACTTGTTGTTGAGCGGATAAGTGCGGTAATCATTATCAAAAGCGATGTCAAAATCCCATACAGGACCTGTATATATCTTATCCTCGCCACGTTTTTTATACTGATACACACTCCAATAGGTATCGGTATTACCAGCTAGTTCGCCAACGAGGAAATGCTTGAGGAAGGTCTCAGCATCCAACAAGCGACGCCAACCATTGACCGTATCGGCAAAATGACTGCCATAAACATCGGCTTCCATGGCATTGAAGAAGTCCTTGGCGTACTTGCTTTGCTCGGGCGTGATATCATCCTCGTCGGGAGACTTAATAGTCACTGGGATATTGTGATTGGAGTTGAACCAGCTCTTTTCTTCGTAAGCATAGGCATCAATCTCCCACAAGTAGCCACCAGTGAGCGCCTCGCCCGATATATCAGAGGTTTCCATTTCATCGATATTCACTCGATTCTTGTTGACCTCAATCTGGTCGCAAAGTTGGTAGCACCCTTTGTACTCGCCATTGAGCATCACGTCCACAGCTTGTCCGTAAGGCGTATATGACATGCCGAATTGTTGGCTGATATGGAATGCTAGCAGGTTGCGCATGAGGGTCTTATCGCCATAGTTGTTGATGAGTGTCCATTTCTTGGCTTTAGCAGGTGCATCCAATGGTTTCTGTTTGCTATCAAACTTGATACGATAGGGTTTCTTAGGGAACTGTGTAGATGCGTTCCCGCGCAGGCGAGTGGTGGCAGTGTCCATAACATAAGAGTGGTCGGTATGAATGATACGCACATAGCAACCTATATCGTTCACTTTGTCGTATGGCTCCACCGCGTTGACTGTGTGGATAAGCACCAATGGCAGACCGCTGGGCAAATAAAACTCGCTTTCATCTCCCTCACCCGCATGGCCATAGAACTCCAGTTCAGCGATATTGCAACGTACATTGTTAGGACCTACATAGCGCACATAACGAAAGCCCTTGCTAACACTGACATCGGCATAATGTATTTCGCCAATCACACCTGCTTGATCTATGATATACAATGGCACAGCATCCAAGAAATCGCTGCGATTAGCAGCTTCAATGACGCCTAATTTGACTCTTTCTGGCCCTACTCCATCGTTTCGAGGTGACCATCCCACGCGGGTAATCACATGCGGCGTCCCAAAATCCAATCCAACCCATGTATAGGAGCGGTCGAAAGAAGCATAATAGGTGTTGATATCGCCATCAAAAGCATTGGCAGGTTGATTGACGGTGGTGCTGATGGAACCATTACTATAATCCACGGATGGAGAACCGATGGGTGTGCCCTGCAATAGGGAATCACCTGCCCATAGGGGGATGCTAAAGATGATAGCAACTAGTGCAAACAAATGTTTTTTCATCATGTTATTTTTTAAATAGTTTCCATATAGTACACTTCCGCACAGCGGTTGGCTGTGTGGGTTGCTGATCGGGGATATGTAGTACAAAGCGTTTGTAGTAGGATATAAGTAGCGTGGTAATAGGCAATGCAATAATCATACCTACGAACCCGAGCAATGACCCCCAAACCGACAAACTGAGCAAAATCCACGCGGGCCCCATGCCCGTGACATTGCCCATGATCTTGGGCACAAGAATCATATCTTGAATCGCTTGTACAATAATAAACACCGCTGCAATACAGAGCATTACTACCCATATAGGGCGACCCGTTTCCGCGGACTGTATCAACCCTAATATAATACACGGAGGAATACCCAATGCCTGCAAATATGGCACCAAATTCAGTACACCGACAAACAAACCAACACCTATACCCATCGGCAAACCTATAATCTGAAAACCAATAGCGAACAAGATACCTACTATACCTGCCACCAAGGCTTGTCCACGGAAATAGGCGTTCATATTGCGGTCAAGATCGCCCATGAGCATCACAATGTTATCGCGGAAACGTTCGGGGATATATTTATGCCAATTAGTAGAAATCTTTTCGTAATCAATCAGCAGGAAAATGATATACATCAAGCATATAAACACTACGGTTAAACTCAAAATGGCATTCACGCCACTACTGATCCAATCGCCCAAAACGGGAATGACTTTCTGAATGCCCTGTTGCACTTCATCCGATTGCAGAAGTGTCTTGACATCCAAACTCTGGATGATTTGCTCGATATGTTCATTGACGCGAGGTGAGAAATACTTGCTACCATCCCATTGAGTGACATAGGTCTTGACACTTTGCGAAAGCGAAGTGGCTTGACGACTGATAGCAGGTACCACCGCTGCCACTACACCCGTGAGTACGCCTACTACAAGCAGAATAGTCACAATCACCGATAGCACACGACTCTTCAGTCGGCATTTATGCTGAAAGAAATTCACCATAGGCGCCAACATATATGCCACCACAAAACTAATCAAGAATGGCAACAGCACACCGCTTAGCCGACGAATGAGCAAATACAACGCCACCAAAACAACAATCGTAACAACAGCATAGATAATGGTGTTGCGGTTGAATATAGATACGTGGTCTTCTCTAGATTGGAGCATAAAAAACAAAAAATACCGTAATTTGCTGCAAAGGTAGTAAAAAATTTGCACACAAACAAATTTTTTACTACCTTTGTCGGCGAATTAGAATTAAAAAGTAAAAATATCAATTTTTAGGTACAATATGAAAAAGATTTTTACGTGTATCAGCATTATGATGATGCTGGTAGGCATGCAAGTGTCAGCGCAGGAGCCAACAATGCAATTAGGTCCTACTGATAGTTTCGGTTTTTTGAATGGTCCAGATGGCGAGATGTGGACATATACTGCAGATTTTACGACGAAGTATGGTTTTTACACCTTTGTGGATTTGAAGGTATATGACTCAAAGAAGCAATTGGTGGGTCAGATAGCCGACTCACTGGTGATTGCAGATGAGAATGTGACAGGAGTGCGCGATTTGCAAGTAACAAGTTTCGTGACAAAGAAGTTCTTTAACTTTGACAACAACTATGAGTTGATGCTATTCATCACTGCGAACACGAAGCAATATGTAAATAAATACTTCAACCGCGTCTATTCCATCTATAGCGATAGTGTCAGCACACAGCCCGTATGCGAGATGCCTGGCAACATGGTAATATCTAAAAACCTAGGCGAATACAACGAGAATTACACGGTTATTTTCCGTCGTGACAGCGCAAACACCGCATCTGGTATGCAGTACTTTGACACCTATACCAAGGCGTCGTATGCATCACCAGACCGTCCAGAGTTGAAGCATACCTTTGCTATTCCATATAGCAATATTGCGGCATTGAACGATTTGTTCCCAGTCTTCATGGTGAAGAATGGTGAGTATATCAATTATGTGACGACACAATATGAGAAGCCCTATTTTGTTCCAGGTACACCATTGGATCAAGATCCTGTGGTTAGTGAGAATAACCATCTGGTAATCACCTACCTTAATCAGAAATTCGACACTGTGCACACGACCAAGATTCCTGTGGTACAAGATGCTAATGAGAAGTTGCTATACACCTTCCCATTGCTAGGTGGTCTAGGATTTGATGGGGATATTATCATGAACTACAACGGCGGTAACACACCAGCGTATGTAGTGACTATGGAAAAATATGATTTGGATAGCGATGGGTCGGTAAAGTCGTACTATCTGTATGACGTGGCTGGTCAAAAAGTGGGTACCATTGCAGAGAACGTGCTATCAAGCGTTCATATGAACCCTATAGCTGGTCAAGAAGATCAATGGATGTTTATCAAAGAGGAGTATGATGGTGAATTCTTGTTTGTGAATGTTCCATCATGCACAGTAGAGTCTGAAATATCCATCTACTTGGAGGATGGCAAGGCCGTATCGCAGAATATAGATCGTTATCCGGTAGGTGATTCGTATCAGTATGTGGTAGCACTGCTGCAAGGCGACAACGAACAAGATGGTACCGTATCGCAGAAATTAGCATGGCTGAACAAAGATGGCTCGTTTAGCCATTATGAAAAGATTAATCTTGGTCCACGAATTGAGGCAGCGAATGTGTATGTAAGTGCGGACGCTCTGAATCCAATGGTATTCAACACGGACGCTGCGCGCGAGTACATGGTACTAGTGAAGCGTTATGCCGAAAAGAACACGAATGACAAGGAGACAGCCCTGCTAGTATGTAGTACCAACGGAGATATTCTCTTGGATTATGGCAAAGATGCTAGTAAAGGTGGCGATATCAACACCGTTTTCCTACTGAATGCGCAGAACGAACCACAATTGTTGACCATTTATACGAATGCCAAAGGTCAATACACATTGAATTTCACTCAATTGCCACTAGCAGAAAAACCGCTAAAAGGTTCTGGTACCGCGGAAGATCCCTATCAGATTACCTCTATGACTGATTTCATAAAGATTGAGAATGCGCCAGATGCGCACTATTTGGTGGTGAATGATGTGGACTTTATGAGTGTACCATTTGCAGGATTGAAGACAGCGTTTACAGGTGTCTTAGACGGCGATAATTACCAATTCAAGAATGTAAACTTGGATGGTAGTGGCTTGTTTGCTTTTGTCAATGATAATGCGACTATCAAGGATTTGGTAATATCACATCCAGTTATGCAGTTAGGTGAAGTATCCACTCCAGCAGGTATAGTTGTAAATATGATTCAAGGCAATATGAGTGGCGATGATGGTTCGATGGAAGTAGAAAATGTAACAGCCACTCTGCAAAACATACAAATCATATCTCCTAAAGTAGTAGGAGAAGCATACAAAGGTATGTTTGGTGGTATCGCAGGTAATGCTTCGCTGTTTGTCAGCATCACTCAATGTTGGGTGAAAGACGCCGCTATCACATTGCCATTGGCAGAAGGAGTTGGTGGTTTGGCAGGTCAGTTGGCTACCTCTTCATACGTGAAAGCATGTGCATTTGATGGTGTAATAGAAGCAGGCAAAGTGGTAGGTGGTGCAGTAGCTACAGCTGGTAGCGGTGAGCAAATCAGCCATGTGCATGTGAATGCAGCTATTACAGGTAGCGAGCAGATCGGTGGTGTGATTGGTCACAGCGAGCGTGCCCCAATGAGCAATTGCTACGTAGAAGGTAGTTTGACCGCTAAATCCAACGCTATTGTGGCAAAGATGGGAGGTATGATTGGTGAGCTGACTGTGAATGAGACAGGCGATGGTCCGATTGTGATTGAAAACTGCTTGGTAGGCGTAGAAGAAATTGGGTTACCAGCCGCATTGGATAGTTTCTACGTACACCGTGTGATAGGATTCTCTGGTTCGGACAAGTACAATTACTTCGAAGGCAAATATGAGGACCCAGAAACAAAAATCAAGGGATGCTATGTAGTTTCCGACTTAGCCCCAGTAGATGCTACTATCCAATTGACTGACACTACTACCGAAGGTGCCACATTGGCATGGGAGAATGTGACAGCAGAGTGGCTTGGAGAACATGGATTTAAACTAGGCGACAATGTAGATACACCTTGGGAAAAAGGAGAGAACTTGATATTGTGGTATGAGAATGACCAAACAACCGACTTAGAGAACATCTGGAGCGATGGCTCGGATATGGTAAGCGGGAAACCTGCAGCTAAGAAGCTCATTATTGATGGTCAGTTGTTAATCCTTCGCCACGATGGAGTATATAGCGTTACGGGCGCGCGCGTAAAATAAATTATGGTATCACCCACAGAAAGGTCTGCGCCAGAATGTGGGTGATACTTTCTTGTTTCTTTAAGTTTAACTTCTAAATTTTAGTCTGCATGAAGAAATTTTTAACTCTTTTCATGGCTACTATGGTAGCAGCAAGTATGTTTGCACTACCTAAGAATCCGGTTTTTACAGGTAAGAAAACTATACCTGCGGGTGTTGAACAAATCAAGCAGGATAATCGAATGATGGACAAGGTACAAGCAAACCGCCACGAGGCAGTTATGCAACGCAACTTCGTTCGTCCTGAGGTGGCTGTAGTTAAAAAAGCACCTGCTGTAACAACAGCTAAAAAAGTAACAGTTGAGGGAGAAACCATAACCCTGAATATGGAGTTCTATGTGGGTCCAGAGTACTACCCTGAGTATGGCGATTGGTATATCGCACTCGGTGATGATGAAGGACGTGGCATCAAGTTGGATTGGTACGCTCCTCAAGGTGAGAACAACGATGGCTATGTAGGAACTTTCACTACTGAAGATTTCGAAGTTGATTATTCCTATATGTGGTATTATGATGAGTGGTATGAGGAAGTGTATGTGGAATTTGAAGACATCGCAATGACTATCTCGCTCGACTCTGTGAGCGAATATGTGGATGTATTGAACTTGAATGCCACTATTCTCGGTGATGATGGCAATACATATGTAGTGAGTGCAAGCAAAGAAATCCTTACTCCAAAGGAGACAATCGAACTGACTATTGACGAAGCAAATATGGTTTGGGATGCAGATGAAATGGTATCAGTACTAACCGCTAAGAATGACCAAATGGAACTATCTTTGACCTATTCTGCACCATGGGCTACAGGTCCTTTCTCAATGTTGGATATTTTCCCAGAGGAGTCAAGCGTAAAATACAACGGTGTAGCATTGGAGTTGGAGTCGCTTGATATGTTGGTTACGGCCACCAAGAACGAAGCAGGTGCAGTAGGCTATCAAGTGGAATTGACATTGGTTTCTTCTGAACCTATCCAATACAATGTATCCATGTTTGCTCAACTTCCTGTAGTAGATACAGTGGAGATTGAGTTCGATAATCTTGAAATAGATGAGAGCGGTGCATGGGACTGGGGCTGGATCTTCCTATATGGATCTAATGATGAGTGGGATCTCCTAGCTGGTATTAGCGATTGGGAGATGATGGAAGGTATTTATGCTGGCGAGGAATATGTAATGTTCTATCTTTCTAACATGGTCACTGACCACTTTGCTGAGCAAGTATATGCTGAATTAACCGTAACGAACGATCCTGAAAAGGGATGGGTAATAGATATCGAGTCACATTGCACCGACAATGTGGTGTATAAAGTGCATATGATAAAGAGTATTCCTACTCCTACCGACACTGTGACTATCCGTTTTGATAAGTCGGCGAATGCAGCTTACTATCCAATGATTAACAATGATTTGCTGTTGGCTAATTTCAACGAGCAATTCTATGCAGGTATTGATGTAGTGGGTGTAGAATTAGGTGGCTCTTTCACTATGGATGATATTGATCCAAACTATACACTTATCTTCAGCGATTATGCAAATCGTGTGATGGTAAATATGGCTGACATGCAAGGTACTATCTATCAAGTGGGTGACACTACCTTTATTGATGCAGAAGTTATCGGTTATGATGCCGTACTCTATGATGTACAACTCTGGCACTGCGTACCTACCCCTACAGAGACAGTCCAAGTGGAAATTGATGCTGAATTTACAAACAAGATAGAGACTAATGGCTACTACCAATTGGCTGGTTACAACGCAGAGAATACGCTCTATGTATCTTTGGCACCACTGACCTATGAAGCGGTAGCAGGTACTTTTGTGAACGATGGTGTATTCTCGCGCTTTGGTGAAGGTCAATACGATTTCCTTTGTGACTATACTGCGATCTACAAGAATGAGAATGGCGAAGCAGTACCATATCCTATAGAGAAGTGTACCATGAATGTTATTGTGGCTGATAATGGCGACATTACCGCTACGGCTACTTTTATTGCTACCGATGCTATTCAATATGAGGTCACTATGACTTCTTCTTTCAACAAGCATCTAGATTATGATGCTGAGACTGGTGCAGTAGATCGCACTTATACTACAGAGGACAAGGTTCTTGTGGAAACGGCTGACTCAGATTGCTATTTCGAGGTAGAAGCAGCCGATGGCTCAGATGTCTTCGCACTCTATTTCTTCTGTGAGGAATTGGATGAGGAGATTACCATTCAACCAGGTACTTATACCATTGATGACACCCAAGACTATATGACCGTATTGGCAAGTGTAGGTGTAATGGGTACAAGTGTATATCCTTCGTTCTATGGAACACTGGAGAACGGAGGTCTGCTGACTCCATTGTATCTCATGGTCGGTGGTATAGTTAATGTAGAGAATGTGGATGGAAAACTCAAAGTAGAAGTGAATGCAGTGAACTCCTACGATGTACCTATTCATATTGTTTATGATGCTTCTGTTAATGCTACTGCAATTGAAGACATCCAAACAGAGGGCGTCGTGGACGTACAAAAGAAGGTTGTAGATGGTCAATTACTTATCATCCGCAATGGCAAAGCATACAATGCTGCTGGTGTACAAGTGAAGTAAACAAAATACGATAGACCACGTATGAATGAAAAAGACGGGGATTTCCTCGTCTTTTTCTTATGTATTTGGAGAGAAAATGACATTTTTTTAGAAAAAATATTTGGATAAACCAAATTTTTGTACTACCTTTGTGGCCATATTGCAGAATGCTATAAGTTTATTATTCTATTATTAACAATTAAAATTTAGTCTGTATGAAGAAATTTTTATCTCTTTTCATGGCTATGGTAATGACAATATCTATGTCTGCGTTGCCACTACATGTAAAGACCTCTAAGGAAAGTCCAGTAAAACATCAAACCACGAGCTCTATCAAAAAAGCAGAGCAAATGGAGAAGATGAAGTTAGAGTTGCCTAATGCTGATATGCAGCGCACTGCTGCTCCTCTCGCAAAGAAAGCACCAGCGAAAGCATTTGCTGCTAATGCACAAAAAGTAGCACCTGCTGCTAAGGTGGATGATGTAGCATTTACCGAGTTGAATTATGATGCGTTTGCTGTTGGTCCAGAATACAGCGAAGACACTGAGAGTTGGTGGGCAGGACTGCAAACGATGGATGAAAGCAGACCAGAGTATGGCGTGATGATTCAATTGGATTGGAAGGCACCTGCTGATGATTTCACTGGTACATTCACCACTGAGGACTTCACTCGTGATTACACATGGGCACTTACCGATTACTGCATGGGATATATCCAATTTGATAGTATCTCAATGACCATTTCTAAAGAAGCATCTGAAAACATGGATGTAATCACCATGGATGCCGTGTTGATTGGTACCGATGGTTTTGGCGAGTATGCTTTCAAAGTGCATGCTGAGCACAAGACTATTAAGCCAGTTGCTGTGGTGGATGTTCCACAAATGACTGTTGCCATTGAAGAGGCATGGGATGGCTTCACCATTGCTGGTGCTAGTGATGACCTCAATATGAATGTGGCAGTAGAGACCTACGATGGTGTGATTGGTACATTCGTGTTGAACAATCTGAAATTGGATGAAACAACTATCAACTACAAGGGTAACGACCTCACTCCGCTCACATTTGGACTTAATATCTCAGCTAAAGAAGTTGCTGAGGTAGGTTATGCATACGTAGGTAAATTGACCTTTATCGGTAGTGATTTTGTGCAATACAATGTACCAATGATTGCTCCAATGCCTACTCCTACTGACACTGTTGAGATTACATGTGTCAATATGAAGTTAGAGCCTTATAATGGTCAAATCAACTTCTCTGCAAGCGATGCGATTTACACCATTTATGGTGCTTGGTTGGGCGAAGAAATTGTAGCTGGTACCTATTCTGGCAATGAAGCAGCTGTAGAAATCAGTAATGCCGAAACCTACGATTACTATCGCGCATTGGCTACTACTATCGTAGTTTCTGGTAATGAGGTAGATGGTTGGGTTGTAGATGTTGTGGCATACTGCCCAGACAACAAATTGTACAAAATGCATCTCTCTTGGTACGTGCCAGAACCTACAGATACTATCGTTGTAGCATTTGAGAACTCTGCTAAGGGACGTTTCTATCCTGAGTATGGAAACGACTTGCAACTCTTCAATGAGAACGATCAATACTATGCATCAATCAATATTTCGAATATTGACCTCAACTCTCCATTTACTGAGGACGACATGTTCCCTATGTTCTCTGGCGTAGAGGTGAATGTGGATGGCGAATATCTGCCTGTTGAGTATGCCCTTGTACAAAACGGTTATCTCTCTCAAGTAGAAGATACTACCAAGATGTACGCTGAGTATGTGACTTTCGATGGCAAGTTGTACCAAGTTAATCTCTGGCATGCTGTACCAACTCCTACAGAAGTGGTAGAAGTTACTTACGAGAATGCCGAATTTGTAAATGATATGGATTGGGGTGGTGCGTATAGTTTGCTCGCTTATGGTCCTGATTCATTGACTGCTATGGTCATTAGCGGTTATGCTTATTCTGAGGAAGAAATCCCTGGAACATATGTGAATGATGGTATGTTCGGTTTGTTCGGTGAGGGACAATATGAGTTTGATGCAGGTAACACCTATTATGGTATATGGAATGAGGAAATTGAAAGCTACGATTTAATCTATGCAGATAAAGGTGAGTTTACTATTACCTTAGATGAGGAGAAAAATATCCTTTTGACCGGTTCTATCATCTGCGAGAATGCTATTCAATACAATGTTACGATGAAGTCTAAGATTGAGAGAGCTCGTCTTGAAGAAGACTCACAAGATACTCCTGTAGATCGTACATTCAGTAGTAATGACCATGTGGTGATTACTGACCATACAGCAGACTACGGACCTATTTACTTCGAGGTGGCTTCATTAGATTATATGGATATGTTCAACTTCTACCTCATGGCAGAGGCATCTGACCCTGATATCGTGTTGCCAGTGGGTACATACGAGATCACCGACACATACGACTATGGTACAGTAGTTGCAGGTATGGGTATTGATATGTGGAGTAGTACCGTATCACCTGGATATTATTCTGGTATTACCGAGGATGGCTATGTGACTTATCCTTTCTACTTCTTGGTTGAGGGTACTGTAGAAGTATCTAAGAACGAGGCAGGAAAATTGCACGTAGAGGTGAATGCTATTAACTCATACGAAGTGCCAGTACACCTCGTTTATGATGCAGGTTCTGCCACTGCTGTTGAGGATATTACTGCTGACAATACCAATATTCAGAAAGTGGTACAAGATGGTCAATTACTCATCATCCGCAATGGCAAGGTCTATAACGCTACGGGTGTACAAGTGAAGTAAAAAACGAGCAACTATTTGCGTATTCCAAAATAATGTAGTACCTTTGTGGGCATATACCACAAAGGTATTACTTGTTTTATACTATTAACCAATTCAAATAAGTCTGTATGAAGAAGATTTTTACCATTTTCATGGTGCTGATGGTAGGAGCAAGCATATTGGCTAGTTCCCCGATGAAGCTCCCTAAGAAAGAGCAAGTGTTGAATACTAAGTCAACGGCTGCTATGAGCCAATTGACAGATGTGCAAAAGAAAGTAGTTCGTCCATCATCTGCTGATGCTTCAGAGGTGCGTCGCCATCCTGCAGCATCATGTGCTATGCCACTCAAGCGAGAGGCAAAAGTTGAGGTTATTAGCCTCAATGGTGATGGTTTTTTAGTAGGGCCTGAATATGAAGCAGAAACAGGTGAATGGTATATCGCGCTGGAAGCACAAGGATATACATTCCGCCTATGTTGGTTTGGTTCGGAGGATACTTTTACCGGAACTTATAGTTTTGATGATATCAGTTGGGACTGGACTTGGGGCTGGTATGCTTCTGACGAATCGTTCTATGAGATTTATTTCCAAGATGTGACGATGACTATTTCGGAGAAGCAAGTGGGCAATTACCTCAAGCAAATCATATTGGATGCTACACTTGTTGATGACCAAGATAATACCTACGAGTTACATGCGGTGCACAATATGTATATCCCTAAGTCCACTGTGTATAACTTAATTGAAGAAGCGGAAGTGAGTATGTACAATGGTGGCTATACGCTCGATGGCAACAATGCGGATATGGATATCCTGCTGAGTGTGAAATCGAATGTGGTGGATGGTTTCTATACACATAAGGATTTCGAAGCAGGAATGACTAGGATCGAGTACAAGGGCGTGAAGCAAGACATATTGCAAGCGACATTGAATGTAATAGGTAATTATAAGGAAGATGGCTCATTGAGCTATGAAGCAGAGCTGTCGTTCTATAACCAAGATACTGTGCAACACGTTGTATATTTGTCAGCTCCGTTGCCAGCAGTACAAGACACGATTCGTGTATCGTGTAATAATTTGGAGATTGATGAATCGTTTGCTGCATACGGTATGATGTTAGTTACTGGTTCGTCAGACGAATACGATGTGATTGCTATATATGAAGGCACTAGTGCTGAAGAAGGCGTGTATAAAAATGTGGGACTTACCATAGCCGATAAGGTCACATGGATGGAGCAACCTGCCATATATGCCACACTCACGCTTACTCAGGGCACAGACGGCTGGGAAGCAAACATAGAAGCATATGGTAGCGACTATAACTGGTATTCCATTGATATGAAATATATCGTGCCAGAACCAACTAAAATAGTAAAGATTAGTTTTGAAGAACCTGCTATAGCTACTTTTAGACCCGATCAATTCAATATGATTCAGCTCTTGCATGAGAACACTAGTGCAGATTATGACGCTTCTCTGACAATTTATAGTATTGGTCTCGGCGAAGAGTTTGGCAAGGACAATGTATTGATGGATTATTCTGGCATTTATGATAAATTGGCGCAACGCTCCGTGCTAATGGCAGATGTAAAGGGTGTGCTGAATCAGCGTGGAGATACTACCGTGATTAATGTTAGTGTCATAGGTTGGGATGCAGTACAATACGATATCGAATTGTGGTATGCTGTGCCAGAACCTGTGAGGACGGTGGAACTGGAAATGCCAGTAGAGTTTATCAATCGAATGCAAGATGGCTACTATACCTTGGGTGCCTATACTCCTGATTCCACATGGTATGTCTCTTTTTCACCAATGACGAGTGAGGTAGCTGGTACATTTGTTAACGATGGTGTGTTTGGTAGATTCGGTGATACGGAGGGCAAATATGACTTCTATGGTGGAGAGACTTTTATCTACGAGGAAGCCAACTTGGGCAGATATTCCGTAGAGAAAGGCACTCTCGTAGTTGAGGTTGCAGAGAGCGGAGAAATCACGGCAGAAGCCAAAGTGATTTGCTCCAATGCTATTTACTACCATATCAAGATGACATCGGAGTATAATACCCACTTAGATTTCGATGAACCCGAGGAAATTATTGATCGTGTCTATACCACTGAAGATAATGTGTTTATTGAAAATCAAGTAGAAGATAATGGCTATATTTATCTTGCTCTTACGGCAGGTGATGAATCGGATATGGCTGCATTCTTCTTCTATACGGACGAGGTAGATGAGGATATTATTATTCCTGTAGGTGTATATCCAATCAATTATACAGAGGACTATGGTACGGTGCAAGCCAACCCGGGTGTGCAAGGTAATGGTGTATTACCTTCATTCTATGCTAAGATTTGGGAGGATGGCTCGCTTGAAGTGCCATTATGGCTATTGGTAGGTGGTACGGTGGAAGTGTCAAAAGACGAGGAAGGTAATCCACATTTGGAGGTGAATGCTGTGAATTCTTATGGTGTAGAAGTTCATATTGTGTATGATGGTACCACAACTGGTTTTGAGAATGTTAAGTTCAACGCAGATGGTATCCGCAAGCAAATCGTAGATGGTCAACTGTTGATTAAGCGCGATGGTAAAACTTATAATGCTTTAGGTACGCAAGTTCAATAAAGACTCTAAGAATTAAAATAGGGTGTATCAATTAAGATACACCCTATTTTTTATTTGAGAATGATTACTTTGTAATCACACGACCTTGAACATCGTACTCAACGCCATCGATGCTTATCACGATTTGACCATTGCGTATAAGTTTCTCGACATGAGCTTGGTCAAATACGACATCTTCCACAGCAGTATTATCTTCTGGCAATGTGCAAGTGATCTTATAGTTCAGACCATTATCTAGTTTACCTTCGGCTACGAAACTACCATTCTTGCTTATAACTACGTTACCGCTCTTGATACGCCAGATATGGCACATTTGCTCCATGTCCGCCGCTAAGTAGTATGCAAAGTGTGAGCCTGCAAAGCTTTTTTCTATGAGGTCAACAGTACCAGTAGAGAAGGTGTGTAATTCATTACCATCTACAAAATCCAATGTGTCAGTTGGAAGGATAGAATCAGGAGTATTGAATTCTAGGTAAACAGTGAGTTTGAGTGGACCATAGAAGTCAGAACGAGTAGATGATTTTGCTACTAATTCTACTGCCAACTTATCATCAGCTACCTTGTTTAATGCCCATGAGTCAAAACTCAATTTAGTAGCATTGGTTGGTTCTTTGTTTTCTGTGATACCAAATGGTTGATATTCAGTACCACCTGTGGAACCAGCTACGAGTGGTTTCTCCTCCGCGTTGATGATAGGTTTCTTACTCAAAGGAGTGATATAAGCTACTACATTGCAATTCTCTGCTACCCATTTCTCAGAAACAGTATAGGTGAATGTCTTGCTATATGCTTGGTTCTCTACTTTCACAGTATCGCCCAATTGACTAACCGTGAGTAAGTCACGCACTACGCATGGGTGCATAAATTCCTTGTAACCAGCAGTTTTCCAAGACCAGTAGTAATCTGCTTGCTTGCCAATCAAACCATTCTCCTTGATGAGTACGGTTAGCAAGTACTCTGTCACCTCGGTGTTAGCCACTTGTCCGCTAACGGTTACATCCAATTGACGAGTCTCTGCATTGTAGGTGTGCTCTATTACTACAGATGCCTCCGCTGTGGTGTCACATTTGCTAGCGATAGTTTCAGCCATACCGTCTTCTGTTAAATAGCCAGGGTGGAAAGCGATGGCTGTACCCATGATTTTTGTACGGTTCATAGCCATATTAGGTGCACCTTGTACACCGCTAACAGAAGCGATCTTAGCACTCTCAGGGATGGTGTACTCGTCGTTGTTATAGCCGTAGTGGTGGCTTACCCAAATACATGGAGTAGTAGTGTTAGCACTATATTCCATAATACTATACATACCTTGTGGACAGTATCCGCATTGATCTCCTGTAAAATGCTCCATGAGGTACTTACGTGGGAATGAACTTGGCACCTCTTGTGCAGAAACTACAAGTGTTGCACACAGCAACACAAGAACAGTTAAAATCTTTTTCATATCTTATTTTTTTAAACCTTTTGTTATGTCTACCAATTGCTTCAACTCAGTTGCTTTGTTGATCTTAGGCAAGTAGCTAGCGCTGCTAGCGGTGTAGCTACCAGCAACCGTTGTACCGCCGTAGGTCTTGATATTGAGCGTGATATTACCTGCCGCATCTACCACCATCTCGCCCTCGTTCATACGCCAGATATGCGCACATGCAAGTTTCCCTTGATTAAGATAACTACTTACCGCATATGTAATCAACGATCCACCAAATGAAGTTTCCTCATCAATACGATAGCCCGCAGTAATAGTTCCCATGGCATTGTCATCTTGAATTGGATATGTTCCCTCTTGCAGAGTAGTAGCGTTCGTATTGAGATATAGGATAGCAACAGGTTGTGATGCACCGTAAGCGGTCGTGATGGATTGACTAGATGTCAATTGAACGACCAACAAATCTTCATCTTCTACCTTCTCCACATCTATAGCTGTAAAGGTAATCTGCGTGTTCGGACCTTTGCCTTCTGTTATACCATATGGCATATACTCCTCACCACCTGTAGTACCCTCTACCAGCACCACTTGCTCTGCGTTGATAATTGGCATCTTTGATATTGGAGTCAGATAGGCTACCACGCAGCAGTTCTCTGCCACCCAGTTATCATTCAATGTATAACTCCATTTCTTGCTATACGACTGATTGGTCATCGTAATCGTGTCGCCAAACTCCTTTGTTATCACATCGCGCACTACGCGAGCATGCATATACTCTTTCCATGGCGATGTTTGCCACGAATATACATAGTCCGCCTGTTGGCCCACCAATCGATTCTCCTTGATCAGTACCGTCAGCAGGTACTTGCTATCGGAAACAAAGCTAGATTGACCACTCACCATCACATCCAATTGGCGCGTTGCGGCATTGTATGCATGATCTATCTCCACGGACATCGCAGCTGAGGTCTTATCCGAAATGGTAATGTCTGGCAAATAACCGGGGTGGAATGCCAAACCCACTTCTTGCTCCGAACGATTGAGCGCCATGTTGGGTGCACCTTGCACACCCAATGCCTCACCTATCGCACTATTTTCTGGAATCGTATATTCATCCACGCCAAACCCATAGTGATGGCTCACCCAGATATATGGAGTAGTAGCGTCTTCTATATGCTCCACAATAGCATACATACCACCTGGACAATAGCCACATGCTTCACCGGTAAAGTGCTCTATGAGGAACTTACGAGGATAGGCCAATTCCACATCATTCACCTTCACCGTACATTCCACCGCCTTACAACCGCTCACCGACGCTGTGATGACTGCCGTACCTGATGCCAACGCTGTGACATTACCTTTGCTATCCACGTTGGCCACTTTCTTGTTGCTGGATTTCCAGGTCACCCTAGCGGTTGCCTTATGATCTGGCTTAGTAACTACCAACTGCTTGGTATCATACACATAGCACTCATAGTTATCCACATCTATCTCCAGTACACCACTAGCCACTGTCACTACGCATGTAGCAGAACCAAAATCTGTGGTCACGGTGATGATCGCTTCGCCATCCGATTTGGCTATCACCACACCTTCTGTAGTCACTGCTGCTACCGACTTGTCGCTTGTCTCCCATATGACGACATTTACCATACTATCGGGAGTAATGATGGCCTCCAGTGTGTCTTTTTGACCTACAAACAGACTCAAACTATCGGGATTAATACGAACACTGGGCTCTTCTACTTCTACATTAGGTTCACAACCTATCAGACCTAGCAAAACCGCAGTGATTGCTAATAAAAAAAGACTCTTCTTCATACCTTACTTTATCTTATTTCTTGATATATTTCTTACCATTGATGATATAAATACCAGCAGGCAATTCACTCAGGTCACTACCCTGCATCTTCTGTCCTAGAATGCTATAGATCACATTATCACCTGCACTGGGCACAACCACCGATTCCACATCGCTACTTATATAGTTATACTTCACTGTCAATGCAATGGCTGGATTCACGCCGTCATTAAAGCTATATACAATCACCTCTTCGCCTGCTTGTGATGGGGTGTAATGGGTAAACCATGTGCGTTGGAATGCGGCAGAACCTATTGTAAACTCTAATACTTGTGTCAACTCGCCATTGCCAAACACACAGTTGCCCGCAGCGCAGAACTGATCCACCAAACCGGTATTTTGACGGGTGATGGTAATAGTAATGGTTTCTGACTCATCGGAGTATAATTGACCTCTGAGTTCCATGATATCCACCTCTAGATCATCGTCCCAATGGTATTCTGTCACAATAACGGTGGTGTTCTCTGTAACTTCGGTTACAACTTTTTCGTCACCTTCCCATTTCTCGTAGTTCAAGTGCAATGCAGCTTGCATGCTGAGTGCTGCGCAAAGCACGATAATTGTTGTTAAAATCTTTTTCATATCCTTGTTTTTTTAGTTATTATTCTATTTGATTTTCGTCTCGCTGGCTTGTACCACTTCACCGTTTACATTCACCAGTGCCACCACATTGCAGTTTTCTTTCACCACCTTCTCTGGTAGGGTATATTCATAAACTACTTGATGAGTCATCTGTGATTCAATCAACACGCCATCTCCCCACATAGGAGTGATAGAAGCACGCATGAGGTGATTATGCGAATAATTCTTGTCCGTGCCATCGGGTTTCTTTTGACTACCGACCACCGAGTCTTCCGTCAGCCATACTTGCACAGTTGCATCTATGGTTTGGTTATCTAGGTTGGTGATATCCACCGCTACAGAGATGACATGGCTGTCAATTGTAGAAGCTTCCGCTTTCAGAATCACTGGCTTGGGCTGATTATAGGCTTGACTAATGAGTGTACCCCATTGGTCGTGACCAACGAAATAACCATTGGTCGGGTCGTTCACCATATTCACATTTCCTGTGGGGAATGGGGTCGTATTCGTACCTCCCATCATCATGTATACACTATCTGCCTCTGGACAAGTGTAGTTGAGTGCTGGTTTATTGTTATGACCAGTATTGGGGTTGCTCTCTGGGTGCATCACTACCACTACGAGATTCTCGCCATATTGCTCCTTCAGGCGGTGAGCCTCTTCTGCTGCATACGGACAGTTCACGCATTGCCAGCCTGAATATTCAATCAGCAGCGACGTGCGTTTGATTGCATCGGGATTGGTAGGAGTGAAGATGATTTCTTCGCGCTCTCCTGCAGGAATCACTTCGCAAGCCGAAAAGACCAACAAGAGGGCTCCAATCAATATATTTCTCAACTCAAAATTCATAATTCTTAATTCAAAATTACCATGTAAAGTTATATGTCAGGGTGATACCTTGCTGTTTGGGCACATATCGGCAAACACCTCCCGAGCAGTTGAATCCTTCTCGCGTTTTTGTATAACCAGCCATCACGCGGTGAGCACCATGTGTATAGGTAGCAGCCACGGTATAATAGTGTTCGTTGGTCGCTTCGTGTGCGTAACCAATATTGTACATCCATTGTCCTGACAATACCAATTGGCGCCATAGGCTAAGTTCGTACAAGGCAGCCACCCATTGGCCTTCATCTTGCTTGGTGTAGAGATATTGCAACTCTCCACGCATCTGCACCTTCTTGTTGAGCGCATATTTAGCTTCTACGACACCTATACCTGCATGCACCAGGTCGCCATGACCTTCTACTACGCGCTTATTATAGGTCTGGTACATAGCCAAAGCACCGATTGTCCATTGCTTGGTGAGTTTTTTGTTGAGTTCAAGATTCACATCAGTATAATATGCCTCATTGCTCATGCCAAACCAGGTGTCAGTCGTACCACGGATATGCGAAGCGTTCAACTTTAATGTCGTACCATACTTACCACCCATCTTGGTGCCTCGCTTCCATGTATAGCGAATCTCTCCTTGAAAAGCCCATTCATTGGCTGTCTTCTCTGTACCATATGGGTATAACGCAGCTAACATATAGGTGTGTTGTGTAGCAAATGGAGGCATATGGTTGATGGTACCAGCCATGAGGTTGGCTTGTCTATCTGATCGGAATGACATGTTATCTGATCGTTTTGCTTGCGCTAGGATAGCAAGTCCTTTTTGTGAATAGCTGAGCGACATTAGTAATGCTTCACCATATTTGTAGCTATAGTTGTTGAGTATGCTAGGGTCGTTCGCTTTGTAGGCATACTCCACCATAGCGTTCCATCCCTTCATCTGCAATTGTACTCGCACACTACCTGCACCCACCCAGCGGGGTAAGTTCAAGATATAGTCATACTTACCTTCGGGCTGAATAATGGTGTTGGTAATGATGGTGTCTGCTTGCTGATACTTGCTCACATAGCTACCACCTATGGTCAGGCTGGCCCCGGCTTGCTGCAGCTGTGGTATCCACTCTTGCAGGCCCAAGTCCAGGTTAGCGCCTAATACAGCATCTTGGCGGTAGTTCCATCCCCATGCTTTGTCGTCGTAGCAGTTCCAATTGCGACGTTGCTTACCTGCTAATGCGGTGATATATATACCTTTATACGGAGTCGCCTCTATCTTACCGCCACGCAATGCGTTATCCACACCCAGGGCACGATCTTCGTATAATCGTAGCACCATACCGCTACCAAACTGACCATACACATCGCCCACGGTCACCTTACCCCAATCGAAAGTAGCAGCCATGTGCAAGTGACTAATGCCATGTCCTTTGAAACTAGGATCTGCATCATAACCTGGCAAAGGCCACTCGGTAAGTTCTGCACGGGTCATCACCTCCAGTCCTTGAAAACCATTACCCGATCGATGGTCCCAACGCATGCCTAAATCCAGATAGGAGTTGCTCAGGTAATAACCCGCATCAATAGTAGGCAGTGGCACCAATCCATCGTGCTGAATGCCACCTACTACATACACCGTGTCATTGGCGGATAGTAGCGTAGGCAATAAGCAGAGCAATAATGCTATTTTATAACAATGCTTCATAAATATCTTGTTCGCCACCATCTACATAACCGGTGTGGTTGTACACGATTTTGCCATTGCCATCCAATACAAATACGTGAGGTACGTTTTGCACGTTCATGGCACGTTTGAAGTCACCATTAGGATCGAGCAATACCTCATACTCCCAACCAAATCCATCTACCATAGGTTTCACACGATTGGCGTCTTGTGCTTGGTCAATGCTGACGATGATCATTTTCACGCCTGTCTCGTCTTGCCAATCCGCATACACCTCGTGAATAGCTTTGAGCTCACGAAGACAGGGTTTGCACCATGTAGCCCAAAACGAGATGATCACAGGGTTACCATCATTGCTGATGGAGCCTGTTTGTACGGTCTTGCCATTGATGTCTTGCAATTTCACATTGGGCAATTGCGCGCTCATTGCTAATGCGCAAATAGCCATGATACTAACTACTAAAATCTTTTTCATATATTCTTGCCTTTAAACTTTAAACTTTCATCCTTCAACCTTAAACCCTAAACCTTCAGCGACAGCTGAATCCGTCCGCGTTGTTTATCGATGTCTATCACCTTCACCATCACATGCTGGTGCAGTGCTACCACTTCCGCGGGGCTACTGATGCGGCGATGGCTCATCTCGGAGATATGCACCAATCCATCCTTGTGCACACCTATATCCACAAACGCACCAAAATTGGCTATATTCGTCACTATGCCTGGCAGCACCATACCCATTTGCAGGTCATCTATTGTATGCACGTTCTCGTCGAAATGCCATTCTTCCAATTGTTCGCGTGGATCGCGACTAGGTTTCTCCAACTCGCGCATGATGTCTTGTAGTGTTGGCAATCCCACTTTATCACTCACATAGCGTTGCAAGTCGATCTTACCGCGCAGCGTAGCATCGTTCATCAGGTCGCTCACGCTGCATTTCAGGTCTTTCGCCATTTGCTCTACGATATTGTAGCTCTCTGGGTGAACGGCGGAATTATCCAGTGGGTTATCGGAATTGGTGACGCGCAAGAATCCTGCAGCTTGCTCAAAGGTTTTTGCGCCCATCTTAGGCACTTTCATCAGTGCTTTACGATTGGCAAACGCACCATTCTCGCTGCGATAATTCACTATATTCTGCGCCAATGCTGGCCCTAATCCTGAGACATATGTCAATATATGCTTACTTGCTGTATTCACATCCACGCCTACATGGTTCACCACGCTCTCCACCGTTTGTTGCAGGCTCTCTCCGAGGCGCGTTTGATTTACATCGTGCTGATACTGCCCTACTCCTATCGATTTAGGGTCAATCTTCACCAGTTCCGCCAATGGGTCCATCAATCGTCTGCCTATGGATACTGCACCGCGCACGGTCACATCCTCATCTGGAAACTCCTCGCGCGCAATCTTGCTCGCCGAGTACACCGACGCGCCGCTCTCGCTGACCACGAAAACCTGCGGTGGTGTAGTCTGGTGTAGGGTTGTGTAGTGTGGTGTAGTGTGGTCTTCTAGGGCGATGCGCACCATCTGCTCACATTCGCGGGATGCCGTACCGTTGCCTATAGCAACGGCCTCTATCTGGTATTGCGCAATGAGCTGTTGGAGCGTCTTGGTGGAAGCCACGTTATTGACAAACACCACCGTATGGTGCAGCAGATCGCCTTGTGCCGACAGCACTACAGTCTTGCACCCCGTTCGAAAACCAGGGTCTAGCGCCAACACGCGCTTCTGACCCAATGGCGACTCCAGCAGCAACTGACGCAAATTCTTTGCAAACACGTGTATTGCCTCCTCATCTGCTCGTTCTTTGCTCAGCGCTGCAAACTCTGTCTCTATCGATGGCTTCAGCAGTCGCTTATAACTATCTTCCATCGCGAGCTCCACCTGATAGGTAGTGTCGCTATTGGTCTTGAGGAATAGTCTCGCTAATTTATCCAATGCCTTCTCGCTATCGGGCGAAATGTCCACACGGATAAATCCTTCGGCTTCTGCACGGCGGATAGCCAACAGGCGATGCGAAGTGATGCGGCGTAGTGGCTCTTTCACCGCAAAATAATCGCGGTACTTCTGCGCCTCTTCATCTGATTCCTTGCCTTTTATGACTTTGGTGGTTAATATAGCCGAATAGGTAAACTCTCGGCGCACACCGTTTCTGGCTTGTTCATCTTGGCTAATCCATTCAGCAATGATATCCCTTGCCCCCTGCAATGCCTCTTCTCGCCTCTCGCCTAATTTCCTTATTGCCTCATCGCCTTCTCGCCTTTGCTCAAAAATAGCTTTTGCTAGTGGCTCGTATCCTTGCTCGCGTGCCACATCGGCGCGCGTCTTGCGATGGGGCTTGTATGGCAGGTAGATATCCTCTAGTTCGGTCAAGTCCCACGACTTCTCAATGCGTGCTCTCAGTTCGTCGGTCAGTTTGCCTTGTTCCTCAATGGTCTTGAGTATCGTAGCTTTGCGATCCTCTATCTCTAGGTAGCGATGGTATTCATCGGCTATAGCGGCTATCTGCACCTCGTCCAGACTACCCGTCTTTTCTTTGCGATAGCGTGCAATAAAGGGTATAGTCGCATTCTCATCCAGAAGCGCCACCGTAGCAGCCACTTGCTGGACTCCCACACCTACCTTCGCCGATATTAAACCAAAATATTCCACTATATTATTTTTAGCGCGCAAAGGTAATCATTTTTTTTTGAATATGCAAGAAAATCGCACGAAAGTTCACTTTCAAATGCGATTTTCTTATAAATAGGCTGCATCATGCAACCGTACTTGAGGGTAAAGCACCCTCGATGGTACAACAAATATTATTTGTTATTCTGCTAAGGAGGCATATTCCTCATACGACAATGCGATTACCGCGTGTTCTTCTCCGTCGGCTCTATAGAAGTAATAGATGATGTCTTCCTTGTTGATTCCTGCTAATATTTTCATGTAGTCATCTGACTCAGCACATTGTTCCATCACACTTTCCCTGAGAAATTTCTCATCATAGATAAAGAGAAGAGAAGCATCCACCTCTGGCAATTTCACATAGTATTCCAATGTATTGGTTGTGTGGCGAATATCTACCACTTTCCCGTTGAGTCCATTGTTAAAAGGCAACAAACTAACATAATAATCCACAACAGCTTGATAATCTTCTGCGTTACATCTGAAATCATCACCCGCCTTATGTGCATTCCTATATTCTTCGCCAGTAATGATAATATTATATAGATCTTCTCCTTTGGAATTCATATAACGATAGCATAGATTGTATCCACCATTAAAAAAGAGGTTCATCAAATCTATTACATCTTGATCCTTTTCTTGTGACACTTCAGCCAGCAGTTCCTGCTTAAGAACTAATGCCATTCCCCATACTGTATTCGCATCTAACTTGCCATCGATTTCCCTGAATTTATAGGAATAGATTATATTATTCTCATCCTTGGTCATCTCCATTGCAGTCACGATGGGGCTAGAGTAATCTGGAAGCTCTTTATTGGCGTTTTTTATTGCAAGATCTATCAAATAATCCTTTTCATAGAAACCACTTTCCGAAGGATTGTTTGTGAAATAAGCCATACCACCCACTAAGCAGAGCGTAGCCACCACATACAATGCAAGCAGTATCTTTTCCGCCTTTTTCCACACCCTCGTTGCTCGCGGGATAATCGTTTCAACCTGTTCGGACACTGAGAGATAAACAAACCACACGATGGCCCACACAAATGAACGTAAAGCTCCCACCAGCATGCTAGAATCATCCAAAATAAAGTAATTAGCAACATTGAACAGACCATCAATTGCAATCATCGCAATGTAGGTTTTTGCGAGCGCGACCGCATTGGGAGATCTCTTGTAAAATGCTCGGATAGTCAGTATAGCCGTTATGAGCAAACTGCCTAAATAGACTGCATAAATCAGGCTTGTAACCAATGACAAACCAGCGTCAACCAGTTCTGCAATCGCCATCACGCAAGAACCTATCGCTCCTAATCCTACTCCAACCCATAGGAAAAACGCCAACCAACCCGAAATAGTCTTTTGGGGCTGATTATCTTCATCTTCTTGGCGTTCGATTTTTTCTATTTCTTCAACATCGTCGTCATAGTTCGGGCAAGTGTACTCAAAATCTGCCTTTGCATTGGTTAATCCACAGAGCATGCCTTGCTGCATGTCCATTTTTTTGTTCTTACATAGTGAACAAATCTCTAGTTGTTCTTTGCGTGTCATCATAGTGTTTTCATTCGTGTTAAATGGTTAACAATAAGTGCTGAATTTCTACTGCAAACTCTCCGTGCATGAAATTACGACTGCAAAGATACAACTATTTTTTCGAATTTGCAATTTTTTTAAGAGATTACTCAAAAAAAGTATTGAGATGCACGTTGAAGAACAATGGGACAAGAAAGTCTTGAAAAATTTATCAAGAAATAGTTGTATCTTAATCGGTCGTTTGTTTGATACCAAAAAATCGACTGCCCTTATCCCGAAGATACCCCGAAGATACCCCGAAGATAGCTCATACATAATCAACGAATATTTAAATAGATTTTATCTATTTTACCAGAATGAATATGGTTGTATGAGCTTGCTCAAAAACAATCATATGCGTTCGGGTAACAAAAAGGTTACTTTGTGCAATAATTAAACTTTTTTAACACATTCTACTTCCACACTTCCACACTTCCACATCATTTTATGAGCGAAATCTTACCCCATACCGCCAAAACGCCCAAATCACACTTTGCGAAAAATGGCAAAAATTTAAGGGGAAGGGGGCAATAGGGGATAGGGTTATAATATTATAATAATATATAATTTTAATTATATATTATTTATATTATATAGGCGCAAACCGAAAATAGTAGATGTATCATTCAACTCTTTTTTTTATGTAAAAGTGTAAAACTGTAAAATTAGCAATAACAATATATAATTATTAAAATTTATTAATATGACACACAGAATCCCCCCAGACTGCGAAAATCAACCAAAATGCGGTAATCGCTTCTCTTAGCAGCGCGCTCGCGCAAGCACAATGTGCATTTTTTGTTGTATCTTCGAACATCTGCTTGCCTGCGGCATTCCCTCGTAGCTACGTTCGCACGATGCAGCCCATACTTCAGCGTCGTTCGATTATTTATAAATATTTTTTCACTTTACTTGCGTATGTGCGCATTTTTTTGTACCTTTGCGGCTGAAATATTAAATCAACACTATTATGAAAAACACTTTCGCACTTATTTTCGTTTTTCTCTGTTCGCTATCGGCATGGGCACATGATTTTGCGGCTGGAGAGGGGACTGAATTTTATTTCAACATCCTTGATGACAATTCCGTAGAGATTACCTATAAAGGTGAATCATATAATGAGTTCGCTGATGAATACGTTGGTGATATTATTATCCCAAAAACTGCTAAGCATAATGATAAGACTTATATAGTGCGTAGTATCGGTGAAACTGCGTTCTCTAACTGCGATTCTTTGACCTCGGTAACGATTCCTAATAGCGTAAGAGAGATTGGACGTGAAGCTTTTTGGGGTTGCAAATCATTAACCTCCATCACTATACCTAAGAGTCTAAAGAGTATTGGCGAATGGGCGTTCTTTGAATGCTCCAGTTTAACCCACATTATTATTCCCAATAGTGTAAAAAGTATTGAACTTGGTGCATTCACAGATTGTTCTTCTTTGATTTCCATCACGATACCCAAGAAAGTAACTAATCTTGGCGATTGGATGTTTGATGGTTGCGAGTCTTTGACCTCTATCACTATCCCTAGCGGTGTGACAAACATTGGATATAGGACGTTCGCAGATTGCACCTCTTTAACATCCATCACCATCCCTAGTAGTGTGAAAAGTATTGGAGATGAGGCGTTTGAGAATTGCACTTCTTTGATCTCTATCACCATACCTAATAGTGTGACAAAGATTGGATATTCGGCGTTCCATGAATGCAGTTCTTTGACATCTGTGACGATCCCTAATAGTGTGACGACTATTGGGAATGAGGCATTCAACGGATGTACAAACTTGACTTCTATTACTATTCCTAGTAGTGTAACGAGTATTGGGAGACAGGCATTCTTTGAATGCTCCTCCCTGCATTCTATCACTATCTCAAAAGGTGTTACAGAAATTGGAAATGAAGCATTCAATCGTTGTAAGAATCTGACTTCCATTGTCGTAGATGGAGATAATAAAACATTTGACAGCCGCGACAACTGCAATGCTATTATTCATACCGCCACTAACAAACTTATTGTAGGAAGCGCCAATACCATTATTCCTAATAGTGTGACAGAGATTGGATATTCGGCGTTTGGCTTATGCAAAGGCTTAACTTCCATTACAATCCCCAGCAGCGTAACCTGTATTGGGAAGGATGCGTTCATAGGTTGCACATCTTTGGCCGCTGTCACTATCCCCAATAGCGTTACAGAGATTGGGAAGTGGGCGTTCTATGGTTGCTCATCATTGAAATCGGTCACTATCCCCAACAGTGTGACAAACATTGGTTATGCTGCGTTCGAAGGTTGCTCCTCGTTGACCTCTGTCACTATCCCCAATAGTGTAACAGAGATTGGATGGGATACGTTCGATGGGTGCAAATCTTTGAAATCCGTCACTATCCCTAACAGTGTGACAAACATTGGTTATGCTGCGTTCGGAGGTTGCTCCTCGTTGACCTCTGTCACTATCCCTAATAGCGTGACTGAGATTGAAAGTTTTGCATTCTTATGGTGCAAATCTTTGACATCCGTCACTATCCCTAGCAGCGTAAAAAAGATTGGATATAGGACGTTCGAGAATACTGCACTCTACAACGATCCTGCTAATTGGGAGAACGGAGTATTGTATATCGGTGACTGTTTGATACAAGTTGATAAAAATTTTGTTGGTAATTGCAACATTAAAGCTAATACTCGTTTAATTGCTGAGGAAGCGTTTGCTGGTTGCGCCTTTTTGACCTCGGTAACTATCCCTAGTAGCGTAACTAAGATTGACTATAATACGTTCAGCGATTGTACATCGTTGACATCTATTACTATCCCTAGCAGCGTAACAGAAATTGAATATAATGCATTCGGAGGGTGCAAATCTCTTAAAGAAGTGACTATCCCAAAAAGCGTGAAGGATATTTCAACTAACTCTTTCCCTGAACACACCAAAATCATCCGCAAGTAACCCACAACCCTACACAACTCTATACAACCCTATAAAATACTACATTCATGAAACGATTAACTATTATCTTCGCCCTGGTGCTTGCAGCCACGAGCATGATGGCTGACCAGTTTAAGATTGGAAAACTGACATTTAAAATTAACGCCGATTCAACTACTATTGAGCTGATAAAAGTAGAAGAAGATATTTTATCACTTTTCCTTTTCATGGAAAACTATCACTACGAGGGCAAGACTTATACCCTAACGAGTATTGGACGGGGTGCGTTCTCTGATTGCGACTCCTTAACCTCTATCACTATCCCTAAAAGTGTGACAAAGATTGGATGGGGGGCGTTCCAATATTGCTCTTCCTTAACCTCTGTCACTATCCCCAATAGCGTGAAAGAGATTGGAGGTTTTGCGTTCTACAGCACTGCACTCTACAACGATCCTGCTAATTGGGAGAACGGAGTATTGTATATCAACGACTGTTTGATAAAGGCAATATACAATCTGAAAGGTAATTACGCTGTCAGGGAGAGTACTCGTTTGATTGGAGATGACGCGTTCTCTGGTTGCACCTCTTTGACCTCCATCACTATCCCTAGCAGCGTGACAAGCATGGGAAATGAAGTATTCTGGGGTTGCACATCTTTGGAACAGGTCATCATCCCCAATAGCATAACAGAGATTGGTTTTAGAGCTTTCATGGCTTGCAAGTCTTTGACATCGGTTAAGATTCCCAACCGCGTAACGAGTATTGGGCATAGTGCGTTTTCCGATTGCGTGTCCTTAAAGAGAGTAACTATTCCTAAAAGCGTCAAGGATATTGAAGATTTTGCATTCTCTGCTTGCGTGTCCTTAAAGAAAGTAACTATTCCTAATAGCGTAACAGAAATTGGGAATTATGCATTCTATGAGTGCAAGTCCTTAAAAAAAGTGACCATTCCCAATAGTGTGAAGAATATTGGAATTAACGCTTTCCCTGAACACACCAAAATCATTCGCAAATAAGCCCACCGCCCTATAGCATCCTATAGACCCTAATATAAACTGCGCTTTTGGCGCAAGAAAACATCAAACAAACATGAAAAAACTACTATCCATTATTCTCGTCCTAATCATCGCCACTCCAATTTTTGCCGATGATTTTCAAGCTACACTTCAAAAAGCAGAGCAAGGTGATGCTGATGCACAAGTAAACTTGGGCCTTATGTACTTCTATGGCGACGGGGTAGCCAAAGATTACACGATGGCAAAAATGTGGATCAAAAAAGCTGCAGAAAACGAAGATTCTTCTTACAATTCTTCTTATTATTATGATGTAGAAAGGGCTATCAATACTTTAATAAAGTCTGGTGATACATTTACCAAAGAAGGTGTAACCTATAAACTAACCTCACCACACGAAGTAGAAGTTATTGGTGCCAAGAAAAATCTATCTCATGTCGAAATCCCAGAATATGTTGATTACGTTGACTTTCTTCTCAGATTCCGCGTAACCAGCATTGGGGACAAAGCTTTCCGCAAATATTCAAAACTAATTGATATCCAGATTGCAAATAGCGTGAAGAACATAGGAGATGAGGCATTTTATGGTTGTAGTTCACTACCAGAGATCTACATCCCTAAGGGTGTCACAAGCATCGGAGATAAGACGTTCTATGGTTGTTTTTCACTTTATGACATCTACATCCCCGAAGGGGTAACAAGCATCGGCGATAGTGCGTTCTATGATTGCTATTCACTAGAGAGTGTTGACATACCTAATAGTGTCACGGAGATTGGAGACGGAGCATTCTGTAGTTGCTATTCACTAGAGAGTGTTGACATACCTAACAGTGTGACGAGTATCGGAAACGATGCCTTCTGCTTTTGCTCTAGATTGCAATCTGTCACCATCCCTAATAGTGTCACGGACATTGGATACGCTGCGTTCTGTTTTTGCTATTCACTAGAGAGTATTTCTCTTCCAGATAGCATATCGATTGTCCCCCCTTTCGCTGTCATGTATTGTGATAATTTAGATTTTTTCCATATACCAGATAATGTGACAACTATTGGATATGGCGCGTTTGCTGGTTGTCGTTCTCTCTCCTACATTAAGATTCCTAAATCTGTGACGAGCATCGAAAGTATTGCATTTACAGAGACAGAGCTGTATAACGATACATCCAATTGGGAAGATGGTGCACTATATATAGATAGCTGTTTGATCAAGGTAACTAAAAATATGGAAGGTGCTTATGCTATCAAACCAGGCACTCGCCTTATTGCTTATGAAGCGTTCGGACGTTGCAAATCGCTAACATCCCTTACTATCCCAAGCAGCGTAACCCATATTGGGTGTGGGGTCTTCTATAAATGCAAGTCGCTGAAAGCGATTGATTTTGCAGGCACCAAAGAGCAATGGGAGAAGATTCAGAAGGATGGATTCTGGAATGAAGGTTCAAAGATCCAAGTGATCCGTTGTACAGACGGAGAAGTGACTCCTTTGGGAAACTTCTTTAATCCTAAGCAGATTAAGCGTTGAGCGTTCTAATTATACAGAGAGGGTGTGCCAAACTGACACACCCTCTTTTGTTGTGTTATTTCTAGGTTTGCTGCGCGACGATCTTACGGATGGATTCCTCGCCTAGATCATGGCATTTTGCACAATAAGCATATACCAACATCACCGGGGTATCGTTGCGTATAAGCGCAGTGAACGCTGTATATATCGCGCGATTGCGCTGCTCAATGGTTTTGCTTCTTCGATTCATAATTGTGGTTGTTTAGTAGCGCTCCACCCAACACTAAACGAAAAAATGCATCCAAAAGTAAGCTTTTGTTAAATATTTCTTGCGTATGTCGTGAAATTTTACTAATTTTGCACCGAAATTGGCTTCCTAGGGCATTTGTGAGCCCTGAGCCGTAAACATTTGTAGGTTTATTAAAGAATGGTGTAGCAGTAGAGTAGTAGTGGAGTAACGGTAGAGTAGTGGTTGTATTTTAGAAGCAAAACAATCCTACTCAATTCTACTCAAATCTACACCATATTGAACAAAAATTTATCATGATTAAAATTACTTTTCCGGACGGTGGCGTCCGTGAGTACGAGAGCGGGATCACCGCTTACGAAGTAGCTGCTAGCATCAGCAGTCGTTTGGCACAAGACATCCTTGTGGCTAGTGTAAAGGCTCCTAATCAAGAGGAGTGGCAAATCGTAGAACTCAATGCACCTATCACAGAAGATTGCGAAATCAAACTCCACAAGTGGGAGGACAAAGAGGCGAAACACGCCTTCTGGCACACCTCTAGCCACTTGATGGCAGAGGCATTGCAGGAGTTGTATCCTGGCATCCAATTCGGTATCGGTCCTGCTATTGAGAATGGTTTCTACTACGATGTATATCCTGCTGAGGGACAAACCATCAAGGATAGCGACTTTGCTATGATCGAGCAAAAGATGGCAGAGCTTCGCGCTAAGAAAGAGCCACTCGTGAAGAAGTCTATCGCAAAAGCCGATGCACTGGCTGAGTTTGGCGCAAAAGGACAAACATATAAATGCGAGCTCATCAGCGAACTCGAAGACGGACATATCTCAACCTATACACAAGGTGCGTTCACCGACCTCTGTAAAGGTCCTCACCTCGTTTCTACCGAGGCCATCAAAGCCATCAAGGTGCTCAGTTGTGCGGCTGCATACTGGCGTGGCGACGACTCTCGCCCAATGATGACCCGTATCTACGGTATCACTTTCCCAAAGAAAGCGATGTTGGATGAGTACTTGACCCTCCTCGAAGAAGCTAAGAAACGCGACCACCGCAAGATTGGTAAAGAACTCGAACTCTTTATGTTCTCCGACATGGTGGGCAAAGGTCTTCCAATCTGGTTGCCAAAGGGTACAGCCCTCCGTCTGCGCCTCGAGGATTTCCTCAAGAAGATTCAAAAACGCTATGGCTATCAACAAGTTATAACCCCACATATCGGAAACAAGAACTTGTACATCACTTCTGGTCACTGGGATCACTATGGTAAGGACTCCTTCCAACCAATCACCACTCCAGAGGAAGGCGAGGTATATCTGCTCAAACCAATGAACTGCCCTCACCACTGTACAATCTTCAAGAATACCCCTCACTCGTACAAAGACCTGCCATTGCGTATTGCAGAGTTCGGTACGGTGTATCGCTACGAGCAATCGGGTGAATTGCACGGTTTGACACGTGTGCGCTCCTTTACTCAAGACGATGCGCATATCTTCTGCCGTCCAGACCAAGTGAAGAGCGAGTTTATCCGCGTGATGGAGATCATCGAGATTATCTTCAAGTCATTGGCATTCGAGAACTTCGAGGCACAAATCTCACTCCGTGACCCTAACAACACCACCAAGTACGTAGGTTCAGACGAAGTATGGGAGAAGGCAGAGCAAGCCATCATCGAGGCATGCCAAGAGAAGGGATTACCTGCTCGCGTAGAGACTGGCGAGGCAGCGTTCTACGGCCCAAAACTCGACTTCATGGTAAAAGATGCCCTCGGCCGTCGTTGGCAATTGGGTACTATCCAAGTGGACTACAACTTGCCAGAGCGCTTTGAGCTCGAATACGTAGGCGAGGATAACCAAAAGCACCGCCCTGTGATGATTCACCGTGCGCCATTCGGAAGTATGGAGCGCTTCGTGGCTGTGCTCATCGAGCACACCGCAGGTAAGTTCCCATTGTGGTTGACTCCTGACCAAGCAGTAGTACTCCCAATCTCCGAGAAGAGCAACGAGTATGCGCACAAAGTGAAAGAGATGCTCGAGGCACAAGACGTGCGCGCTATCGTGGACGACCGCAACGAGAAACTGGGTCGTAAGATTCGCGACAACGAACTCAAGCGTATCCCATACATGCTCATCGTAGGTGAGAAAGAGGCAGAGCAAGGACTCGTTTCTGTTCGCCAACAAGGCGCAGAGGAGAAAGGTCAGATGACTATCCAAGAGTTTGCTGACATGATCACTGCTACCGTCAAAGAGCAAATGAATGCGTATTAACGCCGTTGGCGTTTCGGACGCCCACGTTGTGGGCTACGGGACGGCAACAAAGTTGCCTATAGGACGCTTGCAGAGCAAGCTAATAGGTTATAGGCGAAAGGCGAGAGATTATGAGTTGTTTACGAGTATTATTAGCAATACTATTCCCACCTTTGGCAGTGATTGACCAAGGATGTGGATCGGTGATGATTGTGCTATTGCTCACATGCATAGGTTGGGTACCTGGCGTGATAGCGGCATTAATCATTCTGAACAAGAACGAATGATAACTGGTTATAGGCGGGGTACGCCCGCCTATAATTAAAAAATAACACAATAGTATGAAACGACTATTCTTTTTTTGGATACTAGCGAGTATTGTATGCTCTTTGTATGCGGTATCACCATCAGGCACACTGCCAGTGTTATACATTCAAACGGAGAACAATCAAAAGATTGAGAGCAAAGAGGTGTATGTGAATGCCACCTATTACCTGGATAATAAGGGTTTGAGCGGGTATGAGAGCATTGGTTCGGCTACCGCACCATTAGCCATGGAGATCAAAGGTCGTGGTAACTACTCGTGGACTGGTTTTGACAAGAAACCATACCGCATCAAATTGGCAGATAAGCAAGCACTGCTGGGCATGAAGAAAAGCAAACACTTCACGCTGCTGGCGCATGCCGATGATAGCAAAGATAGAAAAGGGTTTATGCGCAATGCCGTAGGCTTTGAGCTCAGCAAAATGATAGGTATGACCTATACGCCCGATGCGAAACCGCTGGAAGTGGTGTTGAATGGCGATTATATAGGTTTGTACTTCCTCACAGAAAATATCCGTGTGGATAAAGATCGCGTGAATATCGTGGAGCAAGAGGACCAGGAGACCGACAGCGAAAAGATCACTGGCGGTTGGCTCGTAGAGATCGACAACTATGACACCGATCCACATATCACCATCACCGAAGGTGGAGATGTATATACGATGTGGGTGACCTATAAGACGCCAGAGGTATTGTCCTATCAGCAAGAGCAGTATCTGACTCAGCAGATCACCATGCTAGACAAGATGATATATGGCGACAAGAATTCCGACGAGCTGTGGCAGCACTTGGACATGGATGCGCTGGCAAAGTTCTATATCGTGCAGGAGCTGACGGATAACTATGAGAGTTTTCACGGCAGTTGCTATCTACATAAGGAGATAGGCGCCGACGAGAAATGGCATTTTGGTCCCGTATGGGATTTTGGTAGTTCGTTCAATCGCGACAAATCTCAGTACATGTATCAAGGCGATGTATGGCATAACCACTGGATTCCTGAGATATGTAAGTTTCCTGCTTTTATGGCGCGCGTGAAAGAGATTTGGAAAGAGTTTTATGCCAACGAATTTAACAAGATTTACAGTTTTATTGACGCACACGAGGCACAAATAGCAGGGGCAGCCGTGAAGGACAAAGAGCGTTGGTCGCAATACCATGGAAGCCAATCGTTGGGCACATATATTGATCGCACCACCGAAGTACTGCGCAAAAATGCGGCATGGCTGAACGAACAGTGGAAAGATGGTAATGGTGGCGGCGGAAATGGCGGCAATGAGAATGAGGATGACTACTCCTCCACCATGGATTATATGATGGTATGGATGGGAGGCGAGGCAGTAGAGTATGCCGTGACTGAGGTGGATAGCATTACCTTTATCAAGAAAGAGGGTATTGTGCTGAAAGCTAAGGTGCCAGCGTTCTGGGGAACGGATATCTATGTGCATATTTGGAATACACAGGGCCTAGAAACGGGTGACTACAAAGCCACCAAACAAGGCGATTGGTATGTATATGCATACCCAGGTAAGGAGATCAACATCCTATTCAAGAGTGGCACGGGATGGAAAGGCAACAAGTATCAAACGGAAGATATTCGCGCTACGAAGAGCGCATGCTACCTATTTACACAAGAAGGCGAGCAAAAAGCCACCGTCACGGAGACTGACTGCAGCAATTAAAACGGGTAACAATATCAATTGGTATAAATTACAAAAAATAATAGGGTACGCGGTGGCGTACCCTATTATTTTTTTATCTATTAATGAGGTTATTGGATAATCTGTCCTAAGGCATTAATCTTTTGTCCGTTGTGATAGATCACGAGTTGTCCGTTGTGAATGGACTTTTGCGTTTCGTCTGTAGGAGCAACTACATCATCCACTCCTGTCACTGGCTCTACAGCAGTTATTACGCATGAAGCGGAAAAATCGCCCAAAAATGCTGTAATAGTATATACATCTGCTTTGGATGTAGAGAATGTAGCATTCAATCCATCGGGTTTGAGTTTGACAACGCGTCCAGTAGGAGATACTCGCCATGTCACATCTTGGTCGGTAGCATCAGCAGGCGTAATAATGGCTTGCAACGACACCGTATCTCCCACAGTTATCTCCATCTCAGTAGCACTTAATGTGAAATCTTGCACACGTATTTTGTGAGGAGCTGTACTGATTTCCCACCCTGCTATACCGTGACCTAAGCAATACTCGTATAGGTTGACCGTAACAGAATCCACTTGTTCCCAATGGAAGAACGCACCTACAGACGCATTGGCATAGTAGCCACCATTGCCTAATTGTGGTTGGGTGTACATAGGAGTAAGTTCGGCAGAAGTCATATCACGTAGTGTCCAACCGCCCTTATAGTGGCTGCCAGACATGTAAACAAACATCTCATGTCCACCTAGGTGGAAGAGTGCGCCACCTACCGTATTATTACGTGCGGGCGCGGTAGTACCATTAGGCGATGTCAGATAGGAACCTTTATCTCCATCTTTGTAGAGGTGGTAACCATTGGCACGCACTTGGTAAATGAAATGATTAGGGGTGTTGTCAATTGGTATTACGTATCCTGCAGTAGAACCTTCGATACTTACAGGGCAAGAAGTGGTGGATACATATTGACCATTAGCAATCTTCACGACCTCAACAAACTTCTGCTTATTTGGGAAGAAATATACATACCCTCCAGCCGCAGAGAAAATATCTCCACTAGCAGTAGGAAAGTTAGTTTGACCATTGTTGTTGAGTTTGATATCAATCACATACTCCGTTGTGTCATTGGGTTTATAGACGATTAATTTTGTCGGAACATCAGCATCAGGGGATGCATGCAAGATCAAGTTGGCAGCATCGTCTCGGCAAATACCATGACGAAGATCAGGATGCTCTATGCCAGGTTCAAAGACATTACCCGCTGTATCTACTGCCACCACTTTTCTTTTGCTATAATCAGAGACATAGAATACACCATCTACGAAGGCAGCCTCTTGCGCATTCACATAGTTGCCCTCTAGTGTGGTAGGGAAACCCTCAGGTAGTGTTCCTGCAGCTTCGGAAAAATTGAATAGTTCGGTGATATATAGCGTATCAATAGGTTGAGTAGGTGCTAGTGCCTCCCAATCAATTTCCTCTAGTTCGGGCATTTCAGATGGCAGAAGATAGTCGCAGGTCATGGTGGTACAACCAAGTTCGCCATGTTGTTGGTACGAAGCTAGACTATTAACGGTCCAACATGCTACTTCCATTCCTGCGTCATGGCATTTGCGAGCCATGTACTTGCTAAGTCCGCCTGTTTGTACACTAGGATTGATACCCCATTTCTTACACCATTCGTAGCGTACTTCAGTAACTTCGTAGCAAAGGTACTGACACTTGAGTGCAGGGTAATTGGTACGCACATACTCCAATGAAGGTTGCATGGATGTAAGGATTCGTGCTTCTTCTACAAGTCCGTGTTTCTCGATGAGTTTGTAGAGTCCAGGGAAGCGGCTCATATCATTGCTATTGATACCTACCGCCCATTTGAGCTCAATGATAGGGAAAACATTATTCTCCTTGCAAATCTCCAAATAGCGATCTACGGAACACAATTTACCTGTATAGGTATTCCCACTGCGTGTTTGTGTAAGAGTTAAGTCTTTAATATCTGCCCATTTGCTATTAGGAATAGAAACGTCATGCCCCACACGGCTCAAATCATCATCATGCCAACATACATACTCACCATCGCTGGTGGTTTTGACATCTATCTCCAATCCTGTATAACCATAATGGTTAATTCCATTCATAAATGCCTCTTCGGTGTTCTCCACTCCGCGATAACTGCCGCGGTGACCAGCGAAGACGGGTTTCCATGCGTAGGCTTGGGTGAGTGTGCATACGAGGCACAAAAGGAGTAGTGTTTTTCTCATAAAGGTAGTATTAATTGGTTATTATTGATTGATTAGTAGGTAATCAGTTGTTACATATTTGCATCCTAGTTGTTGGACGCGTCGATAATCTTCGACATGGTTGACAGTCCAAGTGGCAACATCCTTGCCGATTTGCTTGCTACGCGCAATCACCTCTTCAGTGACAGCTGTGTGTGGCACACTGAGCGTCACATCCCACTGCTGACACCATTCATAATCGGTATCTTGCACCTGATGACGGAGCCACTGGCATGTGAGTTGTGGGTAATGCTGACGGATGTACTCAATGGATTGTTGCATGGATGTTAAAATGACTGCTTCTTCTACTAGACCATGCTTCTCTATCAATGCATAGAGCTCTGGGAAAAGGGTCATATCGTTGTTATTAAGACCTATCCCCCACTTCAGTTCTATTACAGGGAAGACGTTATACTGCTTGCAAATAGCCAAATACTCATCTACTGTGCATATTTTGGCCGTATAGGTAATATCCTTGCGTATTTGCGTTAGCGTGAGAGACTGCAATTGTGTCAAAGTGCTAGTAGGGATCTGCAAACTATCAATGCCTACACGCTCCAAATGATCATCGTGCCAACATACTAGTTGGCTATCCACAGTCACCTTGACATCGCATTCCAGGCCTTGGTAGCCATAATGGTTTGCACCATTTACAAATGCTTCTTCGGTGTTTTCCACGCCTAGCAAACTGCCGCGATGGCCAATAAACACAGTAGATTGGTTACAAGCTTGGATAATGGTGCACAAGAGGCACAGAAGTAGAATCTTGGTTTTCATGGTATAGATGATTTTATTGTGTTCGTCTGAATTCTGATAAAACGATGGCTGTAGCAATACCCACATTCAGGCTCTCGGAGGTTGGCATATCGGCGGGGTATGATGGAATGAATAGTGGATGGGTGATCAGCTGCCTAACCTGGGGCGAAATACCGTTGCCTTCATTGCCCATGATGATCACTCCCTTCTGCCGATCAGCAATAGCATTCGCATCGTACATGTTCCTACCTTCGAGCAAAGTGCCATAGAGCGGCATACCTTGAAGACGAAGCTGCTGGAGCACTTGGGGCAAGTCCACATAATGCATTCGCACGCGTGCGAGGGCACCCATAGTGGCTTGTACCACCTTAGGATTAAAGCAATCTGCCGTATCACGGGAACAGAGTATGTCGTGAATACCAAACCAATCACATGTGCGAATGATGGTACCTAGGTTACCTGGATCTTGGACGCCATCGAGGGCGAGGATAAGTTGAGAGTTGAGAGATGAGAGATGAGAGTTGAGTGTTGCAGGCTTACGAAAAACAGCAATAGTGCCCTGCGGAGTGCGTAGAGACGACATCTGCTCAATCTCCACGGGAGACGCATTTTCTGGTGTGGCTAGCAACACCAACTGAAACGCCCCACGAAGATCGTTCACACACTTTTCACCTTCAGCCACAAAGACTCCCTCCGCATCACGATTCTTCTTTTGCTGTAGGCTGCGTACCCATTTTACTTGTGCTTTGCTAAGATGCTCACTCATGGTTTTACATATTAGAGTGCAAAGGTATGAAAAAAATTGTATAATAGCAAGAAAAATGTAGTAAAAAAAACACTTTTTTTGCATTTTTCTTGTGTATATGCATTTTTTGTTGTACCTTTGCAGGCGATTTAGGGTAAGTCCTACACGACCAGCTCCCTCCGAACTCCCCCAGGTCTTGACCGAAGCAAGGGTAAGAGGTTGTAGCGGTGCGATGTAGTCAGCTTACCTTTTTTTTGTCGCATGTGATAAAATAATGTAGAAAGAGTTTTGGAAGTTTTAAGGATTTAACGGCAGGACTGAGATGCTAGAACAGTTTATTAAAAATAGAATCATTGCGCAGTTACCATTTGAAGCAAATGAAAAACAACTGGAGCTATTGGATAAACTGAGCCAGTTTATTGTATCTCCGACCCCACGCAAAGCATTCATCTTGCGTGGCTACGCGGGAACTGGCAAAACTAGCATCATGGCTGCACTAGTAGGAGCACTACATGATTTGCAGCAGCGTATTGTACTCCTTGCGCCGACGGGCCGTGCAGCCAAAGTACTATCAAAATATGCACATGTACCCGCGCACACAATCCACAAATATATTTATAGACAAAAGCAACTGGGAGAAGATCGTTTTTCCCTCAATGACAATCTGCATCGCAACACGCTATTTATTGTGGATGAGGCGTCCATGATAAGCGGACTGAGAGATAATCCAATGTTTGGTTCTGGCATATTGCTAGAGGACTTAGTAAGGTATGTGTATAGCGGTGAAGGATGCAGCATGTTGCTATTGGGAGATAACGCTCAATTACCCCCTGTAGGTTCTATTCAGTCGCCCGCACTGAATATCGACTACATGTCTGGTTATCAACTAGATATTCACTCACACACACTAACCCAAGTTGCCCGTCAAGCGAGTGATAGCAGCATCCTAGACAACGCCACGCGATTACGCCCGTTTGCATTAGGCGAACAAGCGATGAGGAAAAAGTGCGAAGAGGCAATGTGGGATATCCTATCTATAGAGAAAGATGTATGTACCGTGTCAGGAGCAGAACTATTGGAAGCACTAGAAGAAGCATATCAGGAAGTAGGAGAAGAAGAAACGATATTGCTAACCCGGACCAACAAGCGCACAAATATCTATAACCAAGGCATCCGTACGCGCATCTTATGGCGAGAAGATGAAATAAGTAGCGGCGATAGGTTGATGGTGTGCAAGAACAATTATTTCTGGACCGAAAAATACGATGACTTGCCATTTCTGGCCAATGGTGATTTGCTAGAGGTAGTGCGATTGCGCAACGAGCGGGAGATGTACGGTTATCACTTTGTAGATGCCCAGTTAAGGTCGTTGGACTATGACTGGGAGATAGATACCATCATCTGGTTAGACACGATGCATAGCGATACCCCTGAAGCCAATCAAAAGATGCAGAAGGATTTATTCAACAAAATAGCAGAAGATTACCCAGAGCTGCAAAATAACCGCAAGAAACTTACTGAAGCCATCTATCAGTCAAGCTATTACAACGCATTACAAATACGCATGGCATATGCTATCACTGGGCACAAATCACAAGGTGGACAATGGGCCAGGGTATTTATTGATCCATATAAGGGCGGCGAACAAAATATGACTCCTAGTGCAGACGAACAAAAAGAGTTCTTTAGATGGCTATACACCGCCGTCACGCGAGCCACTGAAAAGGTTTATTTTATAAAAAATAACTAAACACTTGCACATATAAAAAAAAAGTCGTACCTTTGTACGCTAATTTAAAAATCACTCATAGTATGAAATTCAACAGTTCCTTATTTGCTATTGCAATGCTATTGAGCACTGCTTTGGTATGGCACGGTTGCGAAGCTGATGTAGATCTCAAGAACCTCGATTCTTCGATTGACACAGACGCTACTATAGCTATGCCTATTGGTTCGATTAAGGCCACAATCAATGATTTCGTGGGGAATGGTAGTTGGGGAATCAGCATTGATTCGTTGGACAACAAGGGAGTATTGCTCTTCCGCGACACTATCAGTATTGCTCGTAATTTTCACACAGTAGAGTTGAGTCAGCACATTAGCAGTACATTACTTAAAATGAATGTGTATGATCAGTTAGATAGTTTGTCAATTATACAAGATGGTAAAATAACAGGCATGGGAGTTCCTATTAAATTGGAATTCCCGTTAACTTTAAAACTGAAGGGAATCAACAACGACGAGAGTACACAGCGTTTGGATAGTGCGATGATTAGGAATGCTAGTTTTATAAGCAATATCAATCAGCTGGGTGGCTTGCCATTAGAATGGGACTGGATCGATAAAGTAACTTTGACTATGGGTGATGCTTTTTATCGTGCGGAAGGTAATGTTTTAGATATATATACCAGAGGTGACGGCTATGGTTACGGCCACAATATCCCTGTGAATGTAGATGCTTTCTCCATTAATTTGATGAAGAATCCTAATCCTTCTGTTCCAGAGCAATATAGTGGCAATGTGATTGACTCTTGCAGTTTTAAAGTGACCATGCAAATAACGGTTCCTGCAGGTGAGGTAGTAGTTATACCTCCTTCATCTAGTTTTGAATACAAATTGGATGTACAATTTATTGACTACGATGCTATATGGGGTATGTTTAAGCCAAGTTCAGACATGGCAGATGCGAATGAGATTTCACTATCCGATACATGGGGATTATGGAAATTATTTGAATCGGCTCGTTTACCATTTTCTGAGCCTAAAATAGACATGGAAGTGACCACACACATTGCAGGCGCGCTAGTAATGCATGGCGATTATTTATATGTACGAGACAGCAATGGCGAGCAAATAAATGCCACCTTTGACGGCAAACCTTATTTAGAGAAGCACTTTACCGAAGGTGAGTATTTAGGGTTGGATAGCGAGATTGGAGATTCCGCAACCATGCATGTTTTGTTTGACAAAGATCCTGCACGTGGACATATTGACCAGTTATTCTCACTTCAACCTGATTACTTAGGATATAAATTTTCTATTGATTTTGACCGTTACAAGACGCCACAAATTCGTATAACCAACAACACCTCCATTCGTATAGATGCGGCATGTGAGTTGCCGTTCATCTTCAATGAGGGCGTAAAGGTTGCATATTCCGATACTATCGATAATATTGACTTGAGTCGTTTGCATATTGACTCTTTGATAAGCAATATTCCTGAGTTGGTAGATACCATAGAAAATGCAAGTTTGACATTAGCATTACAAATCGAAAATAGCATCCCACTACAGTTAAAGGGTTCGTTTGCATGCTTAGACGAATATGGTAACATTATTCTTGATCCCAAAACGAGCGAACCATGGTTAATTACCAATCAAGATACCCTTTTGATCCCAGCTCCCGATCACACCTTCAATTACAACACATCGACATGGGATGTGACCCCACAATGGATAACAGAAACTATTACGATTACAAAAGAGGAATTTGATTTACTGTCAAGAGTAAGCAAGATTGTCTTCTATGCAGCCTTTGATGACGAATCGCTGAGTCATGCATATAAAACAGGGCAATTCAATGTCAAATTGACAGAACATCAGACCTTGTGCGTGAAAATTGGCATAGGGGCAGATATAGAAGCTATTCTAAATTTAGGAACATTAACGGGTAAAGAATAAGAAAATTGTATGAAAAAAGCGTTACATTTATTACTTTTAGGAGTTCTCCTTACAATCACATCCATCGCAAGTGCACAACAAGTCAACACACTATATTTTCTTGAAAACGCACCAATGCGCCATACTATCAACCCAGCCTTTCAACCTGTCAGTAAATTTTATCTGACATTACCTGTTGTTGGTTATACAAGTCTATGGACGGGCACTAATGGCTGGACAATGGAAGACTTTATTTTCAAGGGAGAAACGGGAAATACAATAACACCCTGGCATCCAGACGCTCCAGAGAATTGGCTTGATGACAAACCAGAATTGTTTGTGATTGATGCAGATATGTACATGAATATTCTATCATTCGGTTTTAGAATAAAAGATTTTGGATATTTTCACTTGAATATTGCAGAACATTTGTCCACAGATGTCAATGTTTCCAATTCAATTTTTAGGCTAAATCACTTAAATACAACTCAGCCTACAATAATTGGATTAGGTATGAACATGTCAGCCTATACAGATATTGCACTAGGTTATTCTCACAAGATCAACCAGCACTGGACAATAGGAGGAAAACTAAAATTATTACTAGGACAAGCTAACTTAGTAATGAACACACCAGATATGACATTCCAATCTACGCTTGATTCAATTCATATATCTGGAACAGGAAATATATATGCAGCTGCTCCTCTAAATTGGGAAAAATTACCAGCAGGGCCAACCAGCCTTAATGATTTAGACCTCAAAGATATGTTCTGGGATGAGAATGCTAGTATAGCAAATCGCCTTACAAGTATTATTGAGCCAGCTGGTATTGGTGCCGCATTTGATCTAGGTTTAACATATCAACCTATCAAGAATTTGCAATTCACTGCTTCTGTTACAGACCTTGGTTTTATCCGCTGGCATCGTCATGCAAAAGCTAGTTTACATTTAGACACCACCTTCTATGGTGTAAATGTGGAATATAGTGACTATGTGATAGATGGACAATTCTCAATGGACAGTTTAAGTGTCAACTTAGGCAACACATTATCCGAATATAAAAATGCATTGCATATCGACAATATTAATAATGCTCCACAACCTCAATTGAGCATATTGACGGCTAACTTAAATGTGGGTATTGATGCTAACTTCTGGAATAATCGCATAGGTGTGGGTGTATATTCACGAACTCGTTTTTATAACAGTCATATCACAGAAGAAGTTACACTTGGTGCCGCTTTTCGTCCATTTAATTGGTTAAATTTGGCTGCATCATATTCATTTATCAATGGTTATTGGAGCAATATTGGAGCGGCATTATCCATTGCCCCATATGATGGTTTGATGCTAACCTTAGCAACGGATTATATCCCATTAACCTATGCAAAAGCAGCTACAGCAGACCGAGAAATTCCATTACCATATAAAACGCCAGGAGTCAACATAGATTTGGGTTTAGCAATTGTGGTAGGTACCAATCTGAAAGATAAAGACAAAGATAAAGATGGCGTTTCCGACAAATTCGACATTTGTCCTAAGACCCCGTTCGACGTTCGCGTTGATGAAATGGGGTGTCCATTAGATAATGATGGTGATGCTGTGCCTGACTACATGGATGAATGCCCTCATACAATATCTGACGCATATGGATTCATTGACTCTGTAGGTTGTCCTTTGGACATCGATGCAGATGCAGTGCCCGATTATCGTGATAGGTGCCCTAACACATCCGCAACTTCTATTGCACATGTAGATATCAATGGTTGTGTAATTGATAGTGATGGAGATGGTGTAAGTGATGATATAGATCAATGTCCAAACACCCCAATGGTTGCACGAGATATGGTAGATGCATTGGGCTGTCCATTAGATAACAATGGTGATTGACATTATATGATTTCTTAGTTATACATATTGATGCACCAGAAGACACACGAAATATTTATAATCGTGTAGATACTACAGATTCAACAACAACGAAATAAAACTATAAATAAAATATACCACTATGGGAAGAGCATTTGAATATCGCAAAGCGACCAAGATGAAAAGATGGGGTCATATGGCCCGCGTATTTACCAAACTAGGCAAGGAAATCACCATGGCAGCACGTGATGGTGGTCCAGATCCTGACAGCAACCCTCGTCTTCGTACATTGATGCAACAATGTAAAAAAGAGAACATGCCAAAGGACAATATTGAGCGTGCTATCAAGAAAGCAACCGATAAGTCATCTGAGGGTTACAAAGAAATTTGCTACGAGGGATATGGTCCTCACGGTATAGCTATCTTTGTTGAGACCGCTACTGACAATAACATGCGTACCGTAGCAAATATCCGCAGTTATTTCACCAAACATGGTGGTAGCCTTGGTACACAAGGTTGTTTGCAATTCCTCTTTGAGCGCAAAGCTTGCTTTACAGTAGCTGCTAAAGAGGGCATTGATTTGGATGAACTAGAGTTGGAGTTGATTGACTTCGGTGTTGAGGAGCTCGGTCACGACGAAGAGGAGGGAACCATTGTCATCTATGGTGATTTCAACCAATACTCACAAATGCAAAAGTATTTGGAGGATAATGGTTTCGAGATTCAATCTTGTGAGTTCGTTCGTATTCCAAACGACACCAAAACTCTCAACGACGAGGAAATGGAGAGTGTACAAAAACTCATCGACCGCATTGAGGAAGACGAGGATGTACAGAATGTGTTTACTAATATAGGTTAAAGGACGCTTCGCTATAGGACGGCGCTTTGCGCCTATGGATGTAAGGTGTAGGGTGTAGAGTGTAAAGGCGAGAGTATATGACAGAGATGATTAACTCATTAGATTATACAGGTGTAGAGTGCATCAAGGAGCATTTCTCCTTGACGCCTCTGCAAGTGCAACAATTCACGGCATTGGGAGAGTTGTACCGCGATTGGAATGCCAAAATCAATGTCATCTCTCGCAAAGATATTGATAACCTGTATCCACATCATATCATCCACTCATTAGCTATTGCCAAAGTGCTTCATTTTCAGCCAGGTACTACCCTATTGGATATAGGCACAGGCGGAGGTTTCCCCGGTATTCCATTAGCGATTTTGTTTCCCGAGTGCCAATTTACCCTGATTGATAGCATCGGCAAGAAGATTAAAGTAGCATCTGAAATCGCCAAAGCGATTGGACTACAGAATGTAACTTGTATTCAAGAGCGCGCAGAGCAAGAACAGGGCAAGTATGATTTTGTGATCAGCCGTGCCGTAATGCCACTGTCCGATCTTGTAAAACTCATCCGCAAGAATGTAAGTCATAGCCATAAGAATGCTATGCCAAACGGATTGATGGTGCTCAAGGGCGGCAACCTAGAAGGCGAGACACATCTCTATCGCAAGTATGTAGAAATCACGGACATATCAACGATATTCAAGGATGATTGGTACAAAGAGAAAGCCGTGGTATATCTACCGCTTTAGTGTTTAGTGGACGCTGCGCTACTGGTTAGTGTTTAGAGGGTAAAGTGATGAATTTAAAGACTTTTTATTTCAATCCTTATCGTGAATGTACATACGTGCTGACAGATGATGCCAAGCATGCTATTATAATCGACGCAGGAATGTATGAGGCACGCGAACAAGAGCGTTTTGCAGAACACATACAGAAAGAGCAACTCGAAGTAGTTGCTCTCCTTATTACTCATGCCCACCCTGATCATGTGTGCGGCCTAGAATTCTTGGAAAAAAATTACGATCTTAAAGCTATCGTACAACCTACAGAGGGACCATTAGATATTCCATTCTTTAACATCCAAGTAATTGCAACTCCAGGGCATAAAGAGGACTGCGTTTGCTACTATCTTCCAGAAGAAAAAATCTTATTCACTGGAGATACACTATTTCAAGAGTCCATCGGACGTACCGATTTGCCAGGCGGCGATATGGGTACACTGATCCACTCTTTGAATAAATTGGTGGTACTGCCCGATGATACACAAGTATATCCAGGGCATGGATATCCTACCACTATTGGACACGAAAAGCAATACAATCCATATATATAATAAGGCAATGCAATATTCCGTAGTACATCTGACATATTCTTTTAGCGAGGCATGGCAACAAGATTTGTTTGAACAGGCTATGTGCGATATGGGTTTTGAGGTATTTGATGGAGAGAATGCCTATATCCAAACAGCTGTTCTAGAAGATTGCCGAAACATGATAGAGTCATTGATTGCAGACACCGAAGGTGTAGCATTAGTAGATGTCGAGCAATGCGAGGATATCAACTGGAATGCAGCATGGGAAGCAGAGCATGAGATTGCGGAGTTGCCTTTAGGTGTACGTATTACCCCACATTGCGCCTTTGGTGCAGGACATCATGAGACTACGAGCATGATGATTGAAGCACTGATCGAGGCACAAGAAAATGGTTGGTTTCTAGAAGAGCGCAACGTATTAGATATGGGTTGCGGTACTGGCGTGCTAGGAATCATGGCTAAGAAATGTGGTGCTACAACAGTAGTAGCAGTGGACATCGACGACAAAAGTGTAGCCAATAGCCTTGAAAATGCAGAAGCTAATTGTGTGGAGATAGATGTACGTTTAGGAAGTACCCCACCCCATGGCAGTTATGATTTAATACTGGCAAATATCCATCGCAACATATTGATAGATCAGATGCCTACATACGCAGATATACTAACACCGAACGGCGAGGTATGGTTAAGCGGATTCTATCCCGAGGATATCCCATATATATCCCAAATAGCGGAGACTGTTGGGCTACATATCACTGAGACACGCAATGCCAATGAATGGCAATGGACAAGACTGAAAAGATGAACACTATTTGTGCTATATCAACCCCTTACGGCAGCGGCGGAATAGCCGTTGTTCGTGTGAGTGGAACCGACGCTATCACAATGGTGGATCGATTGTTTCATGCCCGGAAATCGTTAACAGAAGCAAAAGCATACACAGTGCACTATGGAGAGATTCGCAAGGGGACGGAGATATTGGATCAGGTGCTTGTAAGTGTATTCCGCGCACCTCATTCGTTCACGGGGGAGGATGTCATAGAGATTGCATGTCACGGAAGCATGTATATCCAACAGACCTTGCTACAATGGCTCGTTGATGCAGGTTGTCAAATGGCAAAAGCAGGCGAATTCACCCTGCGTGCCTTCCTCAATGGTAAAATGGATTTGACAGAAGCAGAAGCAGTCGCAGACCTAATAGCCGCACAAACAAAAGCCGAGAAGGATCTCGCTCTCAATCAATTACGAGGAGGAATATCCAATGAGTTAGCAAATTTAAGGGAGCGATTATTAACGTTTACTTCGTTGATTGAGTTAGAATTAGATTTTGCAGATCACGAAGAACTTGAGTTTGCTGATCGTCAACAACTATTTGATCTTGCACAAGAAATTAACACTACAATTGCTACGCTTGTAGGATCGTTCAAAACAGGTAATGCTATTAAACAAGGTATTCCTGTAGCTATTATTGGCGCACCTAATGTAGGTAAATCTACCTTACTCAACGCATTGTTGGGGGAGGAACGTGCGATAGTCAGTGATATACAAGGAACTACACGCGATACCGTAGAAGATACGCTTGTGTTGGGTGGAATGCTATTCCGATTTATAGATACAGCAGGTATGCGTCAAACCGATGACACAATTGAGAACATGGGTATTGAGCGCAGCCGTCAAGCAGCGCAGAAAGCAACTGTGATTATCCATCTTCAGGATGCCACACAGCCTATTAATACAATGTCTCAACTAAATCATATAACCGATAAACACGTCATACATGTGTATAATAAGGTGGACTTGGTTCCATCATTTGTTGCAGAGGCGAACAGCATCGGCATTTCGGCAAAGAGCGGTGAGGTGGGTAATCTAAAGCAATTATTAATTGCATATGCTGAGGAAGAATGTAATATGCGTAATGCGATAACTATCAGCAACACACGCCACTACGAGGCACTCATACGTGCACAATCAGCGATCCAGCGCGTAAAAGATGGTTTGGAAATGCAACTCAGTGGCGAATTCCTAAGTATGGATTTGCAGGATTGCTTATCCGCATTGGGAGAAATCACCGGACAAATAACCTCGCAAGAAGTATTAAACAATATTTTCGGTAAATTCTGTATCGGCAAATAAATAGTTGTATATGAGAAGTAAAATCAATTGGATATTAGGTAGTTTGATTGCACTGCTCGGAGGATGTAGGGCACCACAAAAGACCATACAACAAGAGGTTGTTACCCTATATGGTGTACCTTATGCAACCTATGATATTAGCGGCAAAGTCATCAACAAGCAGAGAAAACCTATCGAAGGAGCAACTGTCACCGTGAAAGGCTATCACAATACTTCAATGGGAGAAATAGTACAAACCGACGAAAAGGGTATGTTCCACATAACAGCATCCGATTTTCCTACAGACACAATCAATATCGTTGTTTCGACACCCAATGCGATTGATTCGGTACAACACAAAACTTCTTATAAAAAAGAGAAAGAAGGACGTGGTTTCTACCGCGGTGAATGCGAAATAGAAACGACGATCAAACTCAAACAGTAAATTATTACACAATATGATATACTCAATGACCGGCTATGGTAAAGCAGAAAGCCAAGTAGCCAATAACAAAAAAATAGTTGTAGAGATTCGTAGTTTAAACTCCAAATCACTAGATCTCAATGTACGCATTGCTCCACAACTACGAAGCAAAGAGTTGGAAATACGTACCCTCATAGCCCAACGCCTAGAGCGCGGAAAGGTTGACTTGAGTGTCTATTACCAAGATGCCACACAAGGCGATAATGCAGCAACCTTCACTCCTATCAACCGCGATGCCTTTGCTTATTATTATAAGGAACTCATTGCCCTGCAACAGGAATTGGGCTGGACAAACCACCAAGATATTGTTTCAGCTATCCTGCGCATGCCCGATGTGACGAAGGTGCAAGACTGCGGCGAGGTGAGCGATGAGGAATGGGCTGTGGTGCTGCAAACCATAGAAGCGGCTATCGTGCAGTTCAATGCTTTTCGCGAACAAGAGGGCGCATCGCTATATCAAATGTTCTGCGAGAAGTTGGATGCTATTGCTGCCCTGCTCTCAGAAGTAGAACCCTACGAGCAAAGTCGAGTGGAGAAAATCAAAGCACGTATTGAGGCGAACTTGGAGCAATTGTCTGCTGCAACGCAGCAAGCTATCGACCACAATCGCTTGGAGCAAGAGATGATATTCTACCTCGAGAAGTTGGACATCACGGAGGAGAAAGTGCGCCTTACCAACCACCTCAAGTACTTCCGCGAGACGATGGATAACGAGGGATCTGGTGTGGGCAAGAAACTCGGATTCATTGCTCAAGAGATGGGACGTGAGATTAACACCCTTGGCAGCAAGAGCAACCAAAGTGAGATGCAGATTATCGTGGTGAAGATGAAAGATATCCTCGAACAAATCAAAGAACAAGTATTGAACGTATTATGATTATTATTCTCTGTGCGCCCAGTGGTTCGGGCAAATCGACAATGGTTAAGCACCTGCTTGAGACCTATCCAGGACAGTACGAACTCTCTATCTCTGCCACCACTCGCGCTCCACGTGGACAAGAGCAACATGGCAAAGAGTACTACTTCATCTCACGCGAGGAGTTTGAGCAACATATTGCCAATCAAGACTTTATCGAATACGAACAAGTATACGAAGGACTCTACTACGGCACACTCAAGTCGGAGATTGAGCGCATTCAGTCGGCAGGACGCACCATCGTTTTTGACATTGATGTGAAAGGCGGACTCAATCTCAAACGCATTTTTGGCGACGACGCATTGGCTATCTTTGTAGCTCCACCTTCAGTGGAAGAACTATCCCGCCGCTTACATGGTCGTGGTGACACTAGTGAAGAAATGATACAAAAGCGCCTTGCCAAAGCCGAGATTGAGATGGCAGATGCTCCATATTTTGATCATGTAGTGGTAAACGATGATTTGGCCACAGCAAAAAAAGAACTTGACAAACTTGTTCAATGAAAATTGGCATCTACGGAGGATCATTTAATCCGATACATTTCGGGCATATCGGACTCGCAAAATGGGTGGCAAAAAACACCGATTTGGATGAACTATGGATGATGGTATCTCCTAACAACCCGCTGAAAGACAAAGGTATATTAGCTGATGAACAAGAACGATTAGAGAAAGCAAAAGAGGCTATTGGCAATGGGCTATTGGCTACAGGTAAACGAATCATTGTCTCGGATTTTGAATTTCACCTCCCCCGCCCAAACTACACTGCCAATACGTTGCGCGCACTGACGAAGCAATATCCTGAGCACGAATTCACACTCATCATCGGGGAAGATAATTTGGACATCTTTCATAAATGGAAGGAATATAAATACATCTTGAATCATTTTCGAGTGTTTGTTTATCCACGACACAACACAGATAGCTCGAATGAATCAAGCCAACCACGAGAAGTTATTTTGCAAGAAGCTAAAAACATCAAACTTTTGACGGACGCACCTTTTTTTGATATTTCTTCAACTTATTTGCGAAAAAATTTGCATAGTTAAAAATTATTTTGTATCTTTGCAGTCGAAAATAAGACAATATCGTATATATTCAACAATAAAATATTATTATTAACTATAAATTAATTAGTTACTATGATTCGCACAACATTTAACAAAGTAAGAGAAGTGAAGGATAGCCTTCCAAAAGGTAGTTCAGCTGTAATTGCTGAGGAGTTAGGAATTGCAGCTGATGATGTTCGCGCTTATTTCAATGGCACTGCGACTACCGGTTACCATATTGAGCCAGGTCCTGATGGCGGTATTGTAGTATTAGAAGATACTAAGATTCTTGAGGTGGCTCTGCGTGTTGCATGGGCGCACAAGAATGCGCTTTAATTAAGCATTTTCAATACAATCATGATAAAAAAGTTTATTCTTCTAGCACTGGTGTTAGTATGCGCCAGTGCTTTTCCTTACCAAACATTTGCCAAGGAGAAGAACGCCACAAAAAGCGAAATTGGTTTAAACCTTGAGGTTGGTGCGGACGTTGTTAGTTCTTATTTATGGCGCGGACAAAACCTTGGAGGCTTGTCTATCCAACCATCTGTCACCCTTGATTGGAAGGGGCTATATGTTTCTGGTTGGGGTAATATTGGTGCAGATAACTGGACGTTCGAAAACATCAACCCAGAGTTGGATATTACGATTGGTTATGACAACTATGGTCTGCAATTAGATTTGACACATCTCTACTACTTTGGAGGTGAAGCATATTTTCCTAAAGGAGGTTTCGCGGCTCAAGAGATTGAATCTAGTAGCACAATGGAAGCACACGCAGGTTTCCATTTAGGCGACTTAGTAGAGAGTGTACCATTGTCCATTGACTGGTACACCACTATCTATGGAGCTGACTGCTACGAGAACGAAGCCGGAGAATGGCAACGAGCATGGTCCACCTATATTCAAGTTGGATACACATTCAACCTGCCATTAGGTATTGGACTCACTACCAACGTCGGTTTCACCCCTTGGCGAGGCATGTATTCAAACTACGAGGAAGTATGGAAAAATGCCAAGACAGTGGCTATCAACAATATCCATGTGCGCGCAGAACGCTACTTTGAATTGAAAGATATCGAACTAGGCATCTGGGGAGAGTGTATGCTCAACTGCTATGGATTGGACAAAACCAATTTGACTACCGCATTGGAGAATAAATTTGACCAGCGCCTCAACTGGGGAATCGGTGGATGCCTATACTTCAGCAGCGAGTGGTGATAGTAGTTTAGAGGACGCGGCAAAGCCGCTATAGTTTAGAATTTAGAAATGAAAAATAAAAAGTGGATCGCACTTATATTCATGGTAATAGCAGCACTCTTGCTGCTATTGCTGCCAGATAATCCTAAAGTACAATATTATCATCATCAAGGCAATATCTTTGGTACATATTACAATATACGTTACCAAGCCACAGCAGATCTGCACGATGCTATCCAACAGCGTCTGCAAGATTTCGACCATTCATTGAGCATGTTCAATCCCAACTCAGTGATCAGCCATATCAACCGCAATGATAGCATCACCACCGATTCGCTTTTCGAAGTGTTGTACGCCGAGGCACGGGCTATTAGCCAACTATCTGATGGTGCGTTTGATATCACGGTTCGCCCACTGGTAAATGCTTGGGGATTTGGCAATAATACTCAACATACTGCAACACCTAACATCGATAGTATCAAAGTTTTTGTAGGTTACAACAAGGTGCGTCTCATCAACCACCATTTGCAGAAAGATGACGAACGCATCACCCTAGATGCCAGTGCTATAGCCAAAGGCTACGCCTGTGATGTAGTGGCTAATTTGCTGCGCGAGAATGGCTGCAAGAACCTGCTAGTAGATATCGGCGGTGAAGTGGTATTGCAGGGCATTAACCAAGAGGGCAATCCATGGCGAGTGGGCATTACCCGTCCTACTATCGATGCCACTGGCACAGAGAAAGAACTGCAAGAGGTGATCGAAAGCAACGACCTCTGTATGGCCACTTCGGGCAATTATCTGCAATACTATTTTGTCAATGGCCAACGGCGCAGCCACACGATAGATCCTCGTAGTGGTCACCCAGTACATCATTCATTACTCAGTGCCACTGTGACGGCGAGTAGCTGTATGCGTGCCGATGCGTTAGCTACAGCATGTATGGTACTAGGTAAAAAAGAAGCGCTCGACATGATCGAACGCACTCCTGAAGCTGCTTGCTATCTGATTGTAGCAGAAGCGGATACTCTGCAGGTTATCACCTCTTCTCGTTGGAATAAGGCCGTTATTTCTTCAGTACACGGACAATAGTCTTTGTGACATTGCTCATTGCGAAATCACGCTGCATCGCCAATTCGAGCGGAACCTGCTCTTCCAAGATAGGATAGATACCTGCAAATCCCATCTTCAGTACACTATCGCACAATTCGACACATCCACCGATAGCAATCACGGGGATGTGTTGTTGTTTTGCACGTGACAATACGCCCGCAGCAGTCTTACCTTTAGCCGTTTGAAAATCCACCTTTCCTTCGCCTGTGATCACTAAGTCAGCACCTTTAATAATGCTATCAAAACCTATCGCATCCAAGACCATCTCTATGCCAGGCAGCAAAGTCGCATGCAAAAACGTATAAAAAGCACCTCCCATACCACCGGCAGCACCCGCACCTGCTATTGGCACCACATCCATACCATACGTACCCCTAATCACCTTTGCCAACGAAGCCATACCATTATCCAGCCTAGCTACCATCTCTGTATCAGCACCTTTCTGCGGAGCAAACACCATCGCTGCACCTTCTGGCCCGCAGAATGGCGTATCTACATCGCAAGCTACCGTGAAAGCGGACTTATATACTGCCTCTGGCACCTGCTCACCATCAATCACAGCGATATCCGCCATTCGTCCGCCACAACAGTCGGTAATCAACTGACCATGAGCATCATAGAAACGAAAGCCCATCGCCTGCAACATACCTGTACCCGCATCATTGGTCGCACTACCACCAATACCAACCAAGAACCGACGACAGCCCCTAGCGATGGCATCCATGATCATCTCACCTGTGCCGCGAGTGGATGTCACCCATGGGTTACGCTCATCTATCTTCAGTAGCGGAAGACCACTGGCAGCAGCCATCTCAATAATAGCCATATCGTCTACTATACCATAACGGGCGATGATCTTTCGACCAAGAGGGTCACTCACTCTTACCACAACAATCTCACCGCCCAATGTTTCCACAATCGCCTCTACGGTACCCTCACCACCATCAGCTACGTTGACCGCAACAACGTCACAATCGGGATATACCTCGCGAATACCCTCTGCGGCTGCTTGTGCCACTTCCACTGAGGTCATAGACCCCTTGAATGAATCCGACGCTACTACTATCTTCATATGGAATTGAGTGTTTAAAGTTGAGTTTTTAGAGACTAGTTAAGAAACACATTCCAACACTACCAATCGTCAGTATCAAACCCACCAGCGATTCGTATGGAATTAGTTTTAATCTCTCTTTCACCGAGAATCCCATTGCGCCACCTGTGGCATGAAAGAAAGAACCATGCGGCAAGTGATCCAATACAGTAGCACCTGCATTCACCATCGCTGCGCCCCATACAGCGGTTACACCTGCCGCCATGATAGCCTCGGCAAACGATGCCGAAGCAATAGTTGCACCCGCCGTAGTGGAAGCCGAAGCAGCTGACATCAGCGCACCCGCTATAGGTGCCATGAAGGTACCGCCATTCTCCCAATTGCTCAGCAATTCCACTAGCACATCCTTGATATCCGATGCTTGAATCACACCCGCCAGTGCACCTGTCCCCACTAACAAAATAGCAATACCCGACATCTTCTCCAAGCCATACGAAAGGCAATTGCCCATATTCTTCCAATGACCAGTAATGATGATACCAATGATACCACCCACAGGCAATGCCACCATAGGGTCAATCTCTATCTTGGCTATCGGACGCAAAGCGAGCAACACTATCGTCACTATTGGACCTACCAAACTGCGCCACAACGCAGGCAAGCCTTCATCGTCTTTTGCCTCTTCGCTTTTAAAATCGCCAATCAAATCACCTTTGGGTATCATCGGAACGATCACGAATACGGTCAGCACTAAACCTATCACGGCAGGTACAACACCAGCACCCATCACAGATGACAGAGGCGCATCAAAATTATCCGCAGCTACGATCGTATTAGGGTTCGGCGAGATGATATTACCACACTTACCGCCACCGATCATTGCCAATAGCAACTTCATCTTCGACAGGCGCAATTTACTACCCATGATAATCGCGATAGGAGCAATGGTGATCACTGCCACATCGATAAACAGGCCCATAGCCGTAAGCAACATAGCCGATAATGCCAATGCCAAGTAGATATACTTCTCTCCCAATGCCTTAATGATGCTTCTGGCTATCGTGGATGCGGCACCAGTCTTCACCAGCATACCCGTCAATACACCCGCTGCCAAAATACGCACAATAGCTTTGGATATATCTTGTACACCACCGATCATATGCCCTACCGTGACGGGCAATCCCCAACCCGCCAACAAACCACCAATCAAGGCACCTAACACCAAACTATAAACTGGAGATAATTTCCTAAGAATTAAAACGATGGATATTATCAATCCTATCAATGCAGCTAATGCACTATTCATGGTATTTACGATTTTCTATTTACAACTTGCAAAGGTACATATTTTTTCCGAATTACACAATATCCCACTATTACAACAAGGAAAAATAATGAAAAAATCGCCGTTTATTTGCAAATATGCAAAAAAAGTAGTACCTTTGCAGGCTGATTATGCGTTTTTGCGCAACAATGGATAAAAAAATGACACAACGAATATGTAAAATATGGCTGTTTGCTAGTCTAATAATAAGCATGTTAGGCCTTTCTAGCTGCGGAGAATACCAACAGGTACTCAAGTCAAAAGACCCTGACTTTAAGTACCAAAAAGCATTGATGTACTTTGAAAACGAGCAATATGTGAAGGCACAGACCCTGCTTGACGAAGTTACACCATATTATCGTGGTACAGATCGTTCACAAGACGTACTAATCTATTTATCACGCAGTTACATGGGACAAAAAAATTACTCTTCCGCCGCCGAATACTATCAAGCATATATCCGCAACTATCCTAAAGGACGTTATATTGCAGAAGCTCGTTTTCAAGTGGGGCACTGCTATTATTTAGAATCCCCTGATGCTAGGCTGGATCAAGCAGAGACAAAGAAATCCATTGAATTCTTCACACAATTTATTGAGTTTTACCCCGACAACTCATATGCTGAGCAAGCATATAAAGAAATGGGGGAGATGTATGACAAACTAGCCTACAAAGAGTATCTTAGCGCAAAGATGTATTATAATCTAGGTACCTATCTTGGTAACAACTACTTAAGTGCGGAGATAGTAGCGAAGAATGCACTAAAGGAATATCCTACCAACAAATATCAAGAGGAATTAAGTTGGTTGATCTTGCAAGCCAAATATCAACAAATGATTAATTCACTAGAAGAAAAGAAAGAGGAACGCGCAAGAGAAACGCAAGACGAATACTATAACTTCATCACAGAATATCCCACATCAAAGCATATTGATGCAGCTAAAAAGATCCAAAAAGAAGTGGAAAAAATATTGAATTAATAAATAACAACACATATGATTGATTACAAACAGACAACAGCACCCCGCACAACTATTACAAGGGACATGAACGAGCTGACCGAAAAGGTGGGCAATGTGTACGAAACTGTAGCAATTTTGGGCAAACGCAGCAACCAAATCAGCACAGCTATGAAAAAGGAGTTGGATGCCAAGTTACAAGATTTCTCTATTCCACAAGACTCTGCAGATGACACATTCGAGAACCAAGAGCAAATTGAAATATCCAAGAGCTACGAGCAATTACCAAAAGCTACCTTGATAGCTACTCAAGAATTCATTGAGGATCAACTCATCTACCGCGGAAGCAACCGCGACGATGTATTGAAATAATTTCATCTAGATTCGCGACTCCCGACGCCAAGAGATGTCTTTACAGGGCAAACATATCCTCATCGGAATCAGTGGCGGTATTGCTGCGTACAAGATTCCCGAGCTGATTCGTCTGTTAAAGAAGGCAGGAGCAGATGTACAAGTGACTACGACCAAGCACGCATTGGAATTTGTCACTCTACTTACCTTGCAAACAGTTAGCGGCCACAAGGTGTATTCTGATGTATTTGCAGCCATCAACGAGCATAGTACAGAGCACATCTCCCTACCCGACTGGGCAGACCTAATGCTCATTGCGCCTGCTACGGCAAATGTGCTATGCAAGATGGCCAATGGTATTGCCGACGATGCACTTACCACCACCTTCGCTGCGATGCGCAAACCCGTAGTAATAGCACCTGCGATGAATACAAACATGTACGAATCCCCCGCCACCCAGCGTGCATTGTGCGAATTAGCCACATGGGAAAACATCACCATGCTAGATGCAGCTAGTGGTGAATTAGCTTGCGGTACTACAGGCAAGGGGCGTATGCAAGAAATTGAACAACTGATAGCAGCCGTAGAGTATGCGCTCACACCAAAGACCATGACGAGCAAACATGTGCTCATCACCGCAGGCCCTACCCAAGAGGCTATTGATCCTGTACGATATATCACCAATGCATCCTCTGGTAAGATGGGTTACTCTCTCGCGCGTGCGTGCTTTAATAGAGGAGCAGAAGTGACTCTAATTAGTGGTCCCTGCCCAACCCAAACAGCCACACCACTATCACTCAATTTCTACCCTACTGCGACTTCACAACGACTCAATCAGATTGATGTCGTATCAAGTGCAGAGATGTACAAGACCACCGTAGATGCATTTCCTAAAGCAGATATAGCTATTTTGTGTGCTGCAGTAGCAGACTTTACACCATACGAAACAGCCGATAAGAAGATAAAGAAGCAATCTGGCCAGACGGAGATGACAATCCGATTAAGGACTACCATAGATATCGCTGCCACACTTGGAAATGTAAAAGGTAATAAACTTTTAATCGGTTTTGCTCTAGAGACTCACAATGAGGAGTCCAATGCCACCCGTAAGCTTAAAAACAAAAACCTTGACATGATCGTCCTTAATTCATTACAAGATAAAGGTGCTGGATTTGGCGTGGACACCAACAAGGTAACTTTACTATATGCAGATGGCACCAAAAAGAACCTCCCACTTCTTCACAAGCAGGAGGTTGCTAATTCTATCATCAATGCTATCATTGAGCTTAGTTGATAATTTTAATTATTTCGAAATCGAGCAAATAGCCCACGTTTTTGCTTAGTTTCTATTTCTGCCTCTGGTAAAGTTTCTTGAACACCTTCTTCTTCAGTTTCAGGCGTCCACTCTTTTCTTTCTTCGATTTCTCCTAGTTGACTTTGTACGAATGCAATTACATCGTTAAGCCCTTCAGTGAAGTGAGCAAAATCTTCCTTATAAAGGAATACCTTGTGTTTCTCAAACTGTGGCGTTTCGATTTCGCCAGTTTGCTTTCGTTTGCTCTCTGTGATGCAAAGATACAAATCCTCATTTCGAGCCTTTTTCACATCTAAATAATAAATACGTTTTCCCGCTTTTACGGAACGTGAATAGACAATTTCAGGCTCATTCTTACCTTCAAATCTACGATTTTCCATCTCTATAATCTTGCTATTTAATTAATTTTCTGCAAAATTAGTTATTTTTTTTTAATTGTACAAATTTTCGCTTGTGATTTTATAAAAAAATGTTGCTTTCGTACATAACGATAAGTAATATTTCTCCTTTAACTAGTGAGTGGTATCGACGTGATAACGGTAAAGACAAGGTAAGAATAAAAAAAATCCTTTTAGTCAAGATTACTTTCCTTTTCATGATTCCTTCCTATTTCAATTGTGAAATATAAAAAATCGCAATAAAAAAAACTTTCTGCATTTTTTTTTGCGTATGTGCGTATTTTTTAGTACCTTTGCAGCCGTAAAAAGCGAACATTGATTATGATAAATCGAACATTAGTTAGAACCAAAGTGGTTCAAACACTCTTTGCAATGCACAGCGGTAGTGATCACACTGCTCTGTCTGCACGTAAGACACTGCTCAATAAGTTCTCGAGCACGTATAGTTTGTACATGATGATGCTCAGTTTTGCCGACGAACTAACGACCTATGCCGAAGAGCAAATAAGCGAAAACAAGAAGCGTGCAGCCGTTCTCCATCAGACATACAAAGCGAACACAAACTTCGTGAACAATCGCGTGGCACAACAGCTTTTCAACAACCGTCGCCTGCGTAATTACATGGAGAATGAACACCTGCGTTGGGATACAGGCATGTCTGCCATTGAAGCCAGCTACAAGGCACTTCTGGATGCTCCATTCTACAAGGAGTTTATGTCACTAGAGGCTCCTACTTACGAGGAAGAGAAGACCCTATGGCGTAAGATATATAGTCAACTGCTGCTTGAAAGCGAGGATCTCTGTTCCGCATTGGAAGAGATGGAGGTGGCACTGGATCACGAAGGTTGGACCACCGACATAGATATGGTAATCACCTACGTAGTAAAAACAATCAAACGCTTCAAGGAGACTGACACCGATGAGTTGCCATTGCTAGAAATGTTTGCAGGCGAGCAAGAACTGAATTTCGCCAAGGAGTTGTTGCAATATAGTATTGACCAAGCCGAAGAGAACAAAGTGCTGATAGCCAATGCCTTGCGGAATTGGGAAGCGGACCGCGTGGCATATATGGATCAGATCATCCTACTAGTAGCACTAGCGGAGATCCGCAACTGCAACGAGATCGCGTTAGAGATATCGATGAATGAATATATTGAGCTAGCGAAAGAATATTCGAGCGACAAAAGCTATGTTTTTATCAACGGCGTGCTGAATCGCGTAGTGAATGATTTGCGTGCAGAGAATAAACTATTTAAGGTAGTGAGATAATGCCACGCAGATCAACAAATAACTAAGTAATCAAAAAAACAACAATAATAACAAAAACAACACAATTATGCTAAATTACATTTTAATGCTTGCTCCAGCAGCACAAAACCCAGATGCTACCTTTATGGAAAAATGGGGTGGCATGCTCATGATGGTAGCCATCTTTGTGGTATTCTATTTCTTCATGATCCGTCCACAACAAAAAAAGCAAAAAGAATTGCAAAAACAACGCGAGGCTTTAACCAAAGGTAGCAAAGTAGTTACCGCGGGAGGTATCTATGGTATCGTGAAAGAGGTACAAGACACTACTTTCCTCATCGAGGTATCTAAAGATGTGACACTGAAAGTGGACAAAGGTAGCGTATTTGTAGCTGCTGAGGACGCTCAACAACAAGCGAAGTAAATCTATAGGACGCCCAAGGGCGCTACAGTTTTGAGACAATGCAACAATACTGGGACATATTCCGCAAGAAAGTTAAATATCTTTGGCTTTGGATATGGAGAAAAGATGTAGTCATCTTCCTCCTATTCGTGGGATTGACTATGATCTTTTGGTGGGGGCGCGTTTTGTCCTCACCAAGAGATATGCATATGAAAGTATCAGTGAACTACACTGGTATTCCTCAACAGATTGTATTAGACAGAGAATTACCTAAGACCTTGACAATCACCGTGCGCGACGAAGGCAAACAGTTGCGTCAAATATCCCGTCACGGTGTAGAGTTGAGTATGAACTTATCGCGTTATCTGCGCGAAGATCATGGAAAAGTAGAACTGACAGCCGATGTACTTCGTCCACGATTGCAAGATATACTCCCAGGTTCGATGCAATTACAACACGTGTTACCTGAAAACATTGAGTTTGCCTACCATACCCAAGAGAAAAAACGCGTTGGAGTACAAGTGCTATCGAAGATCACAATAGCTGACCAGCATCACCTGGTAAGCGAAGGCAAAGTGACCCCCGACTCGGTGGATGTATTTGGCGATAAAGAGACTATTCAGGCTATTCGATATATCCTGACAGACAGCGTTCGCGTGGATCAGTTGCGAGACTCGATGAGTCAGCAAGTTGCATTGCAAGTTCCTCAGGGTATTCGCGTAGAACCAGATTCTGTACGCGTGGAATGGGTTGCAGAACAGTTTACTGAAAAGAGTTTTACCCTTCCCATTCAAATAGAGGGGGTACCCGCGGGCGAAAAACTACGATTATTCCCACAAACCGCCCACGTAACAGTGCGCGTGAGCATGTCGCATTTTGCAAACGTGGTATCAGAAGATTTGCACGTGGTGTGCCATTATCCCACAAAGGAATGCCCATCACTGCCATTGAAAGTACACACACAAAACCCATATATATACAACGTTCGTATTTCGCCTACAGCAGTGGAGTATATTATTGAGAGATGACACAACCCGTTAAAAGCGAAGACCTCTCGAATTGACACTTCCGAAAAAAAGAGAACATGAAGAAAATTCAAATGGTGGATCTGCAGACGCAGTACCAAAACATCAAAGAAGACATCGACCTTGGCATTCAAGCAGTGATTGACTCTGCATCGTTTATTAAGGGTGCAGCCGTATCGTCGTTTCAAACTAACTTGGAGCACTATACTGGCGCTAAACATGTGATACCAGTAGGCAATGGTACCGATGCTCTGCAAATAGCGTTGATGGCATTGGAATTGCAGCCAGGTGACGAGGTGATAACTCCAACCTTTACGTTTATTGCCACTGCCGAAGTGGTTGCGCTACTAGGTTTGACTCCAATAGTGGTGGATGTGGATTGGGATACAATGAATATCTCAGTGGAGGCCGTAAAGAAAGCCATCACCCCTAAGACCAAAGCAATAGTACCTGTTCATCTGTTTGGTCAGTGCGCAGATATGGAGGAGTTGATGGCGATTGCGAAAGCGCATAATCTATATATCGTAGAAGATGCGTGTCAGGCGATTGGTTCTGTATATCGATTTGCAGATGGTACCGAGAAACAAGCCGGCACTATGGGCGAGATTGGTTGCACAAGTTTTTTCCCATCTAAGAACTTAGGTTGCTATGGCGATGGTGGTGCTATTTTTACAAATAACGATGATTTAGCGGCAAAGATGCGTGCAATTGCTAATCACGGCATGGTAGTGCGATACTACCATGACATTGTGGGAGTGAACTCGCGTTTGGATAGCATACAGGCAGCGGTGCTAGATGTGAAATTGAAGCATCTGAACGAGTATATTGCAGCGCGTCAAAAAGCAGCAACATACTATGACAACGCTTTTGTCAATCACCCAAAGATATTGGTTCCTACTCGCAGCGAGAAGTCTAGCCATGTGTTCCATCAATACACATTGCGTTTGTTGGATGTAGATCGCGATGCCTTGCGCGCTGCATTGGCAGAGGCAGGAGTACCTGCGATGATCTATTATCCTGTGCCATTGCACATGCAAAAAGCATATCAAGATGCTCGTTATCAGACGGGCGATTTCCCTGTTGCAGAGCGATTAGCGGATTGTGTATTGTCATTGCCAATGCATACGGAGCTAGATGAGGAGCAATTAGAGTATATAACGATGCAAGTACTTAAAAACTTAGGGATATAGGAGTTATGGCTACAGGGCTTTCGTTGACACAGCAATTGAGACAACAAATCAAGTTGTCTCCTGCACAGATACAAGCGATGCGCATGTTGGAGATTCCTGCATGCGAATTGCAAGCTCGTATCAATGAGGAGTTACAAGCAAATCCGGCGTTGGAAGAGGGGCGTGACAAAAGTGAAGAAATCGAGATCACCGATTATGAGACTCCTGAAAACGAATATGAAAACCCATTAAAGAACGATAGCTTTGACTATGACGAATATGTGCAAGACGATGACATGCATGATCCAACGCCAAGCAATCGTCCACATGAAGAGATTCCCTTTTCGATGGGTATCAGTTTCACAGAGTACCTAAAGTCACAAGTCTATTTGACCAAAATGGACAAACCTGATCGACATATCGCTAAGTTTGTCGTAGGTAATATTGATAACGATGGTTATCTACGCCGTACAGTGGAAGAATTGGTAGATGATTTGAGTTTTCGTGAAGGATTAGTGGTAACAGATCAAAAAATGCAGGAAATCGTGGAGCAAGTAAAGCAGTTTGAGCCTGTGGGCGTGGGTGCTTATGACTTGCGCGAATGCTTACTTATACAATTAGAGCAAAAGATATGCACCCCATCTGTGGCACACGCGATAACGATATTAAAAAATCATTATGATGCTTTTTATCGCCATCAATCTACGAAAATATGTCAGCGGATGATGATCACAGAGGAGGAATTTAAGGAAGCCGCAAATGAGATTCTGCATCTAAATCCTCGGCCAGGTAGCGCATGGCTGGGCACTACGGCAGAACGTAATCAATCGATTGTAATACCTGATTTTATTGTAGAGCAGTCAGAAGATGACTTGGTTATATCGTTAAATAATGGCAATATATCCGAATTACATATATCGGAAGACTACCAACGCATGATGGAGGATTTTTCACATCCTATATCGCAAAACACAGCTCAAATACGTGAGGCAGCACGATTTGTAAAGACAAATATTGACAACGCACGATACTTTATCGACGCTATTCGTCAGCGTAACGAGACCATGATGCGTACGATTGAAGTTTTAGTTGCATTGCAACGCGACTTCTTCATCCACGGCGATAGCATGTATCTCAAGCCATTGACACTGAAAGACGTGGCGGATCGCACTGGATATGACGTATCCACCGTGTCACGTACATTCTCCAATAAATATGTGCAAACTGAATTTGGTATATTCCCACTGAAATATTTTTTCTCTGATAAGATATCGAATAGCGAAGGTGCTGATATTTCGACACGTGAGATCAAGCAGAAACTACGTGAGGTGATTGAGCAGGAAGACAAAAAGCAACCTGTAACTGATGATCAATTAGTAGAGATAATGCATGCCTCAGGGTATCCAATAGCACGCCGCACTGTGGCCAAATATCGCGAACAAATGAATATCCCCGTAGCACGACTACGCCGACAAATGTTCTAAATTTTTAATGCACAAACTACTGAACATACTATCCAATACATATAGTATAGTGCTCTATCCTATGTTAATGCCATTGTATGGTATGTTGTTGTTTTGCATTGCTATACGTCAATTATCCCCTGAAATGCCAATATTATACCTAGTTATCTGTATCGTAGGAACAGCAATATTAACATTGGTGATACCCATTATCTTGCTGTTGTTTATGCGGTGGAGGGGATATATCGACTCACTACAAATAGAGAAACCTAAGCAACGCACAATGCCCTATATCTATACTCTAATCTGCTATTGTTTTTGGGCATATTTTGTACATGGGGTAGTAAAGCTCCCTATGTTTATGCTACTGGTTGTGCTTGGAGTAATACTTGCATTATTAGTAGTTACAATCATCAATCATTGGTGGAAAATCTCTGCACATTTGACGGGTATTGGGGGATTGATAGGAGGTGTTTGTAGCTTCGCTATGAACTATTCTATTTTACCAGTAGGGTTAGTCATTACATTATTGTTGATATCGCTGCTACTGATGTATGCACGACTTTACCTAAACGCCCATACTCCAATGCAAGTAATATGTGGTTTTCTACTCGGACTACTAGCCACCTTTATACCAAATATCATCATGGTTTATGCGTAAGAAATTAGTTTATATATTATTATTTTTCAGCGGTATCTGCTTCGCAAATAGCATCAAACTAAGCGATCAATCCACTATTCAACTGCTTACTTGCACTCCTGGTACAGAGACTTGGTCTAAGTACGGACACACGGCAATACGCGTAATGGATACAGAAAACAATCTTGATATTGTTTTCAATTATGGTATATTCGATTTGATGGCAGATGATTTCTATCTAAAATTCGTACGTGGCGAGACATATTACCAATTAGGAGTGGATCGATATCCCAGTTTTGCGGCCTTTTACAAACGTATTGGCCGGATTACATATTGGCAAGAACTCAACCTCAGTACAGCACAAAATCAACAGATATTCAATGCGCTGATGGAAAATTATCAGCCGGAGAATAGGTATTATCTCTACAATTTCGTCTTTGACAATTGTGCAACACGTCCATATCACCTAATAAAACAGGCGCTAAATGATACAATTACTTCGACATACATAGGTTATAAAGGTAAAACTTTTCGCGAAGCAATTTCACATTACACAGGCCCTAACTCATGGGTGGATTTTGGCATCAACATGATTTTTGGCATCAAGGCCAATCAGCCAATGACCAATGAAGAACGATTATTCTTGCCCGAGGAACTGATGAACTATTTTGCCGAAGCAACATTGTCGGATGGCACACCATTGGTAAAACGCCAAGAAATTGCGCCCTTTGCACCTGCTCAAGTGCCATGGTATGGCAACTGTTGGTTGGGCACTGTGGTGTTTGCATTACTCATGCTATGGTTATCCATTGATGACCGCAAACGCGGCAAACTGACATGGGGTATTGACGTATTGTTGGCAGTAGTGTACATCGTGCTGGTAACAATAGCGGTGTTCCTGACCTTCTTCTCATGCCATCCGTTGGTAGGCTTTAACTGGCGATTAATCTTATTCCCAATTATTCACGTATGCACAAGACTCGTATATATATTTCGTTGATAGCAATGCTGCTATGCATTAATGCCGCTTTGGTAGCACAGCCACGACTAACCGTAGTGGTTATGGTAGATGGTATGACGCAAGAGAATTTGAGTATGCTGCGCCCATATTGGTCGGCCGGAGGATTGCGTTTGCTGAGCGAAGAGGCATTCCAAACTACAGCCACATTCCCACATCAAGTATATGGAGGGCAAGAGACGATGGCTACTATCATGACAGGCACAACGCCTGCTCATCATAGCATAATGGCAGATTGCTATTTCGATCGTAGCGAACGTAAAGGGAACACTATTTTGAACGACCCAACAGTTGGTGGTATTGGTACGAAATGCACGCTATCTCCACGTTCAATTCTCTCAACCACTATCACCGACGAATGGCGTATGCGTCAGGGTACGCAAGCAAAGATATATGCCATTGGTTTGCAACCACAAGCTACAATACTGATGGCTGGACATGCTGCTAATGCCTGCTGTTGGTTGGATACAGAACAGCAAAAATGGGTGACTACCACCTTCTATTCCGAAGGATTACCTACTGCAGCTGACGAAATGAACATGAGTGGACGCATCACTACACTAGCCGAACGAGAATGGACACCGCACATGAACATATCCATGTATACCCATCCTACGGAAAAAGAAATCAAACGTGGGTTTAGCTACATGCCTGCAGATGACTTACTGCACTCACCTGCAGCAAATACCTTAGTAATAGAACTAGCGTTAGCACAACAAGCTGCACAAAAAATGGGTACCGACATCATTCCAGATCTGTTGCTACTACAGCTGAATTCCCTTTCTCCCAAAGCCGAATCCGATGCCATTGAGTCGGCTGAGCAAGAGGAGATGTATATGGGCATCAACCAAGATCTTGGCTTTTTAATGGAACAACTCAACAAACGTATCGGCAAACAGAACTACCAAATCCTCGTAATAGGTCGCCCTATCAAAGGGCATTCTACGACCACCTTGGAGATGGCAAACCTGCCGATACAACGCTTCAACTCTGACCGTGCAGCAGCCCTAATAGGCACATATTTGATGGCTATCTATGGACACGAACGCTGGGTAGATGGAGGATATGGACCTTTTATATACCTCAATCGCATGTTGATTGAAAAAAAACGCATGTCATTAGAAACCATACAACGACAAGTGGCCAATTTCCTAATGGATTTCGAGGGTGTACAAGTGGCATATCCAATCCACGAAGCTATCCTTACAGAAGAGAAAAATTCCATCTATCGCAAACACGCGGGGGATGTGTATTTCCGATTGCAAGATAATTGGCTACTGGATAACAATGAAAAGCAAACATACGATTATGTAGTACAACCACAACCTGAGATACCATTGCTCTATTGGTCTGGAGCCATGGCATCATTTCCTGAAAACAAATTGCAGGCAACTGATATCAAACAATTGATTTTGAAATAACTTTTCACTTACAACACATAGTTTATAAATATATTATGATTTTTTACGAACTTAAAATTAGCTATACCCGCCAAACAGGTGAGGACAATCCCAAGGCGGTAAAAGAAACCTACCTAGTTGAAGGTCTGACCGCAGCCGATGTAGAAGAGCGTTTGCTGGGCGAGATACAAAAGTATATCTCTGGTGATTGGGAAACCAAGAGTTGCAAGCAGGTGCAATTCTATGATCTAATTCCTAATCCAGAAGGTGATCAGTGGTATAAGGCTCGTGTAGAGATGATTACGATTGAGGATAGCGGCAAAGAGAAGCGTAAAGCCGTAACCATCTATGTACAAGCAGGTAACATTACTGAGGCTAATAAATCATTACATCAAACAGTTAGCAACTTAGATTGCGAAGTGATCAGCATCACCCGCTCTCCTATCCTTGAAGTCTTCCGCGCCGTATAATGACTGAAATACAACAACATATTGCTTCTATTCGCGCCACCATCCCTGATGGTGTCACCTTGGTTTGTGTCAGCAAGTTCCACCCTGTTGAGGCTATCATGGAGGCGTATGATTGTGGTGAGCGTGATTTTGGCGAGAGTCGTGTGCAGGAGTTGTTGCCCAAATATGAGGCGTTACCCAAGGATATTCGTTGGCATTTTATCGGGCATCTGCAGACGAATAAGGTGAAGCAGGTTGTGCCGTTGGTGCATATGATCCACTCGGTGGACAGTGTGCGCTTGCTGGAAACTATCAACCGCGAAGCAGAGAAGATTGGACGTCACGTGAAAGTACTGCTGGAGGTGCACGTTGCAAAAGAAGAAAGCAAATCTGGCTTCACACCAGAAGAATTCTTATCTCTAGCCTCCAACCTCTCGCATAATAATCTCTACCCTTGGGTAGAAATATGCGGTGTGATGGGTATGGCGACCAACACGGACGAGGAACAAGAGTGGCGATGCTGCTTCCGCAAGATTAAACACCTGGCCTCTAGTCTTTCACCTATGGCCTATAGCTTGCAAAGCAAGCGTCCTCAAATATCCATGGGCATGTCCGATGACTACCTCGTCGCCATCGAAGAGGGCAGCACGATGGTAAGGATAGGCTCTACCATCTTTGGGGTTCGTGCTTCTAAAGTCTAACTTCTAACAACGTCAGCGGTCTGAGAGCCGTAGGCGGTCCAACTTCTAAAAAAATGACTATCATCCTTGATATGGGCGGCGTGTTAATGAACCACAATATGCCCGAATGTATCGCTCGTTTCACCGATATCCTCGGCGAAGAACATATGAAAACCATCCTCGGCCTTGCCACCAACGGTGAGGGCACTGCTGATAGCCTAATGGAGCGTTATGAGCGTGGAGATATTTCCACAGACACTTTTATCGACGGCATTCTACAACATGCTCAGCGGCCCGCTACCCGCGCGGAAGTGATTGCCGCATGGAATGCGATGCATGGCGGCATTCCAAAGGAGCGTTTGCAAAGGATTCAATCGTGGAAAGATGCGGAGCATCGCCTATTTCTCTTGAGCAATAACAACGATTTGCATTGGCATCATATCCTCTCTTTGTACAATATGTCGATGTTTGAGCATTGCTTTGCATCACACTTGATGCATATGAGCAAACCCGACCCACGCATATACCAAGAGGTTGATAATCAACTGCGTGCATGGCACTGCGATCAGCCATTCCACTTCGTAGACGACATAGCCATCAACCGAGAAGAAGGTAAGAAAATTGGATGGAAAACTTACGAAACTATTTACGAATTGAATATCTAAAAAAATGAAAGGAGGTTTTGACCTCCTTTCTTGTTATATTACTGATTATCACATCTCTGCTGCGTAGATCGAAGTGCTTCGCCAAGATTTAGAATCGTTTGCTGGCAAGCGCCACTTTCATCGTAGATCTTCGGCGCAAGGCGCTGAAGGCTAAGGTATATTTTCTCGGCTTCTTGCAAGGCATTGAGCGATTCTTCACTCCCATCAACCGCTTTTCCTAACAGCAGATTCATCATATCCACCCCACACCAAAACATCGCTAAACTGGTATATTTGCCATGGTGCACGCGGTACATTGGTAGTATGGCGTTGTACGCCTCCTCTACCCTGCCCTCGCGACGAAGTTCGAAGATGTCTTTGACGGTCATGGTTCAAAGTTGTTCAATGTTGTTCAACATGGTTCAAAGTTGAACGCAAAGCGCTGAACTATTCTGAACAGCGCAAAGCGCTTTTGAACTATTTATCTGCGGCGTAAGCCTTGCATTTGCTGCATCTTCTTCATCATCTTGCCAGTTTGCTCAAACTGCTTGAGGAAGCGGTTTACCTCCACGATGCTAGTTCCAGATCCCTTAGCAATACGATTCTTACGACTACCATTGAGCAGGGCTGGGTTAGCTCGCTCAGCAGGTGTCATGGATGAGATGATGGCTTCGATAGGTTTGAAAGCATCGTCGCTAATCTCGACATCCTTGAGTGCTTTGCCCATACCAGGGATCATTCCCATGAGGTCTTTCATGGAGCCCATCTTCTTGATTTGAGCCAGTTGAGAGAGGAAATCGTTGAAGTCAAATTGGTTTTTAGCAATCTTCTTGCTGATACGGCGTGCCTCTTCCTCGTCGTATTGCTCTTGTGCACGCTCTACGAGTGAAACGACATCACCCATGCCCAAGATACGATCTGCCATACGCGATGGGTGGAAGACATCCAGTGCATCCATCTTCTCGCCTGTACCGATGAACTTGATAGGTTTTTGCACCACCGAGCGAATACTCAAGGCAGCACCACCGCGGGCATCACCGTCGAGCTTAGTGAGTATAACACCGTCAAAATCAAGGCGATCATTGAATTCCTTGGCGGTATTCACAGCATCTTGACCCGTCATGGCATCTACCACAAAGAGGGTCTCTTGTGGGTTGATGGCTTGTTTGATAGCCGCAATCTCTTGCATCATCTGCTCGTCCACAGCGAGACGACCGGCAGTATCGACGATGACCACATCATAGCCATATACCTTAGCCTCTTGGATGGCTTTCTCAGCTTTGATGACGGGGTTAGCCTCGCCTTCACCAGTATATACTTTGGCATTGATTTGTTCGCCTAGTACACGCAGTTGTTCAATAGCAGCAGGACGATAGACATCGCACGCTACCATCATAACCTTTTTATTCTTCTTGGTTTGGAGGTAGTTTGCTAATTTCGCAGAGAAAGTAGTCTTACCAGATCCTTGCAAACCACTCATAAGAATGACTGCAGGAGTGCCTTTAAGGTTGATTTCCGCAGCTTCGCCACCCATGAGGGTCGCCAACTCGTCATGAGTGATTTTGACCATGAGTTGTCCTGGACGGACAGCTGTCATCACATTCTGACCCAGAGCTTTCGCTTTTACCTGATCGGTAAATTGCTTCGCAGTCTTGTAGTTGACATCGGCCTCCAAGAGCGCCTTGCGGATATCCTTTACGGTCTCTGCAATATTGATTTCGGTGATACGACCTTCACCTTTGAGAATCTTAAACGAACGTTCTAATCTTTCTGATAAATTGTCAAACATAGTACTCCATTTTAATTTAGACTGCAAAAGTACAAAAAAAAACTGAATCCTGCAAGAGTAGATAGCTATTATTCGGTAAAGTGAGCATAATCACTAACTAATCACTAACTAATCACTAACTAATCACTAATTAATCACTAAGATTATACAATGTAGTCTTAAAAAAAAACAAAAGAGAGGTTGCATATATGCAAAAAAAATAGTAATTTTGCAGACTATATTAGATTTAGGCATATAGTGACACTACCACAACGACATGCTACGCAGAGTGATGAAATACATACGCGACAAAGAGTTGCTGGAAAAAGGCGACAAGGTGTTGGTATGTCTCAGCGGCGGAGCCGATAGTGTGGCCCTATTGGATGTGCTGCAACGAGGAGGATTTGAGTGTGTCGTAGCACACTGCAATTTCCATCTAAGAGGCGAGGAGAGCGACAGGGATGAGGCATTTGTCAGGGAGTTGTGCAACAGGCGAGAGGTGAAAGATGAGGGAGTGATCGTGAAGCATTTCGACACGGAGGGATATGCCCGAGCGAAGGGGCTGAGTATTGAGATGGCGGCCAGGGAGTTGCGCTACATGTGGTTTGCAGAAATAGCTGAGAATTTGGGGTGTAAAGCGATTGCAGTAGCTCATCATCAAAATGATCAAGCGGAAACGGTATTGCTTAATCTAAAACGAGGAACAGGAATCCGCGGATTATGTGGTATGCGCGCTAAAAGCGCTAATCCGTATGGCGGTATGACGCCTGTGATTCGTCCATTGTTATGTACAACGCGAGATTATATAGAGCATTATCTGCGTGACATTAGGCATATAGCATGGGTAAATGATTCTACCAATAGCGACACGAAGATCAAACGCAATGCGGTACGTGATCAGTTGAGAAGTTATCACAAAAGCGAGATAGAACATATCGCAGCCACCGCAGAGCGGATGCAAGGCTATGTAGATTGGTTGGAAGGGCAAGAGACAAAAGAGGCTGGAAGAGTAAAACTGTACGAAGAGTTAAAAGAGTATGGTTTTGCAGAGATCGATAAGATATACGATGCGCTACAAGCTGGAGTTGGAGGGAAAGTGTTTGAGTCCGCTACCCATAGGGCGGAGATCAGGAAGGGGAAACTGGTGGTGGAGAGTGTAGAGTGTCGGGAGTAAAGCAATGAGAAGATATGGCATCATAGGAAATCCGTTGGGACATTCGTACTCAGAAAAGTATTTCACGGAGTTGTTTGCACGTGAAGGGCTGGATTCGGTATATCACCCCTATGCGATAGAGCGTATTGAGCAAGCGAAGGCATTGTTGATAGAGTTGAACGGAGCCAATATCACCTACCCCTACAAGGAAGCCATCATCCCTTATTTGCGTGCAGTGGACGACGTTGCTAGCAAGATTGGTGCGGTGAATGTGGTATGCGATGGCAAAGGATATAACACGGATTGGATAGGGTTTAGAGACAGTTTGCGTCCCTTGCTTTGCACTAGCGACAAACGTGCGTTGCTATTAGGGACGGGTGGTGTGAGCAAGGCTATCCAATATGCACTGCAAGAGTTGGGGATATCGTATACGGTGGTGAGCAGGAAGCCAACCTCCATTCCGGAGAGGGGGGAGAGAGTGATCGGTTATGAGGAAATAGATGAGGCGTTGATGGCTGGTCATCAGATTGTGGTGAATTGTACACCCTTAGGTATGCATCCGTACGAGAAAGAGATGGCAAAATTACCCTACGAGTTGTTGACCAGTGAGCATTTGCTATACGACTGTATCTACAACCCTGAGAAAACGAGATTCTTGCAAATGGGTGAAAGACAAGGATGCAGGATAAAGAACGGCCTAGAGATGCTACATCGGCAAGCGGATGAAGCTTGGAGGATTTGGAGCAAGGCGTAAAAGTGTAAAGACGAAAAATATAAAGTATATGAAAAAGTGTATTTTGAGTATTATGGTTGTGTGTGTGGCGATAATGAGTCAGGCACAACTCGTGTTAGAAAATGAAGCGGCATTAGTGTACTATATGCCAAAAAATGAGGTTGTTATTACATTGGAATATGATGTGGTAGAGCAAACTCCTGGCGTGTTTTACCAGTATGCTGAGCGTTACTTGGGCACCAAAGATGTGATTACTGAGGAGCAAAATAGTTGTTATCTAACAGGCATCCAGACAGAATTGACTGCTACGGCAGATAGACAACGCGAATATAAAATAACAGCGGCACAGGGTATACAGGAACAGTTGATTCGTTTGAGCGAGGATGGACGATTGCTGGGATATGGTATAGAGTACGACACCAAGGTGCCTACAGCATGTCCTGCGGACTATAGTGTAGGGGGTAATAAGGTCGAAAATGTAAAATACAAAGGCGAGGAGGAGTTGATGCCCTTGTTGGAAGAGCAATTTTTGGCTAGTTCAGTAGCCAAGATGGCAGAGGGAGCAGCCAAACAGATATATCGTATTCGTGAGATGCGATTGAACTTATTGGCTAGCGAGGTAGAGCATGTACCTGCTGATGGCGAAGCAATGAAGTTGGTGCTTGAGGAGTTGAACAACCGTGAGCAGGCTTTAGCGGAGTTGTTTGTAGGTAAGACAGTTGTGCGTCATGCGCAACACACGATAAAGTATGAACCTGTGAAATGTGTCAACAAAGCAGTCTTGTGCCGCTTCTCCAAACATAGTGGAGTAGTAGCACCGGATGATTTGAGTGGCGAGCCTATCTATATCAGTGTAGATGCCACGCAGGAGTTGGTACAAACTCCGCTAGAGGTAAGTAGCAAGGCACCTGCTTTGTCACAACTATATTACAATTTACCCGGTGAGGCGCAGATGCTCATCACATACAAAGGGAAAGAATTGGTGAATGAGCATTATCAGATTGCACAGTTGGGTGTAGCAATACCGTTGGCCAAACAATTATTCACCGGCAAACAAAGTCCAGTAATTAGAATAAATCCTGCAACAGGTAACATCTTGTCAATAGAACAATGAAACGCATATTATGGATTTTAGCCCTGTTGGGCAGTGTTTTATGCATACATGGTCAGGAGTTGCGCTGTACAGTGACGATCAACTCGGATCAGGTACAAGGCACTAATAAAGAGGTGTTTAACACGCTGAAGCAAAGTATTGAGGAGTTTGTCAACACTTCTCGTTGGACAAATATGACCTTTCAAGAGAAGGAGCGTATAGAGTGCAGTATGTTGTTGGTTGTCAAGGGCGTTCAAGATGGTGTATTTGACTGTGAGTTCACCTGCCAAAGTCGTCGTCCTGTCTTTGGAACAAGCTATTCGAGTCCGACATTGAATTTCAAGGATGATGATTTTGTGTTCACGTATCAAGAATACGACCGTTTGGATTATCAGCAGAGCATGTTTACCACAAACTTGACAGCATTGTTGGCGTATTATTGCTATCTGATTATCGGTCATGATATGGATTCGTTCTCTAAATTGGGTGGCACACCCTATTTCCAAACCTGCGAGAACATCGTGACAGCCGCACAATCGGCATCGCTGGACAATGCGGAGATGGTGGGTTGGAAAGCGTTCGAGAGCAACCGTAATCGCTACGCACTGATCAATAACCTGATGGATGAGGCGTTTAAGAAATACCGTATTTACTATTACGATTACCATCGTCATGGATTGGATGAAATGGTAACGAATGTGGCGAACGCTCGTGCACGTATAGCGAAGGATATCAAGGCCTTGAAGGAGGCGTACAACGCTCGTCCTGCCACTTATGTTGTGAATGCGTTTTTAGATGCTAAGTCAGATGAGTTGGTGAATATCTTTAAGAAAGGTACGAGCGAAGAAAAAAAGATGGTATATGATTTGCTGATGGATATTGATCCAACGCGTCAGGGGACATACGACGATATTAATCGCGAATAAGGTATAACAACGATATATAAACAAAAACACATATGAATATTTCGTATAATTGGTTGAAACGCTACATTACGCTGAGTGATTCGGCAGAGGAAGTAGCAAAAATATTAACTTCCATTGGTTTGGAAGTAGGTAAAGTAGAGAAAGTGCAAACCATCAAAGGCGGTTTGGAAGGCTTGGTAGTAGGTGAGGTGATCACTTGCATTGACCACCCTAATTCCGATCACCTGCATATCACCACCACCCGCGTAGCGCCTGACGCTGAGCCCCTGCAAATCGTTTGCGGAGCACCTAACGTAGCTGCTGGTCAGAAGGTTATCGTAGCCACGGTAGGCACAGTACTCTATGATGGTGATGAGAAATTCACCATCAAAAAGGGCAAGATCCGTGGCGAAGAGTCGCTAGGTATGATTTGTGCAGAGGATGAGATTGGCGTAGGTAGCAGCCACGATGGTATCATGGTATTGCCAGCGGATACTCCAGTGGGCATGCCTGCCAAAGAGTATTTTGGCGTCGAGGATGATACCCTCATTGAGGTGGATATCACTCCTAACCGTGCAGATGGTGCTAGTCACTATGGCGTAGCCCGCGACCTGTATGCGTACTACCAAGCACATGGTCAACACATCTCCCTCACCAAACCATCTGTAGAGGCTTTCAAGGTGGATAGCAATAATCTCCCTATTGAAGTTTCGGTGGAGAATTCGGCTGCATGTCCTCGTTATACGGGCGTTAGCATCCAGGGGGTCACAATCAAAGAGTCGCCTGATTGGCTGAAAAAGTCATTATCTACGGTAGGTATTCGTCCAATCAACAATGTGGTGGACGTCACCAACTTCGTGCTCCACGAGATGGGACAAGCACTCCACTCTTTTGATGCGGACAAGATCAAAGGTGGCAAAGTGATTGTAAAGAACGCTACCGAAGGACAGAAGTTCGTTACCCTAGACGGCGTAGAGCGCACATTGTCTGCAGCCGATTTGATGATTTGCAACGCCGAGGAGCCAATGTGTATCGCTGGTGTGTTTGGTGGCCAAGACTCCGGTATCAGTGAGCAAACAACCAATGTCTTCCTTGAGAGTGCATACTTCGACCCAGTCAGCATCCGAAAGACTGCACGCCGTCATCAGTTGTCCACCGACGCTAGTTTCCGCTACGAGCGTGGTTGCGATCCTAACAACACCTTGTATGTATTGAAGCGCTGCGCATTGCTCATCCAAGAGGTAGCTGGTGGCGAGATAGCAATGGAAATCACAGACCAAGGGCAAACAGCTTTTGAGCCATTCCCAGTGGAATTGAATATCGACCGCACCAACGCCCTCATCGGCAAGGAGATCGGCGAGGAGAAGATCGAGACCATCCTCAAAGCACTCGAAGTGGAAATATATAGCAAGAATAGCAATGTATGGAGCATTGGCGTTCCTCGCTATCGGGTGGATGTACAACGCGAATGCGATGTGGTGGAAGATATCTTGCGTATCTATGGCTTTAATAATGTGGAGTTCCCTGAGAAACTCAACACTAGCCTAAGTTACAGCCAAAAGCCAAACCCAGTAGCGGTACAAATCCGTATCTCTGAGCAACTAACTGCTCAAGGTTTCAATGAAATATTGAACAACTCGCTCACCAAGATGAGTTATTACGAGGCATTGGAGGCCTATCCATTGGCTAGTTGCGTGAAGATTATGAATCCGTTGAGCCAAGACCTGGGTGTGATGCGTCAGACATTGCTGTTTGGTGGTTTGGAAAGTATTCAGCGCAATGCGAATCGCAAGAATGCAGATCTGAAGTTCTATGAATTTGGCAATTGCTATCATTACGACGCGGAGAAGATTGCCAGCCGCCAAGCCAAAGACCCACATTGGGTATATGATCCGCTCTATGCTTACAGCGAGGAGCCACACTTGGCATTATGGCTAACCGGTAACAAGACAGCTCAATCATGGGTGCTAAAAGAGGAGAAGACCAGCTTCTATCAACTACATGCCTACGTGGCTAACGTACTTCGCCGTTTGGGTGTTGCCTACAAACTAGCCCCACTGACAGCCAACGAGTTGTATGAGGACGGTATGGCTATTCTCGCTCCTAATGGCAAACAGATTGGTGTGATGGCTATCGTGGCCAAGAAACAGCTCAAAGCGTTTGATATTGACAACCCTGTATATTACGCAGATTTAGATTGGAACATGGTGCTTCGTTTGCACAAACAATACAAACCTGTTATCAACGATCTTCCTAAATATCCAGAAGTGAAGCGCGACTTGGCATTGCTGGTGGATAAGTCGGTTAAGTTTGCCGATTTGGCTGCAGCAGCTATGGCTACCGAGAAGAAACTCCTCAAACAAGTGACGCTCTTTGACGTATACGAAGGCAAGAACCTTGAGGCAGGCAAGAAGAGTTATGCACTCTCCTTCATCCTCCAAGACACTGAAAACACCCTCAAAGACAAGCAAATTGAGGCTATCATGGCTAAATTGCAGAAAACCTTCGAGGAGAAGTTCGCTGCTAAACTCCGTTAATGACATACGAGGAATACATACACGAACAACAGACAGCATTCGCCGAAGAGCATTCGGACGAATGCTGTTTTGTTGAAAATCAAGCCGAAGGCGTGTTCGTAAGAGGACATTAGATGAATGACGCATTCCAAATAGCAGTCTTTGCATCGGGTGCAGGTACCACCTTGCAGACATTGATAGATAGCCAAGAAAGATATGGCTATCGCGTGGCCTTGGTAGTGGTAAATCGCGAGTGTATGGCTGCAGAGCGAGCTACAACAGCGAATATCCCTACCCTACAAACCAAGGACTGGAACGCGATCAATGACTCACTTCGCGCTCATGATATCCAACTTATTGTATTGGCAGGATTTTTGGCAATCATCCCACATTGGATATGCGAAACTTGGGAAGAAAAGATCATCAATATCCACCCATCTCTATTGCCCAAGCATGGCGGTAAAGGCATGTATGGTACACGTGTGCAAGAGTCTGTATTGGCAGCGGGCGACAAGGAGGCTGGATGCACTGTGCATTACGTGAGTGCAGAAGTAGATGGTGGTAGAATCATCGCCCAATCCATAGTGAGCGTACAAGCTAGCGACACGCCTGAGACTCTGGCGCTACGGGTGCAACAAGAGGAGAAAAAGTTACTTCCGCAGATTATTGGCAGATTAAAGAATTTAGAATTTAAGCCAAGACAATAAGCCTAGAATCACTTCGTCTTTTCCAACGATTTAGTCCATTGTATATAGCCATATACGCAGTTGGCACACCAGAAGGCATACTGTGCAGCCATGCAGTAGTTTTCAGCACGCACCCACATCACCAGCGCTAGCACATCCACCATCAACCATAGGTACCATTGCTCGCGGTACGCCATCACCATCAGTATTTGAGCGGCAATAGCAGGCACCGTAGTCATTGCATCCAGATAAGGTTGCGGATCATCTGTATATCTACTCAATAGCCATCCCACAAATATCGACAATACTACAATCGCCACTGTCAACAAAGGAAATATCCTACGCGACAATCGGCGAGTCTGCACCTGTAGGGTACTATTTTTCAAACGTCTACGCCAACAATAAACACCATATATCATTGTGAAAAAATAGTAGATATTGATGGCGATCTCTGCATAAAAATGCTCTACACAACAAAGATACGTATATGTGCCTACTTGAGCAAAACCAAAGAAAAATGTAAGGATATTGCCTTTTGCCCCCAGGACAACCGAACAAATACCCAGCATTCCACTGACCATTGCCCATGGATTATGGGGTACGGCGCAAAACGTAATAATCTGCACCAGTAATCCCGTTACGAGAAATAGCCACATCGAACGATCGGAGGCGATCTTTAGCATCTACGAATAATTTATCTTCTTTTTTTATTAGACTTCTTTTCTCTCAAAGCTTTAGGCTTAGAGTTGATTTGGGGAAGAGCAAGATGGTCAAACTGCTCTTCAAAATCCCAGTTAGCACGTAGCTTGAGCTTCTTGGGATAATAATAAATCGGTTCTGGTTGACGTTTCTGCAGCCAATCACCTGTTGTCCATTTGCCGTCGCCATTCTCATCGATATAAAGACGCAGATAATATGTGGTTGGCTTGAGATATTCGAATAATGCTCCCTCTGCATGTGCAGGTAATTCCTTGAGCACCTCATCCTTCTCGCCCATCAATTGAATACGCGCACGAGCATCCCATTGTAGCATTTTCACACGCAACGATGAATAATCATTCTTCGATTTTAGTTTAATATTCTGCTGCAAACTATCATTGCATACACCATAAATATCTTTACATGCAGCAGAATCAATTTTCAATCGATATGATTCTTCGGGTTTTAATTGGGCTATCACATATAGTGTCATTGCCAATGTATCTGACTTTTGTATTTTAAATGGCACTGGCTTAAAGGCTGTATCTACCTTATGCGAAAGGTGGAAAAGCATATCATCTACCGAATCCAACGGGAAAGCGGACCTGACACGAATAGTATCAAAAATATCGAACGATGACGATCCGTTCGTTTTTAATTCTAACTTGCGTTCCTTTCTCTTACGCTCATAAGCCTCACGTGCCTTATCAGACATGCGCGGACGACGATACACCGCTAAGATGGTATCGGTTTGTGGAATCATGTTATACAAGGAGTCGGTTACCATATACTGCATTTGCATATAGATACTATCCATACCTATTGCCAACGAATCAGTAAGCCAATATGTTATGGTGTCATTGTATTTCGACGATTGTAATATGCTATAATCCACAAAGTTAACCCACGCAGAATCACTCATTGTGCTATCTACCTCACTTGGTCGCAAAGCACGAATCACAGGTAACGAGTCTTGAGGTGCAGAAAAAATCAAGCTGAAAGCATGTTGCTCGTCACGGTGAACACCTTGGAAGTAATGACGCTGCTTATCTTCCTCAAAGTACCACAACAGCAACGAATCAGGATAAAAATGAGTAACAGCATGTACATATGTAGAATCCACTAATCGTGTAAACAATGTATCACCTGTCATTTCGTCCACTCCCAACGTGTCATACCAAATCGTATCAGTATGCATTTCCACCTCAAAAGTAGGCATGATGATTGAATCATAAAAGGCCAATGCCTCGCCTGGTTGATATAGGTAATCACGGCTGATATCGTTCAGCGCATAGAGGCGATAACTACCGGGTTGTATATTATGAATTGTGAACTTTCCCTCTAAGTCGGTGCGTGTCACACGCGCAAATGGCAACGTACTCAGAGCAGAATCTTCCATACTACGATGGATACCAACCAATACGGCAGGCATAGGATTCAACGTAGCAGCATCATACACATGGCCAGAGATAGCCAACGAATCTATATGATCGCCCGTGGAGAAAGCAAACACGTAACCCTCTAGAGGGGTCTTCTCGTTGTAGTCGCATATCGCAGCACCAAAATTAATGGTATACGTAGTCGAATCCTGCAGTTCTTCTTGAAAAACCACCGATATCGTCTTACCTATGGCCTTCACCTCAGGCGTTTTCTGTTGTGGAGGAGATAATAGTACATTATTCTGCACATCGTCTAATTGAATATACTCATCAAACGTGATCTCCACTTTCTTACCATGAAACATCAGCACGCCATTCGCTGGCACTTCCTTCACCACCTTAGGTGGAATCGTATCACGTGGTCCGCCTTGTGGTCCTTGTCCACGATTAGCACATGATGCCATCAGTAGCATCATAGCAACTACTATATATATATAACTTTTCACTTCTAATTATTAAAACTCTATACCGACGGATCTAGCGCCTCAATCCTATATCCCTCTTGCTGCAACCAGTCAATAATTAACGGTAATGCTTCTAGCATTCTATCTCGTGATTTTATTGAATCGTGCATGATGATGATACTACCATTGCGTGTGTAGCGCTTTACCACCGACAGCATCTTCTCCACGGAATAGCGTGGATTATAATCATGCGTCAGCACATCCCACAGATAGATGCTAAATCCCTCTGCTAAGAGGGCTTTCTTTTGTGAGAAGCGCATTCTGCCATGCGGAGGGCGAAATAATTTGGTAGCCAATACGCCCTCTCCGCGAAGCGCATCTGCCACATACTTCTTTGTGCACGACTGATGTCCGCGCATATGATGGTAGGTATGGTTGCCTATCGTATGACCCTCGGCGCGGACGCGCATCAGCAAGTCGGGGTAACGCTCAGCATTCTCTGCCACCATAAAAAAAGTCGCCTTCACACCATACTTCGCCAATATATCTAGGACTTCTGGTGTGCATTCGGGTATCGGACCATCATCGAAGGTGAGATATACCACCTTCGATGATGAATCCATTCGCCATACAACTCCTCTGTAGAGGCGTTGTAACCACGTTGGGAATTGATATAGCAATGATAAACTCACCCTAGTTATCAATCTCCCCAAGCCAATGCAGAAGCACCCAACACTGCGGCATCAGCTTCTTTCAAGTCAGAGAACAAGACTTGTACCTTGCCGCGCCACAATGGTAGCACATTCTCGTTCATTGCTTTCTCTACAGGGTCTTTGATCCAATGGCCAGACTTAGTCAAACCACCAAACATCACAATAGCTTCTGGTGCGCTAAAAGCAATAAAATCAGCCAATTGTTGACCAAGAATTGTACCTGTAAAGTCAAAAATCTCTTTTGCTACCTCATCGCCCTGCTCGGCTGCATCATATACATCTTTAGAGGTTATGGCATCGATGTTGAGATTGCGCAAAACAGTTTCTTTGGTGGTAGAAGAGATAATCTCTTTAGCAGTACGAGCTACACCAGTAGCCGAAGCATACGCTTCAAGGCAACCCTTCTTGCCGCAGTTGCATGGACGACCTTCTTCGCCCCGCACAGCGCAAGTGTGCCCCAATTCACCAGCAAATCCGTCGTGGCCATACACCACTTTGCCATCTACTACGATACCCGAACCTACACCTGTACCGAGGGTAATCATGATGAAGTTCTTCATACCTTTAGCCGCACCATAAGTCATCTCGCCCATAGCTGCTGCATTGGCATCGTTGGTAATCTTACATGGAATACCGAAGCGATCGGTCATGAGTTGTGCGAATGGTATAGATTGCCATGGCAAGTTCATTGCGCCTTCAATCATACCAGTATAGTAGTTGCCGTTTGGTACACCCGCACCAATACCGCGGATGAGATCCATACCACCTACAGAATCAACAATCTTGATAGCTTCTTCATACAATGCATTTACATAATCATTGATATCAGGAAATGCTTGAGTTTTGATTGATGTACGTGCCAATACGTGACCACGTGCATCTACTACGCCTAATACGGAGTTCGTTCCACCCATATCAAGGCCAAGTACATAAGGTTTCTTTTGCATAATATTTTTTCTTTAAATAATTAAACTTTCCATATTAAATTTATTCTGTAGGAATATCTTTGTTTACGTTCTTGCTACCAATGAGGGCATAGAAGAGGATGTAGAGCAAACCTGCGATAGGCACGATATATGAAATGAGGTAGTTGGTATGATCAGCCAAAAGGTTTTGGAAGAAAGGTAAGATACCGCCACCACAAACCAATGCCATGAAAATACCACTTGCCGCCGGTGTATATTTGCCTAATCCCTCAGCAGCGAGGTTAAAGATAGCACCCCACATCACGCTGGTCATGAGACCGCATAGGAACATGAGAATCATGCTCACTGGCAACTCGATACCCTTGAAAGTCACCACCCATGTCTCTGGGAAAAACATTACACATACCAACATGGCTATTGCCAATGAAGAAACTGCCACCAGCATCGCCTTGCTACTAACCTTGCCACCTATGGCACCGCCTAGCAAACGTCCGAACATCATCATCAACCAATATAATCCAACAACGGTACCCGCGATAGCTGGACCTACTGCAGGGTTAGCAGACATATATAAGTTGGCGGTATTAGGTATACCTACCTCTACACCTACATAGAAGAAGATTGCCACAGCGCCCAACACAAAATGACGGAATGAGAGTGGACTATATTTGCTCTTTTGTGATTTGGCAGCAGCACGTTGCTCTGCTGTTTCAATATGTGGTTCTGGGATCTTTGTCAGTGAGATAATCACAAATGCAAGCAAGAAGATGAGCATGGCTGCCAACATAGCTGGAGCAGCATCGCCCACTTGTGCCGTAGCAGCAGAACCACCTATTAGGTAACCCAAAATAATTGGCGCTAAGGTTCCACCTATGGAGTTACAAGAACCACCAAATTGAATCAACTGATTACCGCGTTTGCCACCACCACCAAGGGTATTGAGCATAGGGTTCACCACGATATTGAGCAGACACATCGAGAAACCTGCGATGAAAGCACCCAATACATATACTCCAAAACTCTCAGCATAGCCGCTCAACCATTGTACACCTACACCGACAAAACCGACCGATACAGCCAACAAAGAGGTAAACTTATACCCCTTGCGTTTTAAGATCAAACCAGCAGGCACACCCATCACTGCATAAGCGATGAAGTTAGCCAAGGTTCCTAACTGTGCCATAGCACTGCTTGCTCCAAATTGATTCTTCACAATCACACCCATTGAACCAGCAAAGTTCGTTACGAATGCAATCATAAAGAACAATAAAAACATTACCACGATGGGTAAGATGTTTGTTTTTTTGTTTGTCATAATAATTAGATTTTAATTGTTTATAAATTTTTCTCTAAAAATAGCATAATACGCTTATGCAAATGCTCATAATTATTTCCATTTCTCAGGAAATGATTATCGTCCACATACATTTGCATCTCAAATTGCTTGCCTGCTTGCACAAGAGCATCTACATATAGCCACGACTGTTGGGCATGCACATTATCATCCGCCAATCCATGCACCAATAGAAGATTACCCTTAAGGTCATTCGCCAGCTGCATCACATCGGCTTTCGCATAGCCAAACTCATTCACCTGCGGACGACGCATATAGCGCTCCGTATATGCCGAGTCATACAATCGCCAACTCGTCACGGGCGCGATAGCAATACCACATTTCCACACCAACTCAGCCTGTTTGCTCAAACACATCAGCGTCTCATACCCACCATAACTCCAACCACAGATGGCCATGCGATTGGCATCCACATATGGCAATGTCTTCAAGTATTTTGCTGCACTGATCTGATCCTCAGCCTCCTTCACGCCCAACTGCATATAGGTAGCATTGCGCCAGTCTCTGCCACGCGCATTCGTGCCACGGCCATCCACGCACACCACCACATATCCCTGCGATGCCAAATAATGTCCAAAGCGCTTGCGCCATGTATCGGTCACACGCTGACTAGCTGGACCGCTGTACTGCATCATGACTACAGGATATTTCTTAGCCGCATTGAAGTTCGCTGGCAAGATGCGCCATGCGTTCAACACATCGCCACGCTCAGTGGTAATCGTAAAAAACTCCTTGCTGGATAGTCCATTCGACTGCCATGCTTTCAATACCGAATCGTTATCCTGCACCACTTTTTCCTTCGCCCAGTGTCCATTGCCCACGGCCTTATACAGGGTATAGGTCTCTGGAGTGTTGACGCTCTGATAACAGTCGATATAGCGTTTTAAATTGTCCGAAAAAGTCAACGTATGCGTACCTTCGCCTTGAGTGAGTTGCATGGTCGCACCTTTCTTTGTATTCAGAGCATACGCATGGCGCGTCATAGGAGTAGGAGCAGCCTGATAATATAGCACTTGCGACTTCTCGTCATAACCATACACCCTCATCACATCGCGCTCTTCTTTGGTCAATTTCTTTTGCTCTATTCCTTGCGATGAATACATATATGCTTGGTTATATCCCTCTTTCTCGCTCAAAACTACTACTCGACCATCACTCAACCATTTCCACTCGTCGAAGAGCTGATAATCCACATAATATTTCTCACTACCCTCTCTATAAAATGGATGCGCTACAGTGGACTTCGGATTTATCGTATATACTGCCATCTCTGTCTGATCACGATTCAGAGTCAACGCCACAATCTCACCGCCTGTCGCGGCATCACCACGCCACATCAGACGAGGAATATAATCCTCCTCTTTGATAGGCAAATCAACCGTTTTAGTGGTCTTATAATATAGGTCATATACGCACAAACTTGCTACCGCATTCTTCTCCCCCGCCTTCGGATAACGCAAACTATGCAATTCTGGATACAACTCTGTCCCTTTCGCCTCTTCGCCTAAAAAAGTCTGCCACTCAAACGTAGGCACCTCTTTCTCATCCAAGCGCACAAATGCCAGATATTTGCTATCGGGCGACAAGGCGAAGAGTGCTGTTGTTCCAAACTCCTCCTCGTATAGCCAATCCGTCACGCCATTGAAGATTTGCGTATTGGGGCGCTCTTCCACATCCATCAGGTCGCCTTCGTCGTGCGAATCGGTCACTGCCACCTCGGTCTTGAAGTCAATCTTATAGATATATAGGTTATTATCTGCTTTGGCATATACCACATACTTACCATTCGCCGACATCACCGCATCGCGCACGGGCTCATCGCACAGCGCAATCGTATCGCCCTTTTGCGTATCCACTAGGTAGTAGTCTGCCAAAAACGAATGACGAAACAGTTGCTGCTTATTCTTATATTCCAACTTATATCGCCCATTACCAATAGCCAATTGCCCATTGCCCAGTACACTATCCATCTCGGCTTGCGTCATCACCTTTGCGTCATATCCACCTTTCAGGATATGCATCATCTCGTTTGTTTGCTCAGCGCGAAGCCCCACGCTCGCCGCCAGCACTATGATTGCTAAAAACAGTCTATTTTTCATTGCTATATTATATTTCATATAAAACCGCGCAAAGGTACAAAAAAATACGCACATACGCAAGCAACGAGCACTAAAAAGTGAACTTGTGACAAGTTTTTTACATTGTTGTGTTAGCAATTTCCTCTGACTGTGTTAACAAAATGGGACGTATCATGCTGTTAATCAGTGTGATATTTTTTGACCATGTTAACAAATGCAATTTTGCGTGTTAACAAACACAATGTCTTTGCCTAAAATTAGGTGATTATGTCTTTGCCCTTATCCCGAAGATACCCCGAAGATACCCCGAAGATAGCTCATACATAATCAGCGAATATTTCAAATAGATTTATCTATTTTACCAGAATGCATATGGTTGTGTGAGCTTGCTCAAATACAATCATATGCGTTCGGGTAACAAAAAGTTTACTTTGTGCAATAATTAAACTTTTTTAACACATCCAAATATTACGCTATTACACTATTACAACAATTTATGAGCGAAATCATTTTTCATACCACAAAATTACTTTATTATACTTTTCAAAAAAACGATGATTTTTTAGGGGATACAGGGGTAGATAATAATTATATATGAATATATAATATTATTTTTTATGCGATATATACCATTCGACTCTTTTTTTATTGTAATAGTGTAATAATGTAACATATCCTCTTATACTGCACGAAATGTTAAAAACTATTAAAAGTATTCCTTTCCAACTCTCCTCATTTTAACAACCTCAATTTAATCTTTTATTGGAAATCATTCACTATTTTTGTTTTCTATTCATATCCATATCATATATGAACTTAACGATACTTGCTATTTTCTTTTTTACTTCTTTTTTTCATCATAACTCACATATAGCAGGTTAGGCAAGTATGCCATTTGAGCAATAGAGATGGCATTTTTTTTATTAAAATTTTGTTAAGGTACAAATAAATTTGTATATATCAAAAAAAAGCAGTAACTTTGCACGCTTTTAGAACGGCAAAACAAGTAAACTAACAATAAAACAATTAACATCATGCAACAAATCCAACTGAAACGTGGTTTGGACATCCCATTTGATGGAGCAGCAGCCCTCACACTTGGTAGTGTGAATCGTCCTGCAGTGTTCCACATCGTACCAGACCATTTCGCTGGCGTGACCCCAAAACTATTGGTCCGCGAAGGCGACAGCGTGAAGGCGGGTACTCCCCTCTTCCACGACAAGGCATTTGCTGAGATGCTCTTCACATCGCCTGTTAGCGGTAAAGTGGTAGCCATTGTACGTGGCGAGCGCCGCAAGGTGATGTCCATCGACATCGAAGCCGATGCTACGATTGCGTATGAGAGCTTTGACCTAAAAGAGGACGCTAAGGCGCTCCTGCTCAAATCAGGTCTCTGGGCACTCATCAAGCAACGTCCTTACGACTGCATTGCTCTCCCTAGCAAGCAACCTAAGGCCATCTTCATCTCAACCTTCGACAGTGCTCCTGCAGCGCCAAACTACGAGTGGGTGCTCAGCGGTCAAGGTGCTCTCTTGCAAGCAGCCGTGAACGCCCTTGCTACCATCGCACCAGTGTACGTAGGTATCAAGGCAGGTGCTACCGCTCCTGCTTTCCGCGGCCTCAACAACTGCGAGAAGTACGAAGTGAAAGGTCCTCACCCAGCAGGCAACGTAGGTGTACAAATCAACCACGTAGCGCCTATCGCTAAGGGCGAGACAGTTTGGACCATCAACATCCAAGACCTCGCTCTCATCGGTCGCCTCTTTACCAAGGGTATCGTGGACATGCAAAAGAAAGTGGCGCTCACAGGCCCTCTCGCCAGCGGTGCACAATACTACAACGTGTTGCCAGGCATGCCACTCAGCGCTGTCTTCACCAGCAATGTACATAAAGGTTGTGCCGCTCGTCTCGTAGCAGGCAACGTCCTCTCAGGTCATCAAGTAGGTATGGAAGAGATGGTAAGTATCTACGACAACCAATACACTGTACTCGCTGAAGGAAACGACACCCACGAGTTCATGGGATGGATCATGCCTCGTTTCAACGACTTCAACGTCGGCAACGCAGATCCAGCTAAAATGATCAACTGTGGACTCATGGAATGGCTCTTCGGCAAGAAGAAATACAACTGGGATGCTCGATTGAAAGGTGGTCGCCGCGCAATCATCGTGAGCGGTGAGTACGACAAAGTATTCCCTATGGATATCTATCCTGAGTATTTGATTAAGGCAATGATTGCTGGTAATCTCGACAGCATGGAGCAACTAGGTGCATACGAAGTAGCACCAGAGGACTTTGCGCTTTGCGAGTATGTTTGTACAAGTAAGATGCCACTTCAGGCAATCGTTCGTGCCGCATTGGATAACTTAAAAAAGGAGATTGAGTGATGCTAAAGAAATTACATAACATAGTAGAGAAACTTCGCCCTACCTTCTCAGAGGGTGGCAAGTTGTCCGCGCTGCACTCGTTGTTCGATGGTTTTGAGACATTCCTCTTTACACCTAGTTCAACAGCTAAGCGCATTGGTTCGCAAATCCACGATGGTGCAGATAGCAAGCGAACCATGATTATTGTGGTATTGGCATTGATACCTGCATTGCTCTTCGGTATGTTCAACGTAGGTTACCAACACTTCCTGGCTACAGGCGAGTTGGTGCGTGGTGCTATGACCTGCGCATTGTTCTGGAAGGCATTTGCGTTTGGTGCATTGGCTGTATTGCCATATATCATCGTTAGCTACGTAACTGGTCTCGGCATCGAGTTCACCGTAGCACAATGGAAGAAAGAAGAGATTCAAGAGGGCTTCCTCGTTTCTGGTATGATTATTCCACTGATCGTGCCAATCAACACCCCTCTTTGGATGGTTGCTGTAGCTACTGCCTTCGCAGTAATCTTCGCTAAGGAGATCTTCGGTGGTACCGGTTACAACATCTTCAACGTGGCTCTCATCGCGCGCGCGTTCCTCTTCTTTGCTTATCCTACCCATATGACTGGCGACAAGTGCTTCGTTCGTACCGAAGGTACTTGGGGTTGGGACAACGGACAAACCCTCGTTGACGGTTTCTCTGGTGCTACTCCACTCACCCAAATCGCTACTTCTACCGAAGCTAACCTCATGCCAGTGGACTTCTGGACCGCTTTCAATGGTCTTATCCCAGGTTCTATTGGTGAGACTTGCTGCTGGGCTATCTTGCTCGGTGCTGTGTTGCTCATCGTGACTGGCGTAGCAAGCTGGAAGACAATGCTCAGCATCTTCGCAGGTGGTGCACTCACCGCTTGGCTCTTCAATGAGTTTGGCGCAGAGACTGCTGCTGCTAACTACCCATGGTACATGCACCTCGTTACAGGTGGTTTCATGTTCGGTGCTGTGTTTATGGCTACTGACCCTGTTACCTCTGCTCGTACCGAGTGCGGTAAGTGGATTTATGGTGCATTGATCGGTTTCATGGCTGTGGTGATCCGCGTTCTCAACCCTGGTTATCCAGAGGGTATGATGTTGGCAATCCTCCTCATGAACGCTTTTGCTCCACTCATCGACTGGTGCGTAGTGCAAGTGAATATCAAAAAACGTATGAAACGCGCTAAAAACTAATGAATATGGCACAGAAGAAATTTGTATGTTCCGTTTGTGGCTATGTTCACAACGGCGATAAGGCACCTGAGGTTTGCCCACAATGCAAACAATCTGGCGTCTTTGTAGAAGAGAAGAAAAAAGGTTTGGACACCAATAGCAATGTGTACACCATCATCTACGCTTCTATCATCGTAGTTATCGTGGCTGTATTGCTCGCATTGGTAAGCCAAGTGCTCAGCCCTCGTCAAGAGGCTAACCGTTTGCTTGACCAACAAAAGCAAATCTTGGTGGCACTCAACCAAAACTACGACAACACCGATCCTGCTGCGCTCTTCACCTCTTTGGTAAATGACACCATTGATGTAAACGGTGCACCTGTCTTCGTAGCTAACATCGAGGGTAATACCAAGTATGTATTGAAACTCCACGGTGCTGGTCTTTGGGGCGGTATTGGTGGTTACTTGGCATTGGATGCAGATAAGAACACTATCTATGGTGTGAACTTCAACCACGAAAGTGAGACTCCAGGTCTTGGTGGCGAGATCGTAACCGAGAAGTTCCGCAACCAATTCATCGGCAAGCACATCCGCAATGCGGCTGGCGAAGTAGTATCTGTAGCTGTCCTCAAGGCAGGTAAGATGGCGGAAGGCCAAGAGCAAGTAGATGCACTCTCTGGTGCTACTATCACTTGCGACGGCGTTAGCACCATGATTGCTACCAACCTTGCTGAGTATGCTGAGTTCTTAAATGAGGATTCTAATGTATATGTTAAAACTGCTTTTGTTCTTTTGGACGGAGAAGTTTACGAGGGCGAACTTGAAGCTATTGATCCTGCTACCATTGAGCAGATTACCGTGTTGAAGGACTCTACTGCAGTTGCTACCTATGGTGAAGCAGCCAAAGATGGAGCTATTGTAATAACAACTAAGAAATCGGAGGAGTAATTATGGCATTTTTATCACAAAAAACGAAAGAGGTGCTATTTGGTCCTCTGAACATCAACAACCCTGTGGTTGTTCAAGTGTTGGGTATTTGCTCTGCACTCGCTGTTACCGTTCAGCTTAAGCCAGCATTGGTAATGGGTATTGCCGTTACTATCATCGTGGCTATGGCTAACGTGATTATCTCATTGATTCGTAACACCGTTCCAATGCGTATTCGTATCATCATCCAATTGGTGGTAGTAGCTGCGTTGGTAACCCTCGTAAGCGAGGTATTGAAAGCTTTTGCTTATGATGTGGCAATGCAATTGAGCGTGTATATCGGATTGATTATTACCAACTGTATTCTCATGGGTCGTTTGGAGGCTTTCGCTATGACCAACAAGGTATGGGATTCTTTCCTCGATGGTCTTGGCAACGGTTTCGGCTATGCTATCATCCTTGTGATTGTGGCATTCTTCCGTGAGTTGTTGGGTGCGGGCACTTTACTCGGCTTCCGTATCATACCAGAGAGTTGGTATGTAGCTAATGGTGGATTTTATGAAAACTGCGGTATGATGATGATGCCAGCTATGGCGTTGATTCTCGTAGGATGTATCATCTGGGCGCATCGCGGCTATAATAAGGAGTTAAAGTAATATGGAACACGCAATAAGTCTTTTTGTTCGCAGCATTTTTGCTGACAACATGATCTTCGCATACTTCTTGGGTATGTGTTCGTACTTGGCTGTGTCCAAGAATGTAAAAACGAGTGCTGGCTTGGGTGTGGCAGTAACCTTCGTGTTGCTCATCACATTGCCAGTTAACTATCTGCTGCAAGTGCATGTGCTCAATCCACTCGGCTTGGGTTACTTGTCTTTCATCCTCTTTATCGCGGTGATTGCAGCTATCGTGCAACTCGTAGAGATGATCGTGGAGAAGTTCTCTCCATCGCTCTATGCTTCGCTCGGTATTTTCTTGCCTTTGATTGCTGTAAACTGCGCAATCATGGGTGGTGCGCTCTTCATGCAACAACGTATCTTGCTTGAGCCAGAGAACGTGAAAGCTATCGCTAACCTCGGTGACGCGTTTGCTTATGCTGGTGGTTCAGGTATTGGATGGTTGATGGCTATTGTCTGCCTCGCAGGTATCCGCGAGAAGATGGAGTACAACGATGTTCCTCGTCCTTTACAGGGCTTGGGTATCACCTTCATCGTAGTAGGCTTGATGGCTATGGCATTTATGTGTTTTAGTGGTTTGAACATCTAATAAAGGAGGACAGAATTATGAATATTACAGCTATTCTTTACGCAGTAGGCGTATTTTTGGCAGTGATTCTGCTGCTGGTCATTGTCCTCTTGGTGGCTAAGAAATACTTGGTACCATCAGGTGATGTGAAAGTGGTTATCAACGGCGACAAAGAGTACCATGTGCCAGCTGGTGGCACATTGCTCGGCGCTATGGGCGAGGCAGGTGTACACTTGCCATCTGCTTGTGGTGGTAAAGGTTCGTGCGGTCAATGTAAGTGCCAAGTGCTCGAAGGTGGTGGCGAGATCCTCCCTACCGAGACCGTTCACTTCACCCGCAAACAACAAAAAGACCACTGGCGTCTCGGTTGCCAAGTGAAAGTCAAAGGTGACATGCAACTCAAGATGGACGAGTCTGTTCTCGGCGTTAAGGAGTGGGAGTGCACCGTTATCAGCAACCGCAACGTGGCTACTTTCATCAAGGAGTTCAAGGTGGCTTTGCCTCCAGGCGAGCACATGGACTTCGTTCCTGGTTCGTATGCACAAATCCTTATCCCAGAGTACGATATCAAGTATGCAGACTACGACCGTGAGTTGATCGGCGACTTGTATGTTCCAGCATGGGAGAAGTTCGGTTTGTTTGATTTGAAACAAAAGAACACCGAGGCAACTGTGCGTGCTTACTCTATGGCTAACTACCCAGACGAGGGTGATATCATCACGTTGACCGTGCGTATCGCTACTCCTCCATTCAAACCAAAAGAGCAAGGTCCTGGCTTCATGGATGTACCATGTGGTATTGCTTCTACCTATATCTTCAACCTCAAACCAGGTGATAAGGTGACTATGTCAGGTCCTTATGGTGACTTCCACCCAATCTTCGACAGCAAGCGCGAGATGATTTGGGTAGGTGGTGGTGCAGGTATGGCTCCATTGCGTGCACAGATCATGCACATGTTGAAGACCTTGCACACTCGCGACCGTGAGATGCACTATTTCTATGGTGCTCGTGCTATTGACGAGGTATTCTTCTTGGAGGATTTCTTGGCATTGGAGAAGGAGTATCCTAACTTCCATTTCCACTTGGCATTGGACCGTCCAGATCCAAAGGCAGATGCATTGGGTGTAAAATACACTCCTGGCTTCATTGCTCCAGTGATGGGCGACACCTACCTCAAGCAACACGACGCTCCAGAGGACATCGAGTACTACCTCTGCGGTCCTCCTATGATGTCCAAGACTGTGCTTGACCTCTTGCACTCATTGGGTGTTGAGGACGATATGATTATGTTCGATAATTTCGGTGGTTAATCCGAAGGATTTAAATAAAGATAGAGGGCTCAGAAAAGAGTCCTCTATTTTTTGTATTATAATTGTTATTTTTCTTGCGCATGTACATTTTTTTTTGTACCTTTGCTGGGAAAATCATATATAGGTAATGACACTGCACGAATATATTGAGCAACAGATTCTTCCACGCTATGCGGCGTTTGACAAGGGGCACCAAAGAGATCATGCGGAGAGTGTGATTCAAGAGAGTATGGTGCTTGCCGAAGAACATGGAGCTGACCTAGATATGGCATACACGATTGCTGCCTTCCACGATTTAGGATTGGAAGTTAATCGTGAGTTGCATCATATCCATTCGGGGGAGATACTGATGGCAGACCCCATATTGCCACAGTTCTTCACAGACGAACAACGAGAGATCATGCGCGATGCGGTGGAAGACCATCGTGCGAGCAGCAAGCATGCACCACGAACTATCTATGGAGCCATCGTAGCCGAAGCCGACAGGCATATCGATCCAGAGACAATACTCAGACGTGCATTGCAGTTTGGTATGAAGCAGAATCCTGATGCCGACTTCGAATGGCACTTTAATCGGGCATACGAACATATGCTGGAGAAATATGCCGAAGGCGGATATATGCGCCTTTGGCTTCATTCGAAGCGCAATGTAGAGGGGCTGACTGCACTCAGAAGCATCATAAACGATAAAGAACAAATGAGAGGAATTTGCGAGCGACTTTTTAATGCGATGAAGGAATAATACAAGGAGTAATATAAAAATAGTATAAAATATAGTATCAAACTTGTATATACAAAAAAAATGTAGTAATTTTGTAGGTTAAAATAACATCATTGAGAATTTTATTAAGATTACAAATATGCAAATTAATATTCCTACCGAACGCCTAGCGAATGCGGGTTCGCAAGTAAAAAATAAAATAACTACTGGAGTACAGCAATTTAAGGGACTTCCTAAGTGGAGTATATACTTACTGATTGGCATCGTTGTTCTACTGATTGGGCTCATTGTCTTCCTCTGTTGGCCCAAGCCCGAAGCACCTGTATATCCGACTGTGGAAGCAGAACCAGTCATACTACAGAATGTGGAAGTGTATGGCGAATATACGGGTAAGATTCGCGCGAAGCAATATGTAGAGGTACGCGCGCGCGTGGAGGGATACCTCGAGCGTATGCACTTTGCAGAAGGTGGATATGTGAAGAAGAATGATATTCTCTTCACTATTGACCCTAAACTCTACCGTGCTCGTGTGGAGAAAGCGAAAGCGCAACTCAATAAGGATCAAGCTAATGCACAAAAGGCTGAGCGTAACTTAGCTCGTATCCAACCTCTGTATGAACAAAATGCAGCTAGTAAACTCGATCTTGATAATGCTATTGCTGCATATGAGAGCGCAAAAGCCGAAGTAATCATGAGCGAAGCCGACTTAGTACAAGCTGAGATTGCACTTAGTTATACCACTGTGCGTTCGCCTATCTCGGGCTTTATCAGCGAGAGTAGTGCCGACATCGGTACGCTGGTTGGTCCTGGCGGTAAATCGCTTTTGGCAACTATCGTGAATAGCGATACCGTGCAAGTAAATTTCAGTATGACAGGTCTGGACTATTTGCGCAGCAAGGAGCGTAATGTAAATCTCGGACAGAAAATAGAAGAGCGTAGCTGGAATCCGTATATCACTATTACTTTGGCAGATAACACCGAATACCCCTTTATTGGTATCGTAGATTTTGCGGACCCACAGGTAGATCCCAACACGGGAACTTTCTCCGTACGTGCGCAAATGCCTAACCCCAATCATATCCTTCTGCCTGGTCAGCTGACTCGCGTAAGACTGCTATTGGATGTGCGCGAAGACGCTATCGTAGTTCCCACAAAGGCCTTAGTGATAGAGAAGGGCGGTGCGTATGTCTTTGTAGTGCGTCAAGATAATATCGTGGAGAAGCGTTTTATTGAACTTGGCCCAGAAATTCCGAACAAAGTGGTGGTAGAGCGCGGATTAGGTAGAGATGAGATGATTATCGTGGAGGGATTCCACAAACTCTCACATGGTATGCAAGTTAGTATCGTAAACAAGACTACAGATGAAGAGTGATTTTTTTATAGATAGACCTATATTCTCTACTGTCATCTCCATCATCATTGTGCTGGTGGGATGTATTGGTTTGGCATTATTGCCTATTGACCAATACCCTAATATAGTCCCTCCTGTGGTGAAAGTGTCGGCATCATACCCTGGCGCAGGTGCAGAAACAGTATCGCAAGCTGTAGCTACACCTATTGAACAGGTGCTGAATGGTACACCAGGTATGTTGTATATGGAGTCTCGCAGTTCGAACAATGGAACATTCTCCGCCACGTTGACTTTTGACATTGACACCGATGCTGACTTAGCAGCAGTGGAGGTGCAAAATCGGGTGAAGGATGCCGAAGCCCGCCTACCGCAAGAGGTGGTGCAAAATGGTATTTCCATTGACAAGCAAGCATCAAGCAAACTGATGACTATCACGCTCAAGTCCAACGACCCCAAGTTTGATGAGATATACTTGAGCAACTACGCTACGCTGAATGTGCTGGATGCGCTGCGCCGTGTGAATGGTGTGGGGCAAGTGTCTAATATAGGTAGTCGCTACTACGCCATGCAAATCAAAGTTCGTCCTGAGAGTTTGGCAGCTATGGGATTGACAGTGCAGGATGTGACCAATGCCATCAAGGAGCAGAACCGCGAGTCGGCAGCTGGTGTAATGGGACAGCAACCGATGGAGGGCATCGATATCACTATCCCTATTGTAGCCCGCGGACGATTATCGAACATCAACGAGTTTGAGGACATTGTTATCAAAGCCAATAGCGATGGTTCAATTCTGCGTCTGCGCGATGTGGCAGATGTAGCATTAGAGGCACAATCGTACACCACAGAGAGTGGTATCAATGGTGAAAACGCTGCTGTGCTTGAAATCAAGATGTTGCCAGGCATGAATGCCATGCAGGTATCCAAACAAGTTAAGAAAACCATGAAGGAAATCAGCAAACGTTTTCCTCAAGGTATCACATACGACATTCCATTTGACATGACCGATTATATCTCGCAGTCTATCAACGAGGTATATAAGACGCTTTTCGAAGCATTATTGTTAGTCATTTTGGTGGTATTCCTCTCACTACAAAGTTGGCGTGCTACGCTAATTCCTGCTATCGCCGTGCCTATCTCGCTGATAGGTACTTTCGGCGTAATGTTGGCTTTCGGGTTCACACTCAACACGCTGACGCTCTTGGGATTAGTGCTGGCTATCGGCACAGTGGTGGATGACGCTATCGTAGTGGTAGAGAGTGTGGATATGTTGATGCGAACTGAGCATCTCACCCCCTATGAAGCCACCAAAAAAGCGATGCGTAATATCGGTGGGGCACTGATAGCCACTTCGCTAGTGCTCTGCGCCGTCTTTGTGCCTGTGAGTTTCTTATCGGGCATATCAGGCATGCTCTATCGTCAGTTTACCATTACCATTGCAGTATCTGTGATTATCTCCACAGTGGTGGCGCTAACATTAAGCCCTGTTATGTGCTCCAAATTCTTGCGCCCTGCACATTTAGAAACCCCAAAGAATGCACTCTTCCGTGCTATCAACCGCTGGTTGGACAAAGGTAATGTGGTGTATGGTAATATGATACGCCGTGCCGTAGCGCACCCCAAACGTATCTTCAGCGGCTATATTGTCAGCATAGTGCTCATCTTTGTGATGATGCGGTTTATTCCACAGAGTTTCATTCCGAGCGAAGATCAGGGCTATTTCACAGTAGAGTTGGAGTTACCAGAAGGCGCATCGCTGGAGCGTACTCGTGAAGTGACTAATCGCGCGATGGAGTACCTAATGACTCTACCCGATGTGGAGCATGTGCTAAATGTGACGGGTAGCAGTCCTAGATTAGGTACCAGCCAGTCGCATAGCCAACTCACTGTCATTATGCACCCATGGGACGAGCGCAAGGAGAAAGACCTAAGTCAGACGATGGAGATTGTACGCGAGCACTTAAGCCAATATCCAGAGGCAAAAGTTTATCTCAACTCTCCACCTGTAATCCCTGGACTAGGCTCATCGGGCGGCTTTGAGATGGCTATTGAGGCCAAAGGAAATATGACTTATGGTGACTTACAAGCAGCCACCGATACTCTACTACATTATGCTTCGCAACGCAAAGAGTTGGCGCGTGTATCTTCCTCAATGCAGGATGAGATACCTCAACTCTATATCAATGTGGATCGTGATATGGCGAAACTCATGGGTGTATCTGTAGCAGATATCTTCACCACGATGAAGACCTACACGGGCTCTGTATATGTCAACGATTTCAACCTTTTCAATCGTGTCTATCGCGTCTATCTGCAAGCCGATGAGCGCTATCGTGCACACCGCAATAATATGAACCTCTACTTCGTGAAGGGCAATGGTGGACAAATGATACCTATTACTTCGCTCGGCACGACCACCTATACTACAGGTCCTGGTACTATCAAACGCTTCAATATGTACTATGCCGCTTCAATCACTGGCGAAGCCGCCAATGGCTATAGTTCGGGACAGGCGATGGATGTGCTGGAGGAGATTGTACGCGAACGATTACCACAAGAGGCAGGTGTGGAATGGAGTGGATTCTCATTCCAAGAGAAGCAACAGAGCGGACAAACAGGTATAGTCATCCTGTTAGCATTTCTCTTTGTCTTCCTTTTCTTAGCAGCTCAATACGAGAGTTGGTCTGTGCCATTGGCTGTACTGCTATCATTGCCTATTGCTTGTTTGGGTGCTTTCGTTGGTATAGCCATTTGCGGAATAGAGAATAATATTTATTTCCAAATCGGATTAGTGATGCTCATTGGTTTGGCGGCTAAAAATGCTATTCTTATCGTAGAATTTGCACAGGAGCAAGTGCAGAATGGCGTGGAGGTAGTACAAGCAGCCATACACGCTGCTACCCTACGATTCCGCCCTATCGTGATGACCTCGCTGACCTTTATATTGGGCATGTTACCGCTAGTATGGGCTACTGGTCCTGGCTCTGCCAGCCGTCAGAGTATCGGTATCGGTGTATTCTTCGGCATGTTGGTGGCTATCACAGTTGGAATAGTATTAGTGCCTTTCTTCTTCGTTTGTATTCACAAGTTGAAAGAGTACCTCAAAAATAGGAGAAAGAAAAAATGAGACCTACCACACTATATCACACAGCAAACCGCTATGTCATTCTATCTATTCTTGTAGTCCTCAGTCTGACAGGTTGCTCCTTGCGTAAGCATTGCGTAGAACCTCAAGTCACCTTACCAGAGCAGATTATTGATACTATCGCATCAGACTCGATGTCGCTGGCAGACTTGCATTGGTCGGAGATTTTTGCCGATACTCTCTTGCAGTCGTTGGTAGAACAAACGCTGACCTATAACAAGGATCTGCTAATCGCAGCAGCACGCATGCAAGAGTTGGAGAAACTCCATCGTGTTGCGAAAGCAGACTTCTTTCCATCGCTGAATGCGGAAACACATATTGACTACGAGACCACCCGTCATACCGATTCTAAGCCAGCCAATGACCTTGAGGTAGCTGCAGTAGGAACGCTCTCTTGGGAGGTAGATTTCTTCGGTAGAGTACGTTGGGCCAATCGCGAAGCCCTGGCCAAATACTTGGCAAGTGTAGAAGGGCAACGCGCTTTGCAGATGACATTAGTGGCAGAAGTAGTAACTGCATATGTGGAACTGATGGCACTCGACAATGAGCTACGCATCATCACGCGCACAGTAGAAACACGTAAGGAAGACCGCGACAAGGCCAAACTGCGTTTTGAAGGAGGACTCACCTCCGAAATACCTTACCAACAGGCAGAGGTGGAGTATGCCAGTACCGCTGCGCTTATCCCTGACCTACAACGTAAAATAGAGAGCAAAGAGAACCATATTGCTTTGCTTACAGGACAAATGCCTATGGCTATTGAACGATCTGATATACGTACCTATCAAAAGAATCAAGTAGAATTGGCTGTCGGTTTCCCATCCGATCTGCTCAAACGCCGACCCGACATGCGTGCTGAAGAACAAAATCTCAAAGCAGCAATGGCTCGTGCGGGAATAGCGTGGGCAGATAGATTTCCACGCTTTACGATAAACCTACAAGGTGGTTTGGAGAACGATGCTTTTAGAGGGTTCTTAGCTGCTCCATGGACATATATGATTGGTGAACTAACCTCGCCTATCTTCTCTTTCGGCAAACGCAAAGCTCGCTACAACGCAGCCGTTAAGGCATACGATGCTCAACGCTATCAGTATGAGAAAAAAGTACTACAGTGTTTCCAAGAAGTGAATAATGCTGTGGTGGGGTATTCATCTGCTAGTGAGAAAGTAGTGCTCATGCAGAACTTGCACGATGCATCACTGAAGTATGTAGAATTAGCTAACTTCCAGCACATCAATGGCCATATCAGTTATATGGATGTCCTAGACGCACAACGTAGTTATTTGAATGCAGAGATTGATCTCTCCAATGCCATCCGAGATGAGTACATTGCCATGATCACGCTCTACAAATCTCTCGGCGGCGGTTGGACTGAGTAATGATACTATGTAAATAATAACCTGAGTAACGATTATACCAACAAATAACAACATCATGTCTAAAATCGTATTTATCACAGGAGCATCATCTGGCATTGGCGCCGCGTGTGCACGCAAGTTTGCTCAGGGTGGTTACACCTTATTATTAAACGCGCGTAGCGAGGACAAACTCCAAACACTCAAAACAGAGTTAGAAACCACCTATGGCACAGACATCATGCTATTGCCATTCGATGTGCGTGACCGCAAGGCCGCTGCAGAGGCAATCACGACCCTACCCGAGCGATATCAAGCCATCGACGTGCTAGTGAACAATGCAGGATTGGCCCTGGGTATGGACAAGGAATATGCCGGTGTGGAAGAAGATTACGACACGATGATTGATACCAATATCACCGCCCTGCTGATGATTACACGCCTAGTAGTGCCAAGTATGATTGCCCGCGGGAAAGGCCATATCATCAATATCGGTTCGGTGGCAGGCGATGCTGCGTACCCAGGCGGAAGCGTGTATTGCGCTACGAAAGCCGCCGTGAAAGTGCTGAGCGATGGATTGCGTATGGACTTGGTAGATACACCCTTGCGTGTGACCAATGTGAAACCAGGATTGGTAGAGACGAACTTCAGCGTAACTCGCTTTGGCGGCGACAAAGAGCGTGCAGACAAAGTATATCAAGGCATCAAACCGCTGACAGGCGATGATATTGCCGATGTAGTATATTACGCAGCTAGTGCTCCCGAGCACGTACAAATTGCCGAAGTGTTGGTACTGGCGACTCATCAAGCTAGTGGAAGTTTGGTGTGGAGGAAGTAAAAATGGCTCAAAGATTCAGTAAGATTAGCACAATCACTAACTAATCACTAACTAATCACTAACTAATCATTAGCTAATCATTAGCTAAAACATTAAGTAATAGCTTATTTTTATTACAAAAAGTATAATGATTATTGTATAATCAAAAAAAAAACTGTACCTTTGTAGGCTTTATATCTTTAGGTCACTTCTAAAGATTCTACATTTGGAAAGAAGTTATGAAAGAAAATCGTAAGATGATATACCTCTGTTTGGCACATATGTCGGAGGAGGGATTGGAGCAAAAATATATCCAGGAAGCATTTGACACGAATTGGGTAGTGCCCCTGGGACCCAATGTGAATGCGTTTGAAGAAGACCTCAAGCAATTTCACGGAAACGAGAAAGAAGTAGTAGCCCTCTGTTCGGGTACTGCAGCTGTACATATGGCGCTTATTGCTTGTGGTGTACAAGCAGGCGACGAGGTGTGCGTGCAGTCGTTCACCTTCTGTGCTTCTTCCCACCCTATCACTTATTTGGGCGCGACACCTGTGTTTATTGACTCGGAGAAGGATACATGGAATATGGATCCCGACTTATTAGAGCAAGCCATAGAGGATCGTATTGCAAAGACAGGTAAAAAACCTAAAGCGATTATTCCGGTAGCATTGTATGGCATGCCATATGATTGCGAGCGTATTATGGCAGTAGCGCAGAAGTATGATATCCCCGTGATTGAGGATGCTGCAGAGGGCTTTGGTTCGTGCTACAAGTCTCAGATGTTGGGTACTTTTGGCCGCTATGGAGTACTCTCCTTCAATGGCAACAAGATGATTACCACCTCGGGTGGCGGTGCACTGATTTGCCCCGATGCAGAAGCGAAGAACAATATCATGTGGTATGCTACACAAGCCCGCGAAGCCTATCCATACTACCAGCACGAGCAGATAGGATATAACTACCGCATGTCGAATATCTGTGCGGGTATCGGTCGTGGGCAGATGGCTGTAGCCAACGAGCATATCGCACATCATAAGCATGTACAAGCCTTGTACGAGGAATTGCTAGCAGATGTAGAGGGGATAACTGTACACAAAGCGCCATCAGCAGATTATGATTCGAACTTCTGGTTGTGCACCATAGAATTGGATCCTAGCTTGCGTATCAAGGGACAAGAAAATGCCTACAAAGAGGTAATAACTAGCGCCGTGGGCGGTGCTGCAGGTGTGATACATGCAGTAGATACAGCTACTACAGATTGCCAACCCAACGCTAATGTAGAGGCACTGCGTGTGTATATGTTGGCTGCCAAGATCGAGGCACGCCCCGTATGGAAACCGATGCACAAGCAACCCGTATATAAGCATGCCCCTGCATTTGTGAATGGGGTAAGCGAAGCGATATTCAAGGTAGGAATGTGCTTACCCGCAGGACCGTATGTAAGCGACGATGATATACGCTATATAGTAGATACCATGAAATCAGCCATTGAAAACTAACACAGTATGGAGAAAATCAACGAGTTAAAGAAAACAGATCTCTTTTCACATTGGGCCAACATCAGTTATCTTCCACGCTGGGGAGTATTGTTGCTGGATTTGTTTATTGCACTAGTAGCACTAGTCATCAGCATCTACATTGGCGATAGTATTATAGGATTCAAGATGGAGAACTCCACCACACTACCACTGTGGTGGCAAACAGGATTGGTACTAGTGACCCAATGTTTCTTCTTCTGGGTATTCCATACCTATTCGGGTATTCTACGGTATTCCACATTTGTTGATACAATGAAGGTGGCCTTGTCAGTAGGTGCAACAGGTATCGTATTGATTGTGACAAACTTAGTGGTCAAATATGCGGTTCCAGGCCGAGAGCCTCCTTTCTTAACCACTGTATTGCTGATTTATATTTTTGTTGGTATCACTCTGCTTTTTAGTTGGCGAGTGACCATCAAGACTATCTTTGAATATATATCCCATCGTAGTTCTGGGGTGCAAAAAGTACTTATCTATGGCACTAAGTCCGCAGGATTATCTATCGCCAAGATGCTACAATCCAATATGGAAAGTACGTATCGCCCTGTAGGATTTATTTCAGACTCCAAGGATAACATGCACCACAATCTTCTAGGGTTGAAGGTATATCACCTTAATGATGAGCTGATTACCTTGATGAAGGAAAAAGATATTCATAATTTGATCATCTCGCCAATTAAGATGAAAGAGATCAATCCGCTACAAGATCTTTCTATCTTCATCGAAAATAATATCCGTATCCTGACTACCCCATATTTTACCAACTACGATCCTGACCAAGATGAGAACACAGAGATCGGTAAGATTGGTCGAATCGAATCTATCCAAGTGGAAGATTTGCTGGAGCGTCCAGCTATTGATATCAACACGAATAATGTAGGAGCTATCTTATCTAACCAAGTGGTATTGGTGACGGGTGGTGCAGGTAGTATAGGTAGCGAGATTGTGCGACAGATAGCTAATTTCAAGCCTACTGCGATCATATTGATGGAGATAGCCGAATCTCCGTTGCACGATCTGACAATAGACTTGCGCAGGCAATATCCTCATCTGCAGTTTGTACCTATTATTGCTGATGTACGAGATATTCATATGGTAGAGGAGGTATTTGCTGAATACCATCCTACTGTCATTTTCCATGCGGCAGCCTACAAGCATGTACCACTGATGGAGGATTTTCCAACCCAAGCCATAATGGCGAATGTATTGGGTACAAAGAACATGGCAGATATGGCAATCAAGTACAATGCCAAGCGTTTTGTGATGATATCCACAGACAAAGCGGTCAATCCAACCAATGTGATGGGTGCGTCGAAACGTATTGCTGAGATATACGTACAATCATTATTCCTAAAACAAGTACAGAAGGATGCCAATTGCACGAAATTTATCACCACTCGTTTTGGCAATGTGTTGGGTAGTAATGGGTCGGTGGTTCCATTCTTCAAGAAGCAGATTGCAGAGGGAGGCCCAGTGACGGTCACTCATCCAGATATCATCCGCTATTTTATGACTATACCAGAGGCTAGTTGCCTCGTATTGGAGGCTGCAACCTTGGGTGAAGGAGGCGAGATATTCTGCTTTGACATGGGTCATCCAGTACGCATAGCCGACTTGGCAAAGAATATGATTCGCCTTGCAGGTTATGTACCTGGCAAGGATATAGAAATCACCTACACTGGACTCCGCCCTGGAGAGAAACTCTACGAAGAGCTGCTGAATCAAAAAGAGATTACCCTGCCAACTAGCAACCAGAAGATACTTGTAGCTAAGGTGCTTGAATATGATTTTGACACAGTGGCTACACAAATACAAGCTTTGATAGAAGAAGCAAAGACAGGTAAAGTATTTCCTGTAGTACAAAAGATGAAAGATATCGTACCTGAATTCAAGAGTAAAAACTCTGTGTACGAACAGTTGGATAAGAATTGATTTTTGTATACCCTTAGTATATCTTTAGTATACCCTTGGAAGTTGAAGACAATAGAGTGCGGAGCGCTAGTTTAGTGGACGGCACGAAGCACCTACTGACATTTTATCTATGGTAATTCGTGAAGATCAGTGAGATTAGTGGGAGATAATAACTCACTTTGGCGCTCAAAGAATATCATGTAGCTGTCAACAGGTATATAAATCCCAAAAAAATACTGCCTAACAATTGTCAGGCAGTATTTTTGTATATATGCGATCAGATTATTTTACCCAATCGAAGTTGTAGCTAATCTTCACACCTGCATCTAGGAAACCGTACTTGCTAGAGAATGCACTAGATATTGGTTGTACATCCACGACTGCAGCACTATTGATAGATGGAGGAGTGATAGTGATGATCTTACCAGTAGCATCTGCTCCCTTATATGCGCTAATCAATGAGTAGTCTGCATATACACCCAAGTCGAGCGAGTGACCATTCTTCAGTTTGAACTCGTAGCCTAATTCAGCGCCAAGAGCTACAGAGAATAGTTTGCATGGGTTCTCTACCAAGTTGCCCTTGTAATTAGCTTGTTCGTCAGATACCTTACCCATTACTACTTCATCAACGATTGGATTACCATTCAACTCGTCTTTATATGCCTTGATAGTTGGATTTACCAACTCTTGTTTGTATTGGCTATATACAGGCAAGATGAATTTAGGACCTGCATTGAGGAAGAAGCCTTTAGGAGTAAACATAGCGAACATCAAAGGTACTTCCAATTGCAATTGTTGAGTAGTTTGAGATACTTTATCTGCAGATACCTCATAACGAACATCACCATAAGGAACAGCGTCTGTCTTCACTGTGAACTTGTCATCGATAGTTGCAGATTGGAATGTTTGCATATAGCCTACATTCAAACCAGTCATAATACCGAAGGCAGGTTTGTTTTTGTCAGCAGACCAATAGTGTGCATAGCGCAAGTCAAGCAGAGCATCAAATCCTAATGGCATTTTCTCACCTGCCATATTCGATGCGAAACCACCACGCACACCTACAGAGAAGCGATCCATTTGGTAAGGAACTGGAATCTCATAACTAAAGTTCTCATCAGCTTGAGGGATCGTATCAAATGTCAAGTGCAAGGTGATAAGGCTATCACATCCATACTCTGTTTTGCCATGGAAAGTATAGTCGCCATCTTGAGTATAGACTACACCAGTTGCATCCCACAAATATTCTTTGGAATTGACTGTCATATCCACTGATTTGTTGTATGTAGGATGAATAGTCAATCGCAAATTCACTATACTATCCGTACCATTAGCAGTTTTTCCCTCAAATACATAGTCACCACTCTCGGTATAGGTCACGCCAGTTGCGTCCCAATAGTACTCACCACATGCAGAAGCTGCGATAGAATCCACAACCATCTTGTGCAGAGGAGTAATGGAGTTAGGATATACCCATGAGTAGATACCACGAATCAAGACACCGTTAGGATAGCGACGGCCACCTACTTGTTGAACGGTATGTACCTTATCATACACCCATCTAGAGATGCGTTGACCCGTCAAATAATAACGAGAATCTTTATTGATTCGAATGGAGTCACCCTTTTTGATTTGTTGCGAACCACCATCGTATACGATTGGCTGGTCAGCAGCAGGATTTTGTGCTTGGATTGGCAGTGCTGCCCCTGCTGCAAGCAGCAGGAACGCACAAACCTTAACAATATTATTATTAATTATCTTTTTCATATCAAGTCCTCCTATTATTTAACGATATAACGAAGTGATACTTTCTCAGTTTCGGTCAGAACCTCTACTACGTAGTAGCCAGTCAATTGAGCAGCAGGGAATGTAGCATTCTCTTGGTTAGCCACTTGGAAGGTGTGCATCAATTCACCTGTTGTGCTATAAACGCTGATAGTAGATACTGCGTCAGCATTCAAGTTGAGCACTTGGATCAACTCATTTGGACGAGCTACTGTAGGCACCAATTTAGGTGCAGCAGCAGGTTCGCTAACTAGCACATTCACCGTTTGCAGTATGCCATCACATTCGCTAGGTTGTACGCGAGTATGGTTGATACGAGCGTAGTATTGACCAGCCTCTAGTGGAGTTCCATCGGCCTTAGCCCAATAGAAACCTGTGCCCAATTTTTGGTCATTGCCACCCTCAGCTCTCATATACCATGTTACATCCTCTGCAACTACATCCCAACCGAAGTTATTCTTGATATGTACGAGGTCAACTGTGAGGAGACGTCCGCCATAGTTGTTGTATGCAGGGATGTTGGTCATCTCGGTATCGTTCTCAGGAGTAGGGATTTCTACTGTGAGGGTGATCTCGTTAGAGGTAACGTCCTCGCAAGCGGTGTAAACGGTGTAGCGGAGAGTAACAGAAGTAACGTTGCCGTCGAGAGCATCGGTGGTCAATGGAGTCCATGTGCCGTCAGCTTGTTTTACTTCCCAAACGATCTTCTCGAATGCAGGAGCAGCAGGATCAGCTGTTACATGTGCTTGGATAGCAGCAGCTGCCTCGGTAACATCAATAGCATTACCACAAATCACGTCAATACCTACTGCAACGTCAGCATCCGCAGGCAATGTAACCTCAGATAATACGGACAGTGTCAACGTGTAAACAACGCTATCACATGTATGACCTGCATACGGCTCTGCTGCGATGTGAGTACCAGCTGCATTCAGGGTCTGACCGCGCCATGTATATGGCAATTCGGATGGGCAGATTGTTAGTTCTTCTGCCACTTGCGCTGCATCAGCCAAAACAGTCAATGTCAGTGTGTAAACAACGCTATCACATGTATGACCTGCATACGGATCTGCTGCGGTGTAAGTACCAGCTGCATTCAGGGTCTGACCGTGCCATGTATATGGCAATTCGGATGGGCAGATTATCACTTCTTCCGCCTCTTGCGCTGCATCGGCCAAAATAGTCAAGTGCAACTCACGATATACACTATCGCAACCAGTAACAGGATGTGCCACGGTATCTACGTAAATACCAGAGGTGGTGTAGGTAATACCATTTTGCGCCCATGTGTATGAATCACATGCTGCAACGATCTCAGTCTCAGTAGTTGTATTAGCTACTACAGGGAAGTTGAACGGAATAGGAATGATATTACCGCAAGCGTCCTCAACGATGAGTCGCATCATGTGGGATTTAGCATCGCAGTCAACTACGACATCTGCATTTTCCCAACTAACGTTCAGCACGTCAGCAACATTCTCTGTATCATTGTTAACATAGAACTGCAAGATAGTAGCAGCAGTACCTGTGGTATCAGGGAGAAGACCTGGGGTCAATATTGGCATAGCGCCAATAGAATCCAAGATTACCATATCAATCAACTGAGGGATGTGTACTGGTTCTACGAAGTACACGAGTACAGAATCCAATAGAGGATCAGCAGTATGGATAGTATCTACGAATACAGAGTCAGAGAATACGGTATATGTAGCGCCTGTGTATGGGTGTACGAAGTCGGTACCCTCGCAGACGTATGCATAAGTAGTATCGTTCACATAAACAGTATCAAGTTTCAGATTCACCTCGATTTGGAATCCGAGAGCCTCATCGGTAGTAACTTGTAGGTAGTATTGATTAACATCTTCGCTTACGAATTGGCGCATGATGCCAAATACCCACAATGGTACATTAACATCCACATCCATTTGTGGTACTTTGAGTTTACCACGTGTGAGGATGCCATACTCGCATCCCACGGTAGCGCCAGTGGTAACAGTAGCGGTCTTTCCGCTCTTGTTAGCGAAGCTGAGGCGTGCGTGTGTATCATCAACACGGAGGAATGGTTCGCTAGAGAACTTATACCATGTAGTACCTGGTTGGATGGTGTATTCCACGTTTGGTTCTACTACGATAGCATCGATGCAGTCGGTGGCAGGAGTGATCTTAGCGGTCTCTTGCATAGCATCAATTCTAATATGCGAATCGGTGTAAACTGCTAGGTAGAGTTCATTGGTTGGAGAAGAAGCAAAGAAGCTGTAGTCGATCCACTTATCTACGCTAGCGCCAGCAGGTACAGGGAATACCATTGGCAATCCAGCCTTGAATGGGCACTCGTATGTTACGAATGCAGCCACCCATGCGATAGAATCAGCCGTATTGGTGAAGGTGAGCTTAGCTTGCATCTCGTTGGCTTTGAGTTCGGTGATATCAAACTTATGCCATTGTGCATCACGTGGAGTGATAGTCACGCCAGTGTTCCAGTCAAATTCTCTAGCGTTGTCGCAACCAAACATATTGCCGTATGCGATATCGATACCGAACATGATAGGTTGGTCGGTATGTAGTTCTACGTAGAACTCGGTCACGTCATCGTTGACGAGGCGGTCAACAGCTTCGCCGATCCAGCGTGGGAGTGAGAGTGTGAGGTCGCCCCATGTAGGAACCTTGATAGTACCTTTGGTGAGGATGCCATACTCGCAACCTACGGTAGAACCCATTGTGAGGTGAGCTGTAGCAGGACCATTGTTAACGAATGTGAACTCAGGGAAGAAGCTCAACTCATCGAGCAATGAATCTGGCACGTGGTACCATTGTGTAGTACCCGCTTCTTGTGTATATGTAACACCTTTCTCGATGGTCTTAGCATTCTTGCATCCCTCAGGTTTGGTAATGACAGCAGATTCCTTTTGAGCGATGAGCTGTATGGTAGTATCAGTGATAGCAGCCACATACAAGTCGGTCATAGGAGAAGCAGCAAAGAAGCTGTAATCAACCCATTTATCTACACTAGCGTGTGCAGGTACTGGGAAGACAGCAGGAATACCGGCATAGAATGGGCACTCGAGTGTAACGAAAGAAGCCACCCATGCAGTAGAATCCGTAGGGTTGGTAAAGGTAAGTTTGACTTGTTGCTTATCCTCACGCAACTCAGTGATATCAAATTTATACCAGTTAGGGTCACGAGGAGTAAGTGTAGCTCCAGTAGCCCAGTTGAATACTTGTGCATCGTCGCAGCCGAGTGATGATGGGCGGATTAGACCGAAGCCAAATGCGATAGGCTGATCGGTAGTAATCTCCACATAGAACTCTTTCACACTCTCATCCACAACCTTATCAACTGCGTTGAAGAATGCAGCAGGATAGAGTGTAGTCAAATCTACCCACTTAGGTACATTCACTGAGAACTTAGTAGCGATACCATAGTTGCAACCGATAGTAGCCCCTAATGTCACATTGGCAGGTTTATCGCCATAGGTTTCCAATGTGATAGTAGATAGCAATTGCAGTTCGTTCATCATAAACTCGTCGGTGATGCGATACCACTTGGTAGTACCAGCTTCTTGTGTATAGAGTTTGCCTTTCTCTAGTGTTTGGTGAGTAGTCTGGCAGAGTGTAGGATCCACTAGTGCAGAAGCCCTGGTAGCAGTCAGTTCGATTTCGGCGTTTGGATTGACTGCAATCAAGTTCATTGCATCCGCATAGGTCTTAATCGATTTAACATCTTCGAGAGAAGTGATTGCAGTAGGCACCAAGAGAACAGATATATAAGCGTGGTCGAGTGGTGATGCAGCAAATAGGCTGTAGTCGAGCACCTTATTGATCGTTTTACCTCCAGGTATAGGAAGGACGTATGATATAGTATCCTTAGAGTTGCAATCAAGCAAGATAGAGCCGATTGCGATCATCATAGAGTCAGTAGAGTTGGTAAAACTGATTTGTACTTGCTCTTTGTTTTGCTTAATAGGAGCGATATCCAGTTCGTACCATTTGGTTTTGAAAGCTTCGTGCTTGATGGTAGAGTTCCAATCGAAGAGATAACTTTCGTCGCAAGCGGGTGCCACGATAGTAGGTTCGGTAGCAGGAGCATCTACAAGCACTTTCTTGAACGTGATGTTCATGGTACCTGTTGTGCTCAAGCGGAAGTATGCCACATCGCTCTTGATATTGCTAAGCGTTTTGTTGGAGATAGGCATCTCTACTTTAGTTCCAGCAGTTACAGTGAGGTTTTTCACTTCCGAGTTGTAAATAGTAACAAGAGGCTCAAAAGCGACTTCTTGTTTGAGAGTAGCATCACTAGAACCGATATTTGAGATTTCGCATACAGTCTTGTATCCCTTAGGAGCCATGAGGCTATCCAAGATTACCTTGACGATCTTAGACTCGTTGTTGAGGGAGAGTTTATTACCCAAAACAGGAGCACCAGTAGCGTCGAAGAGGTCATCAGCAGGAGTAGGAGCAGGAAGCTCTTCCTTCTCTACCATGAGTGATATCTCTTGGTCGGTAGTGAGTTTGAGGTACACATAATCACTAGCGATTTGGTTGAGCAGGAAGCGTCCAAGAGACTCTTTCTTCTCGCTGCCAGCAGCAATTGTCCAATCATAATCGAGAGCAATCGCACTAGCAGGGCAGTTGAGATAGAGGTCGAAAGCCACGTTAGCGTCAGCAACGCCAGCGTTCTTTACCACAAAGTTGAGTTTCTCATTGCTAGCTTTTACCTCTGCGAGGTTGAGATAGAACCATTTCTCGCCTGGGTTCACCGTCTCACCTGCCCAATTAAAATCAACAGAGTTGGTACAAGCGTCATCGATAATCTCCTCTTTCTCATAGACAGAGGTAAGAATGTCAATCTTCTTGTCGCTTTGTACCTGTAGGTAGATTTGAATACCATAGCTACAAAGTTCGAGTAATGATACATGCGTTGGGTCATCGAAAACCTTCTGTAGTAGTTTATTGTCACCTATTTGCTCAGAAAGGTCGAATGAAGTAGGCAATTGCCAAATGTCGTGACCTTTGCCTTCAATCAGATAAGTTTTAGGATCAATCGTGAACTCTTGCTCAACCTTCCTTCCCAAAAACTCTAATTTGAACACGGCGCATGCAGCTATTTTAACATTGGCTTGTTCTGCAGCAGTGTTGTTCAAATAGAGCGCAATAACAGGGTCATTAGCCTTTTCACTAAGATCTGAGAGTCCAAGACAATACCAGGTTTCGGAATTAGCCTCAACCGTGTTTGTTCCATCCCAGTCAAAGTGAATAGCTTCTGATTTACTTGATCCATCGCCTCCAGCAGCCATCATAGTAGCTGATGTAATGAGTGCGATAGCAAAAAATAAAATTTTACGCATTTTACTTTGATTTTAAATAGTTAATATATGTTGTTTATTATTTTCAAATTATAGCTGCATTGCGCGCTTGCGAGTTATGCGCAGGCGTGCAATGCAAATTTGACGCCAAAATTACAACTTTTTTTTGAATTTCACAAATTTTATGCCATTTTTCTTAATAAAAGTTGTATTTTATTCCATTATCTTCACTTTTCGGCCAGTAAGGTCGTAATATTCAGTGGAGTTAGCGGTTTGTACTTGGATGTATAATGATTGGTTGATCATCACCAATTGGGTGGTGCGTCCATCCATGGATGGGTAGGCAGATAATCCAGTGCCAGCGCTTTGTGCCATCACCAGCGCACCGGTAGCATTACCGCGGATACGCAAGTAGATATTACCAAAATCATCCATATAGGTCTCTGCCAAAGATGCTAATTCCTCTTTGGTGAGTTCTACTGTGACATTAGGCTCTAGCTCCATGTACTTCAGCACGTGTGCATCGGTAGCCAAGAGTGTGAAGGTACAGGTGTCGGCAATAAAGAGTTCGGCTTTAGAAGCAGCTCTCCAGGTGAAGGAGTGGTTGTAGCCTAGCCAATTAGCCACCTGCAGCTTGTAGCTCACATCGTTGTTAGCGCGAACGGTCACCGAGGTATTAGGCGACAACAGTGTGCTGGTCTCATCGCAAGTAGGTAGGATGATCTCGTAGTTCTCCCACCAGAAGGTACCGGCCTCTTGGCGATCGAGCTGCATGAAGAGCCAGCCGTCGGCATTCTTCTGCGCGAGGCGGTTGACGCGTTCAATAGGCAATTCCGCCACCATTGCTTGGTGTTCGGCATTGTATGCCAAGTGCACGGTGTCGATCACCTCAGGAGCTGTGGCCTCTAGTTCGAAGGTACAGAAGTTGGTGAAGTATGCCACCACAGGGTGGTTGGCCGTTGCCTTCCATGTCAGGCGGATATTCTTATCTTGTATAGTAGAGGCTTGGAAGCGATATGGGTTGGCTAGTTCAGCAGCGAGTGCCAGACCTGCCTGTGCGGTAGGGAAGGCGATGGCGCTACTATGCGCATCCTTGAGGCAAGCCTCCATATCAATCACCTCCTGCTGTGCGATGGTGATTGTGCCAGCCGCCGTGCTGCGCAGGCGGAGGTAGAGATAGCCATCGGCGTCTGCAAACTCAGGCAATAGGGCAACCTCCTCGCGGGTTAGTACTGCCGTAGTATTAGGAGCGATCTCCAGGTACTTCACAACGCGAGCGTCGGTGGCGGAGAGCGCGAAGGAGCAGGTGTCGGCTACGAAGAGTTCGACCTTGCTTGTGCCTTGCCACGTGAATGCATATTGATAGCCTACCCAATCTGCGGGCAAGAGCATATAGCTGATATCGTCGCTATTGGCAGGTACGTCCACTGTGTCGTTAGGCAGGATGAGGGTACTGATCTCGCTGCACTCAGGGATAATGATCTCGTAGCTATTCCAATAGAAGGTACCGGCCTCTTGGCGATCGAGCTGCATGAAGAGCCAGCCGTCGGCATTCTTCTCTACGAGGCGGTTGACGCGCTCAATAGGCATATCGGCCACCATCGCTTGCAGTTCGGCATTGTATGCCAAGTGCACGGTATCGACCACCTCTGGGGCGTTAGCATCTAATTCGAAGCCACAGAAGTCGGCGAAGTATGCTACCACTGGTGAATTATTGGTTGCTTGCCAAGTGAGGCGGACGTTGTTGTCTTTAAGAGCAGCGGTCTGGAAGCGATAAGGCTTAGCCGAAGTGGCTGCTAACTTCACGCCCCCTTCTGCAGATGGGAAATCCATGGCGAAGCTGTGTGCATCTTGGATACAAGCATTGAGGTCGATCACCTCGATTTGGGATGTCACCAATGATCCTTCGGCATCGCTACGCAGACGGAGATAGAGCTGGCCATCTGCATCGGCGTAGTTGGCTGCCAGGTGCGCCATATCTTCTTTGGAGAGTTCGACGGATGTATTTGGATTGAGCTCCATGTACTTACCCACGTGCATGTTGTATGGTGCGAGTGGGAAGGAGCAAGTGTCGGCAATAAAGACATATGCCTTGCGAGTGCCTCGCCATGTGAAGGCGTAGGCATATCCGTCCCATGCGTTGACAGGCATCTTGTAGCTAGTGTTGTAGTAGTTGGCAGGCATGTATGCGCTGTCGTTAGGTAGAAGGAGAATACTCTTCTCGTCGCAACCTGGCTCTACAACCTCGTAGGAATCCCACCAGAAGGTGCCTGCCTCTTGGCGGTAGATCTGCATAAAGAGCCAGCCGTCGGTATTCTGTCGCACCAGCTTATTGACGCGCTCCATTGGCATCTCGGCTATCATAGCTTGTTCAGCCTCGTTATAGACAAAGTGCACCGTATCAATCACATCTGGGTCAGATGGCATCAAATCAAATCCACAGAAGTTAGCGAAGTATGCTACCGCGAGCTTATTTTCGGTAGTTTTCCACTTGAGGCGGATATTCTGGTTTTGAATATCGGTCGCCTGAATACGATATGATTTAGTAGGGATTTTTGCTGCAAGAGCCAAACCTTCTGCCGTAGTAGGGAACGTAATCGCGGTGGATTTGGTATTCTTGGTACATGTATTGATAGTTACAATACCGTGATCTATATAGTCGGTTACATATACCTCACCATCTCCCTCTGCCATAAAGAGGACATACATATTACCATCATCCGAATAACGTATATAATTATCAACATCCAAATCAATAGCTGTTTGCATAGGATAACCTTCTGCGCTTGTTTCCTCAAAGGTATAAGTAAAGTCACTGGTAAGTGTATCGAACTCGCAATCAGGCTCTAGATACGCACGGATATTACCTTCGCCATTCCATATAAAACTCATGTTTTTATCTTTCCACTCCGTAACTGGGAAATACACCAATCCTGGTCTATTGGCTTGCAGGTAGATAGTATCTCTCATCTCCACGCGCTGATGCAGTTCGGAGCAGAGAGTAACAGTCTTGATATTGCTAACCTGTGCAGAACCAGATACAGGTGAACGGAATGACACATATACAGGTACGCTATAGTCAATACCCAGCATCACAAGCAACTCCAGCAAGTCACGCTCGTAGCTCATCCTATATGCAGTTGCTCCATCCACCTCTATGGTATCGAATGGTGCACCAAGAGGGAAATAAATACCCATGTCAATAGCTAAATCTACAATATCGCGGATATTCTGATCCTCATACACACCAGGTTCGCAGGTGAAGTCGATATAGATTTCTGGTGCCACCTCTGGTTCTTCATCGGGGAAGAAATATACGGTCAGAGGTAGGTCGTCGGTATTGGCGGTAAACCAATAGGTGGTATTTGCCTCTACGGATTGCACCATCAGCGAGTCCACGTAGATTGCTTTCTCGCAAGATGAACCATCGCTTTGCGCTATTGCCGTCATGGCAAACATTGCGGCAAAGATGGTAAATAATACATGTTTCATATCGTTTTGTTGTTTTTAGTTAATATTCTTGTTTTGGGCGGCGGAGCCGTTATTTTGATGTATGATGTAGAGTGTAAGGTGTAAAGGCGGGGGTGGTTATTCTTTTTTTACCAATCTATATCGCTGTAACCTGCTATTTGGTTTTTCCGGAATAGTCATCGCAACTAAACCTGCAGAAAGTGCTGGTTGTAAGTAATTTAACCTAAAATTGCGCCTATCTTTCAACTTTAACAAATCCATTAGTTCCAAGACATTCTTATCCCCACTATTCAATACCGATAACAATCCTTTGACTTGGGGGGTAACTTGGGGGGTAACTTGGGGGGCAGCAGTTAAAGACAAGTCGTCAATAGTATCCGAAACTGTCTGGATCTTTACCACTCCCTTTCCATTGTCATCCAGTTCTATTGCCAATGTCATTATTCTTCGTCCATCAGCCAAAAACGGCAACATGTATGCTCTATCTTCTATTTGTTCTTCTGCAGATGATACTCCACCATTGTTCGTTAACTTCAATTCCATCACATAGATAATCTGTGATGTCCATACAACAATATCTATTCTCCCCTTTGCCATCATACGTTCAACTTCCACGCGAAAACCTATCACACGCATTAGTGAACTAATAATCAGACGATAGCGTTCCTCCATATCCATCGAAGATAACTTTTTATTGCTATATGGTACGTCTGCCACTAAAGATCGAAGCACATTTTCCATCCCCACAACATCCCCTTGTATCATCTGTTGACGCAAGCGCATCTGCTCGGAGAAAATCTCGCTATTCTCACGTAGGGTTAAGGCAGGCAAAACAACTTCATATAGAGCTTGGCTAACTTCTGTATTAGGTATTGTTAGGCGGTACATACCATCTAAGGTCTCCTTGATTGTCAAATAGCCCGATTGGTACAAGAACAAAGCAGCATCATCCGTGGCTACGTCCGAAGTTTCTAAGACATTAGCAGCAATCAAATAGTCATCAAATTGATGCACCTGCAAAGCCAATTTTGGAATCAGTATTGGCAACATCTTAGTAGCACCTGATGCAATCCAGAAATTGCCAAATTTCTGTTGGTCAAGCGCTTGCATCAAACTAAATGGATTAAAAACTCCCACATCGCTTCTCTCCGTAAAATGATAGCCATCATAATAACTCTTTAGTTGCGCGATTGTTTGCTCAATAGTCCACCCTTTCACCTCTGCCATCTGCCGCACATAAGGCATAAGACTATCAGTTAGTTCCTCCTCTGTAATACCACACAAAGCAGCATACTTATTATGGAAGGAGACATTTGTCAAATTGTTAAGTGCAGAAAAGATACTAACTTGCGTGAATTTGGTTACACCAGTAATGAACACAAATTGCAAATCATCTGTTGCAGACTTAAGAACACTAAACACATTGCGGTAAATATCACGGCATTCTTCGTGCTGAGGAGTTTGCCACGAGTTCAACAAAGGCGAGTCGTACTCATCCACCAACACTACAACAGGTAAGCCAGTCTTATTATGCGCAATACGAAGGATATTAGTCAAACGCACCGCCAAAGTAGTATTAGTATCTGGCACAATGGAAAACTCATCTTCTAATAAAGAAAAAGCATTATGCAAATACGCAGTAAGTGCATCTGCTGTAGCTCCAGCATTGCTCATATCCAAGCGAACTACTGGATAAGATTTCCAATCATGCTCTAAATCCATGATTGTCAATCCATCAAACAATTCTTTCTTACCTTCGAAGTAGCATTGCAAAGTACTAATCAACAAGGACTTTCCAAAGCGACGAGGACGACTAAAATAGTTGAACATGCTTCCATGCACCAACTGCCAAACAAGAGCCGTTTTATCCACATACAAGTAATCCTCTCGTCTAATTTTCTCAAACGATTGGATACCTAATGGAAGTTTTTGCAATACTTTAGTCATATGTTTTTTACTCTCAAGTAAACGTTTTTTTTGCGGCGGAGCCGCGGGGTGTTGACGACAATATCAACAACATTGCGCCCAAATCAACTTCCTTGGGCGCTCAAGGAATAACACAGAGTGTCAATGGTATGTGAATCCAATAATTAAAGACAATTTATGTCAATGTAAGTTGTCAATTTATGTCAATTCACAGGTTACTTTTTTTGTAACAAAAATACGCTTCACTATTAAAATTACCGCTTATATAAACTAATTTAGTCTTTCAAACAGCCAATAGGAATAACATACACTCCATCTTGTCGGCGACAACCAACCTTGCCTCCCGTAAGAACTATCAACAGGTCTGGTTCACGAATAGGTACTTGTTTCTCAGTCAGATTATGCTCACGAATCAACCCCTGCAACTTCAACAAATGAGCTGCACCTGCATCCACCTCAGCACTTCCCAGTTTACACTCGATTAATGCGTAACGTCCATCATCCAAATGCAAAACGATATCCGCCTCTAAACCATACCGGTCATTATAATAAGACACCGTAGCATATTGATCAGCAGTATATGCCTTCAAATCACGCACACACAATTGCTCAAAAATAAAGCCAAATGTATTCAACTGCATCTGCATAGATTCTGGTGTTAATCCTAACAATGCTACAGCAATACTGGGATCGCAAAACGCCCGTTTTGCGCCACTACGAATTGCCGTTTTACTACGAATGGCAGGACACCATGCCCCAATATTTTGAATCACAAACAATCGCTCCAGTGCATCTACGTAGTCATCAAAAGTTGTACGAGAGCAATCCACATCATCAGAAGCCACGACATCTTGCAACAACGAACCTGTTTTGGCTAAAGTGGATATATTGCGCGCATACGAGCGCAATATTTGGCGTGTGAGTTTTGAATTACGGCTACTGCCATCTATACGCATAATATCAGAAGTACAAACCGTATTCACATAATCACGCGCTACGGACAATGCTGCTTTTTTACTCCTTGCACTCACAGCAGCGGGCCATCCACCACGACATGCAGCGTAAATCAAATCATCTACTGAGAGATTGGACAACACATCAAAATCCATTTGAGGATTATCAAACAACTCTTTTAGCGAGATTAGTCCATTACTCTCTTGCGACTCCCAAAGGCTCATTGTACCCATCTGCAAACGAGAAATACGTCCTGTACCAGAGTGGCGAATTTGTGTTTCATCAACCACATTGGAACCCGTCAAGATGAATTGACCTGTTGTTTGGCGTTTATCTACCTCGATACGAACGGCATCCCATACCACAGGATAATCCTGCCACTCATCTATCAGGCGAGGTGTTTCTCCCTGCAAGAACAACGAGGGGCGATTTTGAGCAATCATATCATAGTTGGCTCGCTCGTCTGGATCTTGCAAACGAATGATTGATTTGGCTTGTTGGGCAGCCGTAGTAGTCTTACCACACCACTTAGGGCCTTCTATCAACACGGCACCCATCGCTTGCAAACGTTGGTGCAACAATTCATCTGAAATGCGCTTAAAATACCTCATATCTTTGTCATTTTTAAAATCCGCTACAAAGGTACTAATAATTATTGACTTATGCAAACGATTTGGAAAAATTGTGGCATTTTATTTGGAAAAATTGTGGCATTTCACTTGGAAGAATTGAGGCAAACTCAATTCTCTTTGATATACACAAGACAGCATCGTTATAGACAATCCTCGCATATATGCGGTAATTTCAATATTTCAAAGATCACTTTTTGCTCGGCTAGCCGAGCGGTGGTGTTGACGACAATATCAACAACATTGCGCCCAAATCAACTTCCTTGGGCGCTCAAGGAATAACACAGAGTGTCAATGGTATGTGAATCCCCATTTTTTATAAGGTACCTGTGCGCGTATGTGCGGGGTTATTCTACCATCACTTTGATAGTTTCGCTCTCTCCGCGTACGATGAAGACGCCTGCACCTGTAGCCACATACACTTGTTCACCCTCTGCCATATATTGCTGGAAGATGATATTACCCTGCAAATTATACACAGTCACCAATTGCTCAGAGAATGAAAGCACCTCAAAGCCATCATATGCACCATAAAGCATCAGCGAAGTGCGCCCTGCAATCGTAGGTAGGCCTGTCTCGACATTCTCATCATATTCGATCTGTCCAGTGCGCGAGATACGAGCAGGCATTTGTGCACCGGCTTTAGGAGTATAGAGCAAATATCCCTCTGTAGGTTTTACCGTATAACTAGTTGTTGGCTGTATGAACCAATCTTGTTTCCTTTGGTCATCATCGTTCGGATCTATGTCAACATACTGATGAACATACGCTCCAGAAGGTGCAGTCATATCTGCTAGCGTATAATTACCAGAATACATAGCTGTTCCCTCTCCAGGATTCATCTTTAGTATCGTGGAAGTTTGATGATCTATACCATAAATTAATTGTCCATCATTCTCAGTTCCGGCATTATCATAACCATGTCCATAGAAGAGGATTAGCTTGCCAGTCCAGTAATCGTAATATGTACGATTCTCCCAATCATTACACATTGAGCACCATGGGAATTGGATGGCATATACCTTACCTTGATACATCAGTGGCTGACCTGCTTCACGTTTCACTTCTACCCAATTAATATTGAGGTCACCTCCTTCCGTTATCGATAATCCGTCATCATCAGGTATCTCATATAGATAATAATTGGATTCGAAGATATTCGCACCATGATTTTCATCTTCATCTTCATCTGCATCCGATCCATTATAGTGCTTCAAAGGGATTCGTTCAAGTCCAGGCATACCTAACCCGCCTTTAGGTAGTAACTCATTCAATGTTAAACTTGTAGCACGACCATTTGGATCAGGAAGAATAAAGTTGCTCAGTTCATAGAGCATTTTCAAGTTGTTTTGCGCTTGCAATGCTTTTGCAGCAGTTCTATCATTCTTATATGGATCTTTTGAAAGTTGTGTCTCTGCTGTTTCAATGACAGAAATCTCATGAATATCGTATGGAGCCACAAAGCAATACCAACGATCTGCCTCTACCACTTTCAACATATTGAGATTCTTATAGATTCTATAATTATCTGGATTTGTGAATTGTCCTCTTGTGTTGTTTTTATCCGCAAAACCGATATTTATATCACCAGTCATAGCAGCATCCTCCATACCCTTTAGATCAGTGTAAAGCATCTGGTTTACAACATACTTTATTTCTCCACCTTCCGTCGTAGGCACTTCAACTTCTCCACCAATCGAAACTTCTTGACCTTCTACAGAAATATTAAACATTGGAATTGCAGTCACCCAATTGTAATAAATAGCTTCATCAAAGAGTTCACAGTCTGTACATGTAGCATCTTCACACATTCCGGCTGGAAGTAATATTGAAACCACATTCTTATCTTCGCCACCAATATTTTTAGTGTATGAGTTGGCAGACTGTCCTCCATAAAGTTCATTCATTTCGACAGCATCTAAACCTGTCGAAAGATTATATCCCACCTTATCATCATCAGTTTCATCATAGTAGTCACTAAATGGTTCTGGTACTACGAACTTTACGGTTCCATTATTTTGATCAACATTTGGGCCTTCAATCACCACATCTTGCAAACATAATACCTCTTCTGTATGATTTATAGGACTCTTACCCGAAGATGTTACCTGCGAACAGAATACCACATGAGATATGCCGTTGAAGGTACCTCCATTGATATGCGAGAATCTACTACCACGTCCTGCAGGCAATCGCAAATCAAGGAAATTATCTTGATCGATGTAGTAGTTGGAACCCAAATATGATGTTCCGTTTTGGTACATATTTTTGTACATATTAAATGTTCCACCATTTATAACCACACGGCAGTCAGTTTGGTCGCCACCAAAGCCATACAAAGAAAGGAGTGCTTCTACTTGCATTCCAAGAACTTCTTTTTGTGCTAGCTTAGAAAATTTTCTGTAACTAAACGCCATATTACAAGTATATGTACCATCTGCAGCCGAATTACGCAACATATATTGACCACCATTGATAGTGAGAGAACCATATTCAGATCCCAAATCGACACATGGTACTTTTTCGGAAACAGAACCAGATGTTTTATATGTATCCAGACGCAAGAAACCATTCGTTACTTCTTTGGTTGTATGAGTTGCATTTGTAGGCCAGAGATCATCCATTGTCAAATCCGTATAGCCTCCATTAGCATCGGGTTTAATAGTAATTGGGGAACTTACTGTAGTAATATTTCCAATGCCAGTCTCCACCTCCTTTTCAATAATACTTATTTTTACTAGACCTATAACTTTGCTGATATATCCTAATTGGCCTTTTAGATGGTTATCACCAGAGATATGAATCGTAGGTTTATAAGGATGCTCGCTATCACTCGATAAGGAACTAAACACAAAGATGGAAGAGAATCCACTCATATAATTGATATTTTCATTGGCTGCACCTATAGAACTTGCCACTAATGTAACAACATTTTCCGCAAATCCAGAACTCTTACCAGAAGTAGTTCTGTATCGTCCTAAGATTGTACAATTCTCTAGATAGATATCCACGCCTGTATTTCCACCAGCGAAATACATCCATCCCTCATCCGCTGGATTCACTCCGATATTAGCAAATGGGCAATAACCTGTAAAGTACAGGTGTTTGCCGTTTTTGTTAGTACCATGGTCAAAGCGCTTTTCTACTGCATCATACTCTGCTGTCTTGACATACTCATTACCCGACTTGGTATATACATATAGCGGGGTCGTAGCGTTACAACCTAACGAAGCAGAAGGCAGATTGATATTATCGTGTGTACCATCGGTCTCGGTAGTGAGACCAAATATATACAACTCGTCAAAGAGAGGTTCATGAGTTGTTCCATCAAATATACGATTTAGCTGAATCTTACGCTTTTTAGAGTAAGGAAAACTTTCATAAACGCCGCCATCACCAGCCCCCATCTCGGTACCAGTGTACATGTTAATGTCATTAATATCGCCATAGGTTATCACCGTTGGGATACCTGGAGTAGCACACACTATATCGGATTCGCGGTTACCTTTCTCAGGGTAGGCATCATACACAGCAGTAACTGTGAATGGATATTGACGACCTGTTGTTAATTCTTGACCACCGATATTCGTTACCTTGTAAGTTGTTTCTGTTACAGTCGCAATTTCCACTCCTTCACTCTTAATAATATAACGATTAGCTCCGTATACAGCAGGCCATGTGAGTGTTACATTACCGTCTGGCACAGTGGCAGTAACCACTGGTTTTGCTAATTTGATAGAAACTTTGACCGTTAACGATGCAGAGATAGGGTCAGCACCATTCTCTGTATATGTCAATGTAGCGGTATAGTCATTTGGAACAGGTGTAGAGTTGGCAGTGACAATTACATTGTCGGTAGTAGCACCTGAACCTACGAAAGTAATAGATTTAGAAATATCTGCAGTGAAACCTGACTCAGTAGGTGTAAAATCAGTAGCAGCTAAAGTGGAGTATATTGGATATTCCATCTGAACAGGCACATTGGTTTCGGTATAATCAATAATACCAAAGTCCATCACGGCATCTTTTACGCCACCAATAGTAATGATTTTACCGGCATCAGCCGTGATGGTAACACACTCGGTGTGAGTGATTTCTTTGCCGCTTTTATCTGTATAAGTTGTAGTCACACAAATCTCGGTTTCCACATTTGCTTGGTTGATGCTAAATTCAGTTGGTGTAAAACTTACTACTGGTGCTTTTGGATCGGTTGCATCCAATGTATATCCCTTTAGCTCTGCATCTTCTGGATTGGTAAACTCCACTGCGGTAATAGTTGCTTCTGCAAAAACATTTGTGTAACCTACAGCGGCAGCCACATTAAGAGTAGCTGACACTGTATTGCCTGCCAACACAGGTGATGAAGGAGTAAGATCACATGGCGAAGGGGTGATGGTTGTTCTAGGTGTCAAATCAGAAGTAGCGGTGATGGTGGCGGTCTTCTTGCTAGTCGCATCTCCTTTGGATGTAAGAGTGACTGTGGCAGAAGGTAAAGTACCATCCAGCACATGATGATCATCATCAGTGAAACGAACTACAACGGTGACGGTGTTGCCATCACGATTAGACGATTGAATTGTAAAACGACTATCACCTTCTAGTACAACCGCATCATTCACAAAATCATTCCAATCATCCGCATGAGCAGTGGTAAAGACAATAGTAGCCTCCTTATAACCATTTTTGTCTGTCGAGTTAAGAGTTTTAGATGTAATCGCTTCACCATCGATAGTCATAGCATCAACGGTAACGGGTTTGAAGATGGCATAACGTTGAATATTTTCACCATCACTGCCAGAAAGTGCTCCCGCATAATAATATATAGGGTTATCAGTACTCTTATTTGTGTGATAATCCTTACTCTTAGTATCACTCAACGCTGTGTAGGAACTACTAGTATAGGACTGTGCCCATTCAGCAAAATAATATCCATTCTCACTTCGTGCATGCATATAAACATACGCGTAAAGATCCTTAATGCTATTAGTAGCATCTGATACTAAGTCAGTTTTTCTTTTCCATTCTGAGGAATTGTCTGCAGGGGCATTTTTTTGTACTCCTTGCAAAACAGCAACCCATCCTCCTTTCTCAGCCTGACATGTATTATTACTATATAACACTGCAGTTGCTTTACCACTTACAACATCCGCCCACACACTTCCTACTCCGAGGATTAGACACATTACTAATGTTGACAATATTTTTTTCATATGGCTTAAAATATTTTAGTTTACAAGTTTATATTTTGCGGCGGAGCCGAGATAATTTACAATTTGACCATTTACTATGTACAATTTATGTACGATTGGGGTAGTTTATGTTGTTAATAATTTCTTGTTTTTGCTCGCAAAGCGAGCGGTGTATAGTGTAGAGTGTAAGGTGTAAAGGCGGGGGCACTTTTCGCTACACTCAAAGTTTTCTATGTTGTTCGCCCGAGGGCGAGGTGTTTACATCAGTTCACGCAATTCATCTACTGAAGGTAATGCACGATATTGTTCTGGCAATTCATCTACACTGCGATATGTAGCAACACCTAAAGGTTTGGACATATCACGCAAGGCGAACTCCACTTCTGTATTATTCTTATCTCTACACAATATGATACCTACACTCGGATTCTCATCAGGCAGTTTGACATACTCGTCTAACGCAGAAAGGTAGTAATTAAGTTTGCCTGCATATTCGGGTTGAAACTCTCCATTCTTCAACTCGATGGCAATCATGCAACGCATTCGACGATGATAAAACAACAAATCTATAAATCGCTCCTTTCCTGCTACCATTACACGATATTGATTACCCATAAAAGTAAACTCATTGCCCAATGACATCAAGAAATTTTTGATGTTATTCACAATATGTTGCTCTACATCGCGCTCATCCACATAATCTGGATCTTCCACGTGCCAGAAGTCCAACACATGATTCTCCTTGAAAGTCTGCATCGCTACCGCACGCTGTTTCTCATTAGGCATAGTCTGAGCAAAGTTGTTGGGCATAGTGCCTTCTGCGTGGTATAAATCATCTCGCAATGCTTGCTCCAAGCGTCTATATCCCCAGAACTCAGTTGCTGCCTTACGGATATAGAACCAACGAGCAGAGATGTCTTTGGTTTTGGAGAATATAGTAACATGATGAGTGAAACCGATTGAGAGAAAACTTTCCAAGTCTTGTTCCTCAATTTCGTTCGGCACTGCCGAACGAAATATAAATGGCTGAATATCAGCACTAATAGGTATTATTCCTAATTCGTTCGGCACTGCCGAACAATTTTCAAAAACATCTACCCATGCTTCATAAAACAAGCGCATCTTACGCATATTTTCTGCGGAAAAACCTTTCAATCCAGGCATCTCTTGTTGCAACTGATTGGAGATCTGCTCAATGGCACCAGTTCCCCACGCAGCATTACGACTATGCTCGGAAATGTATTTACCTACTCCATAGTACAAACCCAAGCTCACGCCATTTGCATGACGCGATACACGGTAGTGAGAGACTTGAATAGCCTGCTTAATGGCTTTAACTGCCTGCACATATTGATATGTTACCGATTGTTGCATCGTTTTTTGTTCGCTTCGCTCACGTTGTATGCTTCGCGTTGTCTGTCTTACGACGTTTTATGCTTCGCGTTACATGCAGCAGAGCTGCGTTATATTTAAGTTGTTAATAATATTCTTGTTTTTGCTCGCAAAGCGAGCGGTGTATAGTGTAGAGTGTAAGGTGTAAAGGCGGGGGCACTTTTCGCTACACTCAAAGTTATTTTATGTTGTCGCTCAAAGGGCGAGGTTGTTTTGTTATATCGCTTACGCTCTGAACCTTATTTTAGACCGCTTTGCTGGCGGAGTTGTTGGTTATTTATTCATTTTCAGAATATTCCTCTATCGGACGAATATAGTCACTTGCCTTGATAGAGGTTACTACACTCTCGCCAATAGTAGTTTCCAATTGCAATCGCGCTGCCTTCGCCACATTTCCACCCTCTTTGGCTATCTGCATATTTTGCTTCAAATTCTTAGGATTTCTGCGTCTTGAAATCTCCGTTGTAGAAGCTTCTGCCAAAGTATTAAGTGCCAACTCAATCGTTGACATATTGTCACGTAAATTCTCCTTGGTCAATCCCTTAAATTGCTTATATTCCTTTGTTGTCTTGCCACTCCAAGTTTTCGTAATCAAATCGGTTAATATCGCGAAATCACGCCCCTCAGTCATTCCCGAACGCTTCCATTCATTGGTTAGTTCATTTCGAGCATCAATAGATTTGACACGGTTAGCAATCCATTTGTCTGAATATCCTAGTTTCTTATAATCCGCAACCGCCTGCTGTATCGAACGTTCAGGATCAATCATTTGATGGACACGTTCACTACCGACCTGTGCCAGCCACTGTTTGATAGGTTCCGCTTTCTTACTTGGTACTGATTGAACAATACGCAAAATCCCCTCTAAATCAGCGACATCGGTCAAGCGCATTTTGCCATCAGCGGATGGGAGTTTCAAAGCGTTACAATTTGTAACGGTTTCATTGCCTTCATCCAACAATCTCTTTTTTAGCACCCTCCAATATGTTTGAGGATTTGCGCTATCCGTCAGAACATGGAGAACATCCACCACAGAGAAGAAATATTTTTCCTTCTCATCATCCCATGCCACGCGTATTTTAGCGTTGTCAAAGAGTTGTATTTGTGTTTCAATACCCATATTTTCATGCGGCGGAGCCGAGATAATTTACAATTTGACGATTTACTATGTACAATTTATGTACGATTGGGGTAGTTGGTCAATTCTACTACAATCCATCTTCCTCGTTTTGTAGAGCCTTCTCTTAATAAAACGCCTTCTTTCTTCAATTGTTCTATACACATTCGCGTTTTTCTTTCGCTTATCTGCAATCGTTCTGCTAATTCCGCACGAGATATTTTTGGATTATTTTGAATTAATTCTACTATTTGGATTGCATTTGGATCAACTTGGATCATATTTGGATCAGTTTGGATCATATTTGGATCGGTTTCGCTTTTATTACGCCAAATAACTACCCTAAAGTCTTCTTCTTGGTGGAATTCTGGTGTTTGCAAGCCATAGTCATGACACTTTGTGATAATGTCCTCTGTACCCGTGCCCACTTTCTCTATATAGCCATTCCAATACATTGGATCAGCAAGCAGGGGATTAGTCGGCAATGACTTATGTGGTCCGTGCAACTTTTGCACTGTCAGTCCATAAGGTAGCGCACCTGGATTCCACACCTCTAATCTATCACGAAACAACATCACCTGCACACTGGCATTGCTGGTATAATCTCTATGGCATACCGCATTAACAATTGCCTCTTTCACTGCATCCATTGGTAATTCTGGACGCGTAGGCACATCTGCCGTCTCGCCTTCAGAGCGCGTTCCAACCCAATTATCCACACGGCTCATCACGAAGCTGGTAGCTTGATCAACTAACTCAAACACATCGCCTCTATATATCTGATACGATGGCATTGGCTTTTCCACTACCGTGCCATAAAACTGCACACATTTCACCTCTGAAGTAATAAAGTACTTCTGCGGTTTCTTGCCAAACAACAATATCGCTGCATTTGCCAATCGTCCTTGTTCATCTATCAAATCCAAATGCGTGAGCAATTTCTCAGGAGCTGTATCCAACGGAAGAGGGAAATTGCGTTTAGATCGAGCCATATAGATGAAATTCTTCATTTTCTCCTCGTCCAAGTCGGCTAGTGTAGCACCATTATCATTGGACGCATCAAATGGACGCCAGCGAATATACTCCTTCTCCTCCAAATAGCGTATCAACGATGCATATACCGAGGTACGCAATCCTTCCATATCCACAAACGTCTTACGCACAATCTCCTGCTCTACCTTATGTATCAAAGCCGTCTCTTTTGGGTGTCTCTCCTGCTCGTTGAGGGACTTAATAAAAATCAAACGACTCTTATGTAATGATGCAGCCAAATCATATTCATGTTCTGTAGGCGATATGCCCTCTGCATCTTCGTTGCCATACAAATTACCGAATAATCCTAAATAGATATCGCAGAGTTCTACTTCTCGTAAATAAACATGAGTGGCTGAATACTCATTAGCAGGTACCTCCTCAAAGATGAAGGGCTCGAAGAACTTGCCCAACAGCGCATCTGTTCGGATGTACTGACAAAGCATCGCACGTTCTTGAGCGAATTCGCTTTGTACACTACTTATGAATATTTTTATACGTTTCATGTTCTTTTTTTTTGCGGCGGAGCCGCTTGTTCATTTACAATTTGACTATTTACTATGTACAATTTATTTACGATTGGGGTAGTTTATGTTGTTAATAATTTCTTGTTTTTGCTCGCAAAGCGAGCGGTGTATAGTGTAGAGTGTAAGGTGTAAAGGCGGGGGCACTTTTATCGCTTCGCTCTAAACTGTTAGTTTTTACCTTTTTCTGTTAAACGATAACTTTGATTTTTGCTTTTTGGTTTATCAGGTATCGTCATCTCCACAACCCCCACTAACAACGCTGGTTGTAAGTAATACTGCGTAAAATATTTAACATCCTTTAATCCTATTTCTTCCATCAACTCTTTCCTATTCATAGCACCTTGTCCTAATACCTTTAGCAAAGTTTTGACTTGCGGGGTATCATAGGGGGTATCATAGGGGGTATCAACACTATTATTACGCCAAATAACGACTCTAAAGTTCTCTTCTTGGTGGAACTCTTATTAATTTCCGGTTAACACACTTTGTCTTCTTTGCAAAGCACCCAAGACACTCTTCGAAGCCATCAAATTTAGTCCACGAAAAGTAGTACGACGCTTTAATTCTTCTAAAGGCATCTCAATAAGTAATTTAGCAATGCACTCATCTGCAAAGGAATTGGTTACTACATCTACTCCTGTAAAATCCAAGACAACTTTCTCATCACCCATAATTAAAGGCAATAAGTCAGTACGTACTTTCACCCCTATTTGACGCGTGCCTAAATCAGCACCATATTCCACAAAACGAAATGTTACCATAACTCTGACGGGTTATTATCATTAAACATTATATCATATTCATCTTCAACATCCGTACGATACTCAACAACCGCATTAGGATCAATATCCACGTCTGTACGTAGTTGCATATAGACTATAGTTCCTTGCCAATGCTCACACTCAACTACCTCAATTTCATCCCCCTTCATCTTCAAGCAATGGTTACCTGAACGTATTTCAAAAGATGAAGCCGTATTTTTTATAAGCAAATATGTAGCATATAAGCCAAAACCTAATCCATGTCCATCAGTTACTTTATCTTTTATAACTGCATGCAAGGCTTCTTCTTCAGTAATGAATCGGTATAATTCATTGGCCTTAAGTGATTGATGTACCCCGATTCCATCATCTGCAACCACAATACGTAATTCATGACGCTTCTCATCATTATATGTGATGATTGTTCCAAGATGCTTCTCGGCATGAATCAAAACATTATCTAACACCTCATAGAAACAATACGATAGAGCTTGCAAAACACCTAACTCAATATTTAAATGTCCTTTGAGAACACCTATCACGCGGCGGTAAACAGCATCAATCGTATCTCTATCAAAGACATCAATAGAAACACGTGATGCAGTTTCTACTCCAACATATCGCTTTATTAAGGTTGTTACATCCATTTTTTTTGCTCTGTTACGTTTTGTACTTCGCGTTTCATGCGGCGGAGCTGCGGTATTTGGCTATAGGCTTGCTAAACCGCTGTTTTGGTGTATGGTGTAGAGTGTAAGGTGTAAAGGCGGGGGGCACTTTTCGTTACACTCAAAGTTATTTTATGTTGTCGCCCAGGGCGGGGTGTTATTTTCTTCTCATTGCATTAGATTCTGCCACAACCTGTGGCAGAATTGTATGTTATATATTGTCTCCGCACTGCAGAGACAATCTTAAGTCTATGTGATATTTTAACCATGCTAACAAACAAGAACAACTTGCTTCACGCAAATTGCTCTTATTTTGACAATGGTGTACGCTGCGTACAAAATCTAAAATGCCTTATTTAATCCATCAACCGGGAAATAAGTTACCAATCTAATGCTTCTGGTTTCAACAAGAAATCCGTTAGTGAAATAGTAAGAATACCATCGTCATCATGATATGATATACAATGAGTTGCTTTCTCGTGGTATGTTAATTGCCTCGTTTGCTTTCCAAGCGAGTTAGATACTCATTTCTGCTTACTTCTTTCATGTCCTATTGATTTTTTTTTGCAAAGATATGCATTTTTTTTCAATAGACCAAAAGATTTGGCATTTTTTTGTCAAAATATCACAATACTTCAAAGATCGCTTTTTTGCTCGGCATGCCGAGCGTTGTGTGCTTCGCGTTGTCTGTCTTACGACGTTGTATGCTTCGCGTTGCATGCAGCGGAGCTGCGTTATATTAAGTTGTTAATATATTCTTGTTTTTGCTCGCAGAGCGAGCGGTGTATAGTGTAGAGTGTAAGGTGTAAAGTGTAAAGGCAGGGAGCTTTTATCGCTTACGCTCAGACACACCTAATTTTATATCCCGCGTGCGCGGGTGCGAGCGCGACGAACCACCATATAACCTACATAACCCAATGCCAAAATCAGCAATGCCCATGGCTCGCCAACAGGGAAGGCATAATCTGGAGAAGGATTGAAAAATTTATTCAAAAAACCCGTCCACGTCCAACCAGGAAACTGACCATTTTGCTGCGCCGCTGCGAACCAAGCTTTCAAAGTCTCGTAATCAAAATAAAGCACTCCATCTATTTTTTCAACACCTGGCTGGCCTTCAAATCCATCCAGCCAATTACCATAATCACCGCCAGTACCAGGTACACGACGAGGGCCACTCATTCTGCCACCGATACCAGCATATCCACCACCCAATGCAGACATTGAGCCGATGCCATACATCGAAGAGCCCATAGAGGTATAAGCTGCAGCAGCCATAAGTGCCTCAGCATCTGGAGCAACTAGCGATTGGCTATTGGCGATTGGCAATTGGCTATTGGTAATTGGCAATTGGCTATTGGCTATTGGTGATTGGCTATAGGCGAGAGGTGATTGGTTAGTACGCACCGAACCGCCAGACATAGACATACTGCCACCATTCTGCATATTACCACCACCGAATGACTTCATCGTAGCAGATGATGTGGTATAAACAGGGGACGCTACGCTATTGGACGGCGTTCCGCCTATTGGATATTGGGTACTAGCAATAGGCGCGGAAATGGCGTGCGCGTATGAAACAGGCGCAGACGCAACAGGGCGAGAAGAGCCCAACACTCGACCACCACGCATAGACACCAATACTTTATCTGAATTATTAGAAGATGCGGAAGTGACACTTGAATAGGACACACCATTCCCCAAATGACTATATATATCACCCGGACGCCAAGTATCTTGATCCTTATTTATTCGATAAAGCCCACCAATCACAGCTATTACCAAGATACACATCGCACAACCAATCAATACATTTACATTAATTTTCATCGTTCCTTTTACTTTAACTCCTTAAAAAAAATCAAACTAATATTCCACCCATGTTTCACCCAAAAAAACTAGCACGTTTGCGCACGCGTATAGCACGCACGATACAAAAAGTCTGCAAAGGTAATATTTTTTTTCGAACTAACAAAATATTTTTCATAAAAAAGTGCCTTTTTCTACAAAAAGTAACATACTCTTCACAAAAGGATGCATGGGTATTTTCGAAGAAAATCATACGGGGGGGGTAATTCGTTGATTATCAATTACTTACAAGCGTATAGAACTATTCCATCCAAAAATTGGACAAAAATGTAGAAAATTGTGGTGACTTTGTCGCACGCGTTCGGCAAGCCGGTCGCAAAGAATGACGCCCACGGAGAGCACGGATGAACACATATTTGTAGCTCCTTGCCTTCGGCAGAAATCTTATTAAATCTTATTGCGCTATCATCCGCCCTCTCATTTCAGCGTTCTCCGAAATAAATTGCAACCGCTCCTCGTATCGCTAGCGATACTCGTGCGCTGAATCTTAAATAATAAGGCACGGGAACATAACACCCACGGAGAGCACGGATAAGCACGGAGAGATGTATAAAGCTCCTGCTCGCCTAAAGGCTCACGAAATCTTATTAAATCTTATTACAACACGACATATAGCATACTGCGTACTCCGTAATAAATTGCCACCGCTCCTCGTATCGCTAGCGATACTCGTGCGCTGAATCTTAACTAAAGCGCGGAGATAGAATTATTACAACAACTACAACGTGCGGCGAAGCAAATCGTTCGAGCCATAGGCGAGATAAGAACACAGCTCGCGCTCAAGGAAAACAACACTACACCATACTACACAACGCTACACCACACTACTCAGCGCGAAGCGCTACAGGCGATAAGGCGATGAGGCGAGGAAAGAAAGCTCCTACTCGCTACGCTCGAGAAATCTAATAAATCCTATTACGCAATTCCCGCCCCTTACACGGCACTCCGTAATAAATTACCACCGCTCCTTTTTACGGTGTGACGCTACCGCTACACCTAAACATTGCTTCGCAATAAAAAGTCGCTTAATCTAAACTAATAAAAGCAACTACCGTCTGCCACTATCTGGTAAGAAGAATATGTACCGCCACATTTGATAAGATTCAGCGCACGAGTATCGCTCAAGGCGATATGAGGAGCGGTGGTAATAGATTTCGGAGAACATCGAGCGAACGAAGTGAGCAATAAGATTAATAAGATTTCGTGAGCCGTTAGGCGAGCAGGAGATCAAATCCATAGTAATCCGTGAAGATCAGTAGCGGCTATGGGCGAGGAGGCAAGGGGCGAGGGGGAATTTTGAGATTCCCATCTCAAGATTCACCCGCCCTTGCGCAAAGGTAGCGCTCGCGTTCGGCAACAAGATCGTATTGACTGCTGACCACGTCAGCATTGAGACGACTTGTGCCTCCGGTTGTTCTCCCGTTCGCTTAGTTCCTGCCGTAGGAGTTACGACAGGCGCTCACTATCGAATGTCCACCAGACATTCTTCACCCGCAAAAATTACAAATTTTCGGGGACCCCATAACCCTTGCGCAAGGGTAGCGCAAGGGTAGCGGAGACAGCAAAGCCGCAGCAGATCGTTCGGTTGGCAAATAGATTACTAAAAAAATCAACTAGGTGAGGCATTGATCGTCTCGAAAGAATTGACCTTGGATTTATCATACGGACAATAGACCTTGATATAGTTATCCGTGAAGCCAGCCATTTGTTCGCCTTCCTTCTTCGACTCCCATAGTACAACCGCCTCTCTATCCGCATATTTCGCGTAGAAAGCTCGCGTCTTCTCCTCGGACACCTCGTGCAGAATCTTACTGCGGCGCTGGCGTTCGCTCTTAGGCACCACACAAAGATCCATCTCCAACATTCGCGTATTGGCTCGCTCGGAGTAGGTAAAGACATGTAATTGGCTCACATCTAGCTGCTTGATAAACGCTAAGTAATCCTCCCAATACACCTCGGTCTCGCCACGCACACCCACCATACAATCTACCCCGATGAACGCATGAGGCATCACTTGGCGAATATGCTGCACACGCTCGGCAAACAGTTCGCGGGTATAGCGACGTTTCATAATCTTAAGCACCTCATTACTACCCGACTGCAAAGGAATATGGAAGTGCGGCGCAAAATGACGGGACCGAGCCACAAACTCGATGATCTCGTCGGTTAGCAAGTTGGGTTCGCAGGACGATATGCGCACGCGGTAGGATGGTATAGGGTTGTGTAGGGTTGTATAGGATGGTGTAGGATGGTTATCGAGAGAGTCGAGGGCACGTAGTAGGTCGATGAATGTTTCGCCTGTGCTCCTGCCGAAATCGCCGATATTGACACCAGTGATAATCAGCTCTTTAGCCCCTTGAGCGAGTGCTTGCTGTGCATCCTGGACCACCTCGCTGATCTTTGGATTACGCGACTTGCCACGAGCATAGGGGATCGTACAATAGGTGCAGAAATAGTTGCATCCATCCTGCACCTTGATAAAACAGCGCGTTCGATCGTCAGCTGAATGTACGCCATGAAACTCCTCCACCTCGCGTATATTCGCTACGCGCACAAAATCGGACATCGGGTATTGGGTATCGGGTATCGGGTGTCGAGTATCAGATATCGGTTCGTTTACCTTCTCCTGATAGGGCTTCGCCCGTCCGACAGCCACATTAGCGGCGTCCGACTCCAAAGCATCCACTAGCTTTGGTATATCGTATTTCTCATTCTGTCCGAGCACATATGTGACACCAGGTATCTCACTCACTTGCTTGGGCTGCAGTTGCGCATAGCAGCCCGTAACGATAATGATAGCATGGGGGTATTTGCGGTGTAACTGGTTGATAGTCTGACGGTCCTTATGATCGGCCGTATCAGTGACAGAGCAAGTATTTACCACACACACATCGGGTATATCGCTGAGCGATGCACGCTGATGTCCACGCGATAGTAGCTCCTTGCCGAGCGCACTGCTCTCGGCAAAATTGAGTTTACACCCTAATGTCACAAACCGGATTTTCATTATTGAATAATCTCCTATGCCCTACGGGCAAGAAATCTTAACATATCTTATCTTTGTGGATCCTGATCTTATTACCACCGCTCTGCATTTTGGGGAACTTCCCAAAACGCAACCGCTGAATCTTATGTAAATATTGCGGGGACTATCCGAGTAATGAGCGGACAAATTCTTCGCGGTCGAAGACTTGCAGGTCGGTCATCTGTTCGCCTAGCCCAATATAGCGCACTGGTATCTTGAATTGATCGCTAATACCTATCACCACGCCACCTTTGGCTGTACCATCCAACTTCGTGATAGCCAACGAACTAACCTGAGTAGCTCGAGTGAACTGCTTGGCCTGCTCAAAGGCATTCTGCCCAGTGCTACCATCGAGCACGAGCATCACATCATGAGGCGCATCAGGCACCACCTTTTGCATGACATTCTTGATCTTGGTGAGCTCGTTCATCAAGTTGATCTTATTATGGAGACGGCCCGCCGTATCGATGAGAACTACATCCGCATCATTAGCCTTGGCGCTAGCGATGGTATCATATGCCACGCTGGCTGGATCAGAGCCCTGCTGCTGTTTTACAACGGGCACTCCCACACGTTCGCCCCATATACAGAGTTGCTCGACAGCCGCAGCACGGAACGTGTCAGCCGCGCCGAGATACACTTTTTTACCAGCTTGCTTGTATTGGTGTGCTAGCTTGCCGATGGTGGTAGTCTTCCCCACCCCATTGACACCCACTACCATGATCACATAGGGCTTGCATGGCAATGGATCGTTGAAGTCTGCCACCTGCATGCTATTGTTTTCAGCCAACAGACTTGCCACCTCTTCCAGCAAAATCTTATTGAGTTCGGCTGTACCAAGGTACTTATCGCGCTTGACGCGATCTTGCACGCGCTCAATAATACGCAAAGTGGTATCTACACCTACGTCAGAGGTGATAAGCGCCTCCTCCAAGTCGTCAAGTACATCATCATCTACCGTAGATTTACCCGCAATAACATGCCCTATTTTACTAAGGAAAGATGTTTTCGTTTTTTCTAGTCCCTTGTCCAGTGTTTCTTTCTTTTCTTTACCGAATAATCCAAAAAATGCCATAGTTATCCAATTTTAATTCGGCTGCAAAGGTACAACTTTTTTTTGAATTGTGCAATAGTAAGGGCATTTTTTGGGGTAAGGGACGCTGCGCTCGCGTTCGGCAAGCCGGTCGCAAAGAATGACGCCCACGTCATTAGGCGACGGCTGCCTCCGCTCTCCCCACAAATTAAAAATTTGCGGGGGCCCCGAACGCTCGAAACGTACGGCGAAGCAGATCGTTCGAACGAAATAATCGTTTGAGCAAATGCGAAATAAGAATGTGAGATAAGGACACAGCTCGCGCTAGGATTATTCTAAGCTACCACGGATTGCACGGATGAACACATATTTGTAGCTCCTTGCCTTCGGCAGAAATCTTATTAAATCTTTTGGCGCAAACATCCGCCCTCTCATTTCAGCGTTCTCCGAAATAAATTGCAACCGCTCCTCGTATCGCTATGAGCGATACTCGTGCGCTGAATCTTAACTAAAGCGCGGGAATAGAATTATTACAACAACATAATCCAACAACAATTGCGCGAGCAACAACACAGCGCGCGCTAAGATGAAGAAACAACCCCAACGGAAGGCACGGATAAGCACATATTTGTAGCTCCTTGCCTTCGGCAGAAATCTTATTAAATCTTATTGCGCTATCATCCGCCCCTTACAAGGCGCTCCGCAATAAATTACCACCGCTCCTCGTATTGCCATGAGCGATACTCGTGCGCTGAATCTTAAATAATAAGGCACGGGAACATAACTCCCACGGAGAGCACAGATAAGCACGGAGAGATGTATAAGCTCCTGCTCGCTGCGCTCACGAAATCTTAATAAATCTTATTACAACACGACATATAGCATACTGCGTACTCCGTAATAAATTGCCACCGCTCCTCGCTACGCTCGTGCGCTGAATCTTAAGTGAATGCAAATAGTTTTCAACTAATTTAACGAAAAGAGCCATGGGCAGTTGGTCTAGTGGACGCTTCGCTAATGTATTAGTGTAGGGTGTAGGGTGTAAAGGCGGGGACTACTCGGCATGTACGCCGAGAACTGGACAGGTGGCGGGAGATAGGTGGAAGCTCCGGATGTACCGGAGTGACTGGACGGGAACGGAGGGGAACTCGCGGGGATAGCCGCGAGCACTAAACAGCCAACGGCGATGGCAAATATTAACAAACAGCACTTTGTCTTATACTGAAATAGGTTTACTCATAAAATGAATAAAAAGTATCAATTATTAAGAATTAAGTTTTATGAAGCGAACTCTAAATCGTTATTCTCTCTCGTTCAAACAACAAGTTTTGGATGATTATTTTCAG
>JAZNJI010000023.1:0-157459 GCA_045577965.1 Paludibacteraceae bacterium
GCAATGCGCCTCCAAATATGCACAGATTTACTGATAATATCAATTGTACTCTTTTCATAATGTATTCAACACTTATTGATAGGGATATACCTCCCATGAATCTCACAGATCTTCACGGATTGCCATGGATTTGATCTCCTGCTCGCCCAACGGCTCACGAAAAAATCGTTCGAGGCTCTGCCGAGATAAGAAATCTTATTAATCTCATTGCTCACTTCGTTCGCTCGATGTTCTCCGAAATCTATTACCACCGCTCCTCATATCGCCTTGAGCGATACTCGTGCGCTGAATCTTAACTGCAACGACTCTGAAATGTGTACCGTCACATTTATAAGATTCAATGACTGAGCACGGAACGAGCGGAAGGAATGGTTGCAATTTATTGCGGAGCACTTAGAAAGAAGCGTAGTTTTAAGCGTAGATAAAAAAGATTAATAAGATTTCTGCCCGAAGGGCAAGGAGCTACAAATTAATGCTTATCCGTGCGATCCGTGGGAGTTAAGTGTGGTGTAGTGTTGTGTAGTATTGTGTAGTAGCGCTTCGCGCTGTGTAGAATGGAGTAGAATGGAGTAGAATTGTACAACCGCTACTCAACGCTACTCAACGCTACTCAACGCTACTCAACACTACTCAACACTACACCACACTACACAATTCTACACCACACTACACCACTCTTAGAGCAATGCCCATTCTTGCGAGAAGACGTATCCGTACAGGGTAGGGTACTTCTTCTGTGCTGCGAAAGCTGCTTGATCAACAGCCAATTGCACTGGGTCTTTCATTCGGGTGCGGGTATTTGCGCAGCAGGTGGCGAACTTGAGGCGTGCCGCCGTTTCGGTTGCGCTCACAGGGGTGGAGCGAACGCCATAGACGGTGGTGTAGTTGCGTTTACTTGCCTTGCGATGTGCAAAGCCTACTTTGTGTTGTTTACTGATGCGTCCGTGGACCTTGTCCACAGGGAACGAATATTCTACTTTTGCCATTTGTGTTAGGGTTTAGGGTTAATGAATTAATGTTTGTTTTTAGGTTAGAGGTTAAAGGTTAGAGGCTCACTTATCACTCATAGTTCATCACTAAAAATCCCCGCCTCTCGCCTATAGCGCCTTTGGCGCGTCCTATAGCCCGCAGGGCGTCCTATAGGCGAAGCGTCCTCTAAACAGAATCTGGCTTACACCAGCTTCGCCATCTCTTTTGCCAGCATATAGCCGCTGAGAGTTTTGTACTTACCAGAATACTTTTTGAACGCCTCTTTGTAGGCAGCCACTTCCTCTGGGCTCAATGCTGCCACATTGGCTTTGGCTTGTTTAAAGCGCTCGCGTTGTGTGGTTTGTGCCGCAGAAGGTTCTCCAGTGTAAGGGTTACATACTTGTGAAGTGAATTGTGTTCCGTACATCTCTTTGTAGATGATGTCTGAGTGTTTGCAGATCTTTCCTCGGAACTGACGGAAAGGTGCCTCCAATTTGATTTTTGACATAGAATAAATAGTTAAAGTTCAGGTTGTTTTGTTCTTAGAAATGCGCGCTATTCTGAAAAACGATACAAAGGTACAACAAACCCACACAGCGTTGTGGGCTTGTGTGGGTTTGCGAGGAAATAATGTAGAATAAAGTAGTTTCAGAGGGGATTAGATCTTATAAACTAAACTCTCTGGAAAGAGTAATGGCATGGCTTTTGATTTCAATTTGAAACTATATGTATCTCCGCCTGTTCTACCTGATTTTTGGAATGATGGACGACATATCAGCAGATCCACAGTTATCATACCTTGACCCAAAAGTACATCAAACTGACCTATATTTGGATTTTTTGTATGAATAATATTGTCATATCGGAAGTACTCCTTATTATTCTCTATACGGTTCTCAACATTTATCCAAAATGTTTCATGGTGTTTTGTAAGTAGTCGCTCATGTAATTTAAGTAATTGCCATACAGCTACATCATCATGCCCCATTTCGCGTATATATTGCAATTCCAATAGACCATCGAGTTCATTTACCATCAATTGCAAATCTCGTGTTGGATGACTTGCCGATACTGTTGTTTGAATAGTCTTAAATCCTTCTTCAGTGAAATAGCCATATTTATTGACTATCTCTTGTCCCGATTTGCAACGACTAAGTTCCCAATTTGGTGTTTGAGTGAACAAATTCTTTCGTGCTCCAGGGTTATTTCCTCTTGCTGATTTTAATTCAATGCCTTTATAATCTGCCGTCTTATCGGAGTTCATAGGAATGCCCAGAAGCGTTTCTATCGTTCTTCCAATTCCAGTATCTGCCAATATTTCAGATTCAAACCATTGTCCAGAGGCATTACGGAAATGCTGGAGTAATTCGCGAGATACAACTTGTGCTTGGTCAGAGATAGCGAGTAAATATTCCTTTATCGGATTGAGCAATACCGACTCTACCGCCTGTTTGATATCCTCTCTGGTAGAGTTAATAACTAGTAACTCACCATTATGTGCTATAAGAATATGTATATCGTTAGGCTGAGTATATGCTTGCAATTTGTATATCCACAAGCGAGGATCACCATTTTTGGTTACAGGGCGATAAAGTGAGGTTTGTGTGATAAAATCAGATTGAAAAGTAAGGATGTGTGTTGTTACAAGATACTTGTAATCAGGACCTTGTAATTGTAATTCGTAATCATGGATACTATTCTCTTTGAAATAAGCACGCATAGGTGTAGTAGCATCCAATATGCCTTTCTTGAGTCCAGTTTCTGTGATTTGTACTTGTGTAAATGAGATACCAAGATTAACGAGGTATTGCTGATTTTTCAACTCCTGTAGAGTGAATGGACGCATGTGTATCATAGTCCTGAATTATTGAATTTGCGCTAATATGACATTGGCAATGGCACGCGCCATCAATGGTGGTACAGCATTTCCAACAAGCGTGTATTGTGGAATTTCTTTTTGACGATTATTGCCACCTGTTTGTCGCTTTCCTTGGAATACAAACGAATCATCGAAGCTTTGCAGACGAGCCATTTCGCGTACCGTCATGGGGCGGTATGCTGAATAGTGGATATAGTCATCTGGCATGGTGCAGATAGTAGGACTTTGACCAAGTGGCTCAAGCACATTGTAATTTCGTTTTTGCGATTCCAAACCACAAGCCTTTAATTGCTCTTTTGCTGCATCGTAGTCACCACTCTCTGCAATTATTCGTAAACGCTCACGAACAGATTCATTTTGTGAACTTGTTTGGTGATTGAATAATTCCATATGCTTATGCTTGTGTTCTTGCTTGTAATCATCCATATTGGCAACATAGAATGGCTCTACATTAAATGTAAATCGATGCCCTAATCGTCCCATTCTTGACCAATCTGAAAATAGCATACCGCGTTTATCAATCTGCCCTTGAATTTCACGCGTTTGCTTACATGATTCGTATTGTGCAATAGGTTTTGGCTTTTTGTAGTTGGTTACAGTTTCTCCATTGCCAATCATATTCAAATCCCAAAGCGCTTCATATATTGTCACTTTGTCCTCACCTTGTACTGTAGCAGGAATTGCGGTAATAGCCTTTTGGTCTTTGCGACAACCAATAAACACTACTCGTTCTCGGTTTTGAGGTACTCCATAATCAGATGCCAGCAACACAAATGGCTCATCAATATGGTACAAGCGAACTTCTTGCAGTACTATTGCCAAGCGACTTTCTAAATTTGTATTGCCTTTGATATATCCATGCAACAAGTCAATACATTCATCAAAAGTCATAGTTAGTATTTCAATACATTGCTTAAATGTAGCTACACTCTCTTTCACATCCACCATGGTTGCTACAATATCTACCGCTGTAAAAATTTGATCCAAAATTTGCTCATCGGATATAGTTTCAATGAGCGAATTATAACTATCTACAAACGAGTCATTATCAATATGCGAGATAGTCTTTAAGTGAATTATTTGCTTGCGAATTTCATCGCGCTGTTGTTTTTGTTGCAGAAGTATCAATCCATGACGGATGGTATTGACAGCCTCGTTGCTCTTGCTTACATTATATGCCAGATTTTTTGTTATATCACGGAATTGCACATCCAAACTACTGTGCAACTGGTCGCTTATCTTAGCACAATCTGCATTATCAATCTCAAGACAGATTTTTGCACATAGAGCAGTATAGATATAGGCTGGAATAATATCTTTTACCTCTTTCAAATAGTCAAATAAGAAGTGTACGGATTGCTCATCTACGATAGAACGAATAGCACGCATGATTTGCTCCTTTACTCGTCCCTCATCTTTGGTTAAAATACCTTTCACATTCTCCATCACAAAGTATTTAGGACGAAGTGCCTTAATTACTTTTAGATAGTGATGGAATAGATCATCTCGCTTGTCGAGTTTCTTTCTTCGTCCAGCAAGACTAAATGACTGGCAACTTGGGCCACCAGTTACTACATCTATTGGCTGTCCTTTGAGTTTTTTAAGCAAGTTAGGGAGAAAACTATCTTCCATTATATCTTGGCATAAAAACTCTGTATCCAAGCCAAGTACATCGTTATATCGCACTCTATGGGTGAGTTCGCAGTTTTCGTTGATGTCGCTTGCCAAACGAAAATCGTAGTACTTATCATCCGTATATGCTTGCATAAATCCCTCACTGAAGCCACCAGCACCAGCAAACAAATCCAAATAAGTAACCTTATTCCGTGATGATATAAATTCTTTCTTTTCTGCCATGCGATATCCTTGATTATTTCTTAAAGTTTTGGTCGGCAAAGGTACTGCTTTTTTTTGAGATATACAAATGTTCGGTGATTTTTGTGCAGATTGAGGCTTACATTGCTCAAAAGAAGTTAATTCATCAAAAGGGATTAGAAATGATTGACCAATACGCATAAATATAAATTTTAGCAGTTAAACCTTTATTTTTTTGAAATCCGCTGCAAAATTACTACATCAAACTGCTAAAACTTGTCAGTTTGTGAAGAAAAATGCACTTTTCTCGCAAAAAAGTGCATTTTTCTGTTTAGTGGATGCGGCAAAGCCGCTACCGTTTAGGGTTTAGAGCTCGATGGCGTACTTCTCACACAAGTATTTGACCACGTTGGGTGGAAATAGCTTGGTGGTGGGACGGATGTGGTTAACCTCCAGAAAAGCACGATCAGTCTTTAGCCAACGGCGAAAAGTCTCGGGGCTTACACCCGCCGCATCTGCTAATTGAGCTTTAGTATATGACTTCATTATTTTTATTTCTTACATGAATCTATCTTGTTTCCTGTTTATCTCTGCCGAAAGACGACCGAAGGAACTCCGAAGGAAGATGCTATTGGCTATAAATGATGTACAAGGCATATCATGCTACCTTGTACATTACTTGAAACACATACCCATACAGCGACACTTCTTCGCCCTCTACGGACAATGGTCGTGGATACATACGCTCCCATTGTTCCAAGTACACGCGTGTTAATACAGGGTTTTTCATTACAATCCATGCAGCGTGTGCTGCCATCGCAAATCGAATTTGACTCTTGTTCATAGTTCTAAAATTGTGTTTGGTTAATATGATTATTTTTATTGGGTGGGTACACCTGACAGGTGGAACAGTTGTTTTTTAAAATTCACAGGCGCCTGTACGCGTGCTGGTATTTTAATAAACAGCTGCCCTGCTGTACCCAATTATTTTACTAACAACTTTTTCAAGCTGTTTATTTCATCTGTATCTCTCTGATACACAAGCCATCCACGCGTTTTACTTCCTCCTATCCGTCGGTTCACTTTGCTGTATCCAACTGTACCCAGCAACATCCCCAATCTATTCAGCGCCATAGGCTTCTTGATGTTTCCATATGTCACCAACCGCTCACTTATCTGTGCCGTTGTCATAAACTCGCCTTTGCCTTCGGCGGGTATGTCAAAGAGGATTGGCAGCAGTTGCTCCTCGTTCTCTTGCGCACGGAATTCCTCGTTGTGCGCCTCCAGCACTTCCATCTCCTCCATGTCAAACCAATACGCAAAATACCCCTCCTCAACCAAGGCTTTCGCCTGCGCGTACAGTCGCTCATATGGGATAATCGTATGAAACGGATTCTGTATGCTCTCCACCTCGAATGGCAGCCAACGGCGGTTGCCCGTGATGTCGGTCAAGAACTCGCGTTTGTTCGTACTCGCACAGAAACTCGCCAACCGCACTCGTCGTTCTTTCAACCTACCGTATGCCGCTCGCTCATTGACATCCGTCGAGGTCAGTAGCGACTTCACGATGTTCATCTCGCGCCCACACATAGCATCCAGCTCGTCAATATTGAGCAGTCCGTTTTCACATAGGCGCAAACGATCATCTTTGCTTATCTGCCCCGATAGCGGCATCTTGCTGCTGTAGGCACGTAGTGCGGGCGGAATTAGGTTGTCCAGCCATGTGGTCTTGAAGATACCTTGACGACCGATGAGCACGAGTGCAGTGTGGTTAACTACCTCATCCTTCATCCAACTCGCCACCATCGCCACAAACCACTTCTTGAAGCACCCCCGCCATAGTCGATCTGCGCTTGGTATAGTGTTGTGTAGATTTGTGTAGGATGGTGTAGTATTGTTTTCCATAGGCGCGGCAGGGAGTTGATTGCCGCGCAAGTTGTTTATGTTGTCTTCTTTATAAACATTCTCCTCGTTGTCGTTTCCCCTTACGCGAACTTGGCGAGCGACAAAGTCAATCCAGTCCACTTCACCACCCCACGGGTGCAGTCCATTCAGCCACTCTCGCAGCGGGTGTACAGCGGGTACCATATCCGATTTGAGCGCAGTCCACATCTCGTTGGTCGATATGTTCACTCCCTTTTCAGCCACACATTGACACACCATCGTGTTGATATCCTTGTCGGTTAGGTTCCGCCAATTTTCCTTGCCTCTAAACTCTAAACTGTAGCCGCTTGCGGCGTCCTCTGCGGGGTCCCCGATAACGCTCGTGGCGTTATGGGGTGCACTTAAACTGTGCAAATCCGCAACACGGATTTGCAACCTATCCGTCACCACATCATGCCTCAAACTCCCAAACTGCAAATAATTTTCCTCCAACCACTCGCACGCAATCTGTTGCCGTAGTTCTTTTTTATCCTGTTTGCTCATAATTCTAACTCCTGATTTGGGTTAAAAATTTGATCACTTGTTTGTATATATTGAATGATGGTATTCGTATGAAGATTTGTATTGTGTTATTCGGGTCGTCTATACGGAAAATAGTCTCTGTTTCGCTCATTAATGCGATGCGGTCTATCTTGAAGAAAGTAGCAAAATCATCGATGAGATAAGCGGGAAGAATAGCTTCTCCGTGTAGGATTTTGTTGAGTTGTGAGTGATCTCTATTGATGGCTATTGCCAGTTTTCGGACGCTAATGCAGCGTTCGTTGAGAAGTTGTTTGACATGTTTGCAGACAAGGTCGTCTAAGGGTGTTTTCTGTTGATGTTTCATAACTTCGTTTTTCGCTGCAAAATTACTGCTTTTGTGGCATATGAGTGTAGCGTATTTCTCCACATTTGCACCTCCGTGTGGTGAATTTCTCCACACGGAGCCAGTTTATCCTATCTTTATCCACAGTCAGCATGGTAACAACAGCAAACTATTAATGAACCATTATTATGAATCCACTTAAATTATTTTTAGCTTTATCAGCTATTCTCTGTGTGTCCATGGTACACGCAGAAGACAATATCTATATCAAACAGCAAGTTGCATACAAATCCCAAGTCAGTTCCTAGGAGATTACAAAAAACTCGCCCAGTCCATACGGAACTGGGCAAGGGATAAAGGGATATTATCGTTGTGAATAAAAAAGGTCTTTCTTTTACTTCTTTATCTCCACTTGAATACAGGATTGGTTCGTAGGTGCATGTCCTCTGCCACCATGTCCCCATGAAGCAGTAGCCGCGTCCCATGCGCTTGGGTATAGCCATAACGATAGTACTTTTAGGGTTCCAACACGATACGGAGGCCGATATGTGTATCGGGATAGTTTACCTGTCTTGCTTGACGAAACTTGGCGGTACAGCGTTCTATGGTGGTTGTATAACTGCCACTACGCAGTACACGACTACTTCCAAAATTAGGACCTGTCGGATTCACTTGCGCTTCTGTCGAATATGCGCCATACCAGTCTTGGCACCACTCCCACGCATTGCCTGTCATGTCAAAAATACCTAGTTCATTAGGTGATTTTTCGCCAATGGAATGCAGCTTGTTTCCAGAGTTACCTGCATACCAACCCACCTCGTCAATATCATCGCTACCCGCATACGTATATCCTTGGCTCCTTTGTCCGCCTCGGGCGGCGTACTCCCATTCGGCTTCGGTAGGCAGACGGAAGTGCATGCCCGTCATTTCGCTCAGTCGCTCAACGAATGCTTGCGCTTCATCCCATGAGATATTCGTGACAGGCAGGTTATTGCCTTTTGTGACACTAGGGTTATTCTCGTCGCCCATGACGGCTTGCCATAAGTGCTGTGTGACTTCGGTTTGTCCGATATAGTAATTCGACAGGGTAACTTCGTGTACGGGTTGCTCATCTGCCTGCGCGTCAGGAGCGTCGCTACCCATCATAAAGGTGCCGCCCTTGACAAAACTCATATCGAAATAGGAGTTACCAACACGAATAGTCCTAAAATCGTTGTCTTCAGCCAATACGAGTCGTAATCCTATCCATGTACCACCCCATGAGGGTGTGAAGGAAGAGCGTTGTGATACGCGCATAGAGTCTTTGCTATGGGTATAGCTACCACCTCGCCAAAAACGATTGCCATTCGCCCTTATGTTACCGCGTGGATTGACGGCATCTCCTGCTTTGTATGTCTCGCCGTATGTACCATAGTCCAAACACATTTCACTCACATTACCACTCATATCGTAGATTCCCAATTCGTTGGGCTTCAACTTAGCCACATGGTGCATTCCTCTGCCGGTGTACCAACCTACATCCTCTGCATTATTGCTACCCGCATAGAGATAGCCCTTAGATTTATTTCCACCACGGGCGGCGTACTCCCACTCGGCTTCAGTAGGGAGTCGGAAGTGCATGCCTGTCATTGCATTCAGTTTGTCTATGAACTCTAGCGCATCATTCATCCGCACATAATACATCGGATAGTCAGCACCTACATATGCGGGTTTGGGAGCATTTCCCATGTTTGTTTGTGCTACATATATATCTTCGCCCATTACGGCTTCCCACAAGCCTTGCGTGACTTCGGTTTGCATGATGTGATAATCATAGGTCAGTGTGACTTTATGCGCGGGCTTTTCGTCATCTTTCGCTATCTCATCGCCCTCCATCGCTCCCATCATAAACGTACCACCTTCTACGCACATCATGTTGATAGATAGCGTGTCATTGACTTTGACTACAAGACATGGCTCAGGTATAGGTTGCGACACTATCGTATCGTGTACAGGGCGGACGCTTTGTCCGCAGTAGCGGCCGTTGTAGAAAGCATTGACATCGGTATTGGTAAAGTAAACACCCCTAGCGTACCTGGAGAAATCGACATACAGACGAGATGACCAATAATGACCCTCCTTGTCGATACCAAGGGTAGTAGTATCCGTGCGATACCCCGCCGCAGGCAGGAAAATACTATTACCATTATCCGCCACAACCTTATATCCATTGATGCCATTCTGATACGACCAATACCAAGTGCAATGAGTACGCAGTTCGTCCCACTGCTCGTCGGTAGGCATACGCCATGCACCACCCATATGCGCTGCGATATCGTCGATAGAATCGAGTACAACGATATTATCCACAAAGCCATAGCGGCTGCTAACGCAATACTTGGTGATCATCGTGTCTGCCAGGTTATACCATCGATACGTGCTCCAATCGAACACATCCTTGGTGGTCGTCTCGCCCCAAGCCACCAGATCACCCGGCTGCTGCGGCGTGGTGGCACCCACATTGGATGTCGCCCACATGACCGAGAGCCCCAGATCGACATAATCGTATCCATTCGCATTGCCCGATGGTGGGCTGACAGAAGGATCTATCGTGTAGATGGTGATCTGCTTGCCGTAGGCAGTGCCTGCTGAGTTGGTGGCAAAAGCACGTGCGTAGTAGGTGGTATTAGGCGTGAGCTGGGTGAGCAAGCAACTGAAGGCACTCATACCATCGTGGCTGACGACCTTGTTGTGGTCGATAGTAGGTTTTTTGCTTGTAGAGAACACCACTCCGTGCTCCGTGATATTAGCGCCGCCATCATTAGTGACTCGTCCTGAGACAAGCGCACTAGTGTCGGTGATCTGCGTAGCATCATAGGTGGTGACTGTAGGTGTCTTCACTAGATGCTCGCGCAGCACTGGGCGGATAGTCAATCCAATATACCGCGACATATCATTACCAGAAGTATAGCTGGTTCGGAAATGGATGTAGAAATTCTCCTTGGTGAGGTGCGGGCGCAGCGAACTAGATGCATAATAGCCAGCAAATGCTAGATAGGAAATAGACTTGCTACTCTTATAGCCAGCAGCCGGCAGGAAGATGCTATTGCCGTTGATAGGGCTAGTGACGCGATGGCCATAAATGCCATTCTCACAAGTCCATACCCAGATGCATTGTGTGCGCAACTCGGTGAGCTCGGTATAGGTAGGCATACGCCAATTACCTCCCCAATTGACGATAGCAGCGTCATCTTCAGGGTCAAGTAGGGTCTTGTTGTCGATGGTACCATAGGTACTATTGGTGACATACTTGGTAATGATCGAGCCGTCGGTGTTGCTCCACTGATACGTTGACCAATTATATTTCTCCTTGGGTTGTGTCTCACCCCACGCGAAGTAGTCGCCATACTGCTCGGGTGCGTCAGCGCCGATATTGCATGTTGCCCATAATACGGAAAGTCCGAGATCCACATACGCGTGTCCGTTTTCCATCCCTGTGGTGTCTTCTGGATGGAAACAACCCGTGGTGAAGCTCTCCTGCGTACCATAACCAACGCCATGCTCGTTGATGGTATATGCCCGTATATAGTAAGTGGTATGGGGTTGCAGATCAGCTAATGTGTTGACGAATAGGCCCATACCATCGCTACCGACAATCTTGTTGTCGGTAATAGTTGGATTTTCTAGTGTGCTATATACCACACCAAACTCATGGATATGACCCGTGCCATCATCGCTGACCTTACCACCCACCAAGGCGGATTGATCGGTGATCTGCGTAGCAGGGATAGTCTCTACGGTAGGTACCGTGCAAGTAGGTTGTCCATACACGGGGCGGATGGACCAACCATAATGGCGATTGATGGAATGAGAACGCCCTCTGCCACTCGAACTGTGGTATAGTCGCCATGCTTCATTAGGATCGCCCGTGTATAGCGAACTAGACCAATAATAGCCATTATTGTCTCCTCCTATGCTCGCATTAGTGCGATAACCCGCTGCGGGTAGGAAGATGCTCTTGTTGGTGAAGCCAGCCACCTTACTCGTCACTTTATAGCCGATGACACCATTAAGGGTGATTCTGGTCCAAGTGCAGTTGGTATATAATTCCGCCCACTCCGAATTGGTAGGCATACGCCAATTGTCTTTCCAGTGGATGGTGGCGGCATCGTCTTCAGGGTCCAAAGTGGCATTGTTGTCCACGGTGCCATAGTGGCTATTGGTGCAATATTTGGTGAGGCTACTATAGGTGCCTTCGCACCATTGATAGGTGGCCCAAGTGTATTTATCTTTTGGCCGGGTCTCGCCCCAAGCGAAATAATATCCAAACTCCTCTGGTGCCTTTGCGCCTACATTGAAGGTCGCCCACTTGACGGATAAGCCAAGGTCGACGGCTTCGGGCAGGACGGTATCGTGGACGAGGCGGACGGAGCGGCGACCATAGCGGTCTTCATTGGACGTGATGATGAAATTAGAATGAAAATTGAGAATGTATGCTTTTGTCCCTTGACCTGTAGAAGACCAATAGGATGCCCTGCTCTCTGATCGTAGTTCTTCGTCGATTCGAATCACTCCCGCAGCAGGCAAGAATACCGCTCCGGATTCCTCCAAAAGTTGCCATTTCTCTAGGGTATAGTCATTTACTTGCGCGAAATAGATACTACTATCCTTGGCATGCATACCGCTGCTAAAGGAGATACCTGCTGGTGTTATCCAATTGTCAGGCAGCAGGATTAATCCATTCACACCATGCACGCATGCCATTCCGCATAGTTGCTTGGCATTGGCGCGTTTGTTGATCAAGTACTCCCATTCGTCTTTACTCAGCGTACGCCATGTATTAGGCGCATCGCCGCAAATCTCGTTCATGCCCCAATCCACAAAATCTCCAGCGTAGTCGGCAGCTTTGATTGAGGTACTCACGCCAAAGGGTGCTGTGGTGTTGTTGGCACTCCAGCCAAAGAGGTCCACCCAGTTGCGGAAAGTGGGCTTGAGGTATTTATTGGCATTGCCTAGATACTCGTATTGCGTGTCGGCGAATTTCCAAATATTGGCGGCTGGCAAGTACTGTAAGTTACCCTGCGAGAAGCTCACCTTCTTATCTCCCGATACGGAGAAGACGCCTATGCGGCGGTTGGGCTGGGTAGGGTCGCAGTCGCACAGCGCTGCTCGAATCATATCGTTCTTCAGGTGCTCCTTGCCCGGATAGACCAGCAGGTAGGGTGGGTTGAAGTAGCGTTGCTCCTCGGTCAATGCCTCTTGCTTGGGACCAATGAGCATGATGGAGTCGCCCACAACGGTAGGCCAATCCCCATCCGCAGGCAGTGCGATAGGAGGATTCTGCCCCATTAGTGATAGGGTAGAGAGCATGCATAGAGCGAGCAGTAGATATTTGTATGAAAAGCGATACATTTAGAATGGTGTGCAATTACAGTGGTTAGATGAAATATTGAATAGCAGTGTAACTCGAATACCCGCGTGGAGATGGTGCAGTTGGAAGGCAGGATCATCAGTCAATGGTGCGTAGATATGGTCGATGTCGTATTTCGCAGTTGCATGGCCATTGTTATCCAACGAGGTATAGGTGTCGGGGGTAGTATGTAATAATCCATATTCCGCGAAGACACCTATTTGAATGATAGGTGGTATTTGTTGAGGATTGTAGTATCGACGGATAGGGAATCGAGTGCCTATCTCCAAACAAGCACGAATATCGGGCTGGAGCGTCATCTTACCTCTATTGGATATTGAATGTGCATCCATAAATAGTTGATTATAATCGTCATAGTAGCGATCTCCGCCTTCGCGTACAGCAATGCTAGCCGATTGATAGGTGGCAACATGTGGATGTAACACGAGTTTGGCGCCCGCCAAGGCATAGAAGTGATGGGCTTGGACTCCAATCATGAGCGGTAGCGATAGTTGCATCATCCGCATCTGATCCACTCGGTTGCGGCAGATGGTGTCGGTGTGGATGATTGTGCTATCGATGGCTTGTCGCATATTGGCGAAGGATAAATCAATGCCCGTTTGTAGCAAGAAAGCTTGGTACTGATACTGATATACCAATCCCAACTCGCCTCCTACACCCGGTACGGAGTGGGTGTGTGGCAATGAATCTAGTTGCCATGTCATGGATGGAGCCACAGCCACACCCATGCGATGCTGCGCGTGGACATAGCATGACAGAGCAAGTAATAGGATGGTTATATAGCGTCTCATTGTACAATAAGCTTGAATGTTCGTTCAATATGATCGTTTGACACAAATCGCAATAGATAAACACCCGAAACGATTGGCATGGATATATCCGTGATACCTTGCTCTAGGTGATGTTCTTGTATGATCTTGCCCGTTGAATCATGGATATATAATACATTACTCTCGGTGATACTAACTTTGGCTGATCCTCCAGGTTGGAGAATCGTTGGATAAACCGATAATTCTGCTTTATCTTCTGCTATGATTGGACATGACATCAATGCAAGGCCATTGGTGTCGGTCAGTAATACTGAATATTCCGCTTCGAAACCGAGCGACTGGTTGAGATATGAATGTGTTGCGCCAGGGATAAGTACTCCATCTTTATACCATTGGAATGCCACAAAGTCGTATCCTCCATTGTAGTCGTGCGTGAGTACGGTGATAAGGTCGTTATACCGTTGCTCGAAAATGGTGGTTGGATAGAGGTAGGTGAGCGTGAATGAGTAGGTGGCCACTTCTACATCGTGGAATAATCCCACCGCCGTTGCCTCGTATATGCCCGCGCGCATGTCGCGATAGGATAAGGTGTACAGGTCATTTGATGAGAATGGCATTATCGTATCTTGCCATCCGGCAGCTAGGGCTTTGGGCGAATAGCGGAAGGCTATCTGACTGATGAAACCCTGTGTCAGGATCTCAATCTCTTGTTCGCCACTACCTGCACACTGCTCGTAGAGAATGACCGTGTCAATAGCTGCAGGATTGGATTGCAGGTGTAATACGACCGTACTGTCGCAACCCGTGACTGCAGGCAATATGACGCTATATTCGCCGCCAGTGGTGTAGATTTGCTCGTTCCAATGGTACTCCGGTCCAGCCATAGTGTCGGTAACATGTGTGATCGGAATCTCAGGGTGAATAAGGAGATTGAGCGTGTAGATGATGCTGTCACAATGGAGAGTGTTGCGTATCGTATCGTGGTAAGTGCCCGATACGGCATATGTGTAGTCACGCCATGTGCAAGCGAAACCGTAGCAGATAGCTGTGTCGGTAACGAAGTGTTGCACCTCAGGTAAGTAACTCAGTTCTATCGTATAGATAATGCTATCGCACTGGAGCTGATTCTTAACGGTATCGCTGTATGTGCCGGCGGTGGTGTATTGTTTTTTTCTCCACTCGCAAGTCACTCCGTGGCAAAGCAGTGTGTCTTCCTCCACATACACTACATCAGGCAAATACTGCAAATTGAGCGTGTAGATAATGCTATCACATAGGAGCATGTTGCGGACGGTGTCATTGTATGAGCCGGCGGTGGTGTATTGTTTGTTTCTCCACTCGCAAGTTACTCCGTGGCAGAGCAGTGTGTCTTCCTCCACATACACTACATTAGGTAGATACTGCAAATTGAGCGTATAGATAATGCTATCGCATAGGAGCATGTTGCGGACGGTGTCATTGTATGTGCCTGCGGTGGTGTATCGCTTGTTTCTCCATTCGCATGTCACTCCGTGGCAAAGCAGTGTGTCTTCCTCCACATACACTACATCAGGCAGATACTGCAAATTGAGCGTATAGATAATGCTATCGCATAGGAGTATATTGCGGACGGTGTCATTGTATGTGCCGGCGGTGGTGTATTGTTTGTTTCTCCACTCGCATGTCACTCCGTGGCAGAGTAATGTATCAAAGCTAAGATATTTAGTTGGAGGTAGGATGGTCAAACGAATTACCTCCACACTATCGCAACCCAGCATAGTTTGGGTGTAGTAATAGTAAGTACCCGACTCGTTGTACTCCTTACCGTGCCACTCATAGCTATCGCATGCCGTCTCCGCAAAGAACGCTGTATCGCGGTAGTTGATAGTTAGGTTAAGGATATGTTGGATACTATCGATATTTGTACCAGCATATTTCTCGGTGTATGTGTATTGACCTGTGGCGGTGTACGCTTGGTTGTACCATTGATATGGCAGTTCGGTATCGCAGATCGTAGCAGTTTGCTCATCTGTGGCGCCTGTGGCGAGTACGGTTAGGTTAAGGACATGGATCACACTATCACAATGCGCGGTAGCATAATACAAGGTATCGGTGTATTGTCCTGTGGCATTGAGCGATTGTCTGCGCCATAGATATGGCAACTTATCGCTACCGATGATAGCGTTTTCTGTTTGGGTAACGGATTTTGGCAAGACGGTCAGCACCAGTGTAGCCGTACTATCGCAGCCCTGTTGGTTGCTGAGGGTAAGGGTGTAGGTGTCGCTTGTGTCATAAACATTACCGTTCCAAGTATATGTTTCGCCGTGGCAGATAGTAGCATATTCGGTAGTACCAATCTCTGATTGGTTAATCGTCAAATGCAGCACGAATACGCTATCACAACCGCTAATACTGGTTATTGTGTCTTTGTAAGTGCCAGATTCATAGAGGGTTACACCCCCCCCATTTTTGCTGAATGGGTTGTAGAGGTAGCTATCGCATGCTACTATCGTATCATGAATTTCATAGGTTGGGTTCACATGTAGGTGCAATGTCACAATGCTATCGCAGCCGTGGATGTTTTGCAGGGTGTCGGTATAAGAGCCTGGCTTGGTGTAGGTATTGCCATTCCAAGTGTAAGTCTCGCCCGCGCAGATGGTGTCGAAGGCTTGGTAAGTGGTGTTATCCTCGCCAATTACACGGTCGGCGTCGAGCACAAAGCGGAAAGCAATGCGATTCCTTTTGTATGCTTTCGAAAAACTTATTCCTCGATCAGAAACTCTATTGTGATTAGCTCGATAATACGAACTTCCACCACGAATAAATGCATTTATTGACAATGTGTCACCAATAGGATCTATTTGAGATTGTTCCGTATATGGTCGATTATAGTCATACACCCATTCCCATGTGTTACCAGCCATGTCATAAAGACCTAATTCGTTCGGTAATAGCAACTTCACCACATGTAGTTTATTTTCTGGGTCTTTACTGCTATTCCATGCTACCTCATTCGCATCATTGCTGCCTGGGTATTTGTATCCTTTTGACAAATGTCCACCACGGGCAGCGTATTCCCATTCTGCTTCAGTAGGCATACGGAAAGTGAGACCAGTGAGTTGGTTGAGTCGCTCCACAAAATTGAGACAATCATAGTAGGAAATGCAATACATAGGGAAATTCGCTCCGTAACCTAATCCTTTATCTCCTGAAGATTTCTCTTCTTCCTCTTGGATAGTCGTACCCATAACGGCAGTCCAGAGCTCTTGAGTAAGCATCGTTTCACCGATAAAATAATCTCGAGTTAAGATGACTTGGTGCGCCGGTTTCTCATGAGCCTCTGCTTCTGTGTCATCATCCGTTGCACCCATCATAAAGGTGCCTGCGCGAACGCGCATCATCTTGAAGCTCACACCATTGACAGTGAAGGTCAGTGGTGGGTCAGGCAGTACCTCAAGGTGGAGGGTGACGATGCTATCACAGCCGTGGATGTTTTGCAGGGTGTCGGTGTAGGTGCCAGGGCGGGAATAGGTATTGCCGTTCCATGTGTAGGTGTCGCCTGCGCAGATGGTGTCGCGAATGATTGTGGGCTGTGATGGCTGTAGAAGTGTGATAGCCATTTGCATCGGAAAACATTGTTGCAAATTGAAATACTCCAACATGAAAGTAGTTGTAGTATCTGCTTCCAATACCAGATTATAGCCTCCAATAGGAAGGACTGTAGGCGAACAAAGGGTCTTGTTGGATGGTGGTAATACACCAAGATGCTGCACAGTAGATGCGCCCACAAAAACAACACTCCAAACACTAGTCAAGAGCAATAGTAATATTACTACAATTGTTTTTTTCATCAAGTGATGATGATTTCAACAAGAAGTTATACTTCTTAAGTCATAAAAAACGCGCAAAGGTACAACTTTTTTTTGAAAATTACAAGCAATTTATAAGATTAATAAATTTTGTCTTGATTTCGCTGCATAATGTTGACCTAATCATGTGTTCAAATTGTAGAAATCGTATCATAAAAGGGTAAAATAACGAACAACATGCAGCGTAGATGCACTTTTTTTTTCTAAAAATGCATTTTTTTTCAAAAATATTTGGTCATGTCAAAAAAAAGCAGTACCTTTGCACTCGCTTTCGAAAAGGAAGTACGACATATGGTCACGGTGCTATCGTCTAGTGGCCTAGGACAACGGCCTCTCACGCCGTAAACCGGGGTTCGATTCCCCGTAGCACTACAAGGAAAATCAACTCTCAGTGTGAGAGTTGATTTTTTTTGTAGAATAGAGTAGGATAGAGTAGAATGGAGTAGGTTAGGATGGTGTAAGGATGAAGCGGTCGATGTATCGCCTTAGTGTGGAGCGATTGGTGTGCAGGCGTCGAACAATCTCGCATGGGCGCATACCTTGGGCTAGTGCACGACGGATATAGGCATCATGGCGATACAAGCGAAAACATTTAGGATTGGTAGGCGTCCCCTTGACCCTGCCTACATGTTTGCCCTCTGCCTTGAGACGAGCCAAAGCCTCCTTGGTGCGCTGCGAGATGAGATTACGCTCAATCTCCGCAGAAAGAGCAAAAGCAAAAGCCAGCACCTTGCTCTGAATATCATCCCCCAGCCGATAACCATCTTTGATAGTCCATACACGACACTCTTTGTTCATACAAATACCCAAAATCTCCATGACCATATACAAGCTTCTGCCTAGACGCGACAGTTCGCTACATATGATAATGTCGTTGGGTTTGACTCGCTTTAGTAGGCGCCCTAATTGGCGCTTAGAATACGCTTTGGTGCCAGAGATAGTCTCCTCTATCCAGCCGTCAACGGTTAGCTGGTTGGCATGGCAAAAGCGCGTGATCTCGAATCGCTGGTTCTCGACAGTTTGCTTGTCGGAACTTACACGGATATACCCATAAATCATAGCGTTTTTTGTGCGAAGATACGCAAAAAAAATCAACTCACCAATACGAGAGTTGATTTTTTTATAGGACGCTTTGTTAATGGATATTGGACGCCCGTTGGGCTATTGGGTATTGGATGTTAGCCCATAGCGCCGTTGACGCCGATGACCTGTCCTGAGACATAAGAAGCTAAATCAGAAGCCAAGAACAAAGCAACCTTCGCTACTTCGGTGGGCTCGCCACAGCGTTGCATAGGAATCATCTTGGTGATCTCATCGCGCGCTTGCTGAGGCAAAGCTAATGTCATGTCCGTAAGAATATACCCAGGTGCAATAGCATTGACGCGAATATTGCGACTGCCAATCTCTTTGCTCAATGATTTAACCAAACCGATAATACCAGCTTTGGATGCCGCATAATTGGTTTGCCCGGGATTACCTGCCAGCCCCACGATGGATGACATAGCAATGATACTACCACTACGCTGACGCATCATTTGCATAGAAGCGGCGTGGCAATAGTTGAATACTGATTTGAGATTGACACTGAGCACATCATCCCACTGCTGTTCGCTCATTCGCACAAGCAGCGTGTCGCGGGTGATACCCGCATTGCAGACGAGTATATCTAATTTGCCAAAAGTATCTACAACCTGTTTGACCACCGCATGGGCAGCATCAAATTGCGAGGCATCGCTTTGAATACAAAGTACTTGTATGCCTTTTGCTAGGAGTTCTTGAGCCAACGTGTTGGCTTCGTTTTCTTCGTTGATATATGTAAAGGCAATATTGCATCCATGCTCGGCAAACATCTGTGCAATGGCACGTCCAATTCCGCGCGATGCACCAGTAATCAATGCGTTTTTTCCTTGTAACATAGTGTTGTGTAGGGGGGAGTAGAATGGAGTAGAGTTGTTATTTCAAGTATTTGTCGAGCCAAGCGAAGAAAGTACGTTGCCATAGAATACCGTTTTGTGGCTTCAATACCCAGTGATTTTCATCTGGGAAAATCAGCAATTGGGCATCTATACCACGCATCTTTGCTGCATCGAAAGCCGCCATGCCCTGATTGGCAAGGATACGGTAGTCCTTCTCGCCATGGATGCAGAGGATAGGCGCATCCCATTTGTCTACAAACAAGTGTGGCGAATTGGCAAAAGTGCGCTGAGCAATCTTATTGTTCTTATCCCAATATGCGCCGCCCATATCCCAGTTGGCAAACCATTTCTCCTCGGTTTCGAGGTATTGCATCTCCATGTTGAAGATACCATCGTGCGCGATGAAAGCCTTGAAGCGCTTATCGTGATGACCCGCCAACCAATACACGCTGAAGCCGCCGAACGATGCACCTACGCAACCCAATCGGTCCTTATCTACATAAGGTTCGCTAGCTACGAACTCGTCGATAGCGGAGAGGTAATCACGCATGCACTGGCCTCCGTAATCGCCGCTGATTTGTTCGTTCCACTGGTTGCCAAAGCCCGGCAAACCGCGGCGGTTAGGCGCCACGATGATATAGTCGTTGGCAGCCATCATCATGAAATTCCAACGGAAGCTCCAGAACTGACTCACAGGAGATTGTGGACCACCTTCGCAGTAGAGCAGAGTGGGGTATTTCTTCGATGGGTCAAAGTGAGGAGGGTAGATGATCCATGTGAGCATCTGTTTGCCGTCGGTGGTCTTTTGCCAGCGAGGCACGACATCGCCCATGGTGATTTGCGAGTAGATATTGTCGTTTTCGTGGCTAATCTGTATAAGTTCTTCGCCTTGTGCGAAACAGAATATTTCGTTTGCTTCGCGCATGGAGTGGCGCAAGCAATAGTAGGTGTCGTCGATATTGCCACCGGGTACATAGTCGTATTGTCCAGAGGTGAGGCATGTGCGTTCGCCCTGGAGATTGACTTCATAGAGCATGGATGTAGCATGCCATACTGCGCTGAAAACGAGAGAGTTGTTGTCCTTCCAATAGTATGCATCCACATTGGTTTCCATGCCTTGGGTGAGGAAACGGCGCTCGCCAGTGAGGAGGTTTTGAATCATGAGGCGATTCTCATCACTCTCATATCCATCACGCTCCATAGATTGCCATGCAATCCATTGTCCATCAGATGAGTAACTAGGATTGGTGTCATAACCACCGTTGCCTTCGGTGAGGTTGGTATGCGTGCCTGTTTCGAGGTCGTAAAGATATATGTCAGAGTTAGTAGAGATGGCATACTCTAAACCACTTTTCTTGCGGCAGGTGTAAGCTATTTGCTTACCGTCTGGACTCCATGCTAACTGCTCTACTCCGCCAAATGGTTTCATCGGTGATTCGTATGGTGTACCCTCTAGTAGATCAACGCAGTTGACTGCTTCTAAACTTTTAGAACCTTTAGAACTTTTTAATTCACACAAGAATGGATGAGGAGCAGTTTCTGTCCATTCATCCCAGTGTTTATACATTAGGTCATCTACTACACGCCCAGATGCCAATGGTAGGTCGGGGTATTTGTCCTCGGTGCTAGTTACTGTTTTGACTTGGGCAATAAGGATAATCTTATCTCCTTGTGGAGATAGTAGAAATCCTTCGATGTCCATGTTAAAACCAGTAAGTATTTTTTTTCCAATTACAACTTGCCTATCTTTGTTTATATAGCATAATTGTCCATTATGCCAAGCGGGTGAGTGTCCGACAAATTCATCAAAGACTTCTAATTGTTTGCTACGTTCCTTGCACATGCGAATCCACGATGTAGATCGATTTTCTTCTACGCTGTAGTAGCTTACGGTGTAGGCGATGCGTCCTGATTGCTCGTCAGGGTGTACGCTATTGATACGTCCCATGGCCCAAAGTGCCTCTGGAGTGAGTCTTCCGCCCTCGATGGTGATTTCGGGTTTGGTGATAGGGGCTTTGGTGGCATCCTCTTTGGGTTGGCAAGCAGTTGCCAATAGTGCAAGTGTAGCCATGAAAATGATTTTACGCATAGTTATTTCTTGGTGTAAACAGCAAAGGTGTATGGATAAGGATTCTTCTCGTCGGCCTCGTGGTGCTCTTGGCTGATGCATTGCCAGATCGCAGGGTCGATCTCAGGGAAGAAGGTGTCGGCATCCTCCCACGAATGGTGGATATGGGTGATATAGAGTTTGTCCACCAATGGCAAGAACTGGCGATACACCATACCTCCACCGATGATGAAGGCCTGTTCGTCGGCTGCGACAGCAGCTTGTGCCTCAGGGATGGAGTGCACGACTTCGGTGTTGTCGAAGGTAAAATCCTCGCGGTCGGAAAGCACGATATTACGACGATTAGGCAGTGGGTGCTTAGGCAAGGAGAAGAAGGTGCGTTCGCCCATGATGACGGTACAGCCTTGGGTTTTCTCTTTGAAGTATTTCAAGTCACTAGGCAAGTGGCAGAGCAAGTCGCCAGCCTTGCCGATGGCATTATTTTCAGCGATAGCTACGATGAGGTTGAGCATAATTGTTTTGTTTACTGTTGTGTAGTATTGTGTAGTATTGTTTAGTATTGTTTAGTTTTGTGTAGTGTTGTTTTAGACAGCTACAACACCAGGGATGTGTGGGTGTGGGTCGTAATCCACGAGGGTGAAGTCTTCGAACTTGAAGTCGAAGAGGTCTTTGACCTCTGGATTGATGAGCATCTTAGGCAGCGGGCGAGGCTCGCGTGTGAGTTGTAATTGCACTTGCTCGATATGGTTGCTATAGATATGTGCATCACCAAAGGTGTGTACGAAGTCGCCTGCTTTGAGTCCGGTAACCTGCGCCATCATCATGAGCAGAAGAGCATAGGATGCGATATTGAATGGCACACCGAGGAAGATATCTGCTGAACGTTGGTAGAGTTGCAGTGATAGGCGACCGTCTGCTACGTAGAATTGGAAGAGCGTGTGGCAAGGAGGCAAAGCCATATTATTGACCTCAGCCACGTTCCACGCACTGACGATGTGACGACGTGAGTCAGGATTGTGCTTGATTTGCTCTACGAGCAGTTTGATTTGATCGATATGTCCGCCTTGGTAGTCAGGCCATGAACGCCATTGGTGACCATATACAGGACCCAACTCGCCATTCTCATCTGCCCATTCGTTCCAGATACGCACTCCGTGTTCTTGTAGGTACTTGACATTGGTATCGCCACGAAGGAACCATAGGAGTTCGTATATGATGGATTTGAGGTGCAGCTTCTTGGTTGTAAGCACGGGGAAGCCCTCCTCGAGGTTGAATCGCATTTGATGACCGAAGACAGACTTGGTGCCTGTACCGGTACGGTCTTGCTTGAGGGTGCCTTCTGCAAGTACGCGTTGGCAGAGATCGAGATATTGCTTCATGGTTAGTTATGAACTATGAGTTATGAATATGAATTAATACAAATTATATGTTGTTTTGAGTACGCGGAACTCGGTACGTCTGTTGAGCGAGTTGCATACCTCTTGTTTGTCGGCAGATAGGGTAGTGATGAATGCTTCGTCCAGTACCTGATCTTTTGGCAGGTAGGGGTATTGTTTGTGCAATACTTCATCCACTACGACAGGCTTTTCTTCACCGTAACCAACGGGTGTTAGACGCTCTTTCTCAATACCATGTATGATGAGGTAATCGACTACCGATTGTGCACGGCGGAGTGAGAGCTCTTTGTTTGCTTCGTTTTGACCAACATGGTCGGTATGAGCTGCCATTTCGATGGTGATATTAGGATTATCGTTAAGCAGTTTGATCAGCGCATTGAGTCCATCTTCTGAATCAGGAGATAATTCCCAACTACCAAACTTGAAGAATATATTACCCATTTTTACAGGCTTGGAGATAGGCGAGAGAACAAAATTATGTGTGTATGTGTAACTATCAGTCAATCCTTCTGTTGTGAAAATTTGCTTCTCGTTGAGGTATCCACGCGCATTAACAAGCATAGCATAGCGTGTGTCCTTGTTGAGCTTCAATCGATAGGTGCCATCGCGGCGAATTTGCGTTTTGACATTAGTACCATCATTGCCCACTAGACGCAGCGTCGCATCTGCCAGGTGTTCCCCGTCGTTGTCGCTTACCGTTCCTTCTACGATGAACTCTAATTGTGGCAATTCAAAGGAATAAATCAAATCGTAGCCTTTTTTTTGCCCTCTGTTGGAAGAAAAGAATCCATTTTCGGTTGCTCCGGCGAATGTGATGCCAAAATCATCTCCGTTTGAGTTGAATGGTGCCCCCATATTGAATATCTCCCATATCGTGTCTTGAGGTACGGCATAGAATAGATCCAATCCTCCGTAGCCAGGATGTCCTTTCGATGCAAAATACAATCGACCATTTTGGCGAATATATGGAAACAGCTCATCATCACTGGTGTTGATCTGCGGACCGAGATTACGTATGTCATTCCATTGTCCATCTGTGGAGATTGCCATATAGATATCTTTTCCTCCATAGCCGCCTGGTGCATCGCTGACGAAATATAGGGTGTCGCCACTGATGTTGATGGATGGGTGTCCTACGGTGATGCTACTATCTTTGAAAAGTTTCAATTCTTGAGCCTCTCCCCATTCGCCGCTGGCACGTTGTGAAACGTAGATCTTAGCGCCTAAGTCCTGTCCGTTGATAGGTTTGGAATAGGTGAAATACATTGTTTTTCCGTCAGCAGATAAGGATGCTACTCCCAATTCAGCGGTAGTGGTTTGTTTTTGTGTTTCTCCTTCTTCTGTTTCAGTTTCGCTATACAAACCTTCGCACAACTCAATTTCTTCCCATTTACCTGCTGCATTTTTTCGTGCTGAATAGAGATTAAATGATGGCATACCAGTCACCGATGATGTGCGTACTTTCTTTTTTGTAGTTGATTTTTGCTCCTGACGATTAGAGGTGAAAATCAAAGCATCTGCATCCTCTCCAATAAACATAGGTGAATAGTTGGAAGAACGTTTTGCATTAAACTCTTTTGCTGCAGCAATCTTGTAGCGAGATGGTTGTTTGCGCCATGCATCAGCCTTGCTACATGCATATTTACCTGCCATGGCGACATAATCGTCAGGATAACTCTTGAGATAGATATCATATTGCTTTGCTGCTTCGCTATATTTACCTTGGTAATGCAATACTTGTGCATAATGCAGATATACTATCGAATCGGGATAGTTGTAGCGAATAGCGCTTTTATACGAATTAGCGGCTCTGCTATTATTTAGAATACGATAGCATTCGCCCTGCTGAAATGCCACATGTGCACGAACTGATTTATCTTGACCTTTCAGTTGACGAGACACCTGTTTATACATTTCTGCAGCTTGATAATATTCGCCAATGTTGAATCGCTTATCAGCACGTTTAATACGAGCTGACACACTGCACGAACTTAGTGCCGTTATTAACAAACAGCTAAGACATATTATGATCGAACTATTTTTAAATCTCATATCTGATATACCCATTTCTTCTTTCCCTTTTTGTCTAGAAAGCAATTATTTCTTCTGGGTTGATGATTTTATCATTTTTCCAAAGTTCAAACCCTACTTGACTTTCTCCTGCAATGCCAATGCATTCTCCTGCTTGTACATAATCACCAACGGATTTTAACGATTTTTTTACGCCACGATAAATCGATAAATATTCGCTATGCTTAACCATAATGGTATATACATTGTTGAAATCAAGATTAACGTAGATTACCACTCCATCTAATACAGATACGATATTTTCGTTATCTAATGTGTTGATAACAACGCCATATTGCTTCTCTTGTAAGGAAAAATGCTGTACAATAGTACCATGTATAGGCACAAAGAAGACCGTTACCGATGTGGAAAGATTATGAATATCTTCAAACAACTGCATATTGTTTTTCTCTTTTGCTTCATATTGCGCAATAAACTCTTCTGTTGCCTCATTTTTTGCCTCCAACAACTGCTCGCGCATGATAATCTGCATAGAGTCTAAACTCTGTACTGTGTCTGATTCAACTTCGCCAGCAACTACTTGTTTGATTACATTCAAGTATTGCCGTTGCATCTCCAAACTTGTTCCCAATGAATCTAGACGGGCCGATTCTTCAATCAATTGTTGACGAATATTCTCTGAGTATCCAGGTAGGTAACTTTTTATTGGGGTATATAAAATCGCAAGATAGAATAAAGCAAATGCTGTTATGAATAATACTGCAAGCAATACGATAGCACCCCACCAACTAAGGTGGAGATGCCATCGTTCGGTCAATGTATCTTCACTCAGCACGCTGATGCGATATTTCTCTCGCAATCGTTGCCAAAGTGTTTTCTTTTTTGTTTCGTTCATAGGATGAAAACTTCTAGAAAGCTAGACATTCTAGTTTACCTAGACAAATTACTTAATAATTGTGCATCCCTCGCAAGGTTTCAATTGCTTGAAGAAGTCGTTGCCCTTGTCATCTACAAGTATGAAGGCAGGGAAATTCTCTACTTCAATTTTCCAAATAGCTTCCATACCCAACTCAGGATACTCTACGCACTCAATTGATTTGATGTTCTCTTGCGCGAGGATAGCAGCTGGTCCGCCGATAGAACCGAGGTAGAAGCCACCATGCTTTTGGCATGCGTTGGTCACATCGATAGAGCGATTACCCTTCGCCAACATGATCAGGCTGCCGCCATTGTCTTGGAACTCATCCACATATGGGTCCATACGACCTGCGGTGGTAGGTCCCATAGAGCCGCAAGGCATGCCAGCAGGAGTTTTAGCAGGTCCAGCGTAGTAAATAGGGTGGTTTTTGAGGTACTCAGGCATACCTTCGCCAGCGTCCAGGCGTGCTTTGATCTTGGCATGGGCGATATCACGGCCAACGATGATGGTGCCGTTGAGTGAGAGGCGTGTGCCGATTGGGTATTGGCTGAGGAGTTTGCATACATCTGCCATAGGTTGGTTGAGATCTACGCAAACGGCATCGCCTTCTCCAGCTTGGCGGAGCTCCTCTGGGATGAGTGAAGCAGGGTTGTTATCCATCTTCTCGATCCAGATACCGTCCTTGTTAATTTTACACTTGATATTGCGGTCAGCAGAGCAACTTACACCGAGTCCGATAGGGCAGCTAGCGCCATGGCGAGGCAGACGGATTACACGGATATCGTGTGCCATGTACTTGCCACCAAACTGTGCGCCGAGTCCGATCTTATAAGCCTCTTTGAGGAGTTGCTCCTCGAGTTCGATATCGCGGAAGGCACGACCCGTCTCGTCGCCTGTGGTAGGGAGAGTATCGTAGTAGTGAGTAGAAGCTAGCTTCACGGTGAGCAAGTTCTTCTCTGCGCTAGTACCACCGATGACAAATGCGATGTGGTATGGAGGACAAGCTGCGGTACCAAGGCTCTTCATCTTCTCGACGAGGAATGGGATGAGCGTACCAGGGTTTTGAATACGCGCTTTGGTCTCTTGGTAGAGGTATGTCTTATTAGCTGAACCACCACCTTTGGTCACGCAGAGGAAGTGATACTCCATACCTTCGGTAGCCTCAAGGTCGATTTGTGCGGGGAGATTGCACTTGGTGTTCACCTCATCGTACATATTGAGAGGAGCGTTTTGTGAGTAGCGCAAGTTTCGCTCGGTATAGGTGAGATACACACCTTTGGATAGAGCCTCCTCGTCGCAATAGCCAGTCCATACTTGTTGGCCTTTCTCGCCGTGGATGATAGCAGTACCAGTATCTTGGCATAGTGGCAATTGCCCCTTGCATGATACCTCTGCATTGCGTAGGAAGGTCAGGGCTACGTACTTGTCATTAGCGCTAGCCTCTGGATCGCGCAAGATTTTAGCTACTTGCTCGTTGTGGCTACGACGAAGCATGAAACTAACATCGGAGAATGCGGCATTTGCCATTTTAGTTAGACCCTCAGCCTCGATTTTGAGGATAGGTTTACCTTCGAACTCGCTAACAGATACGTGATCTTTGGTTAGCAAATAATACTCTGTTTCATCCTTACCAAGTTGAAACATTGGTGCATACTTAAATTCCATAATTATATTTTTTTAATATTATTCTCAATAATCTTCTTTTTTCCTAAACTCTTGCAGCTCTAAATCTGCTTTTTCTATATACTGCATCTTTTCGCTGCTTAGTTCTAGTACTTCATATTCATGTGGAATGGACGCAGTATGATTATCTGTCATATGTACTTCTACCACATTATTGCCATTCTTTTTCCACATAAACCAACCATTGCCATATGGCATCAAATCTTCTTCAAAAATATCCTCACTTGTGTTCCATTCTCTTCCCCAATAGTAGTCATTCCCAGCTGGTTCCATGGTGTATACGCGATACCATCCTATATCCAAAGTATGCTGCCATTTTCCGAGCATCAGCGTATCTATTGATAGATACTCAAATACCATCATGCCATGTGTCTCTTCTGTGATATCTGCTACAATTTCTAGTTTCTTACTTTGCACCTCTAGTTTCTTGCCTTGCATATATCCATATAACCCCACTCCTGCTAATAACAGGATTAGTATCAACAGCAATATGTTGCATCTGTCCCTCATTACTTATTTCAACGCAATCACTTGTGCCTCTTTGTTATTCATACCTGGCATAGTTATACCTACAGGTGCATTCACATAAGTTGGATCACAGACTGTATAACGACGCCCCTTGTATACTAAGTAGTCACCATTAACATCTTGCGCAAATGCTACTGCCGTTGCCAAATGACCTGGATAATAAATCAATACTACGTCCAAACCGATTAGGTCGCGCACCAAACGTGCAAATAATATCGAACGATCTTCGCAATCAGAATAAGGATAATGTAAGGTTTCCAAAGCGAAAAAAGCACGATCACTGCCCCATACCTGATCATCATAACCATAGGTGAATGCGGTTTGAACAAAATTCAATATCTTATTCACCGCATCACGTTCGTTCAACCCTGTGATTGACTTCTGTAAAGTGGGGTACAGACTTTCTTTCACACAACTGCTCAATGGCGTGTTGGCATATACTACCCAACGTGTCAGTGTCTTATTGCCAAAGTATGCCGATGGATAATTTTCAAAGAACTCAATTTCATTCTTATTTACAGCTACATTGGCCACTATGCCAAACTTTGAACTTAATCTGCGTGCTGAATTCATATCCTGAGCCAGCTTTTGCTCCTCACGTAGCTGCAACGAGATTGCCTTCTCATTCTCGAAAAAAGCCTTGCATATCTTTAACTGATTCAACTCGCATTGCAGAGGGTAGAAGTATTCACTATCGATTTCATACCTGCTCATACCCAATATACTATACTCGCTCGCAACTAATATATACAACTTGCCTTCTCCATATGCCAATCGCACTTTGTAATTCGATTGCGCCAATAGGTATGCCTGCATCAGCACAGCCTCATTGGTTTTGCCATACTGTTTCTCTGACACCGCTTGCAACATCTCGATATATCCCCAATCGCATAGCGACATAGCATCACGCACATTCAGTACATTGCTTAGGGTAATGTCATATTTCTCATTCGATAGATGCAACCAAGCATCTGCCAATCCTTTCTCATTCAGTGATTGGATCTTCAGATTATCTGATACAGGAAAGCCTACACTCACCAATGTGCCATAATAAGATACACTTACTGTCTTGTGCAAGATATGATCTTTTGCTTGCACAGGTGCCAACGGCGATGGTTGTGCACTAGGATTAGGAACAACAATCACTTCACTCTTCGTGTCTATCGCTTCGCTATAGGTTGCAGTCACAGCAAGGGTGTCACTAGTTGGTAACTCATATACCACAGGTTCCACCTTTTTCTCTTTTTCTACCTGAATAGCGGGCAACGCATGAATAGCTTCCCAACCTTCACGCATAAATGCTGCATACTGCTCGTTTTGTGCCCTGCGAAATGCGTCATACTCTGATTGTTGAGATGTCTTGAAACTATCAAACTGCTGCATTTGACTCTTCTTGAATGCATCAAACGCATTTGACAAATCATCTGTTTGCCCCAATGCCTCAATTGCTATTATCAGCATACACAAAACAACAGTCCACCTATTCATACAGTACCAATATTATAGTGATTATTTTATAGTTACCATTTTCGCCGCAAAGGTACGAAAAATAATGCATATATGCAAGTAATTTAACTGAAATTTTATTTATTAATAAAAAATGCGGACACGTAATGAGTCCGCAGATGTTCTTGGAGAGTAAATTCAGATAGATTATACCTCTGTTATTTCTTTTTACCTAACAAATAATAATCAAACACAATACTTCTTTTAGCGAGCAATGCTAATGCTTTTTCTTTCCTATGACCCGAAATAGGATACTGCTTCTTCAGCGTATGATATGCTCTGCGCGCTTCAAATACGGCTTTAGCGTTAGGTGTTTGTCCCGTGATAAGCATCTGCAATGCAGCTACGTAGTCCATAAAGAAACGTACTATCATTACCCACCAAAGGCGAGATTCAGGCAGATTCTTCCTGAGCATCAGTAAGTTGTTGCGGAAGTTCAAAAACGTCTTCCGTGGATTCTCATACCCAAGCGTACCACCACCGACATGGTAAATTACTGAACTAGGCAAGGAAACAATACTTGATGCCTGAAATCTGTTCCATATTCTCCAACACAAATCAATTTCCTCTTGATGCGCAAAGAAATTAGCATCCAATCCCCCTAATTCTTTGTACACTTGCGTACGGATAATTAGACAGGCACCAGTTGCCCAGAAAATAGGTGCTATGGTGTCATATTGACCATGATCCTCCTCAATATACGTCATCATTCGTCCACGGCAATACGGATATCCTAGTATATCCATCATACCACCTGCTGCACCTGCATGTTCAAAACGAATAGCACTTATTTCGCCTTGTTCAAACTGCTGCTTACTATGCCATGATAATACTTTTGGCTGTGCAGCCATTGTATCTGGATGAGTATCCAAATACGCTAACATTGTACTTAGCCAACCTTGGGTAACCTCTACATCTGAGTTGAGCAAAACTATATAGTCGGCATCTACTTGCGCAATGGCACGATTGTAGCCCTCGGCAAAACCGTAGTTTTGATCCAATGCTATTACACGTACAGGTTGCTCGCGAAGATACTCCAATGAATTATCGGTTGATCCGTTGTCTGCTACAACAATCTCTACATCAGCTTGTTGCGTGTTTTGCAATACTGATGGGAGAAACTGACGTAAAGTATTCTCTCCATTCCAGTTCAGTATGACTACGCTACATTTCATGTTAAACGATAATTGCTAAATAATGAATTAGAAACCGAAACTAAATGCTGCAGACACAGTGAAATTTTTACCTTGTTGATATAGCGGCATGTATTTATCCAAATAATATTGCGCTTTACCTATGTCTTCGCTTTGGATTGCATCAGTCTTTAGATTGTCATATCCACGTGCATTATTATACTCCAACGCCAATGTCATGTACATGTTTGGATGAACCTCGTATATGCCATCTAAACGCAATACATCATTGCGAAAAATCACTTTCTCAAATGGCTGTTGTGAGATGGTTTCTGCAATACCTCCATCTCGAATGACTTCGCTTCCATTACGATAGTTGCGCAAATATGCATACGAGTTATATTTCGTGTCATTCGTATAACTCATTTTTACTAGCAATCCTCTTGTGGGGCGATATGCCAATTCAGCATAGATGGATTGTGCATTATCACCCATGTAATGCCCCATGTTATACGAATTGCTTGTCCATGCTAATGCATCAATAGAGTGGGTATAACATGCTATGTATGAGCGCATAAACTCACCTTTTAAACTTAGTCCTTTTATAGGCCATCCACACCAGTTAAAACCGACTAGGTACGATATTGGATTGTTCTCTTTATTCGATGGTTTCAAACGCTTCAATGCAAATTCATCCAAATAAAAAGAACCATATAAATGCAAATGCTCCACAGGACGAACCGATAAACTAGCAAACGCCTGAGAATTTTGGTTTTGTGAGGCAAGCCCCTTAGTTAGTAGGTGGTCAAGTGATTTATAGAAAGCAATTGGAATAAAATATGCAGCTTGTACATTTCGCTCGGCATATATAATTGAATTTCCCAACGAGAATGATAATTGCTTAATTGGTGTAAATGTAAACATATTGGCCGCCATAAACTTGTTCATCGGGCGATAGTTCGTAATAGGTGTATTAGGTTTTGTAGAATTCTCTAGGTAGTAGTAGCTAGAATCCACCACATTCGATACTAACCAAGCATGAAAGTAATCAAATTGAAACCATTTGCATGGTGTCAATTGTAGCGATATCATCGGTACGGCAGGTGCCCTACCAGATAATATATTTGAACTATGATACGTATCGCCCCATTGTATATTCTCTCGCTGGATGCCGATGCTTCCCCACCATGAATACAAACTAATGCCACCTTTGGAATCAGAAAAATCTCCTCCATATCCTGCTTCTTTATATTGCACACCAGCCAGTGGTGTCAATGCAGGTTGTACACCAGAAGCACCGTAGTGAATACGTGCCCCACGCATGCGTGCGTCGTTGTCTGGGTAATATGCCTTGTTTAGCCAATTGCCGCTCCACGATTTATCGCGCAGACTCCCCCATATGCTAAGGTGATTAGCGATGTCCATCTGCAATTCTGCTCCCCACCAGCGCTGTAATAGAACTCCTTTCCTGCTCGCACTTACTTCGGCACCTAGGATGGGACGTATACGCATCTTGAACATCGAATCTGATTTGCGGTAACTGAATTGTGGATCGGCCAAAGATAGGTTATAGGTACTATGGTCAGTATATTGCACATAGTTATCCACCATCGTATCGAGCTCCAGCGCAAATTCATTTAGGTAGAATAGCAAATCTTTCTGTTGACGAAGATTAAGAGATGTATCTGCCGCTTGTGCTTCAACCAACATATAGGCCACTTGCTTGCGCGTATAAGGACGCACTGATGTTTGGTGTGTCACTACGCCTTCGGTTAGTAACTCATCTAAAAAATCGTATAGTCGCGTTTGTGTCAATGGCACAGGGATGTGTTGACCTTTGGCTAGTATACCACACCCTAATACAACCAATATGATTAATACCCTTTTCACTATCAACTCTTATCTAATTACTTCTTGCACGCTTAAACAAAATTGTATAAACGATTTTCCAAAAATATATGAAATCAGTAGCCAATGTGCCTTTCTGCTCACACATGGTTAGATATCTAATTTCCGATTCTTGTATCTCATCCAAAGTCTTTGGCATGTCGGCATAGAATGGAGGTAGCAATCCTGGCTTATGATGAGTACGCTGGTCTTGTAGTTCCTTGCAATATAGCGAATAATAATGTTGGGATATGGGACGAACACCCACCAATTTCATGTTGCCTTTTAGTAGATTAAGCAACATTGGTAACTCATCAATCCAGTATTTTCGCATCCATCGTCCTAGGGTGGTTACACGAATATCATGGTTGAATTTACCACCTTCTTGCAGTGAGTAACGATCGTAAATATATGCCTGTAAAAACTCACTATAGGGATGCATCGTTCGAAATTTATACACCTTGAATAGTTTGCCATTCTTGCCTACACGGTTCAGCTTGACCAATATACCATACAAACGTCTTACCGTAATCTCAGGACGAAATTTTCGACGGGCTACTACATAATTTAAATCGCCTTTCTTACGCTCGTCAATGATTTCAAATCCACAATAACACAAACGTCCCAGTACTTCTGCTTTGCTCAATACACGATGTTTTCCTTCCGTGATGTCAAAATACAATCGCGATGTCATAAACATTTTTGGTAGTACGCGCTTATAACAGAAAAAAGCTAAATAGTAAATCCATCCAATTGCAGGAGGAAAACGATTTAGAATATTCCGCTTAGTCACAGATTGCGGTTCGTAGCAGCATATCCATATACCATTGTCAGGCAACTTGTCATTTACCGTCGTGAACAATTTATTTACACCACGAATATGATTTAGTGGCATAAAGTTTACGATTGCGTCAAATCGATAATTAGGCAGCTTTTTAATGTTGTATATGTCTGTAGAGCGTAGCGTAAAAGTGTTGGTACTGTAGAGGTCTATATTCTTTTCGAGATAACGCAGCACTTTTTCTGGCGCAAATTCCAAGATACTTGCTCTTAGCGCTTCTTTGTCTGAATCAGAGATACTTTCGGCCTCTTTTAGTACGTTTTGGGGCTGACGTTTGGGTGCCTCAATCGGCTGTTCATCTGCATCCAATGCATAGCGATAAGCATGTTTGAAGATTAGAAAAACTATGGATACACCCATCATGGCTAACCACAGTGTGAGCAGTACCCAAATGGAGAAGTTTCGCCCCTCCATTAAGGCCATATACCCACACATTAGGCCAAATAGCAATACTGAGGCTACCAACAAACGAAATATATCGCGTCCCATCTTCATGTACTTCACAGGCACATAGCGATGGCATGCATAGCCCATTAAGAGCCATAATCCAGAGAAGATGAGTACGAACACGCTGTATTTTTGGAAAGGCACTGTAGTTGACAATGGAAACCATGCCAATACAATCAGCACACTCACCAACAGCGCAATCGCGTCTGCAATCACATATCGCCAATATGGCCGATATATTAATTTCACCCCTCTTGTCTTTCTACTATATTATTTCTTGCAGCGTGCATTCAAACCCATAATTACCTCGTTGGTAATGTCATATGCTGGGGCTGCATGCAAGATGTTGTCATTGGCGTTGTTGCTCATAATCACCTGATAACGAGCGTTCTCTGCATTAAAGATATTCAAGAAGTTTTGCAATGAGTCATGCAATTGGATATTCAATTTTTGATTCTCCATTAAGATGTCCTCAGTCAACTTTGCTTCCAATTCTTGTAATTCTTGTTGTTTCTGCAATAGACGTTGTTGCTCTCGCTCTGCACGTTCACGACTCAAGAAGGCGTTGTTCTCTAATTTGCGTTGAAAATCTGCCATCTCATTTTGCAAAGTGCGTGCTTTAGTGTTTAATTTTAAACGTGCATCTTCTTGCTTTTTAATCAATTTTTCATTTGCCTCGATTGCAAATATATAGTTTACCAATAGACTGTCGGTGTTCAAATAGGCAATCGGTAATACTTCAGATTTCTCTACTTCTACACCTGCTGATTGGCTGGTATGACCTTTAAAGAAGAATACTGCGAATGTAGCTACAGCAGCTACAAGAATTACATTTGTTACAATCAAAGTAATGTTGATTAATTTTTGATTTTTCATATTGTTTTTGTTTTTTAAGTTTGTTTTCTGTTGTTGTTAGGATACTTTTGCTTAGAGAAAGTGGTTACACCAATTCGTGTATTATCAATCCTGAGCGCAATTTAGGCTCAAACCATGTCGTCTTTGGCGGCATGATATTACCGGTGTCTGCAATGTCAATTAGTTGCTTCATTGTTACTGGATACAATGCTAAAGCCATTTGCATTTCACCACTATCAACGCGATCTTTTAACTCGCCTAATCCACGAATGCCACCTACAAAGTCAATGCGCTTATCCGAACGCAGGTCTTTAATACCTAATAATTTATCGAGGATTAAGTTAGATGAAATCGTTACATCCAACACGCCGATAGGATCATTGTCATCGTATCGGCCTGTCTTTGCTGTCAGCTTGTACCACTCGCCTTGGAGGTAGAGTGCAAACACATGCAAACCTTCTGGGGCGTAAATTTCAGCACCCTTCTTCTCTATTACAAAATCCTCTTGCAGTGCAGATAAGAATCCCTCTGCACTCATACCGTTCAAGTCCTTTACCACACGGTTGTAGTCCATGATATGCAATTGATCATCAGGGAAACATACGGCCAAGAAATAGTTGTATTCTTCATCACCCTTATGATTTGGATTTTGCAATTTCTTCTCATTGCCCACCAATGCTGCTGCTGCGCTACGGTGGTGACCATCTGCGATATACATAGCTGGCATCTCGCCTACCAGTTCTGTGATACGAGCGATATCTGCTTTATCGCTAATCACCCAAAAGGTGTGACCAAAACCATCTAAGTCTGATACGAAATCATACTCTGGTTCACCTGATGCTACGCGAGCTATGATACCATCCAATTCCTCGTGATGAGGGTATGCAAAGAATACAGGCTCCACATTTGCGTTGTTAATACGCACATGCTTCATACGATCCTCCTCTTTGTCTCGACGAGTCAATTCATGTTTCTTGATTCGTCCCTCCATGTAATCCTCTACCCAAGCTGCTACTACCAAACCATATTGGGTCCTACCGTTCATAGTCTGAGCATATACATAGTATTGGTCTTCGCTATCTTGTACCAACCAACCATTCTTGCGGAATAGGTCAAATTGCTCCCTTGCTGCTGCATACACTTTCTCGTCATGCTCATCTGTGCCCAATGGGAAGTTAATTTCAGGCTTAATAATATGGTATAGCGACATCTCGTTTCCTTGTGCTTCTGCACGAGCTTCATCTGAGTTTAGCACATCGTAAGGACGGCTACTCACTTGCTTCGCCAACGTTTTTGGTGGACGAATACCTCGAAAAGGTTTTATCTTCATGATATTACATTTTAACCGTTAATTTATTTCTTCTCTGCCGTTTTTGCGCCCATCTGACATGTTCCGTTGAACATCGCATTAGGCTCAATCATCAATGTACCTGTGGTGATATCACCTTTCAAGTTACTGGTAGCACGTAATGCTAACATATGCTTTACGTCTATTTTGCCTTCCAGCTTACCCATGATCTCTGCACTTTGGCATTCTACTGTTCCTTTTACTGTTCCACGCTCGCCAATCACCAGCTTGCCCGCGCACTTTACGTCACCTTCTATGGCGCCATCTACGCGCATATCGCTATCCGTGATCACTGTGCCAATAATTTTACTCCCTGAGGTTAATGCATTGTACAACGTACCTCCATTTTGCTGTTGTGTTGCCATATTTTTAAATTATGTTTGTTTCAAAACTAGTTTTTACCTTTCAATTTTTCACCTTTCACTTTTTAGCTGAAAAAAACGTACAATATCCCAAAAATCGTGCAAAGATACGAATTTCTTTGCATGTATGCAAGTAATTTGAATAAAAATTCAAACTGTATTTTTATTTAATTAGTGATTAATTAGTGATTAGTTAGTGATTAGTTAGAGATTAGTTAGTGATTAGTTTATATTTAGGCGAGTTTTATTTATAAACTATTGCAGATTCAAAAAAAAAATAGTACCTTTGCAAGGTTTTATGGGTGATATGAAAGAGATTTTAATGGTCATAGGGATATTAGTGGTAGCAATGCTTTTGCTCTGCGTGCGAATTTTGCTCAAGAAAAATGGCAAGTTCAGCAGCCAGCACATCTCCGAAAATAGACGCATGCGCCAGGATGGTATCCATTGTGCTACATCGCAAGATCGTCAAGCTAGAAGAAAGAATATCAATAAGATAGACCTCAATAAGATATGAAACAAATCGCTATATTAGGTAGTACTGGCAGTATTGGTACCCAGACCCTCGATGTGGTGCGCCAGCACCCCAGCGAGTTCTCTGTCTATGCACTATCTGCACATCGCAATGTGACCCTTCTTATCCAGCAAGCAATCGAATTTAATCCGGCGGTGGTATGCATTGCAGATGAGACATTCTATCAGCCACTCCGTGATGCACTTAGCGACCTACCTATCAAGGTGATGGCGGGGGAAAAGGCCATTGCCGAAATGGTAACAATGCCTGCTATTGACGTAGTCGTTGCAGCGATGGTGGGCTATGCTGGCTTACGTCCTACAATGGCGGCTATCAAAGCGAAAAAGACCATCGCATTGGCCAACAAAGAGACCCTAGTAGTTGCGGGCGAAATCATCTGCCGTCTTGCTCATCGACATAAGGTCAGTATCCTACCTGTTGATAGCGAACATTCTGCTATATTCCAATCTCTCGTGGGCGAAAAACCTGAAAGCATTGAGAAACTTCTCTTGACGGCCAGCGGCGGACCTTTCCGCACTTTCTCCTATGAACAAATGCAGCATGTTACTGCGGCCCAAGCTCTTCAACATCCTAATTGGGAGATGGGTGCTAAAATTACTATTGACTCGGCTAGCATGATGAACAAAGGATTTGAGGTGATTGAAGCACGCTGGCTATTTGACATCCCCGTAGAGAAAATCCAAGTACTAGTTCATCCACAGTCTGTTGTGCATTCTGCTGTCCAATTCATTGATGGTAGCGTGAAAGCTCAATTGGGTACCCCTGATATGCGTATCCCTATCCAATATGCGCTTACCTATCCCCAACGATGGCTCAGCGATGTCCCTCGTTTAGACTTATTTACTACTAGCCAACTGACTTTTGAGAAGCCAGATCTACAGCGTTTCCCAAATCTTGCGTTGGCATACGAGGCGATGAATAAGGGTGGAAATATGCCTTGCATATTGAATGCTGCTAATGAAGTGGCTAATGTCGCTTTCCGTGAAGGGAAATGTGGTTTCTTGAAGATGTCAGACATCATCTCGAAGACGATGCAAAAGGCTACTTTTATTAACCAACCAACATATGAGGATTATGTGCAAACCGACAAACAAGCACGAATAATTGCAAAAGAACTAATAAATTAATAACTCTTAAACCCTCTCTGGCATAGAGGAGCTTCCATAGGCGGTTAAGCCGCATTTATTCGAGAGCATCATGGGCTCAAGGATAGAATGGAGGCATCTAGCGCTCAATGTCGCAAATGACAGTCTTTGCGCGAGATTGCCAAACACGAATGCAGTGGTTACAACTTATACTCGCTCTTAGTCTTCTCGTAGTTATTCACGAACTCGGGCATTTTCTCTTTGCGCGACTCTTCAAAGTGCGTGTAGAGAAATTCTACATGTTTTTCAATCCTAAATTCTCACTTATTCGAGCGAAGAAGATCAATGGTAAATGGCAAGTTAAAGTGTTTGCACCCAATGTTGAAGGTGCTGTCGTACCTGTGACGGATGAGATGGGAAATGAGAAAAAAGACAAAAAGGGTAACATCGTCTATCGACCAATGACAGAAGACGAATTACAAGCACTTCCTGAGAATGATTGGCGTCGTTATCCCGATAATACTGAGTGGGGTATTGGATGGGTCCCATTTGGTGGATATTGTGCTATTTCGGGTATGGTTGACGAAACCAAAGATGCTACAGACCTTCCATCCGAACCACAACCATGGGAGTTTCGATCAAAGAATGTTTGGCAACGCTTATGTATCATTATAGGTGGCATCCTCGTTAATTTCGTTGCTGCGTTGTTGATCTTCGGAATGATCCTTTTCCATTGGGGTAAAAGCGAACTGCCTCTCAGTAATATACATACCGGATTATATTATTCCGATATTCTTGTCGGTGAGGGCTTCCAGCAACAAGATAAGGTACTTGCTATCAATGATGTAGAACCAAATAGTATTGGTGATGTGTTCAATGCTCTCATTATCAATGGTGAACGCGATGTAGTGGTATTGCGCGGTAACGATACCGTCTCACTCACTATGTCTGAGGATTTGAGCCAACGCTACCTTGCATTTGCTAATGATTATGACCGTGGTGAGCGCGAGAAAGAGCGTGCTGACAAATCATATCATAAGAAAAATCATGTTGCAATATCCTATTTTTCGCCTTTCGTGATAGACTCTGTGATACCTGGTGGTGCAGCGTCTTTTGCGAATATGCAACGAGGTGATAGCATTGTGGGAGTAAATGATGTGCAAAACCTGTGCTATGTCCAGATAACCAATGAGTTGGCTAAGTATCCATGCGATAGTGTTACCCTGTCTTTCTATCGCGAGGGTGACTTAAAGCAAGCGCGTCTCTTTATTGGTGATCAGGCTAAGATTGGTGTCTATGCCAAGGCGGAAAATGCATTCTATTCCTTTGTTCATACTGATTATACATTCTTCCAAGCCATACCAGCTGGTATTGAGATGGGGGTAGATTTTCTAGTGAGTTATGTGAAGCAGTTCCGCGTTATCTTTACTAAGGAAGGAGCGCAATCTTTAGGTGGATTTGGTGCCATTAGTAGTATGTTCCCTGAGACATGGAATTGGTACGGATTCTGGTATATAACAGCGGTATTGAGTCTAGTGTTGGCATTCATGAACTTCTTGCCAATTCCTGCCTTGGATGGAGGATACATCCTCTTCCTTATTTGGGAGATCATCACACGTCGCAAGCCAAGCGATAAGTTCTTGGAGATTGCTAACACCATAGGATTTTGGCTGCTCCTTGCACTCATGATTTTTGCCAATGGTAATGATATCTTCAAAGCGTTCTTCTAAAATTATGAACGACTATTTTGTACACGAATCCTCTTATGTGGATGATAATTGCCTTATAGGCAAGGGAACCAAAATTTGGCATTTTTCCCATATAATGTCTGGTTGCCAAATTGGTGAGAATTGCAATATAGGTCAGAATGTGGTGGTTTCTCCGGGTGTAGTATTGGGGCGTAACTGCAAAATACAGAACAATGTATCCATCTATACTGGTGTTCGCTGCGGTGATGATGTGTTCCTTGGTCCAAGTATGGTCTTTACCAATGTGATTAACCCTCGTTCTGCGGTAGTACGCAAGGATGAGTACAAGGATACTTTTATTCGTCGCGGAGCATCCGTGGGGGCCAATGCTACGATTGTTTGTGGCAATACTTTAGGCGAATATTGTCTTATTGGTGCTGGTTCTGTAGTGACGAAGGATGTGCCTGCTTTTGCACTCATGGTAGGCAATCCAGCCCGTCGTATCGGATGGGTAAGTCGTCATGGAGAGAAACTCAAATTTGATAAAGATGGCATCGCTATATGTCCTGCTACTGGTGAAAAATATCAATTAGTCAATGACTTATGTCAATTAGTAGACTAATACAATAAAAACAAACAACCCTATACACAATTTATGATTCAACGAATTCAAACTCTTTACCTCTTATTGGTAGTAATTCTTGGCACTTTGTTATGCTTCTTCTCTCCAGTACAATTCCTTATGCCTGAAGGTACGGAGTATATTTCTCTCATGCCATTTAGTAAATGGGCTTTGGCTGCAATCACGGTGGCAATACCTGCGCTTGCATTGGTTACTATTTTCCTGTTCCGTCGACGCTTGCTACAATCGCGATTGAATATTATGAATGTGGTATTGTGTCTTGGCTATTACGCAATGCTCGCACTATATATCGCATTTATTGTAAAAGGTTACGAACCATTAGCAGATAATACCTTATCAGGAGCGGAGTGGTATCTCAGCGTTTGGGCAGCTATACCGTTAGTGAATATCGTGCTCATAATGATGGCTACACGACGTATTCTCAAAGACGAAGCCCTTGTGCGTGCAGCAGATCGCTTACGTTAAGCAATAGAATATGATATACCAATAACAAAGGTCACTCCAATGAAGTGACCTTTGTTATATTTAGCAGTATTGTATAGGCTTTTGCGCAAACTTATCGCTTCTCTAGTAATACCACATTCTCTACGTGATGGGTATGTGGGAACATATCTACCGGCTGAACACGTGTAACGCGGTACTTAGCGTCTAGCATATTCAAGTCGCGTGCCTGTGTAGCAGGGTTACAACTCACATATACAATGCGCTTGGGCTCAGCAAATAGTATTGTGTTGACCACATCCTCATGCATGCCAGCGCGTGGTGGGTCGGTGATAATCACATCTGGACGACCATACTGAGCAATAAAATCTTCGTTCAGAATATCCTTCATGTCGCCAGCAAAGAAGAGTGTGTTGTCTAATTGATTAATTTGTGCATTCACTTTTGCATCTTCTATTGCCTCAGGTACATACTCAATACCAATCACTTGACGAGCTTGATGTGCTACAAAGTTGGCTATAGTACCTGTTCCTGTATAGAGGTCAAATACCAACTCATTACCTGTCAATCCTGCAAACTCACGCGCTACTTTATATAGTTCGTATGCTTGCTCTGTATTCGTTTGATAGAATGATTTTGGACCTACTTTAAATTGCAAATTCTCCATTTGCTCCATGATGTGATCTTGTCCTGCATATACATGCACTTCTTGATCGCCAATCGTGTCATTGAATTTGCGATTAATAACATACAATAGACTAATTATCTCTGGGAATTGCTCTCGCAAATGTTCCATCAAAGGCATATAGGGATCATCTGCCCATACTACAATCAGCATAATCTCCCCTTTGTGATTCGAACGAACAATCAAGGTTCGTAATTGTCCCTCGTGTGCGTGTTCATTATAAAAACGTATACCATGTTGACGAGCGAAATCGCGTACTGTATTGCGGATGCGGTTGTTGATGTCGGGCATCAAGTGACACTCTGTAATATCCAATACCTTGTCAAAACAGTTGGGGATGTGGAAGCCCAATCCATGGGTATTATCCACGTTCTCCAAACCACCTGCTGCGCGGATGGTATCCCAACTTAGCCATTTACGATCAGAGAAAGTAAATTCCAATTTGTTGCGGTATTCATATACCTCTTTGCTGCCAAGTATAGGAGATATCTCGGGCAATTCGATCTTTCCAATACGAGTTAGGTTGTCGATAATCTGTTGTTGCTTATAACGCAGTTGCTCTTCGTATGGCAATATCTGCCACTTACACCCTCCGCACTCACCATAGTGCTTACATATCGGCTCACAACGAATAGGTGATGGCTTTACGATACGCTCTACACGACCCTCCATAAACGAGTGTTTCTTGCGTGTTACCTGTATATCTACAATATCGCCTGGCACGCAGTAGGGAACGAACAAAACCATATCATCTACTCTCGTCAATGCCTTTCCCTCTGCTGCAATACCTGTAATCTCAATATTCTCTAATAATGGTAAATTCTTTTTTTTCTTCATATCTCTAAATCCTAAACATAGAACTCTACTGCATTAACCATCTAATGCAATCTTCGTACAATGTATTGAAGTCTTTTATGCTTTCTAGCATAAATGCCCACGCTAAAGTCTTTCCTTTCTTTTCCTCCGTACCATCGTATGCAACAGCTGCATTAAGTTTTGTGTCGTCATATCTTGCTACAGACTGTGCTCCATTTACAGGGATGATGCAACTTGCATTCTCGGTATGTATACACTCTGCGTTAGGAGTAGTATAGAATTGGTAGAAGTTTGGCGACATCACGCGGCGATTAACTACCAAGGTGCCTTGTTCCGAAGCGTGGTCACAACGATATGTGAAGTGTAAATTATCTTTTATAAATGTCTTATCTGTTGTGCTTTGCATATCGCTGGCAATATACGCACCAGAAACCAAGAGGTGACCTCCTTGTTCAATATACTCGGCCAATACTGATTGTAATTGTGGAGTAAACGTTTTGAAGGCTGTATCTGTTCCTAGAATAGTGGTCTTCTGTTTACCCATGATTAGATCCACTACGTCGCACTCCGCAATAGTATCAATAGCATATGCATTTGCACTTACGTATGAATATCCCATTTGAGCAAGTACTTTGCCATGCATGACAGTGTAATCAAAGGTATTGCCCATGGTCAATGCTGCTTGTTGATCGCAGTAGCATGAGCCCCATCCACACTCATCATCGGTTATCCATGGATGGCGCGTGTCATAATCAAATTGCTCTCCGATATATGAGATATCTTTGCCATAACCAACTCCCTGACTATTTGGACGAATACCTACATACGTGCTATCTTCAAACCAATCAGGACCACTTACGCGAGTAAATGCATTCAATACCAATATGCGTCCTTTTTCCTCAGGAGCAATATATGCGGAAAGTATCTCGCTTGGCATACTGATACCACCATTGTTGCCTGCTACTACGCGAACATCGTAGCGTACGCCTGCGGTTGCCGTAAAACTATATGTAGCTTCGTCTACACGCACACCGTTGTCCCAATCTCCATCATTTTGGCGGGTGTATACAACGTAATAGGTAGGTGTAGCAGTCTCTTCTAATGGATCAATAGTGGGTTGCCAACTCAGCGTCAATTGCTTTTCTTCGCGACTCATTTGCATCGCTTGTACAGGCAATGGTTGTACTACCAATTCTGTACCATATTGAGCATGGATAAAACGCAACATTGATTTGTATATAGCACGCGAAATAGTGAACTTTACACGTGGATCCAATCCATATCGCATGTCGTTGTAGTTTTGGTGAGAAAGCAACTCTAGTAATACGGCTGGTACTTTTGGATGACGCGCCTCTGCATACGAGGAGTTCTGCAGTTGACGACGTTGCCAATGGGGTGTAAACAAAGTGCGCACATCATTCACAATTTGTGATTGCATATAGTCACCTAAATCACGTGCCACCTGACGACTGCAACCTGTTGGATAAGTTTTCGATTTGTCGTTGTCAAAATCGGTATAAATCATCAACGTACCAATGATAGTATCACCTCGTTTTACGCCTGCATCAGAGTGGAAGGATAGACTTAAATGCAAAGGCACATTTAATCCTTCTTGCTCAGGGTTCGCTTGGCTACCACCTGCAAGATAGTTTACCCACTGACCACGAGCACAATAGTCATCAGTATAGTCGTTGCGGCTTTCAGTATAGTTGTATATGCTATCTGGAATACCAGCATATTGCAACCAATAACGTGCTGCTTCCAAATAGCGAGGCATACCACTTGTTTCTGCCCATTTTTGGTTTTGTAGCAACTGCACGCTATCTACTTCTGTTTCTCGCAGTGTGATATCTTGTGAAGATGGTGTGTTCTCTACTTTATCAGGCTGAGGATAGCGTGCTACGCTACCAAAACCACCTCCAAACTTCACAGCATCAGTGGTCACAACAGCTTTACCTTTGCCCTCATTCGTCAGCGCTACATAGTTGTTTGCTTGGTCAGAGAAATCAAAGGCAAAAGTGCCAAGATATACCCATGTACTACCGCCCATTTGTTGGTTTACTTCAAATGAGGTTTTTTGTCCGCAGTGCACCACAGTATATTTTGCTGCTGTAGTGCTATTAGGCAATGTTTTATACGATACATATACTGCATACTCACCATTAGGTAATGGATATGGCGTGTAGCGCAGTTCTGACACTTCCTTATTGCTGACGGGTGCTACCATATAACTACCTTTTTGGAATGGATTTTCTCCCTCTAGCAGCACTTCATCATTGTCCTCTCCCCATCCAATACCACCTTCAGCTACAACAAATGACGTAGCTCCATTCTGTGCCACTGCTCTAGTGTCATCCACTACATCTTCTGCATGCTGGGTGTCTCGCTCGCGTGGTTGCACAACTACGGCACCTGCATTTTCAAGCATAGGCACTAGGAAAGGCATGGTGTAAGAGGAAGTATATAAATCTTCTACGGTGGTCCATAGTTTAGCGCGTTGCCAAATCCAAGTCTCCATAGTTTGGTGGTAGTAGCGACCATGACTGCCCCACAAGGCAATGTGCTTGCCTGATAATCCTTGGTCAGTAGAGTAAGGGGACGAAGTGTTGCGCACCCACGCTGGTACCTTTTTCAAGGTATATCGCATATTGGCATTACGATTTCGATAAACACTAGTCACCAATTCGCCTAACTCTAGATTGCCACTATATATAGTTACTTTACCTTGATCATTGCCCAATATCATTCTACTCATGAGCAAACGAATTGCACTTACTTCCTTTGGACTTAGCGAAACATGACTTAGTGTGGAGTTAGTGTATACCCAAACTTGTTGTTTTTTTACTTGTACACGACTTACATCTACTTTACCTGCAAAAGCGTGTTGATGAACAATACTAGTCAATGTGTCAGCTAATGCTTGTTTGTCAATTGCGTAGGTGCTTAAGCACATAACTACAGCGAAGCAAAGAATAAAAAATCGTTTCATGTGTTTTTAATATGGTTCAATGTTGTTATAATTTAAATTACTCTGCAAAAGTACTGCTTTTTTTTTATATGTGCAACCTTTTGTCGCCTTTTTCTTAATATTATTTGGAAAGTGCGCCCACATATGCGCGAAGATTAATAGGGAAGTAATAAGAAAATAGAATGAAAATTAAGACTATAAAATCAAAAATGTAGTTGTAAAACATGTTTTTTTCAAAAAAAATGAAAAAATATTTGTGTATGTAAAAAAAAAGTAGTAACTTTGCACGATTTTTCGTGTATGGTGAAGTGGACTGTTGGGCGGAAATGCACGTAATGTGTTGTGAATTAATGGGTTATCGCCGACAAATTGTTGGCAATTCGTACTGAAAAAACTAAAATACTAAATAAAATGTCAAAAATCTGTCAAATTACCGGCAAAAAAGCCATGGTAGGATGCAATGTTTCGCACTCAAAGCGCCATACAAAGCGCACATTTGATGTGAACTTGTTCCACAAGAAGTTCTACTGGGTAGAACAAGATGCATGGATCATGCTGAACGTGAGTGCAGCTGGTCTGAGAACAATTAACAAAATCGGACTTGATGCTGCGCTTAAGCAAGCAAGTGCGAAAGGGTACATTAAAATTTACGAATGCTAAGGAGGAATCGTCATGGCAAAGAAAACTAAAGAAGCACGTGTCCAAGTAATCTTGGAGTGCACTGAGCACAAGGCCAGCGGTATGCCAGGAACTTCGCGTTACATCACAACGAAGAACCGCAAAAACACTCCTGATCGTTTGGAGTTGAAGAAGTACAATCCGATCCTCAAAAAGTACACTGTACACAAGGAGATCAAGTAATTAACCCATTAATTTAGAAAGGCTTAGAACTATGGCAAAGAAAGCAGTCGCTACATTGCACACTGGTAACGCTGGTCGTAACCACACTAAGTGCATTAAGATGGTGAAGAGCCCTAAAACGGGTGCTTACATCTTCCAAGAGGAAATCGTTGAAAACGAAAAAGTTGCAGCTTACTTCAAGTAAGAAACGCAATAAAATTCTAAAAAAAGCATACTAAATTTGGTAGTATGCTTTTTTTTTGCTATCTTTGCAAACGAATTAACCACATTAAGTGGATTAATATTAGTATAAGATACTGTAAGAAAGTATGTTAGGTATAATAATAAATCCCAAATCTGGTAAGCGGGCGTTTCGCATGCAACGCCTTTATTTGTGGAAATTGCTTAAGAAACGTCGCCAGCCGTTTATTTACCGCGTCACCAAGTATGCTAACCATGCTATTGAACTAGCACGTGAACTTGTTGAAGAGAAAGGTTGTGATCAAATACTTATACTCGGTGGTGATGGTACTTTGAGTGAAGTTATCAATGGTATCATGCGTGCGGATATTACTCCTGAGCAGCGGGCGAATATTCAATTTGGGATCATGCCACGTGGTACAGGAAATGATTTTGCTAGACATTGGGGGTTAAATCGGGATTTTAAACGTTCGCTAGATATATTCTTCCAAGGTTGTGCAAAGCCCATTGATGTGGGATGTGTTACGTATTGGAGAAATAATATTGAGCATCATCGCTATTTTATTAATTCGCTTGGTTTTGGCATTGAACCAATGTGTTGCCGATATGCGGAACAATTGAAGTATTATATTGGTAGCCACTCTATCAACTATTTCTTTGCACTTTTGTGGTCGCTTGTCAAATATAAGAATCCGTATTTGCGTCTGGAGTGTAATGGTGAGACTATCATTAAGGGCAAAATGTTCGTCACAAGCATTGCTAATGGCTCGTATGTGGGGGGAGGAATGAAGTTAAATCCTGACGCTGATCCGTGTGATGGCGTTTTACATTCGATGTTTTTGACTCCACCTTCATTCAGAGAGGTTTTGCAAGCTGCACCTCGTCTATTTAATGGAAGTTTTACTCAGTTACCCTTTGTGCATCCAGTAGTCTCAAATAATTTAGTTTTACATACAAAGAAACATCAGTCATTTGAGGCCGATGGTGTAGTGATGGACGTTAGTGGTCCGTGTCATGTAACATGTATGAAAGGGGCTCTGCAGATGATTGTGCCCAAGGAGTGTTTGTAAAATTCTTTACTAAATTATCGAATTCTGCTGTTGTTGGATACTTTTACAGGGTATTGGCAAAAGTTTCAGCTTCGGATAATTGGTTGATTTTGCCGACATCCATCATGCGATAATTCTCAGGGATGAATGCCCTGAGAATTTCTTTTTCTGCAATGTTTAGATACAAATCAATCAGTGAGAATTTATCGCCTTTTTGCGCTACTATAGCTTGCATGCACGCAAAGATACGTGGATTAAGTACTTGCATGCCAGAAAAGGCGAGTTCTTTTATTGCCTTATCTCCTCTTCGTCTTATAGCCTCGTCGCCTTTTACTTCGCCAGTGGATATGTTGGTCCAACCACATAGGCGATTTTCTTCATTAAATAGCAAATAGCGTTGTGTTTCTCTTGGGCTTACTACTACTACGCCTATTTCGTCTGGGTTGTAGGCTTTTATGAGGGTAGGGATGTGGATGTTAGAAAGAATATCTACGTTGCATACTAGAATTGCTTCATTGCCAGAAAAGAACCTTTGGGCCTTGCGCAATCCACCTCCTGTTTCTAGCAGCATGTCGCGCTCGTCGCTGACTGCAATATTGCAACCAAAATTATTATTCTCGTGCAGGTAGCGGATAATCATATCGGCGAAATGGTGTACATTCACCACAATATCTGTGATCCCAGCGGTCTTTAAACGCTCAATTTGCCATTGTAATAAGGTTTTTCCTGCTAAAGGAACGAGTGCTTTGGGCATCGAGTCGGTCAACGGCTTGAGGCGAGTACCTAAGCCCGCTGCAAAAATCATAGCTTTCATACCGGTCTACCTATTGCTGTATTAATCTTCTGTTTCTACTAGTCTTTGGCGCTTCAAGTCGTCGTAGAAAAGTGCAGTTGATGTTTGGATGTATGGGGTAACCAACAGCATACCAATACCGCATGTCATCATTCCTACTATATACCAGCCGATAAATGATAAGTCAAGCATAAATAGCTTCCATTTGTATCCGCGCATCATTTCACGGCTTACTGTCATAGCTTCGCGTAGAGAAATATTAGGATAGTCAACTAGCAAGTAGGGTACCATGCGGTATGTGTATCCAAGAATGATTGCACCTATCCATAGTGTGAACACACCTACAACTGCTGTTATAGTTGTAATGACGATGCCTGCCACAAACAGACGCCCATAGTTTGTTTTTGTCTGCTGCATGGTAGACTCTAATAATCCTGCTTCACTCCCTCGTACCATATGGAGCAAAGCAATGGCGAAGGCATATTGTATAGGAAGGATTAGTAATGCCAAGAATGTAGTTAGAGGGGTAATTAATAATTTCCACCATATAGAATTCAGTATTTCTGTTTCAAATACGGTGTTGATACTTTCTAGGGTAGATGGAAATGAACTGCATAGGGTCAGTATCATGATGATGGCGCCTACTATAGCGGCTTCGCCCCATCGATTTTGAAGCGCTACGCGCGCCTGTGTTCGATATTCAAAAGGTGATTTTGTAACCATAACTATCTAATTTGTTGCAAAAGTACTATTTTTTTTCGATATGTGCAAATATTATGCAAAAAAGACATCCTCTTGGATGTCTTTTTTTTGTGTCCTCCCAGGGACTCGAACCCTGGACCCACTGATTAAGAGTCAGTTGCTCTACCAACTGAGCTAGGAAGACTAACTTCGTTTTCGAAAGCGGGTGCAAAGGTACTGCTTTTTTTTGATATGACCAAATATTTTTATAAAAAATTGCTTTTTTTTGTATATTTCATAAAAAAGTAGTACCTTTGTAGCCTATTTTACATTGGATAACTATGGCGCAATCATTAAGTCTATTATTTTTTGAAGCAGTTGGGAAGAAAGCAGGAGAGCAAACTGCGTTGACTGCTTCGGGTAGTAATCGTAGATATTATCGCATAGAGAGCGAGGATAAGACTGTTTCGTTGATCGGTGTACAAGGAACATCGCGTGATGAGAATCATGCTTTCCTCTATATGGCTGAGCATTTTATGCAAAAGGGACTCAATGTTCCTAAGGTGTTGGCTATTAGTGATGATGAAATGAACTATGTGCAACAGGATCTCGGCAATGTGCTTCTTTTCGATTATATTGCGGAAGGTAGAAAAACGGGTGTGTTTAGCGCGAAAGAGAAAGATATGCTCCGAGAGACTATGCGTGCATTAGCACGCTTTCAAGTCACAGGCGCTGAGGAGTTTGACTTCAGTCAATGTTATCCACAACCAGAATTCAATTTGCGTTCTATTCTCTGGGATCTTAACTATTTTAAATATTGCTTCTTAAAGGCTACTGGACTGGATTTCCAGGAAGATAGACTTGAGAATGAGTTTGAGCGCTTAGCATATATCTTGTTGCAAAATCGCATGAATGCCTTTATGTATCGTGATTTCCAATCCCGTAACGTGATGGTACATAAGGAAGCAGATGGGACGGAAGTGCCATATTTTATTGATTTTCAAGGAGGTAGAAAAGGTCCTGTCTTCTACGACGTGGCGTCATTCTTATGGCAAGCCAAAGCTAATTTTCATCCAGATTTGCGCGAGGAATTGGTTGAGGTATACCTAGAGGAACTGCAGAAATACATGCCAGTTGATCACGAGGTGTTCTACGAGACACTCAAGCATTTCGTTCTTTTCCGTACAATGCAAGTGCTTGGCGCATACGGTTTTAGAGGGTATTTCGAGAAGAAACCACATTTCCTGCAATCTATCCCATTTGCAATCGACAATTTACGCCATTTGCTTAAGCATGCGAGTGAGAATTATCCGTACTTGATTGAGGTGTTGCAGAAGATGACCGAGATGAAGCAATTCAAAGATGTTGGTATGCGCAAACCATTGGTGGTCAGAGTGATGAGTTTTTCGTACAAGAAAGGTATACCCGCTGATCCATCGGGCAATGGTGGTGGCTTCGTGTTTGATTGCCGTGCAGTGAACAACCCTGGTAAGTACGAACGATATACTCATTTCACGGGTATGGACGAGCCCGTCATCCAATTCCTTGAGGAGGATGGCGAGATTCAGCCTTTCTTGGAGCAGGCATATCAATTAGTGGACTTCTCTGTTAAGCGATATATGGATCGTGGCTTCCAAAATTTGATGGTGTCTTTCGGATGTACGGGCGGACAACATCGTTCTGTCTATTCTGCAGAGAAAATGGCGCAGCATATCAATGAGAAGTTCGGTGTGGAGGTACAGCTCATTCATCGTGAGCAAAATATGGAGAAACTGCTAAATTCCAAAGAATAATGACATTGTTTGCTATTCTATTTTCTGTGGTGACTACATTGTCTAATGCAATGTTTCATTCATCCTATGATACTGTAGCTCAGGCCAATATGGCTGATTGCAATGCAGCAGTTGATTCTTTTATCACTCATCTGCAAAGCGAACCACAGCTACTTGCCGACTGGGCTTTTGCGGGTATGGGAAGGCAACAGGAGGCAGGTAAAAATGCCATGTACCTCAAATGGAAATACTCAGAGTATAATCCTGAAACTCACTATAGCAAATTGATCGTTGATGTACTTGTGAACGACAAACCCATGTTCAAAGATGTGACCGTTGAATGTGTCGTCAATGATACTGCATCCGCAGATAAACGTAATATCAGAGTGGATATCTACTATTCTGGCTCATTGCTCAAAGAGGCATATGGTGCTTTCCACCTAACACCTATCACCGATAATTCTACTAAAATGGCGATTGATATGCATGTCAAGTTTGGGTGGTTCTTCCGAATATTCATCACGCGAAAAGTATATCGCGAAACCATTGATTGGCGATTAGAGCGCTTTGTCACCAACCTTCGTATGCGCGCAGAGGGAGAGATGCCAAGCGATGCCTATTGGAGTGCTGTTGACAAACAGCCCAGCCTTTAAACTTTCAACTTTAAACTTTCAACTAAAACAAATGGATATATTAGAAAGAATAGATGGACTCGAGGCGAAGTTTCACGAGGTGAGCTTGCTGATTACTGACCCTTCGGTAATTGCTGATCAAGCGCGCTATGTGCGTCTTAATCGCGAGTACCGAGACTTGGAACGTGTGCTAGAGTCAGCTGAGAAATACAAGAAAGCTGTCAATAACTTGGCGGAAGCCAAAGAAATATTCTACAACGAGTCAGACCCTGACTTGCGCGAGATGGCGCGTGCGGAGATTGATGAGTTAGAGCCACAGATTCCAGGTTTGGAGGAGGAAGTGAAGCTGATGCTTCTGCCTCAAGATCCAGAGGACGGCAAGAATGTGGTGATGGAGATTCGCGCAGGAACAGGTGGCGATGAGGCTTCGATTTTTGCGGGCGACTTGTTCCGTATGTACAGCAAATACTTTGAGACACACGGCATGAAGATGACCGTGAGTAGCTTCTCGGAAGGTGCTGTGGGTGGATTCAAGGAGATAATCTTCAATGTATCGGGCGAGAATGTATATGGCACATTGAAATACGAATCGGGGGTGCACCGCGTACAGCGTGTGCCTGTGACCGAGACGCAAGGTCGTGTACATACATCGGCTGCAACGGTGGCAGTATTGCCAGAGGCGGACGAGTTTGAAGTGCACATTAACGAAGGTGAGATTAAGTGGGAAACCTTCCGCTCGGGCGGTGCAGGTGGTCAGAACGTGAACAAGGTAGAGTCGGGTGTTCGTTTGCGTTACAACTGGAAGAACCCCAATACAGGCGAAGTGCAAGAGATACTCATCGAGTGTACCGAGACGCGTGACCAACCGAAGAATAAGGAACGTGCGCTCGCGCGCTTACGCACGCAAATATACGATAAGGAGCACCAGAAGTATATCGACGACATCGCTGCACGCCGCAAGACGATGGTCAGCACAGGCGACCGTTCGGCGAAAATTCGCACCTACAATTATCCGCAAGGGCGTATCACCGACCACCGTATCGGCTATACGATTTACAACTTGACTGCTTTTATGGATGGCGAGATTCAAGGTGTGATAGATGCATTGCAAGTGGCTGAGAACGCAGAGCGCATGAAGGAGAGTGAATTGTAGTTTAGAGGAGATTAAGAGCATGTATTTGTTTTATACTCCAGACATAGAAACGAGTCATTTCCTCAGCGAAGAGGAGTCGGCGCACTGCGTGCGTGTGCTGCGATATGATCGTGGCGATGAGATTTTACTCACCGACGGTCGTGGTACAACCTACCATGCGCGTATTACTAATCCGCATCCACGCCATTGCGAGTTTGAGGTGTTGAGCCAAGAGAAGCAAGAGAAGACACACAATATCTATTTGCATGTGGCGATTGCTCCTACCAAGAATATCGAGCGACTAGAATGGATGGTGGAGAAGTGCACAGAGATTGGTGTGGATGAGATTACCCCGCTGTTGTGCCGCTTTTCCGAGAGAAAGAACCTGCGCAACGACCGATTAGAGAAGATCATCCTTTCGGCAGCGAAGCAATCACTTACGCCATATTTGCCAAAGCTCAATCTACTGACGGACTTCGCAGCACTCATGCAGCAATATGGTGGCAATGAGAATATAGACAAGTTTATCGCCCATTGCTACAAGGATGAGAAACGTGAACTCAAAGACGCGCTGCGAAAGGGTAGGGATGTGCTTATTTTGATTGGTCCAGAAGGCGACTTCTCAGAGCAGGAGGTAGAATTGGCTATCGCTCAGGGCTTTATGCCAGTAGGATTAGGTCGTTCGCGCCTTCGCACCGAGACTGCAGGTGTGGTAGCCTGCCATACAGCGGTACTACTGAATGAAGATTAGATGTTAGAGAAACTATTACATATTGACACGGAAATACTCTTGGCTATCAATGGCTGGCATGCGCCTTGGGCAGATACGCTGATGTGGATTATCTCAGCGAAAGCGACATGGATTCCGCTGTATGTGCTACTGATTGGCTTGCTCGTTTGGCGTTATCGCCAACCTGCTTCTACGCCTATCAAATGGCTACAGAAAGTGCCTGCCTGCATGATGATGATTACGGTGATAGGATTGGCAGTGGGGGCTGCGGATTTCATCGCATCGGGTATATTGAAAGACCTGGTTGCTCGCCCACGCCCTACGCGTGTACCTGAATTAGAAGGAGTATTGCACCTTGTCAATGATTATCGCAGCGGGCAATATGGCTTTGTGAGTAGTCACGCAGCAAATACGATGGCTGTTGCACTACTCTTTTCGCTGATTTGGCGCAACAAAATAGCCACCTCTGGCTTGATGCTTTGGGTGGCTGCAAATTGCTATAGCAGAATGTACCTGGGGGTGCATTACCCCACGGATATTTTGGGAGGACTTATAGTCGGCTCACTGGTAGCGGTAGTTGGATTTTGGGGGCTTCGGCGCTGTCATTTGGTGGAGTAGAAACGCTGTCCACTGAAATAGTAGTGATACGATTGTAAGGCGCACGATGACGATGTGGAGCGTAGTTAACTTGTTGATTCATATATTGTTGGTATTGCTCTGGCGTGAGAATCTGTTGCAATTCCATATTCGCCTCTTGCATGTATTGTAAGGCTTCGGCACGAGTGTTGCTAATAGCACGTTTTTGGGCGAACTTCAGGTGCATTCGAAAGAGCGTGTCGCGAACAACACTATCTTGAATTTTTAACTCACGCACGAGCATCTCGGTTTGCTTGAGAGCGATATCCTCGGGAGTGCGTTGTGGATGCTCCTGCGCCCGTAGGAATGTCAAGAAGGATGCTAACAGAAAGAGAGATATAGATAACACAGTTTTCATACGCTAAAACTACGCACAAAAACTGTGCCAAACACTATACCATACTACACAACCTTATGGAAAGATCTGAATGGAAAATAGCTAGGAGATTGTATTTCTCCGAAGAAGGCAAGGCGCGAACATCACGTCCCGCTGTGCGTGTCGCGTTAGGCGGAATTCTAATCGGAGTGATGGTGATGATTGTTGCGATATGCGTAGTGGTAGGATTCAAGCAGGAGGTGCAACGCAAAGTGGCTGGCTTTGGTAGTCATATTCAGGTGGTGAACTTTGATAATAATGCTACCTACGAGTTGCGCCCTATTGATTTGTCTGATTCGCTAATGCAAAAACTGCGAACGTTGCCACATGTAAAACAAGTCAGCTTGTTCGCATCCAAACCGGGCATCCTAAAAACGGACAGTGCTTTTCAGGGAATCGTATTCAAAGGCACTGATTATTGGGAGTATTTTGCAGATAATCTGGTGGAGGGGCGCTTGCCTGAAGCAAAGAATGAGGTAATCATATCTACGGTGCTAGCTAATCAGTTGCATCTATCGACGGACGATGCAATATTGTGCTATTTTGTGGAGGAAGAGTTGCGTGTCCGCAGGCTGTATATTGTTGGGCTCTACAATACCTCTATGAGCGAGATGGACCGTTTGTTTGTGTTGGGAGATATCGAATTGGTTCGTCAGTTGAATCACTGGAAACCCACGCAAGCATCTGGTATAGAGGTACTCGTGGATGATCTGAGATATCTTGAGGAGGCAGCGGATGCTGTGTATTTCGCTACGGCTAACCGACTTGACGAGGCGGGTAATGCCTTCTATACTCAGACGCTCGAGCAGCTCAATCCGCAGATCTTTGGTTGGCTCGACTTGCTGGATATGAACGTGGTGATCATCATTTTGTTGATGTTGTGCGTATCGGGTTTCAGTATCATCACGGGACTCATCATATTAATTTTGGAAAGTGTCACATTGATTGGTACGCTTAAGGCGCTAGGGGCGAATAATCGTTTCGTGCGGCGCATTTTTATCTACGAGTCTATTTTATTGGTAGGCAAAGGTATGCTGTGGGGCAACTTGCTGGGATTGAGCATCGTAGCACTACAGTATTTCACGCATCTCATTCCGCTTGATGCTGCCACATATTATGTGAGTTATGTACCTATGGCTTTCCCTTGGGTGTGGTTGTTATTGTTGAATATAGGCGTTCTGCTGTTGGCTTGGTTGATAATGTTAGCGCCATCTGCTATCGTATCGCAGATCAGTCCTGCTAAGGTCATGCATTTTGAATAGATTATGGATTTGCAAACTAAAGTAAATAGTAAACCTTCTGAAAAGAAAATTGGATATCAAGATAAAATCTTGCTGCTTGGTTCTTGCTTTGCGGATAATATTGGTGCGAAGTTCGAGGAATACTATTTCCAAACAACTGTGAATCCGTTCGGTACGCTCTACAACCCCGCATCCATAGCCACCACCCTAAACCACCCTACATCATCCTACACCATCCTCCACCACAATGGTTTATGGCACTCAATGATGCATCATGGTGTATTCTCGTGTGTGGATCAGCAAGAGCTGATGGCGCGTTGCGAGCAGAGTAGGCAGCTGCTGCAAGACGCTTTGAAAGAGGCTACAACGATCATCGTTACTTTTGGTACGGCATGGGTATATGAGATGGATGGCCAGGTGGTTGCTAATTGCCATAAGATGCCTGCAGATCGCTTTGTGCGTAGGTGTCTAAGCGTACAGGAGATAGTGGACATCTGGCAACCCATTATCCAAGCCATGCCTGATAAGCATTGGATTTTTACGGTAAGTCCTATCCGTCATCTCAAGGATGGCTTGCATGCTAATCAAATCAGCAAGGCCATTTTGCTTCAGGCTATTGAGCACCTCACCCAAATTTCTACCAGCCTAAACCACTCCATACCATCCTGCACCATCCACTATTTCCCGTCGTATGAGATAATGATGGATGAATTGCGTGACTATCGTTTCTATGCCGAGGATATGGTACATCCTTCGCCCTTGGCGGTGGAGTATATCTGGCAGCGTTTTGTAGAGACATACATGAGTGCAGCGACGCGTGATGAGATGCATCTCTTGCACCAACTATGGCGCGACCGCCATCATCGTTTTCTTCATCCAGATTCCCTCGAGGCGATGGCCTTTACCAAACGCCTTTCCGAGCGCCTCACAACTCTCCGCTCCCGCTATCCATGGTTATAATTCTCCATCAACTTTTAAGCAGCGATTTATTCTCCATAAATTAGCTGCTAATCCTCTGTCGTTTGTTGGTGCTAAGTTAGTTATTAGTTAGTTATTAGTTAGTTATTAGTCAATGATTATGCTTACGATAAACTAGTCTTATACTTATCTTCTCAGCAAAACTTACACCTTTTTCACTTTGTACTGCAAAGTATTTTTGAATTTTAAGGAGTATTATTTGTTGAAAAAGTATTTTTGTTTGTGCAAAATAAATTAAATCAGTACCTTTGCGTGCCTTAAAAGTTGAATATATGAACTTATTATCATCTCTTACACTCCATTCTGCTATTCCAGACCTCTGGTTCCTTACCTAGCTACTACATGCAATATCCACTGGCTCAACAAATTGCTAAAATAGAATCAAAAAAATAGACTATAACCTACTTTTTTACACAAAAATACATTTTTTTAGCAAATCTCTTGCATATGTGCAATATTTGTTGTACCTTTGCAGCGGAAATGAATGAGGGGACCCGAAAAGGTTCCCTCAGTTTTATAAAATGACAATCATGATCGACAAACAAACATTACACGACTTCATACTAGAGCAGCTGAATGGTTCAGGTTACGAACTAATAACACTGACCATCAATGCGCAGAATGATATACTAGTAGAAGTGGACCGTATGCAAGGCGTGGACGTGGACTTCTGCGCACAGCTCAATCATCAGTTGGTGGAGCACCTAGAGGCAATTGGCACACCTGATTACTCATTAGAGGTCGGCAGCGTGAGCCTGACAGCACCATTCGTGACCAAAATGCAATACAACAAGCATCTGGGACACGATGTAGAAGTACTAAGTCACGATGGCAAAAAATACCGTGGAACACTGGTCAGCGTGGATGATGACACTTTTGCCATCGACACCGAAGTCTTGGTGGCTGTGGAAGGCAAGAAATGCAAGCAAAAACAAATGCAGACACTCACCTTCGCATACGATACGGTAAAATACACTAAATACGATTTGAAATTCTAATCGGAGTCCCGATTACTGAATCCCGAATAAATATCAAAATAAAATAAAAATGGCAACAAAACAAACCAACCAACCTATCAATCTGATTGATAACTTTGCTGAATTCAAAGAATTCAAAAACATCGATCGCGAGACATTGATGACCGTACTCAGAGAATCATTCTGCAATGTGATCGCTAAAATGTACGGTACCGACGAAAACTATGATGTGATCATCAACCCCGACAAAGGCGACTTGGAGATCTATCGTAACCGCGTTGTAATGGAAGATGACGACGTGGCTAACGAGAATACACAAATAGCATTGTCAGAGGCCTTGCTACTGGACGATGAGGCGCAAGTGGGCGAAGAGGTTACCGACAAAGTGGAGTTCTCATCCTTCGGTCGTCGCATGATCTTAAACCTCCGTCAGACATTAGCAAGCCGCATCCTAGACTTGCAAAAGAAAAACCTCTATCTGCGCTACAGCGAGATGCTAGGACAAGTGGTTAGCGGCGAACTCTATCAAGTATGGAAAAAAGAAATGCTCCTGCTCGACGAAGAGGGCAACGAACTCTATCTGCCAAAGCAAAACCAAATACCTTCGGATTACTATCGCAAAGGTGATACAGTGCGCGCAGTAGTCGTAAAAGTGGATAACACCAACCAAAATCCTAAAATCATCCTATCACGTACTTCACCATTATTCCTCCAACGACTCTTCGAACAAGAAGTACCCGAGGTACACGACGGGCTGATCGCCATCAAGAATATCGCTCGCATACCAGGTGAGCGCGCAAAAGTGGCTGTAGAGTCATTCGACGACCGCATCGATCCTGTGGGCGCGTGCGTAGGTATCAAAGGTGCTCGTATTCATGGTATCGTGCGCGAACTGCGCAACGAGAATATCGACGTCATTCACTATACCTCGAATATCAATCTTTATATCCAACGCGCATTGGCACCAGCTAAAATTTCTTCGATGACAGTAAATGAAGAGGAGAAGAAAGTGGATGTATATCTACAACCAGATGAGGTGTCATTGGCTATCGGTAAGGGTGGTTATAATATCAAGTTGGCAAGTATGTTGACTGGCTATCAAATTGATGTGTATCGTGAGATGGATGATGCTGACACCGAGGATATCTACCTAGATGAGTTTAACGATGAGATAGATCAATGGGTATTAGATGCCTTCAAGGCCATTGGTCTGGACACCGCTAAAGCCGTATTGGGCGTCGCTAAGGAAGACCTGATGAAGCGCGTAGATCTAGAAGAAGAGACTATCGACGAAGTACTAGCTATCTTAGCATCTGAATTTGAAGAATAATTAATTAAGATCGCCCTTCGGGCTGTAGATGGTAGATCGCCCTTCGGGCTGTAGATTGGCGCAAGCGCCTGAAGACTACAGCGAATGAAACGAGCGATCTACAGCGAGTGAAACGAGCAATCTACAACGAAGTGATCTACAGTGTAACGATCTAAATACAATAAGATTATGGCTATAAAACTTATCAAAGCTTGTAAAGAATTAAACATTGGCATGTCCACCGCCGTGGAATTCTGTAAAAAGCAGGGTAAGGAAATCGCTATGGATCCCAATATCCGTATCGAAGACGACTTATACCTACTGCTGGCAAAAGAATTCAACAAGGACATGGCCTTGAAGATGGAAGCAGAACGTCAGGCACAAGCTCGTCAAGAACAAGAAATTCCGAAATCCGTAGCTATAGACGAGCCAAAGAAACCCGAGCATATACCAACAGAGGTGCCTAAACCAAAGATGGTAGGTAAAATCGATTTGGATGCCGACAAGAAACGCAAAGCCGAAGAAGAAGCTGCACGTAAGGCTGCTGAAGAGGCTCAAAAGGCTGAAGAAGCACGCATAGCAGAAGAAGCACGCATCGCTGCGGAGAAAGAAGCTGCTGCAAAGGCAAAAGCCGAGGCGGACGCCAAAGCAAAAGCAGAAGCCGAGGCTAAGAAAGCTGCGGAAGCTGCTAAAGCCGAAGAAGAAGTAGAGGAACCTGTGCAAGAAGAAAAAGAGGAAGAAGAAATCTTCCGCTTGGGCAAACCTGTGCTCAAAAATGCACCTAAGGTATTGGGTAAGATTGACTTGAGCAGTATCAACCAAGCTACTCACCCAACCAAGAAAACCAAAGAGGAGAAGCGCAAAGAGCGCGAGGCACGTGAGCAACAACGCAAAGCCAACAAACCTGCCAACAACGGCGGCAAATCAGGCAATGCGGCTGATGCACCTAAAGATGGAGGCGAGAAACGCAAACGCGAACGCATCAAACAAAATAAGGTGGACGTAAATGATGCACGCAATCAAAAACCTCAAAAGAAGAACAACAAAGCCAAAGGCTTCAAAGTGGAGGTCGATGACGAGGAGGTACAACGCCAAATCAAGGAGACTATCCAACGTCTCCAAGGCAACAAGGGTAAGAGCACTACCAGCAAGCACAAACGTGAGCGTCGCGAGTTAGAGCGCGAGAAGATGGCGCAAGAGCGCGCTGCGGAGCAAGAGCAAAGCAAGGTGTTGAAACTCACCGAGTTTGTGACTGCTAACGACCTCGCTGTGATGATGAACGTGCCTGTGACCAAGGTCATCGGTACATGTATGATGCTTGGCGTGATGGTTAGTATCAACCAACGTTTGGACGCAGAAACCATCAACCTTGTAGCCGAGGAGTTTGGCTTCTCCACTGAGTTCGTTTCTGCCGAAGTGGTTGAGGAAATCAATGCAGATGAGGTAATCAACGAAGAGGATATCACCGAACGCTGCCCAATCGTAACCGTCATGGGTCACGTGGACCACGGTAAGACATCGCTCCTCGACCATATCCGTAATGCCAACGTGATTGCTGGCGAGGCAGGTGGTATCACACAGCACATCGGTGCGTATAACGTGAAACTGAAGAATGGTCAGCACATCACTTTCCTTGATACTCCTGGTCACGAGGCGTTTACCGCTATGCGTGCCCGTGGTGCGAAAGTGACGGATATCGCGATTATCATCGTGGCTGCTGACGATGCGGTCATGCCACAGACTATCGAGGCCATCAACCACGCGCAAGCAGCTGGTGTGCCAATGATTTTCGCTATCAACAAGTGCGATAAACCAAGTGCTAACCCTGATAAGATCAAGGAGCAACTCTCCAACATGAATATCCTCGTAGAGGATTGGGGTGGTTCTTACCAATGCCAACACATTTCTGCTAAGAAAGGTGAAGGCGTCTTCGAACTCCTTGAGAAAGTGCTTCTCGAAGCCGAAATGCTCGAACTCAAGGCCAACCCTAATCGTCGTGCCAAGGGCTCTATCATTGAGTCTTCGCTCGACAAAGGTCGTGGTTATGTGGCTACTGTGCTTGTGCAGGATGGTACCCTCCATCATGGCGATATTGTCCTCGCAGGTATCTATCATGGTAAGATTAAAGCCATGTTCAACGAGCGTGGACAACGCATCCAACAAGCCCTTCCTGGCGAGCCATGTTTGATTCTTGGTCTTAATGGCGCACCACAGGCAGGTGATGAGTTCAATGTGATGGCTACCGAGCAAGAGGCACGCGATATTGCTAACAAACGCGAGCAATTGCAACGCGAGATGTCGCTCCGCACCAAGAAACACGTTGGTTTGGATGAGATTGGTCGTCGTCTGGCTATTGGTGACTTCAAAGAGCTCAATATCATCGTCAAGGGTGACGTGGACGGCTCTGTGGAGGCGCTCAAAGACTCACTCATCAAACTCTCTACCGAGAATATCCAAGTCAATGTTATCCACGGTGCTGTGGGTGCAATCTCTGACTCCGATGTGCTGTTGGCTGCTGCTTCGGATGCGATTATCGTCGGCTTTAATGTCCGTCCTACCAGCACAGCGCGTAAGATGGCGGAGAACGAGGAGGTGGATATCCGTATCTATTCTATTATCTACGATGCTATCGAAGAGATCAAGTCGGCTATGGCAGGTATGCTTTCTCCAGATATCAAGGAGGAGGTTACTGCTACGCTCGAGGTATTGCAAACTTTCCGTATCTCCAAGGTGGGTACGATCGCAGGTTGTATCGTGCGTGAGGGTAAGGCTAAGCGTGCTAATAAATGCCGCGTAATCCGTGACGGTATCGTTATCCATACTGGTGAGTTGTCTTCGCTCAAGCATGGTAAGGATGATATCAAGGAGGCAGGTCTCAATATGGAATGTGGTTTGAGCATCAAGAGTTATAACGATATTGTAGAAGGCGACCTCATCGAGACCTTCGAGCAAATCGAGGTAGCTAAGACTTTGTAAAAATAATCTAGATAATCTAGCAAAACTAGCATTACTAGCCAATCTAGAATAACTAGTAATAATCCATCGCATCTCATTTGAGGTGCGATGGATGTTTTATGTGCTGTTTATTAATATTGCCTTCCTTTGTACCTACCCAAATTCTCTCGGGTAAAAGACCAACGACGAACCAAGGAGAAACCAAGGATGAACCTAAGAACTCCAAAATACAAAAAGTGCTGTGACTAAACCTGAAAAAGGTTGACTCGATTACTGAGTTGTGATCTTAAAAAACGTAAACTTTTGACTCGTTTCCTAAAAAGGTTGACTACGATTCTAAAAAGGTTTACTAATGAAAGACTCTGCAAAGATACAACAAAAAAATGACATACGCAAAAATCGTTTAGATTGGCGCTATTTTTTCATTAAACCTATTCCTCTAACTTTTGAAAATTATTGTTTTCTGTAGTATAGTTGTGCAGGTGTCTTCATGCCCAAACTTAAATGTGGACGCAATGTATTATAGGTATGTACCGCATGGTCTACTAATGGTATAGCTTCTTGCCAATTCCGTGGAGTTGGCAATGGATCTAGAAACTCATTCTTAATAATACCATTAACTCGCTCAGCCACTGCATTATCCGTAGGGTTACTATCTTCTGTCATACTGATACGGATATGATGTTCTTTGAGTTGTGTGATATATCCATCACAACAATATTGTACACCTCTATCCGAATGATGTATAGTGCCGCATAGATTACCACCTCCAGCATGTACAATCGCCTGATTAAGAGCGGATAGCGTATATTTTGCTTCCATTGATGGAGACAGTACATAACCAATTATCATACGCGAAAAAGCATCCGTCACAAGATGTAGATAACAGAATTTGTCATCTGTTGTATAGATATATGTGATGTCGCTTACCCATACTTGATTAACATTCCCAATGACAAGTTCTTTGACCAAGTCTGGATACTTAAAGTACACATGATTAGAGTTGGTAGTATGATGTGATTTGCGAGGAGGGATAATTAGTTTGTGTTGGTGCAGCAGCCCTAGAAACTTATCTCGCCCCATTCCTAATGTTCCGCCTAATACTGAACGAACGAGACAATATAGCTTTAGACCGCCTATCATAGGCATCTCCGAGCGATAATATCTGACAAGCGAAAGAATCTCTTTCTCTACTTCTAATTCACTGAATGACTTGCGTTTATGTTTGTAATAAGCCTGTTTAGACTTGCCAAACAGTCCGCAGAGAGTTTCCATTGTTTCGTATGGAAACTCTGCGGACAGGCGTTCTACTATTTGGCACCATCTTTTTTTAACAGGTCTATGCCATCTTCTTCTTTAACAATCTCAAGAAGACGCTCATAACCAGCAGCGCGGAGTTTATGATACTCCACCTCGCGTAAGAGACGCTCGTTCTCTAAACGAAGATTCTCCAGAGCTTGATCTTTTGCATCCATGTGAATTGATTTTCTGCGCAAAGGTACGCCTTTTTTTCCATTTGAGCAAGATATAAGCCAATCTGAAAGGGTCGTTTGGTGAATTTTCCATTTCTTTGCACATTCACCTTGACTCATACCTGATGCAAAATAGTCTTCAACAACTTGTTGTTTGAATGACTGAGAGTAATAATTTACTGTTCGCTTCATAAAACTTGAATCTTAATAATTGATACTTTTTGTTCATTTTATGAGTAAACCTATTTCAGTATAAGACACTGTTTCTTAATATTGCTTCCTAAAAAGGTTAATTCTATTCCTAAAAAAGTTGACTCATTTCCTAAAGTTTTATACTATCAACTCGTCCTCTAAACTAAAAATCGCAACAAAATGCGTTTTTTCTTGCTCAATTCAAAAAAAAGTACTACCTTTGCACTGTGAACCTGCGCCGAGGGTTGTCTGACATCACTGGCGGAGGGTAGCAGACATATTAAAAAGGCGTTTATTAGCGCTTTGTTCTGACTGATAGAAATCTCGCAAATTTCAACCTGATAAGAACTTAGCAACGATAGATGTCCTACGGGATATAGATTATCCCTCTTGTGCCTATTTTGGTACGCCATTTGCATATATGCATATGCGCACACGCGTACCTTAACTATGTAGCACGGAGAATATTTATATTCGGCGTGGGCTTCGCGTTGTCGTTTTATCAGGAAGGCAATGCGAGAGCCTCTATCAGTGGAACGGCAAATGCAAGTTTCACGCTTTTTTTTGTACTTATGTGAAAACAATAAACCGATGGTCAATGTGATAAGAGATCAATATATTATGAATAAAATATATGTTGTTTTACTTTGTTTGTGTACAATGTTAATTCTTATTTCTTGTGATGGAGCATTATTTTCTTCAGGATATTGTGAAGGGTTAAATATTACTCCTAATGAATTTTGGAGTGTCAACAGTAAAAAAAATGTTAGTTTTGAATCAAGTATTTCTATTGAAGATATAGAAATAATAATGGAGGATACCGAAATGCCATTAAATGAGTAGGTGTAAATTTAAATGTTATTTCAAAATGAAAAAAGTATTATTTTTTTGTGTAATGTTTGTATGTGCAACAACATTCACAAGTTGTAGTGAAGATTTTTGGTCTGGTTTTGCGGATGGCTTTGAAGCAGGCTACAATGCCTACATGGCTCCTGCACGGGTAGATACTCCTACTGATGCGCCTTCTGAAAATGATACAAATGGTGAGAAAATATAATTAACTCATCTTTAGTGAACTTTAATTACAAGAACCGATGCTCGATGGGATATAAGTGAGCAAAGATCATGATGAAAAAAATATTTTTAGCAGTATCTATTGCTGTAGCATGTGTAATTTCAGCCTATGCAGGAACTTTAGGCTGTTTGTCTGGCGAATATGAAGGAGAGCGTTTCTGTGTAAATGAATATGGCAAATTTATTGCTGATGTATATAATCCAGAAACAAGAAGCTTAGTAAGAGTGGAAGGAAGAATTGTGGACTATTCAGGCGATCCTATTGAGATCAATCCTGGAGACAATATGAGAGTGAAATTTATATTAAATAAACCACTTGATGGACGTAAAGAGTTTTCTGGTGATATAGGTTGGGCTACAAGCGGACAAAAATTCGTTAACTTTGGCGGAATTATGTTTGAAAACTAACATTATGTGGTTTATGTAACATTTGGGGTAGCCAAAATGTTACATAAACCCATTTGGGGTCCTTTATAACATTTAAACCAATGCTCAATGGAATATAAGCGAGCACAAGAGATTATGAAAAAAATATTATTTTTATTCCTAACCATGTGTACTTTGATAGTTTCTGCAAATTCACAAGTATGCAAAATTTCAGGAGAAAATGACAATGTTGAGATCTTTAGTTGTTTACTTGCTGAAAACAACACTGAAGTACATGTAGTAGTAGCGAATGATAGTCAATCAATTAGTGCCAATGTAACGGTTACTGTAGAAGTTGATTACGGTGGTAATATAAAAAAGACTTATACAGGTCGTGCAATTGCAAAACCAAATCAAGAAACTCTAATAATCATTAAAGGTGTTAGTCCAAAGGTTTCAAATAGAGATGCTAAATCAGTTCAAGCAATTAGTATTACAGGAGCAAAGTGCCTCTAATGATTATTGTTGTGTGCATAATAAAAGTGTAAGAACTTAGTCATTTTTAATGCATTAAACCCGACGAGGTGATGGGTAATAACTGCCAAAAATATAACATGAAAAAAATCTTAGTATTGTTTTTATTTGCATTAGCGTCTACTTTAACTTTTGCTATTCCAAATGGTTGTTATTCTGGTTCTTCTCGCCAAACTCGCGATCGTTGCGCAATTCAGATAAGTGGCAATGACTTTAACATCATTAATCGTGAAGGCGATGTTATTGCTCGTTGGAAAATTATTAGTGATACTAATGGACAAATGAGCCTAAAATCAGAATATGGTGCAACCGCTTCTGCTTCATGGTGGGAAGAAGATGGTAAAATTTATTTGAGTTGGAACTACGATACTTTTAGCCGGATGTAGTTATTATCTCTTTTTGCAAATGAAGCATAACATCCATAATCTATTGATTATTTTAACCATATCTTTTATTTTACTATTGCTAGGTACTGGAATATATTTTACATTCCGAACACCTATTCGAATCTTTGAAATGCTAGGAATAACACAATATCAGATAGTTGTATTAGAATGTCAAAATCCATTTAATTATTTTCTAGTATACTGTTCTTCTGATGCATTATGGTATATGTCATTACTTCTTTTGCAAACATATTTTTTAGCTGGAAAGGGATTTTTAAATCGTCTTTTAATTGTAATTGCGATTATTCTCCCTTTCTTGCTAGAAACATTTCAATATTTTGAAATCATATCAGGTACTTTTGATTGGTACGATATATTAACATATTGTTTAACTTTAATTCTATTTTTATGTCTAAGAAAACTATTTTTACCGTTGTATTACAAGTTGTAATAATCGGAGCATTTGTACTTATTGCTGCAGGTAGTGGCAGCCAACGTTCTGCTGTGTCTAGTTCATCTGCAAGTTCATTTGTTCGAAGTTTTGGACAGGGATATGCTTGTGGTTCTGCTGGTTTTAAATATATAGGAACATCTTCTTCTAAAAGCGGTTGTTATTCTATGTGCGAGGAAGCGGGTTATAGTTCTTATTGCTATGGTGATGAGGGTGGTTGTTTTTGTAAATAATCAAAAATGAGTGCGTATCAAAATTTTTGGTACGCATTCATTTATAAAAAATAAACTATGAAAGTTTTAAATAAGTTCCTTTGTCTATTGAGTGGTGGAATGTTCATTCTTTCTGGAATAGGAAAGATTGGTAATGTCATCTATTTCCAACATATTATTGTGGAATATGGTTTATCATATTTAAATATATTAGCACCATTTATCATTTTAGTAGAGATTTTAATAGGCGTATTATTGATATTTAACCTTAAAACAAAAATAGTAAGTATTTGTGCAACGTGCTTACTGCTTATTTTTACAGGTGCTTTTACTTATGCTTGGCTAGCGAATGGGATTACTGATTGTGGATGTTTTGGTAATTATATGCCTATTCCATCATCTCCTTTGGTTACCTATATCCGTAACATTGTACTTTTAGTGCTACTTGGCATTGTTTATTTTAGAGGTACTGATATTCAATCTGTGGAAAACTGGAAACGAATTACTATTTATACGATTATGTTTGCAGCAACATTTGTTGCAGGTATGACATATAAACCATTTGCTTTTATAGAGCACAAACATCCTTTTGAACACCAACCAATTAGCCAAACTGACCTTAAAGAATATAATCAACAGTCAGATAGTTCATCATTGATTATGTTCTTTTCATATTCTTGTCCATATTGTATCAACTCAATAGAGAATTTTAAAGCTTGGCAATCTACAGGAGCTGTTGAGAATACTTTAGCATATGTTGTTGTGGATTCTACAAACATCAACACGGATTCATTGCGAATTGTCTTCACGCAACGCTATCCATCATTGGAGATTCATGAAGTAAACAAAAACAGTGTTGATTTTGTAGAAGCGTTTCCAACTTCCTTTGTAATTCGCAACGATACAATTAAACATGTCATTATTGGAGAGTTACCATCGCCCTATTTATTTGAGAATTAAAATTTCCTAAATCCATAAAACTTAACCTTCGGCACAATCTTCAGCACGCGAAAACTTTTTTTCAAAAAAATACACTCACGCGGGATAGTCAGTAAACACCTGACTTCCCGCGTTATATATACCATTTTACTCTCCATATTCTCAAACCTTCGGCGTAAAACCCATTCCGCGCCGAAGATACGGCATTACTATATATCATAGAGAGATCCCTTGAGTGCCCGAGGGATTTGATTCGGGCGCAATGTTGTTGATTTGATGTTGTTGAAGTTGTTGATATTGTCGTCTGACAACAAACAAGCGGCAGAAGTAGCGGCAAGTGTAAAAAACTTTTTAATCAGTATCTATCGTATTTCAGAAGTCATAAAACGTAAATCGGCGGCAGCTTTATCCACCATCGCCGCTACTTTTTGCAGCATTATTATAGAGACACATTGCACAAATTGAAAGGTGAAAAGAGGAAATAACAACGATTTAATGGAACATTTTGGTACGTTCAAAGCGAATATTGGTGAAAAATCACCAAAAAACTCTGTAAAACAATATTTTTGCTAATAAATCTCTTGCACATTTCAAATAAAAGTATTACCTTTGCAGCGTAAATCGGTGAAAAATCACCAAAAAACTCTGTAATTATGGTATTTAATCGCAATTTGTACTTGCAGAAACTTATTTCTGCTGACGGAAATGGAATGATAAAAATTATCACTGGTATTCGTCGTTGTGGTAAATCGTTCCTGTTATTTGAGTTGTTTAAAAACTATTTGTTGGAGCAGGGGATTCAAGCAGACCATATCATCCAAATCAATTTGGAAGACCGAAGAAACAAACGTCTGCGTAATCCAGACATGCTGCTTGAGTATATTGATAATCAACTCAAAGATCATCAAAAATATTATATTCTGCTAGATGAGATACAACTAGTATCTGAATTTGAAGATGTACTCAACTCCTACTTGCATATTTCTAATGCAGAAGTTTATGTAACAGGATCAAACGCGAAATTCCTATCCAAAGATGTTATTACTGAGTTTCGTGGACGAGGATGGGAAATACGAGTGCGTCCATTGAGCTTTGCAGAGTATTTTGAGGGCATTGGTGGTGACAAACGCGATGCTCTGCAAGATTACTATGCCTATGGTGGATTGCCTGCTGTAGCATTACTGCCATCAGCAGAGGAGAAAATTGCCTATCTAAAAGAAATGTATTATACCATATACTTTCGCGATATTGTGGATCGTAATCGCTTGCAAAATGAAGAGGGATTGGAGAAAACACTTCAAGTGCTGGCTTCATCTATGGGGGCTACTATCAACCCAACCAAGATAGCTAATACATTCAAATCGGTTTCAGACATCAAAATATCTGCCAATACCATATCTAAGTATATAGAGCACCTTAAGGATGCTTTTATGATTAGCGAAGCTATGCGTTATAATATCAAGGGACGCAAATACATTGGCGCAGATAGTAAGTATTATTTCGAAGATCCAGGTATTCGCAATGCCATTCTTGGCTTCCGACAAATTGAGAACAGCCATATGATGGAAAATGTATTATACAACGAACTCTGCTCACGCGGTTATTCTGTAGATGTAGGTTTAGTTGAGATATGGGAGAAGGGCGCAGATGGCAAAAACAAGCATAAAAAGTTAGAGGTAGATTATGTCATCAATCGTGGCTCACAACGTATTTACATTCAGTCTGCATATATGATGTCGGATGCGGATAAAGTGGCTCAAGAACAACGTCCATTAATGAAAATAGAAGATAGTTTCCGAAAGGTAATCATTTCTGGTGATTATGGAGGAAAATTTTACAACAATGACGGTGTATTAAGAATCGGAGTATTTGACTTTTTGTTTGATACAAAATGTCTGAATGAATAAACCTTCGGCATAATCTTCGGCACAAAGGCACTATAATGCCGAAGATACCAAAAGGAAGGTGCAATCAAATATGCTTCTCTCTTTTGCCAAGTATTTCTCATAAATTTGGCATATTTCTTGCACATTTCAAAAAAATTCACTACCTTTGCACCCGATATAATGTCCAATAATTTAAACAACTTATAAATAACTACGAATATGAAAGATCTTAAAGGCACAAAGACCGAAGCCAACCTTTGGGAGGCATTCGCAGGCGAATCTAAAGCTCGCAACAAGTACACTTACTACGCTAGCAAAGCTAAGAAAGACGGATATGAGCAAATAGCTGCTCTCTTCGAGGAGACTGCTGCGCAAGAGAAAGAGCACGCTAAATTGTGGTTCAAACTCATTCACGGTATTGGTTCTACTATGGAGAACCTCAAAGACGGCGCAATGGGCGAGAACGAGGAGTGGACAGACATGTATCCACGTATGGCAAAAGAAGCTCGCGAAGAAGGTTTCGAGGAGATTGCTATCATGATGGAAGGTGTGGCTGCTGTGGAGAAAGCACACGAAGAGCGCTATCTCAAACTGCTGAAGAACATTGAGGACAAATTGGTGTTCAGCCGCGATGGCGATGCTATCTGGCAATGCCGCAACTGCGGACACTTGTATATTGGTCAGGATGCTCCAGTGGTTTGCCCTGTATGCAAACACCCACAAGCATACTTCCAACTCCAACAAAACAACTTCTAAACACTCAAGGACTTGTGCACCGCTGTGTGCGCAAGTCCTTTTAGATTTAAGAACGATTCTGAACAATTCTGAACCATTCTAAACGGCGCGTTGGCGCCATTGAACACTATTTTTAGGTATGGACATAACTATACTCCTTCAAGCCATCTTGCAACTCATTGCAGGTATTGGTATTTTCTTGGTGGCATGCCAGATGATGTCTTCCAACTTGGAGACTGCCAGCAGTGCCCGCCTCAAAAGTCTGTTTTCTCGCATGTCCAACTCCCGCATGTTGGGCGTGGGTATTGGTACAGTAGCCACAGCTGCCATCCAGTCTTCTGGTGCCACAACCGTGATGGTCATCGGTTTCGTGAATGTCGGCATCATGTCTTTGGCGCAAGCGGCTACTATCATTTATGGTGCAAACATCGGTACAACGATTACCGCACAAATCGTTGCCCTCGGTCTTAGTGGCGGTGGCGGTATATCTACTACCGTTATTTTTGCTGCTTTCGCAGGTTTGGGAGCATTTATCGAACTCTTCTCTAAAAAAGATACATGGAAGACTTGGGGCGGTATTATCACCGGATTTGGTATGCTCTTCGTCGGTCTGAGTTTGATGAGCGGCTCTATGAAGGAATTGTCTGGGTTGCCAGAAATCAAGGCTTTCCTCGCTTCTGTTGAGCACCCATTGATGCTTGTGCTCTTTGGTGCGATATTGACAGCAATTGTACAGTCTTCTTCTGTGGTGACATCTATTGCACTCACCATGGCTGTAACGGGACTTATCTCACTGAACCAAGGTATCTATCTCACTATGGGTTCGAATATCGGTTCGTGCGTGGTTGCTATTATTGCAGGTTTGACCTCCGGTCTCAACGCTAAGCGTACAGCTCTTATCCACTTGCTATTCAACTGCTTTGGTGTCTTCATCTTCCTCATTGCAGCGTGGGTAATGCACCTTGTTACTGCGGGTGGTCTAAATTATGGTATCATCTTTGAACGTATGTTCCCTGGTGCACCACAATTGCAATTGGCTATGTTCCACACTATCTTCAACTGTGTGACGGTATGTATCATCTTGCCATTGACGAATTATCTGGTTAATCTGGTTGTGAAGATCTTACCTGAAAAGAATCGTGTGGACGAAGCATTGCAAGAGGGACAACCTCACTTCCACTTTGTGGACGAGCAAATGCTCCGTACTCCAGCTATCGCTGTGAACCAAGTTAAGCTTGAGATTGAGAATATGGCGGCTATTGCTATTCATAATTTCAATTTAGCAATGGATATCATCTCTACCGTGAACTTCGACAAGATGGACGAGTTTAATGAGAACGAGAAACAGCTCAACTATCTCAACCGCAACCTCATTCCATATATTGTGCAATTGAACACCTTGCCTATTAGTGAGGAGGACAATCGCTATTTGGCGACTGCTATCCGCACGATTGGTGACTTGGAGCGAGTAGGTGACTATGCTGTGAATTTGACAGAGTATGCGGAACTTCTAAAGAACTTCGATGAGAAGTTTAGCAAGGACCTTCTCTTCGAGGTAGAACAATTGCGTGAGATGATGGGTTCGCTCTATCAATCTACAATGAAGGCGTATATGGACCACGATTTTGATGCATTGATTGAGGTGAATCGTTACGAGGATCAAGTGGACGATATGGTAGCTCGTATTGAGAAAATGCACTTGCAACGCTTGATGGATGGGGTTTATCCTGCCAGTGTAGGTCAAGTATATCAGGAGTTTGCATCCGATACCGAGCGTATTGCTGACCACTTCCTGAATGTGGCTAAATCCATTCGCCAGCTGCACGTGGGTGAGGATTAATGACCTCGCAGGAACTAGCATATCACTATGTGCAGCATACTAATCGCTGCATCTTTCTTACAGGCAAAGCAGGAACGGGGAAAACTACGTTCCTGCGTCGCCTTAAGCAGGAATGTCCAAAGCAGATGGCGGTAGTGGCCCCTACGGGAGTGGCGGCTATCAATGCAGAAGGTGTAACGATTCACTCGCTTTTCCAATTACCTCCGCAACTTTTTCTTCCTACCGACGAGGCGCGTCGCCAACTCTTTTCTGAGATGCAGATGCGGGCTAACAAACAGCGTGTGCTGCGCAACTTGGAGCTTCTCGTTGTTGACGAGGTGAGTATGGTGCGAGCGGATTTGCTAGACACGATTGATGCTGTCTTGCGCCATTTTAAGCATCGTCCAAATATCCCTTTTGGTGGGGTACAATTGCTTGTGATAGGCGATTTGTTTCAGCTCTCTCCTGTAGTGCGTGAGGAGGAGTGGCGATTGCTCCAACCTTTCTATGACGGCCCTTACTTCTTCCAAGCTCGTGTCTTTCGAGAACTTCAACCTGTCTATATCGAATTTGAGCATGTCTATCGCCAAACGAATTTGGAGTTTCTCTCTATCCTAAATGAGGTGCGCAATAATATCTTGACGACTGAGTCTTTGCGAATACTGAATTCGCGGTATGTGCCTGATTTTAAATCAAATTCTCATATCACTCTCTCCACTCATAATAGCAAGGTTGATGCTATTAACCAGCGTGAAATGGATGCACTGAAGGGGAGAGAATATACCTATAACGCAACCATAACCGATACGTTTCCCGAATCAATGTATCCGATTGATGAGCAACTAGTGCTCAAAGTGGGTGCGCGGGTGATGTTTATCAAGAATGACTCTTCTAGTGAAAAACTATACTACAATGGTAAATTAGGAGTGGTTGCCTCACTTTCCAAACAGGCGATCAATGTGCTTTGCGATGACGGCACAGAGGTCAATGTGCATAACGAAGTGTGGGAGAATATCCGCTATAATGCGGATTCGGGTAGTGACCAAGTACAAACTGAAATCATAGGTACCTTTACGCATTACCCTTTGCGTTTAGCGTGGGCAATTACTATACACAAAGCACAGGGACTGACTTTTGATCAACTCATTATAGATGCAGAGGATGCATTTGCTGCGGGACAAGTGTATGTGGCTCTCTCGCGATGTCGTAGTCTAGAAGGATTGACCTTGCTGACACCTATACCCACACGAGCACTTACTAATGCTCGAGAGGTCTTGCAGTTTACCGCTAATCAGGATTCGCTCCAAACCATTGAGCAGAATCTTCAACCTGCGCAAAAAGAGTATTTGACTAGTTTGCTCTGCGCGTTATTTGACTTTAAGGAGCACGCCGAACAGCTCTATTCCTTGCAGCGCATGGCCAATAATATGACCTCTCTACAGATACCTCCTAACCAATATATATCCGATCTTATATCCCCTTTGTTGGATTTGCATGGAGTAGGTGAGCGCTTCCAACAGCAGATACGCCAACTCATGTATCATGACCAACAAGACAAACTGCAAGAGCGTCTGCAGGCGGCTAGCCAATACTATGCCCCTAAGCTATACGAACTACTAAAGGCTGTGATCGATTGTCCGCTACGCAGTAATAATCAGTCGGACGCTGGCCAACTCAAACAATCTATTTTGGATATATATGCGGCTCTATCGCGCAAGACCTACTTGCAGGCGCAGATGGCCAAGGTAGCAACAGTAGAAACTTATTTCGAGGCACGCAAAAACTATAAGTATAAGGAGCCAACCTTGACAATCTATACTACCCAACGCAAGTCTCGTGTGAATACAACTACGTTCCAGACCTTGACTCTGCTTCATCAGGGATATCGTATTAAGGATATTGCCAAGCATCGCAAGATGACGCAGAAAACAATCATCAAGCACCTGAAGATATTGCTGGAAGATGGAGTGATAGAACAGCGTGACTTTCACCCAGCAGACCGACCCTGGGTTAGGTAGTAAGATAACTGTAGGCTAATAATTGTATATGTCAAAAAAAAGCAGTACCTTTGCAGCGTATTTAATAAAAACATTCATATATGAAAAAAATAGCATTTCTATTACTTCTTATCGTAGGATTTGGATTTAGTGGGTGTGACCCTTTTTATGTGCCAGATAATTTCCCAACGAAGTTACTATTCTCTTATCTGCCATACAAGGAGGGAGATACGCTGGTATATACAAATTATAAAACAGATACGATGAAGCTGGTTGTAAGAGAACATGAAGAAGAATATTTTCGTGGACAACGTAACAATTCTGATCATATAAAGGAAAATGCATGCGTGCAAACTAGATTATCCAATAGAAATCTCAATCTTACGGTGTCATGTGCTTGTCGCGAACGCCAAATCTTTGAGGCAAAACTGACGCATCAACCACAGGGTAGCAATTTGCAGGAGCTAGGAAAGTACATTTATGAGCAAGAAGAAATGTCTGACCTCATCTTCAATCAGTTGGTTAGCGAGATCAAATTATCCGAGGATCAAGCTACCATCGTCCGTAATAAGGGATTAGTTGAGTTTACGGATCTAAAATCTGTGAAATGGGTATATGTTTGTAAAAAATCCAAGAAAAAATAAGATTATGCAACGATTAATCATACTATTAGCCCTGGTATGGGCATGCACTATAGCACAGGCTGCATCATTATTCCCTTCTCGCACAGACTTTCGCGATGAGTCCATCTATTTTGTGATGACCACTCGTTTCTATGATGGAGATGCGAGCAACAATACGCATTGCTGGGATGGTAACAACCCAGGTGACCCCGCTTGGCGTGGCGATTTTAAGGGATTAATCGAAAAGATGGATTATATCAAAGCCCTCGGCTTTACGGCTATTTGGATCACACCTATCGTAGAAAATGCGTCAGGTTATGACTACCACGGCTACCATGCACATGATTTCTCTAAGGTGGATCATCGTTATGAGTCAGAAGGTGTAGGTTTCCAACAAGTGATTGATGAAGCACACAAGCGCGGCATGAAGATTATCTTGGATATTGTGCTGAACCACACAGGTAACTTTGGTGAGGCCAATTTGTGCAAGATGTTTACGCGTGATTGGACCAAAGACCAATCAGACATCAATGAATGTATGGTGCCTTATACCCAAAAAGATGGTGGGAAGTTGCCAGACAACTATGCGTCTTTGTCGGATCAATATGGTGAACGTTTGTCGTTGATGAAAAATACCAAGGGAAAGAACAATGATAACCACAACTATTGGCACCACTACGGTCACGGCAACTGGGATAATCCTACGCGCTGGTGGATGCAAATCGCAGGCGACTGCGTGGACTTGAATACAGAGCATCCTTATGTATATAACTACTTGATAGAGTGCTACTCTAAGTTCATTAAGATGGGTGTGGATGGCTTCCGTATTGATACGGGTGGACATATTCCACGCCTCACATTCAATCAAGCGTTTATTCCTGCTTTCCATGCAGCGGCAGAGAGTACAGAAGCTAAAAACAAGCGTGGCAACATGCCATTCTATATGTTTGCAGAGGTATGTGCGCGTTATACAAGTATTTGGTATCGTGAGCAACCTAACCTATCGCCACTTTACTACACATGGAAAGAAAACAAGACTTATGCATGGGATAGCAATCCTGCATCGTGGGATAATATCGTGGCTATGGAAGGAGATGGATGTAATACCCACACCAATCACAAATCTGTGCAACAATCTGCTTCGGATGCCAGCAAACCTACTTCACAAAACGCTTTCTTGAACGGCAACACCTATCATACTCCAGATTACTCTAAAGCGAGTGGACTGAATGTGATTGACTTCACCATGCACCACAACTTCCGTTCTGCAGGCGAAGCATGGAATATTGCACAAAAGGGCAATGACCAATACTACAACGACGCTACATGGAATGTGGTATATGTGGACTCTCACGACTATGCTCCTAATGGTGCTCCAGAGGATAAGCGCTTTTCGGGTGACGAGAGTACTTTGGCGGAGAACTGGAGTTTGATGTTTACTCATCGTGGTGTTCCTTGTATCTATTATGGTTCAGAGATTCAGTTTAAGAAAGGCTGCGTGATTGATAATGGTCCAAATACTTCGTTGATCAATACAGGTCGTGCGTACTTTGGTGGTTATATCAAGGGTAGTGCAAATGTAACCGACTTTGCTACTTACAGCAATGCAACAGGCAATATGGCGGCTACGCTCAACCATCCATTGGCTAAGCATGTGCAACGCCTCAACCTGATTCGTCAAGCGGTACCTGCACTGCGTAAAGGTCAGTATTCTATGGACGGCTGCAATGGTTCTTTCGCTTTCAAACGCCGCTATACCGATGCTACTACCGACTCTTATGCCTTGGTATGTATCTCTGGTGGTGCTACTTTCTCGGGTATTGAGAATGGAACTTATGTAGATTGCGTGACAGGTGATAGCAAAACTGTGACCAATGCTACCCTCAGCGTTTCTTGCTCAGGCAAGGGTAACATGCGCGTGTATGTGTTGAATACTACTAAGACTCCTGCTCCTGGTAAGGTAGGTGTAGATGGGAAGTATCTCTATCAGTCTTCTTCTGCGGGTGGAAGTACTCCTAACTGGGACGGCACACAAGAGGAGTTGACAGATGACTCAACACTACCAGAAGAGCCAGAGGAGGCTGTTGAGCCATGTTTGACGAGCGCAGATCAACGTACTGTGTTCTTTACCAAATCATCGGATTTTGGCAAGAAGATTAATTGCTATATTTGGAATAGTGATGGCACTATCACCAATGGATGGCCAGGCACTACTGCCACCTCTTTGGGGAATGGTAAATATCGTTTTGATATTCCTGATTCTGCTCCTGCAATTGATGCTACATGGATGATCATCTGGAATGATGGAAGCGCTCAAACAAAAGATCTTGTGTTTACCAATCACGGTATGTACACGGGTAGTGATAAGAATAATATCACTTGCACATCAAAAGTAACTGCGTTGTGCGAGGGTGGTAGCACGGGAGAAGATCCTAATCCTAACCCTAATAATCCTAATCCAAATCCTCAGCCAGAGAATAGCACACCATGTCTTGCTTCGGTGGACGAGCAAGTGGTGTTCTTTAAGGCCCCTAATGGATTTGGCACATCGGCATCGGTATATATGTGGATTAATGGTACCAGCACACACCTAGTGGGTAATTGGCCAGGTAGTCCAGCAACACACTTAGGCGATGGTATGTTCAAATTTGTACTCCCTACCAATATGCAAGGCGATGAGAGCCAATGGATGATTATTTGGAATAATAATGGTCAGGGATTGCAAACGGCAGACCTCAAGTTCACCATGCGTGGATTATATACTACCAACTCAGATATCAAAGGAACCACTTGTACGAGCGTGGTGTCAACCCTGTGCGATGAGATATCATCCGATGTAGATCAGGTGATTGTACCTATGGCGCGCAAGGTTTTGTATAATGGTTCACTGTACATCATTCTTGAAGATGGTCGCGTCTATGATATGATGGGTGGACGCCACTAATGTGGTTATAGGTGATAGTCTAGATATAAAAAGAGTTGCGATGATTCGCAACTCTTTTTATTTTTATAGTTCATTACTCATCTTCTTCATATACCCATCTTAGGTTGTCCACCCATAGGGTATTTCCCTCGCAGGCTCGGAAAACTCCCGCATTGCTCGATGAGATATACATCACGATATGCGTGGGGGCGTCTAAACTCCATCCCACTTCCTCAATCTTCACCATCTTACCTCTGGAGTTGCGGGCCATCATATCTACTTGGTTTAAATCCTCATATGCTTGGAAATCCTCAGATTCTTTGATGAATCCATAGCGGATAGGAATCTCGTGATTGTTTATCCATTCTGGGATCGTTTCGCAGATACGTTCATAGGCTGTTCCCACACGACGGGCATATATTTTTCCTGTCTCTTTATCTTCCCAACGATGTTGAAGATAAATATAAATGACTGCACAATCATGCCCTCCAATGGTATCAGGTTTGTTCTTTTCGGTAGAAATGATAGGTTTCTCTGCAGATATCTTAGCCTTGTAGTCCAACATCAATGCCACCGGTTCTTTTGTAAATGGCACACCAAACTCAGTGGCAGTATAAGGTCTGCTTTTGGCGGTAATGCCTAGAGGTTCAAGTGCTTGTCCCGTGTATATCGTGCCAGATACCATGGCATAGATATCACCGATATTCACATGAGTCAGTACATTCTGCATCTTACAGCAATAGCCGTAACCACGGCGCTCTGGCACTACCGAACCTTCGATACCTGTTTCTATACCCATAAATTTGGCATATGTGGCACTACATCCCCACGGATTACCTTCCGCAGGAATATAGGCTTGATTCTCTCGAATCGTGTCGGTGGTTGCGAGGGCATATAGGGTCTTGATCTTTCCGCCAAGCAATTTGCTCTCTTTGATATAGCGTACTTGCCATTGGTCCATATCTCCATAGGGAATAGGCTCTGTCCAGCGTTCTTGTGCCCATATACCATTACCTATAGCAAATAGCACCAATACAATCAGCGTCTTTCTCATAGCAGACTAAATGCTACATCCATCATGTGGGTGAAACTATTTTGTCGTTGCTCTGCTGTAGTGGCTTCACCGGTAAGGATATTATCCGATACTGTGCAGATTACCAATGCTTTGTTGCCACTACGAGCTGCGTTCATATATAGCGCAGGTGCTTCCATTTCCACTGCCAATACGCCCATGTTGATCCATTTGTCGTTATGTGCGTTCTCGGTGTAGAAGGTGTCGGATGAGAATACATTGCCTACCTTGTACTTGTATCCAAACTTCTCCGCTGCTTCGGCTGCACGGCGGCAGAGGTCGAAGTCTGCGATAGGAGCATATGTGCCTGGCAATTCGTATTGCGCAGCATAATTGCTATTGGTGCATGCACCCATAGCGATCACCAGGTCGCCTACATTCAAGTCTTTGTTAATGCTGCCTGCGCTACCCACACGGATAATGGTTTTCACGCCGTAGAAATTGTACAGCTCGTAGGTATAAATACCAATAGAAGGGATACCCATACCATGTCCCATTACGCTCACGCGTTTGCCGTTGTGCGTACCTGTAAAGCCCAACATGCCGCGTACGTTATTAAATTGCACTGGATTCTCCAGATACTTCTCTGCCATCATCTTTGCACGCAAAGGATCACCTGCCATGATGACGGTCTCGGCGATTTCGCCGTATTGTGCCCCAATATGGGGAGTAGGTGTCTGTTTCATTGTAGTGTTGTTTAGAATTGTTTAGTATTGTTTAGAATTGTGTAGTATGGTGTTACACGATCTTTGCTGGGATCAGTTTTTCGCGGATCTTCACGTAGATGATCGTCTCTTTCTTGGCAAAGTCAGTCTTTACATAGCCCATACCGATGCCCACCTTGGTAGTAGGCAACATAATTCCGCTAGTCACATTACCAATCACATTACCCTCTGCGTCGCAGATCTCGTAGCCGCAGCGTGGAATAGCGCGCTCTTGACACTCAAAGTGAACCAGTTTGCGCTTCACGCCCTCGGCTTTCTGCTTGAGCAAGTACTCTTTGTCGATAAAGTCTTTGGCATCAAACTTGGTGATCCAACCCAGGCCAGCCTCTAATGGAGAGGTGGTGTCATCAATATCATGACCATAGAGGCAGTACCATTTCTCTAAGCGCAAACTATCGCGTGCTCCTAAGCCGATAGGAGCTAAACCAAAGGGTTTTCCTACCTCAAATAGTGCATCCCAAATCTGTTGGCTATGCTCTTTTGGGAAATATAACTCAAATCCGCCTGCACCTGTATAACCTGTATTGCTGAGGATTACGCCTTGTACACCAGCGAACGACCACTCGCGGAACGCATAGTATGGAATAGCACTTAGATCTGCATCAGTCAAGAGTTGGAGCATCTCGGTGGCTTTTGGTCCTTGCACTGCTAATTGACCATAACGGTCGCTAGCGTTCTCCAATTGTACACCAAAGGTATTGTGCTCGTTTACCCATGCCCAATCTTTGTCGATATTGCCTGCATTGACTACGAGGAGGTATTTGGTAGTTGAATATTTGTAGATAATCAGGTCATCCACAATACCACCTTTGCCGTTTGGAAAACAGGTATATTGCGCTTTACCAGCCTCCAGTTTGCTCACATCGTTGGTGGTGATATATTGTAGAAAATCGAGTGCTTTCTCGCCTTTTACCCAAAATTCGCCCATGTGGCTTACATCGAATACGCCCACGCCTTCGCGCACGATCATATGTTCTTGGTTGATACCAGTAGGGTATTGGATAGGCATGTTAAAACCAGCAAAATCTGCCATCTTCGCTCCCAAAGCGATATGGATGTCTGTAAATGGAGTAGTTTTCATAAAGTATGAACTATAAAGTATAAGTTATAAACTATTCTGTGAAGTTATGCTTTCTCAACAATTTTCAGGATTACTTGCATCGCCTTCTCCATGGATGGGATAGGGAGGTACTCGAAGCGGCTGTGGAAGTTTACGCCGCCTGCAAAGATATTTGGACATGGCAGTCCCTCGAATGAGAGGCGTGCGCCATCTGTTCCGCCACGGATAGGTTGCACTTTAGGTGTCACACCCACTTCTATCATCGCCTCCTCTACGAGGGTCACGATATGCATCACGGGCTCCACTTTTTCACGCATATTGTAGTATTGGTCACGAATCTCCACCTCCACGGTACCTTCGCCATATTCTTGATTAATCTTGCGTGCCAAGTGCTCGATCTCGCGCTTGCGGCTCTCAAAGCGTGCGCGATCATGGTCACGAATGATATATTGCAAGGTCGTCTCCTCCACAGTGCCGTTCATGGCGATGAGGTGGTAGAATCCCTCGTAACCTTGTGTATGCTCAGGTGTCTCCCAACGAGGCAACATAGTGGCAAACTGATTAGCAATACGCATGGAGTTGATCATCTTGTGGTAGCCATAACCTGGATGAACATTCACGCCGTGCACTTTCACTTTGCAGCCTGCGGCGTTGAAGTTTTCGTATTCGAGTTCGCCCACCGCGCCACCGTCCATGGTGTAGGCAAAGTCGCAACCGAACTTCTCTACATCAAAGTGGTCGGCGCCTTGACCAATCTCCTCATCTGGCGTAAAGCCCACACGAATCTTACCGTGCTTTATCTCAGGGTGTTGAATCAAGTACTCGCAAGCGGTAACAATCTCTGCCAAGCCCGCTTTGTCGTCAGCGCCGAGTAGGGTAGTACCATCGGTGACGATGATATCTTGACCTTTGTAATCCATTATCTCAGGGTATTTCGCCACTTCAAATACGATATTCTTCTCTGCATTGAGCACGATGTCATTGCCGTCGTAGTTCTCCACAATACGTGCTTTCACATTCTTGCCACTCGCATCAGGAGCAGTATCCATATGGGCAATAAAACCGATAATGGGCTTACCTTCCACGTTGGCGGGTAGGGTAGCCATCACATAGCCGTTCTCGTCCAATGTAACCTCTTGCATACCAATCTCTTTGAGCTCTGCAGCAAGATACTTAGCAAATTCCATCTGCCCTGGAGTAGAGGGCGTCATGTTGGTCTCTTCATCCGATGTGGTGCAGAAACTCACATACTTCAAAAATCTGTCGGTTAGTGTCATAGTACTATATTCATTTTATCAATTTCATTGTTTTCCCATGCGAGGATATTGTCGCAAACATTCTCGCACATGGCGATGCGTCCTTCCCATGTGCCTGTACCCGTATGAGGGGAGAGCACCACATTATCCATTTCAAGCAGTTCTGGAGTAATCTGTGGCTCATGTTCATACACATCCATCGCTGCACCTGCTATCTCACCCTCTTTCAGTGCCTTCACCAGTGCTTGCTCATCCACGTGTGCACCGCGTGCGGTGTTGATAAGGTAAGCGGTGGACTTCATCATACGGAGTGCCTTGCCATCAATGATATGCTTTACTTCGGGCGTATAGGGCAAATTCAAACTCACAAAATCTGCCTCCATTAGCAACTCCTCTTTGCTCACATATCTTGCCTCGTAGCCTAATCGCCTCATCGCCTCATCGCCTAACGGCTTGCGATTATGGTACACAATTCGCATGCCGCTGGCTACGGCGCGGCGTGCCAATGCTTGTCCGATACGCCCCATGCCAATGATACCTAAGGTCTTACCATACAACGAGTGGCTAAGGTTGTTCATCACACCAAAGGGCTCTGCCTTACCTGCCCGTAGTTTGCGGTCGAACTCTGCTGTACGCCTTGCCACATCGTGCATGAGCGCAAATGCCAGTTCGGCAGTGGGCTCAATCACAGGATTGGGGGTATTGGTCACACGAATACCGCGTTCGCGACATGCCTCGAGGTCGATATTGTTGAAGCCCACACCGAAGTTCGCCACCAATTGCAGATTATTGGCAGACATAATCATCTCGCGCGTCACGGGTTTGTCAAAGGTGCTGACGAGCACTTCTGCCTCCTCTAGTGGCGCATACAATGTATGTAGCTCCAATCGAGCAAATCCTTCTGCAGGTAATGATGTGGTGAATGCGATTTTCATGTATGATACAAAATATTTCTGCAAAAGTACGAATATTTTTGCATATTTGCAAATATATGTACAAAAAAAGTGTGCCAAATTCTTTTTGACACACTTTTTCTAGCTTTTATCCTTAGTGACGAGTGATGAACTATGAGTGATGAGTCTTCCTTGTCTCTAGCCTATGGTTTTTATTAATTCCATCTCTTCTGCTGTGAATTGGATGTTGCTGATTGCCTGCAAGTTATCATCTAATTGCTTTACGCTGCTTGCACCTACGATTACGCTGGTCACATCTTGAGCCAACAGCCATGATATGGCCATCTGTGCCAATGTTTGTCCGCGTTCTGCGGCGATAGCTCCTAGGCGTTGTGCGCGTGCCACAGCTTCATCAGTTATTTGCTCTGGACGGAGGAATACATTCTTGCTTGCGCGGCTACCGGCAGGGATACCATTGAGATAGCGATCGGTCAATAATCCTTGTGCTAATGGTGAGAAGCAGATAAAACCTGAACCATTCTCTGTAGCTACAGGCAAGTTCTCGTGCAATGTCTCAGGGAATAGAATGCTAGCTTTGTACTGGCTAATCACGCATGGTACATGTGCTGCACGCAGATAGTCGTATGCTTCTTTCTGCTTGTCAGCAGGATAATTGCTAATGCCCACATACAATGCTTTGCCTGCTCGCACGATGTCAACGAGGGCTTGCATAGTTTCCTCGATGGGGGTGTCTGGGTCGTAGCGGTGGGAATAGAAGATATCGAAATATTCCAATCCGGTGCGTTTTAGACTCTGGTCGCACGATGCAATCATATACTTGCGCGAACCGCCATTGCCATAAGGGCCATCCCAACCCCAATATCCTGCTTTGGATGAGATAATCATCTCATCACGATGACTAGCTAGGTCTTCGCGTAGCACTTTGCCGAAAGTTATTTCGGCGGTACCAGGCGCAGGACCATAGTTGTTAGCAATATCAAAGTGTGTCACACCATTCTCCCACGCGTGGAGCAGCATGGCGCGTGCCACATCTGCAGGATCTTCGCTGCCGAAGTTATGCCATAATCCGAGTGATACGAGTGGTAGTTGCAATCCACTCTTGCCAGAAAAACGATAGTCCATAATAAAAATAGGTATTAGTTTATAATTTCGCTGCAAAGGTAATGACATTTTCGGAAATATGCAAATGTTTGATTATATTTATGCAGATTTTGTACTATTCCTTAATGTCTATCTGAATTCTTTCTGCGGACTTCTTATCTCGTCCACGGACTCGAACGATTGCTTCACCAAGCAAGACGCCGTAAAGCAAGCTCAAGTCCTTGGAATTAATATCAAGACAATGTACTACTGGTTGACCAAATTCGTCAATAGTGTTGATCTTCAGCGAATTATGAACGGAAAATACCAAAAAGTGAATGTGTTGATAGCATAATAGAATTTTTAGAATCTTTAGAATTCTTAGAATTTTTTCGTAATTAGTTTTTCTAAATTTTCTAAGTTTTCTAAAGATTCTAATCCATTGTTTAACCTATAAAAATCTCAAAACCTATGATTGCAGAATTAGAATATCCTATTGAAAGTCTCCGTGGGAATTTAACCAAAGAACACTATGCTCGTGTGCAGTATGGTAAGGTGGTGATCCAACGCCGCCCAAAACGTGACAAACCACCTACTGAGGCACAAAACGAGCCCGTGAGGCCTTCGCTAAAAAGTACGCAGGGAAGCATTGATGATTGATCTTGATGTCAATTTTTATTTAACAAAAATACGCTCGCGAGCGAGTTACAAAAATAAATAAAAATCAAAATTGTAAACATCAACAACTATCATGTTGTATATATCCATATTTAGTATAAGATCAGCGTATCTTCGGCAAGTGGTAACGGAGTGGTATCGGGATTGATCCGTAAGGAACATAACTGGAAAACCGCTTTTGCCATTTTCTATAATTTTTTGAAAATAATTTTAATTTTTTAAAATTTTGAACTATATTATATATTCCGCTACAAGCCACAAGGTGCATTTTTATCCTATTGCAGCAAGAAGGTTGATTGTGCGTTAATAGTGCGCAATTGAATCGGTGATCCAAAAAAAAGGTAGTCGAATGGACTACCTTTTTAATTTTTTGGAGCATGGTCAGGAGCGAACAACTGTTTAGTATGTGCTCCTTTTGCGCTAATAGTTACTTCACTTCCTCGAAGTCCACATCCTCGGCTGTGCCTTGGTTGCTGTTGCCAGCGTTTTGTGCGCCACTTTGTGCACCGCCTTGGAAGTCAGCGCCAGGTTGAGGACCTGCCTGAGCTTGTGCGTTGTACATCTCTGCACTAGCAGCTTGGAAAGCGGTCATGAGGGCTTGGTTAGCAGCCTCGCATGCGTCTGCATCTTTCTTCTCATAAGCGGCCTTGAGGTTCTTGAGTGCCTCCTCGATAGGCGCTTTCTTGTCAGCAGGGATCTTGTCGCCGAGTTCAGCCAACTGCTTCTCGGTTTGGAAGATCGTAGCGTCTGCTTGGTTGAGCTTAGCGATACGCTCAGCCTCTTTCTTATCTGCCTCTGCGTTTGCCTCTGCCTCTGCCTTCATACGCTTGATTTCAGCATCGCTCAAACCGCTAGAAGCCTCAATGCGGATCTTTTGCTCTTTGCCAGTAGCTTTGTCCTTAGCGGTTACGTTGAGGATACCGTTGGCGTCGATATCAAAGGTCACTTCGATCTGTGGCTCGCCACGACGTGCTGGCATGATACCATCAAGGTGGAAGCTACCGATGAGTTTGTTTTGTTGCGCCATTGGACGCTCACCTTGATATACCTTGATCTCTACAGATGGTTGGTTATCAACCGCTGTGGTGAAGGTCTCAGCTTTCTTTGTTGGGATAGTGGTATTAGCCTCAATCATCTTGGTCATCACGCCACCCATAGTCTCGATACCGAGTGAAAGTGGAGTTACATCAAGGAGAAGGACATCCTTTACGTCACCCGTCAATACGCCACCTTGGATAGCAGCACCGAGAGCTACAACCTCGTCTGGGTTAACGCCCTTAGATGGCGCTTTGCCGAAGAATTTCTCAACTGCTTGTTGGATTGCAGGGATACGAGTAGAACCACCTACAAGGATAATCTCGTTGATATCGCTAATACTTAGACCTGCGTTTTGCAAAGCAGTGCGGCAAGGAGCGATAGTGCGTTGTACGAGGTCGTCGATGAGTTGCTCAAACTTAGCACGGGTGAGGGTCTTTACCAAGTGTGCTGGCACACCGTTTACAGGCATGATGTATGGCAAGTTGATCTCGGTAGAGGTGGTGTTAGAAAGCTCGATTTTTGCTTTCTCAGCAGCCTCTTTGAGTCGTTGCATAGCCATAGCGTCTTTGCTAAGGTCTGCGCCACCGTTCTCGCTCTTGAACTCTTGTACGAGCCAGTCGATAATGCGGTGATCGAAGTCATCACCACCCAAGTGAGTATCACCATCGGTAGCTTTTACCTCAAATACGCCGTCGCCGAGTTCGAGTACAGATACGTCATGTGTACCACCACCGCAGTCGAATACTACGATCTTCATGTCTTTGTCGCTCTTGTCGAGACCGTATGCCAGAGCAGCAGCTGTTGGCTCGTTCACGATACGGCGAACATTCAGACCTGCGATTTCGCCTGCCTCTTTGGTAGCTTGGCGTTGGCTATCGTTGAAGTATGCAGGTACGGTGATGACTGCCTCTGTCACCTCTTGACCGAGATAATCCTCAGCGGTCTTTTTCATCTTTTGTAGGATGATAGCTGAGATCTCTTGTGGGGTGTACATGCGGCCGTCGATATCCACGCGAGGTGTGTTGTTGTCGCCTTTTACCACTTTATATGGTACGCGTGATACCTCGTTAGCTAGACGATCATAGGTCTCACCCATGAAGCGTTTGATTGAATATACGGTACGTGTAGGGTTGGTGATTGCTTGACGCTTAGCAGGGTCGCCCACTTTGCGCTCGCCACCATCTACGAAACCAATCACAGATGGGGTAGTGCGTTTACCCTCTGAGTTGGTGATAACTACAGGCTCATTGCCTTCCATAACTGCGACGCAGGAGTTAGTTGTTCCCAAGTCGATTCCAATAATTTTTCCCATTGTATTTAAGTTTTTTAGTTAATATTCTTGTTTGTTCGCTGCGCTCACGTTGTTGGCTCGCTGTGCGAGCGTTCGTGGCTTTGCGTACATGGCTTCGCGAAATTGGTTCGCCAGTGGCTCACGTACACATTAATACAAACAAATGCCGTGCCAAAGTGATTTTGACACGGCATTTCTGCCAAATACTGACAAAATGGCAGTATGTTACTTAATTCCTAATTTCTTGCGGATATCCTTTGGAATGGCATTCTTGTGTACTAGCACATCGTTGGTCTTGTATTGCATGTATGCCTCGGATACGTACCAAATACCCTTATACTCGCTTTTCTTGGTACCCCATGAGTTCTTTACCATGTAGTAGCGTTTGCCGTTTTGGTCTTTGGCAGTACCAAAGATTTGCATACCATGATCGTCGGTGTTCTCCCAACTATCGTATGCTGCTTGGCGCATCTCTTGAGTGATTGTCTTCTCTGGAAGAGGTTTTTTGGTCAGTTCTTCGCGTTTGTCGGTAGCTGAGAGTCCCAACCAACGAGCGGCATCGCTGCCAGTAAGGTCGGCTGCCTTTTCCTCTTCAGGCACTACGCCCAATCCTTTGCGGGTGAAGCACATCTCGCTGACATCTGCACCCCATGCGAGGGTGTAACCATTAGCGAGAGCGTTGTCGATGATAGCCATCATCTCGTCAAGGGGCACGTTGTACATTTGGTCCATACGCCAGTTGTCGGGTACTTCGAGTGCAAACGTGGTGTAGAATGGATGGTGCGTATAGCTGGTGATGCTTACATAGTCATCTGCGTTCAGTCCCAGTTCCTCGGCGAAAGATTTAGGTGTGTACTCCTTGCCATTATAGGTAAAGGTCTCTGGACACTCGCCGAGATAGGTGTCATATACTGCGGTGAGGGCTTCTTTCCATACAGGGGTGAGTTTCTTGAGTCCACTATTGGCCACTGCATCTACTACACCACCAGCTACAGCGTCGAGTTCGGTATGAACAGGCAATGTGTCGGCAGGAGTGCTGCCATACTGAATACCAGGCATAACCTCTTGTGGTACAAGACCATAGTTCTTGAGGCAGTAGATTACATCATAGGCGGAACCACCAGGTGCGAATTGGGCTGTACCGTACATACGAACTACATATTCGGCACGATCTAGCATGGTGTGGTGCACTACAAACATCTCGCTGAGATCGTGTTCGCCTTTACCCATACGTAGGAGTTCGCTTTCGAGAAAACCAATAGTAGAGTAGCTCCAGCATGTGCCGCTACGGTTTTGATCTTTGACTGGAGTGATAGCGATGCTATCTACTGTAGTGAAGCGAAAGCCTTCGATGCTGTCGGTCTCCGCTTGTGCCATGGCGCTAATGCTAATCGCAGTTAGCGCGAAGAAAAATAGGATCTTTTTCATATTACTTGATGTTTTGTTGATTGCAATTTCGCTGCAAAGATACAATAAATAAATGAATTATACAATATCTCCATGCATGATTTTTATGTTTGATAGCAACTTTTGCCTAAATGACTTGTATATTTGTGTATTTTTTTTTACCTTTGCAAAAAAATGGTTGACCATGCTCATTGGCTTTATCTTTTCTATATTAACTGCAACGTATACCCTCTCATCGAATAATACCGTGAAGCAGGATGGGGAGGTGCCGACATATTCCCAGTATCATTATGAGCGTTCCTCTACTACGGGTCAGAAAGGTCAGATGACAGCAGGTAATACCACATGTCTTCGTTTGAGTGGTTGGGATGGATGTATGGTTCGTAGTGTGAGACTGGAGATGCACTCGAATAGCAAATCGGGTGCTGGTTCACTGAAGATGAAAGTGGGGAAAAATATAGTGTGGGAGATTCAGGATGCACCATTTTCGAGTGATGATTGGGCAGGAAAATATTCTTCGGAGTGGGTGAATATATCCCAAACGATGGAGGTGATGGTAGGTAATCATGAGGCGATAGAGATCTTGATTACAGCCATGGAGAATAGTTTGTATATCAATCGTTACACGATAGAATATGAGGCAGCACCGCCAACGTGCTATACGGTGAGTTTTGTAACGGGAATGGACTCGGTACCTGCGTCGGTGACTCAAGGTACAATAGGTGGATCTATTGTGTTGCCCGAGTGGAGGGATACAGCAGGATGGTATTTCCAAGGTTGGAGCGAAGTGGATATTGTGGGAGATACCGTAGCACAGGTATGGATGGCAGCAGGCAGTGAGTATGTACCAAGAACGAATACGTATTTGTGGGCAGTATATTCTGATGTAGAAGAGGTGGCAGCTGTGAGCGATTACGTGTCAGGTCAGTATGTGTTGGCCATGTGGAATGCTACAACCGAGTATTTTGCCGATTCGGGTATGGCAATGGCGGGGGAAGTGAAGTCGGGAGAGGTCGCGCTGTGTGCTACGAACATGATGAGGAATAAGAAAGGTAGATGTTGTTTGTTGACAACGATAGAGGATGAAATGATTTATGAGTTGGAATTTGGAGCGGATAGTACGGTAGCCATCACCCATATGCAGTCAGAGATGCCAATAGGGTATAAGAATGATAAATTGTATGGTACGTCGGATGGATTGTGGCAATACAAGGTACTCGGGGATAGTTCGTTGGTGCTGTATTTTGCAGGTGATGATCCAACGGATACCTATATGCTGTATTTTGGTGTGAGTGCGATAAGTGAAGAGAAACAAGCGATAGCCAAAGCTCAGCTGTTGGATATATCACGATGGGAGAAGGATGGACTGTGGTTGTTTCCTGTCGTATATCCGAGATATACCTCATGGCCGTTTGGCAAGCCCGATATAGAGGATGATGAAGAAGAGGGTGATGTGTCTTCGGTGCTGAGTGATGGTCAATATATCATGAATATCGGTCGGTATCGATTGTATGTGAAAGACGGAAAGAAATATTTGTTTTTGTAAAATAAACTAAAAACACCATTAATAACACCATGAAACACCTATTATTAGGCGATGAAGCCATTGCGCAAGGCGCTATTGATGCAGGATTGAGTGGCGTGTATGCTTATCCAGGCACGCCATCTACTGAGATTACTGAGTATATACAATTGAGCGAAAAGCGCAAAGCGCTTTCCGCTGGTTTAGAGAACGGCGCTGATAGCGCCTGCAGTTTAGAGGCTAAAGGCAAGATCTTCTGCCAATGGGCTACTAACGAGAAGACCGCTATGGAAGGCGCACTCGGTATGTCCTATATGGGCAAGCGCGCGCTTGTGTGCATGAAGCATGTGGGCATGAATGTCTGCGCGGATGCGTTTATGAATGCTGCTATCACGGGCGTGAACGGCGGATTGGTAGTAGTGGCAGCGGATGACCCATCGATGCACTCCTCGCAAAATGAACAAGACTCGCGCTTCTATGCTAAGTTTGCTATGATTCCATGCCTCGAACCAAGTAACCAACAAGAGGCATACGACATGATGCACTATGCTTTTGATTTGTCGGAATCTTTGCGCACACCTATCTTATTGCGCGTGACTACGCGCATGGCGCACTCGCGTGCGGTGGTGGAGACAATGGATACCCCTCGTGAGCAAAATGCGTTGTCTGCGCCTGAAAATACCAATCACTTTATTCTATTACCAGCTTTTGCTCGCAAAAACTATGCGGAGTTAGTGGAAGCTCAAGCGTATTTCGTGCAGACCAGCGATGAGTCACAATACAATACCTATACCAAAGGTAGCAATCCAAAGAAGGCGATTGTGACTACAGGTATCGCGTATAATTACCTTATGGAGGCGTTATCAGGACTCCAGACTCCAGAATCCAGAATAGAAGCCTACACAATCCTCAAGCTCACCCAATACCCATTGCCAAAGGCATTGATTGACCAGATGGTGGCGGATGGCGCAGAAGAGATCTTGGTAATGGAGGAGGGACAGCCCGTAGTAGAAGAACTATTGCGCGGTATGGTGCCATCTTCTGTGGCTGTCAAAGGTCGATTGACAGGCGACCTCCCTCGTATGGGCGAACTTACGCCCGACTCCGTACGCGATGCCTTATTGCCTAATAGCCTTATCACCATATCGCCTAAGTCTGTTCCCGAATTAGTTGTTGGTCGTCCACCTGCATTGTGTCAGGGTTGCGGTCACCGCGATATGTATGCTGCACTCAACGAAGTAGCAGCTGAGCACGAAGGCGCGAAGATATTTGGCGATATTGGTTGCTACACCTTGGGCGCCTTGTCACCATTTCATGCTATACACGCTTGTGTGGAGATGGGTGCTAGTATCACCATGGCGAAAGGTGCTGCCGATGCAGGACAATTCCCTTCGTTTGCTGTGATTGGCGATAGTACTTTCACGCACTCGGGTATGACAGGCTTGCTGGACTGCGTGAATAGCAAGGCGAATGTGGTAGTGCTTATCTCCGATAACCTCACCACAGGTATGACTGGCGGACAAGACTCTGCGGGTACTGGCAGACTGGAAGCTATCTGCGAGGGATTGGGCGTAGAGAAAGAGCATGTGCGTGTGGTAGTGCCACTGCCAAAGAACATGGAAGAAATCAAGCAGGTGCTTCGCGAGGAAGTGGCTTACAATGGCACCAGTGTTGTCATCGCCCGCCGTGAGTGTATTCAAACTCTCAAACGACATTTGAAAGCAAAGAAATAAGTTGAAGGTTTATAGTTTAAAGTTTAAAGGCAAGAAGTATATGAAACGCGATATAATTTTAGCAGGCGTAGGCGGACAAGGTATCCTATCTATTGCCACAGTGATTGGCGAGGCAGCCCTCAAAGAGGACCTCTATTTGAAGCAAGCTGAAGTGCATGGTATGAGCCAGCGAGGCGGTGATGTGCAATCCAATCTCCGTTTGTCCAGCGAACCCATCTATTCGGATTTGATTCCAAAGGGTGGGGCAGATATTATCATCTCGCTCGAACCGATGGAAGCATTGCGCTATCTGCCATACCTCAAATCCGACGGATGGATTGTCTCCTCGTGCAAACCTTTTGTGAATATCCCTAATTATCCTGATATTGAGCAGGTGCTGGAGCATATTAAAGCAGTCAAGAACCATGTGCTATTGGATGTAGAGGTGCTTGCCAAAGAGGCGGGTGCTCCTTTGCAAGCAGCGAATATGGTGCTTTTGGGTGCAGCTATCCCTATGTTGGGCATTGACCATGATAAGATTGTCGCAGGCGTGGAGCGCATCTTCGCCCGCAAAGGCGAAGCCGTTGTAGCTGCAAACCTCGCTGCCATCGAAGCTGGTTATGAGAATGTAAACAATTCAACCTTGTGGAAATTATATGGAACACAATGGTAATTCTTAATTCATCATTCAAAATTCATAATTACCATGAGCTTTCCTCTCAACAAACAACTCGTTGACCAAACTTGTATTGATTTTGGTCTGCGTAACGCCAAAGAACTGGGCGGTGCCTCTATCCGCCAACTCGTGGGCGTAGTCAAAGATATCGAACGTGCTACTGGTCAGGAGTTTATCCATATGGAATTGGGTGAACCTGGCTTGCCAGCCGAACAAGTGGGCATAGCTGCTGAGCATGCAGCCCTAAAAGCGGGTTACGGTTCGCGTTATCCTATTATCACGGGTATCCCCGAAGTCAAGCACTGGGGCAGTGAGTTCGTGCGTGCTTTCCTCGGATTGGATATCCCCACCGATTGTATTGTGCCTACAGTGGGCAGTATGCAAGCCGCTTTTGCGCTCAATATGACGATGGCTCAACTGGATAGCCAGCGCGATACTGTCCTATTTCTTGACCCCTGTTTCCCTGTGCAGAAACAGCAATGCAAGGTGATTGGTGTGCGTGTGGATGCGTTTGATGTGGCGAATTTCCGTGGCGAAGCATTGGAGAAGGAGTTGGAACGTCATTTCCAATCGGGTAGGATAGCGGCGATGCTTTTCTCCAATCCGAACAACCCATCGTGGATGTGCCTCACTGAACGCGAATTGGAGATTATCGGTCGATTGGCTACATTGTATAATGTGCTGGTAATCGAAGACTTAGCATACCTAAATATGGACTTCCGCGATAAGGACCGTGGTACACCCTACGAACCGCCATACCAACCCACTGTGGGCAGATATACCAACAATTGTGTGCATATGATTTCGTGCTCCAAGATGTTCTCGTATGCAGGCCAGCGCGGTGCTATCGTGGCGATGAATCCGTATTTGGCACACCGTCGCTTCCCTTCATTGGCAGAACGTTATGGCAACGATGGCGAGTTCATACGCAACTTTGTGTATATTGTGCTCTATAGTCTGTCTTCGGGTGTGACGCACTCGGTGCAACATGCTATGGCTGCTATGTTCAAAGCGGCTTGTCAAGGCAAGATTGACTTCGTGAATAATACCCGCGAGTATGCTCGCCGTGCGAAGATTGTCAAGGAGATCATGATTAAGAACGGTTTCCATATCGTCTATGACCAAGATGCCGATGAGCAGGAGGTAGGCGATGGTTTCTTCTTTACCTTTGGTTATAAGGATTGGACGGGCGAAAAGATGCTTAACAAGCTGATTTACTATGGTATCTCGGCTATCTCTCTGAGTAGTACAGGTGCGAAGCGCGAGGGCATGCGTGGCTGTGTGTCTTGCATCCGCGAAGATCAATACGAACTCCTCGATGAGCGCCTCGCGCTCTTCAATCGTGACTATCATGTGAAGGAGTGCGACGGAACGCACTCCGAGTGAAGCACCCGAAGTGTCCCCACACTGAGGAAAAAGTGCGAACATAGAATGGCGCACCCCTTGCGGGTACGCAGCCGTATGGCTATAGGGTAGTACCGTACAGGGTAGGTACGACCGCCTATTGTATGAGTATTGGTAAAAGTGCTTTTTGTTAAGATTATCTTCTCTCATGTCGTCCTTGGTACTCCCGTGTTAATAACCAAGGACGAACCAAGGATGAACTAAGGATGAACCAAGGAACGACCTAGGAACTCCGAAACTGAAAAAGTGCTATTTGTTAAGATTGCCGTCTCTTTTTCCTCTCTTATACCTTCCCCCATTCCGCCGACCGACGAGCGGGAGACGACCGACAGAACAACAGTACAACTCCTTGCCTACAAAAAGTGCTTTTTGTTAATATATCCCTCTAAAAAAAGTTGACTTCTTTCCTAAAAAGGTTGACTAAAATTCTAAATTTGTTTACTCCATTCCTAAAAAAGCTTTATACTATCAACTAGTCCTCTAAGCAAAAAAACGCCTCAAAAAGGCGATTTTTTTTGCTCAATTCAAAAAAAAGTATTACCTTTGCACCGTGAACCTGCGCCGAGGGGTGTCTGACATCATTGGCGGAGGGTAGCAGACATATTAAAAAGGCGTTTATTAGCGCTCTGTTCTGACATCTTGAAACTTCGCAACTTTCAGAAATACTCGGGACTTAGCAACGATAGATGCCCTACGGGATATAGAATATCCCTCTTGTGCCTATTTGGTACGTTTTTTGCGTATATACGTATGCGCACACGCGTACCTTAACTATAGCATAGCACGAGAGTATTTTATATTCGGCGTGGGCTTCGCGTTGTCGGTTCAAGTATTTCGGGCAATGCGAAGGCCTCAAGATGTGGAACGACAGCAGTCGGAATCCACGTTTTTTTTATACCTAATTGAATATAAAACAACTAATAACTTTATAAATTATGAAACTTAAAACCATCATTTTTACAGCGATTTGGCTGTGTTCTCTGTCAATTCTTTCTGTTAATGCTCAAAGTGCAAAACTAAAAGCTAGTACTGATTCTATCAAAATTGGTTACATTGATAAAGAACTTCTGGTTATGCAACTACCAGAAATGCTTTTGATTCAAGACTCGTTGATAAAAGTTGAGAATAGCTATGCAAGTCTATACCAGCAAATGGAAACTGAAAGAAGTCTTAAAATAGAAGAGTTAATCAAGACAAAGGATAATTTAACTGAGAATATGTTAATGCTTAAGCAAAAAGAAATCAATGATTTGTCTCAAAATATGCAATTCTTAGAAAAAATAGCCATGCAAGATTACCAAACAATACGCCAAAATTTAGAAGCACCTTTACATCAAAAGGTAGATTCTGTATTGGAATTAATAGGTAAGGAGTATAATTTTACATACATTACAAAAGTTCGTTGGATCGATCCAATGACAAATAAACCTATTGAAGTCATAGTTCCAGCAGGAGAGAATGTTATGCCTATTGCTCAAGAAAAGTTGGGACTAATAATCCAATAAACTAGTTACTTAAGCCGTATTATGAAGAAAATACTATTATTCATGTGTTTACTGCCTATTGCGGTATGTGCACGAACTTTAGAGGAGAAATGGATTCTCTGCTCAAACATAAATTGCCAAATCCTTGATTCTTACTACGAGGATGGTGTGTCATTCACTTGGGATGGAGGTGTGTTGAACAATAAAGCACACGGTCATGGTACAGCAGTTCGTTACATTAACAACGAATTACATTCTACTTTCGTAGGTAACTATGAGAATGGTATTCGAGTTGGTAAAGGAAAATTGTCATGGACTGATGGTCGTGAATTGGAATGTGAGTTTATGAATAATCAAGCAACAGGACAAGGAAGACAAACAGATCCTAATGGTGATGTTTATACAGGACAATTTATCAACTATATTCCTCATGGCAATGGTAAGTTGGAGAAAGCCAATGGTGTGGTCATTGAGGGTTCATTTGTGTTGGGTAATATATATACAGGGAAAAGTACAAGCATAACAGGTGCCATAACTTATTACTATAGAGGGGGTATTAGCCAAACACAACAATTTGACAAAACTTCTAATTATAACCCAGTTATAGGTCAAACTATTACTGAGTTTTTCGATGCAAATTGGCAACGCTGTGAAGCGAAAGATGCACTATATTATCGTCGTATAAAATATAAAGCACCCAATATTCCAGATGGGGAAGTAAAAGATTATTATATAGACGGTCAACTGCAATCTGTATTTACTCCTATTTATATTGATCATGGAGATAGCGAAAAGGATTTCTTTGAAGGTAAGTTTGTATCATATTACAAAAATGGCAACAAACAGAAGGAGCATGATTATTACAATAGTCGTACCGACGGTAAAGCTATACAATATTACGAAAATGGACAAGTAGAAATTATTGCAGATTTTCTTAATGGAGTTTTACATGGTGAGTATTATGAATACTACAAAACAGGCAAACTACATAGATATTATCTATTTGAAAACGGAGAGATGGTGGACGGAAAATATGTTGAATTAGATGAAAATGGTACAGGCTACATTGTCTATAATGAATTTTTTGGAGATCATCCAGAATCTTGGGTAATGGATGGAGGGGATCATGTTTCATCTTTCACTAACTATGGAATGAGTGTTACCCTTGATAATCGTGCTGTCAAATCAATGGTTAAAAGGAGTTGTTATATTCCTTTTGACCAATCACAAAACTACATGATAGCAACGAGTATGAAAGCTGCCGAGGGCACTAAAAACGCCCAATATGGATTATTGTTTGGCTTTCAAGACTGGGATAATTATTATTGCTTTTTTATTTCTAACGATGGAAAGTTTGCTGTTTATGGGGAGTATGAAGGTGTAGGACAGTGGCTTCGCAATTGGTCATATACAAATGTGATACGCACAAATAGGGAAAATGTGCTAAAAGTTTACAGAATAGAAGATCGTTTTACATTTACTATTAACGGTTCAACTGTCGCACAAACTCTCGCTAAAACCTTACGAGGGAATGAATATGGAATGATTACATTGATACCTGGTACATATTCAATACACTCGCTGTCTGTTAATGAGTTTGCTCAACTCGCTCGTCCACAAGATGCTTATCCTACTGCTGTTATTCCATCTGGAAAACCCGAAGCGCAACCCAACATTCCTTCAACAGATTGGCTTTGGTCAGGAACAGGTTTCTTTATCAGTGAAAAAGGTTATATCGCAACAAACCATCATGTTGTAGATGGAGCAAAACAAATGCAAGTAACTTTCAAACAAAATGGGCAAACTAAGACCTATAAAGCGGAAGTTGTAGTTACTGACCCAACGAATGACTTGGCTATTATCAAAATTGTAGATAATTCATTTGTAGACTTGCCTAAAATACCTTATGTATTCACAGCAAAAACAGAGGATGTTGGTACTAGTGTATTTGCATTGGGTTATCCAAAAACTCAAAAGTTAGGCGAAGAAATTAAATTTACTGATGGAACAATCAGCGCAAAGACTGGCGCACAAGGCGATATACGCTTATACCAGATTTCTGTACCAATCACACATGGTAATAGTGGAGGTCCACTTTTTGATAAACAAGGTAATCTAGTTGGAATTACTTCTTCGGGTTGGGATAATGAAGATAATATCAATTATGCAATAAAGTCTATCTATTTGAAGAATCTAATAGAAGTACTGCCAGAGGCAATTACCCTGCCCAATAGTACTTCTATCAGAGACAAATCATTAGTTGACAAGATTAAGGTACTTTCTGACTATGTCCCATTTATCGAAGCAAAATAAATCATTAACACACAATATAAAACCATTTATTAACTACTCAAACTTAAACAAAATGAAAACAATTAAATTTTTATTACTCATGTTGGTAGGTGTTACAATGACCTCATGTTGGACTTATCATTCGGTTACAGTTACTGATATTCCTGAGCAGTATCTAGGTAATAAGTATGATGCTTTAGTCGGGATGTCAAAATCACAAGTGTTAGCAGAGATGTCTGTTCCTGATCGAACAATGGATGATGGATTAGGTGGAGAAGTTCTTATCTACGAGAAAAAAGAACAAGTTTCTAAAACTACAGGTTATTCTGCTGCCTCTGCTACAACTAAGCCAGTAACAAACTATTGGACAGGGCAAACATCTTTGCAAAGTTCAGGATACAATAGCATGAACTCTTCTACAGTTACTCAAGAGAATAAAGAATATGTCAATGTTTTTATCAATGCAGATAACATCTGTTATAAAATTGATGCTAATATTGGAGATATTTACGAACCCGCAGTAACACATCAAGAATGTTATAAGGAACCTAATCCTATTTTATTAGCTATATCAATTCCTTATTCTCTAGTATTGGTAGGTTTACCCCATGCAATTTGGTATGGTGTTCAAAAAGCTAAAATAAAGAAAGAAGGAAGAATAGTCGTTGATTGTGAAAATCTAAAATAAAGAAGGAGAAATAGCAGTTGATTGTGACTAAGTATAACATATTAAATCAATAATTGTCACTCCGCTACCCTTGCGCTACTTTTGCCCAAGGGTAGCGTTTCATTTATGGAGACTTATCCTATACCAAAGGTATACTAAGGGTATAGAAAAGGTAGGTAAATCATCGGTACAAAAACACTAAAACGCTGAGTATTCAGCACCACTATAATATATAAAGGCACAGCGAAAAACTGAAAAGTGAAAGCCACCGAAAGCCCATAGATGTGCTAGAGATCTCCTATGGTGGTCCCGAAACTTGCAGGCGACTTTTGGCATGCGATAACTATGTTGATTACTAATGCTGGCATTTGAAACGTACTCAATATAAAATCTTCGATATTCGGCAGAAAAGATTTTGTGATTTCAAAAAAAAGTATTACCTTTGCAGCGTTTACTCATCACTTGTCACTCATAATTCATCACTATACCATGAAATACCTATCTCCAATAGAGGCAGTTGGTCTCGTGAAATCGGGCGACACGATTGTCGTACAAGGTTCCACCTCTATACCGATGGTTTTGCTGCGTGCTCTCACCGAGCGTGCCAACGAACTGCGGGATGTGAAGGTGATATCTGGCTTTGGTATCCATCCTGAGGAGGCTCCATACGCTAAACGCGAATTGATGGACTCGTTTCGTGCACTGAATATCTTTGTGCCGAACAATCTCCGTCGCGCGATGAAAGAAGGCGTGGCAGACACCATACCATGTTTCCTTGGCGAAGTGCCATTTTTATTTCGTAGCGGTCAAGTGCCAGTAGATGTGGCATTTCTGAATGTTAGCGAACCCGATGAGAATGGTTATTGCTCTTATGGCATCTCCGCCGATATCGCTTTTTCAGGTGCAGAATGTGCCAAGACAGTGATTGCGCAAGTGAATAAATACATGCCACGTACGTTTGGCGACCCAGTGATACATGTTAGTCAGATTACTGCTATGTGTCGTGGTGATGAGCCGCTGATCGAGGTACCGACACCCGTACCAAGCGCGATAGAAACACGTATTGGTAATTTCATCGCGAACGAGATACCTGATGGTGCCACTCTGCAGATAGGCGTAGGCGGAATACCTAATGCCGTTATCAATGCTCTGAGCGGACATCAGCATTTGGGACTGCATACCGAAGCCATCACCGATGGCGTATTGCCATTGATTGAGAAAGGGATAATTGACAACTCACTGAAGAAGATTTATCCTGGTAAGTCATTGGGTAGTTTGGTGCTAGGTTCGAAACATCTGTATGATTATATGGATGGCAATAAGGATTTTGTGATACGCGATGTAGCCTTTACCAATGATCCACAGAATATCCGCCAGAACCCTAAAGCGATGGCGATTAATTCGGCTGTGGAAGTGGACTTGACCGGACAAATTTGTGCAGATTCAATAGGTGAAACGATTATCTCTGGCGTAGGTGGACAGCATGACTTTATGTATGGTGCATCGCTGTCAGAGGGTGGCAAATGCTTCATAGCACTTCCTAGTATGACGAGTAAGGGACAGAGCAAGATCGTCGCTAATTTGGCGCCTGGCGCTGGAGTGGTGACTACTCGCTTTCAGGCCCAATATATTGCCACTGAGCACGGAATAGTATATCTTAGAAACCTGCCATTGGCAGAGCGAGCAAAGGCACTGATTTCCATTGCCGATCCATCCGTGAGAGAAGATTTGGAGCGTGCAGCAGTAAACCGTTTTGGAATAGGATTCCTAAGATTGAAATAAAAAATAGGGCGAGAGCCCTATTTTTTTTGTTATTGATTAAAGGCGAGATACTTCTTCGATGGCGCGTTTGATTTCTTTATCGTATCGTAATAGGTACGCATAGTAGCCACAATGGTAGTAATAGCGTTTGACAATTTCGCCACCCAAAAGTTTTTCTACTTCATTACGATTTCGCTGTATTGCAGCACGATAATCTACTGTCAAGCGTGGCTTGAATTTCTCCAATTCAGCAAGTAGGGTAGAGTCGATGTCTTCTTGTTTGGCCATATCAATGAGTTCTCCTAGATAACGGCCAGTTTCTGTTTCGTAGGAGAATTGCTTTTCGTCTAGGAATAGGCAGAAGTTCTCGATGTCTTGATCGGTCAATATGAATTCTGTAGCAGGTGCAATACTAGCGTGTTGGCGGTGATAGCGTGTTGCATAGTCGAAGAACATATGATCTCTATATAGATTATAGGTGATATCCAACTTTTGTGAGTCAGTGAGTAATATATTAGGTAGTATACCTCCTGCGGTATCTCGATGAAGTTGGTTGCCTTTTTGTCGCTCAGCGTAGTCAATAGCTTGAATGCAGCGACCAGATGGCAGATAATACTTGGATGTCGTCACCTTCAGGTGCCCTCCATACGCGATAGGGCGTACGTTTTGCACCAATCCTTTTCCGAACGTGCGCTTGCCTACTAAGGTAGCACGTTTGAGGTCCTGCAATGCTCCTGCCACAATCTCGGCAGCGGATGCCGATTGGTCGTTGACCAATACTACGATAGGCATATTAGGGAAAATGGGATGGGTAGTGGTTGTGTATGAACGACAAGTTTTCTCTATTTTTCCTTTGGTGGATACCACCTCTGTGTCTTGTGGCAGAAAAAAGCCGAGTAATTTGATTGCTTCATCGATCAATCCGCCACCATTATTGCGCAGGTCAATGATAAGTCGCTGGATATTATTGGATTGTACCATTTGATCCAGTGTAATCAAAAACTCTTGTGATGAATTGGCCGTAAACTCGGCAAATGCGATATATGCAATCGAATCATTAAGCACAGTAGCATAGTTGACCGCAGGCAGGTGTATGTCGCGTCGTTTGATCTCTTTGGTAATCTGTACTCCATCACGTTCTACTACAACCTTGAGCGTAGTACCAGGTTTGCCTCTGAGTTTATCGCTGACCTCTTTTGTGGTTTTTCCGTGACAATCCATTCCATCAACGGATATAAATCGATCGCCAGCTAATAATCCGTTTTCTGCAGCAGGCATATTCTCGTATGGGTCGCTGACATAGACATTGCTATCTCGATACATAATGATTGCCCCTATTCCTCCGTACTTACCAGTGGTCATCATACGCAAGTTGTCATCTTCGCTCTTAGGGATATAGACCGTGTAAGGGTCCACCTGATGCAACATTGCATTGATACTAGTCTTGATGAGTTGGTCATAGTTAAGTGTATCCACGTAGTTCATATCCAACTGACGCATGACATCGGTGTAGATTGTAAGATTCTTATCAATACGTGTTGTTTGCGACTCAGCCAATAATGGCATACCTATTACTATACATAGAATATATATGATACTTTTTTTCATTATCCTTTTGTCTTTATAATTTGATTGACCTTCGGTAGAAATGCAGAAACATCTTTTCCGTAACTGTGCAGTTCGCGCACCAGCGATGACGATATATGTGCATATTCAGGGCTTGTATAGAGCAGTACGGTTTCGATTCCAGAGAGTTGCTTGTTAGCTTCGGCTATATTGCGTTCGTATTCAAAGTCGAGTACCGAACGCACTCCCCGTAAGATACATGGAACCTTGTGTGCAATAGCAAAGTCAATGGTTAGTCCGTCATAGGCCTCCACCTTAACACGTGGCTCATTGGCAAACGCTAGCTTTATAGTCTGGATGCGCTCCTCCAAAGCGAAGGTACTTTGCTTTTGGCTATTATGACCAATACCGATGATAATTTCATCGAAAATCTGTAGGCCACGTATCACAATATCGTAGTGGCCAATTGTAAAAGGGTCAAAAGACCCTGGGAAAATAGCTTTCTTCATTTCAACTCTAAACTCTAAATCTATTCCCTTCCTTTTACAGGATAGTCTTTAAGTGCATCAATAGTGGCTTCACGGTATGCTACCATAAGTCCGCCGGTCCCCAGCAATGTTCCTCCGAAATATCGAACGACAATCACCAATATATTATCTAAGTTGCGTGCGTCAATACTACGGAGTATGGGCATCCCCGCTGTACCGTGTGGTTCGCCATCGTCCTTGGTTCGCCATAGGTTCTCGCCCAGACGATAGGCATAGCACACATGGCGCGCATCGTGATACTTTTTCTTGTACCACTTGATGCGCTCCTTTGCATGTTCTTCGTCCTTAATGGGTTCTGCAAAAGATAGAAACTTGCTGCCTCTATCCTTGAAGATTCCCTTGGATGATGTTGTAAACGGAATTCTCTCCGCCATAATTTCTTAATTCAAAATTACCAAGCAAACAATGGATATTTCACCATCTCTGCATTTACTTCAGCACGCACTTGTGCGATGTTCTCCTCCGACTCTGGGTTGCTGAGTACACGGTCGATGAGTTCTACAATCCATGCCATCTTGTCTTCTTTTAATCCACGAGTTGTAATTGCAGGTGTACCGAAACGCAGACCACTGGTTTGGAAAGCGCTACGAGAGTCGAATGGCACCATGTTCTTGTTGGTGGTGATATCTGCAGCTACCAGGGCTTTCTCTGCCACTTTACCTGTGAGCTCTGGGTATTTGGTACGCAAGTCCACGAGCATAGAGTGGTTGTCTGTACCGTCAGAGATAATCTTGTATCCCTTATCCATCAATGCTTGCGCCATAGCAGCCGCATTCTTCTTAACTTGCAATTGATACTCCTTAAACTCGGGTTGCAATGCTTCACCGAAAGCTACTGCTTTGGCTGCAATGACATGCTCGAGTGGTCCACCTTGTGTACCAGGGAATACCGCAGAGTCGAGCAATGCAGACATCATCTTCACCTCGCCCTTAGGTGTGGTCTTACCCCATGGATTAGGGAAGTCCTTACCCATCAGGATGATACCTCCACGAGGTCCACGGAGTGTCTTGTGTGTAGTAGATGTAACGATATGTGCGTGCTTAACTGGATTCTCCAAAAGACCAGCTGCGATGAGTCCTGCAGGGTGTGCCATATCTACCATAAAGATAGCGCCAATCTCGTCTGCCACGCGGCGGATGCGCGCGTAATCCCATTCGCGGCTATATGCGCTAGCGCCTGCGATGATGAGTTTTGGTTTGTGCTCGCGTGCCACTTGCTCCAATTGGTCGTAATCCACGCGACCAGTATCTTCTTTTACGTTGTATTCCAAAGCATTGAACATCAAGCCAGAGAAGTTGACTGGTGAACCGTGGCTAAGGTGACCACCGTGGCTGAGATTCAAACCAAGGAAGGTGTCGCCTGCGTTGAGGCATGCCATGAATACAGCCATATTGGCTTGTGCACCAGAGTGAGGTTGTACGTTGGCATACTCTGCACCAAACAATTCGCAGAGGCGTTGACGAGCAATATTCTCGCTCTCGTCTACCACTTCGCAGCCACCGTAGTAGCGTTTGCCTGGATAACCCTCTGCATATTTGTTGGTTAATACACTACCCATGGCTTGCATTACCTGCTCACTCACGAAGTTTTCACTGGCAATCAACTCAATGCCTTTCATCTGACGCTCTTTCTCGCGATCAATAATGTCAAAAATAACTGAATCTTTAGTCATATTTATATGAAGTTTAAAATGTTCTAATAGTTATAAAAGTTTTATACGATTTTTATACTCCGCTAATATGCAGGAACTGTGAAATCATACGGCGGAAAGTACTTTGTGCTGTATTGTCGATATATGATTCTAGTACCTTAACTTCTCCGTTGATAGGTATGATATCGTAGTCAGCTATTGCAGCAGGAATCAGACTAGAGTATCCCTCTTGCAGGGTTATCTCATCGTGTGTACTGCGGATACGAATCTTGCATTGTCCTTTGGTGCAGGTTTGAATGATAAATGAATCATACTTGATCATATTTCTGCGGATAGGTTCCTTGATAGATACCACGCGCACTGTAAAGTACTCGGTGTCGATACATGCATTGGCTGTATCTATCTTATCCACATAATCACTACGATATTCTCGATATACCTTAAAGTCAAGCGCTTGTGCTGCATACTCGGTATGTAGTTCACGTGGCTGACCATTCAAATCCATTCGATTATAGTCATAGATCCGATAGGTGAGGTCGGAGGATTGTTGCACTTCCACCAATCGTACCCCCTTGCCTATGGCATGGATACGTCCTGATGGGATATAGAATACATCTCCTGCATGTATCTCATGCTTAGCTAATGTTTCCATGATACTGCCATCTGCAACGCATTGTGTATATTCTTCGGGCGACAAAGCTTTTTGGAAGCCCGCGTAGATGCATGCTCCTGGCTCTGCACTCAGCACATACCACATCTCGGTTTTTCCCATTCCGTTATGCAGACGTTTAGCCATATCATCGTTGGGGTGTACTTGTACACTAAGGTCATCGTTGCTATCGATGAACTTCACCAGTAGGGGTAATTGATTTTGATATTTCTTTGCCACCTCTTTTCCTAGAATAGCTTGTGGCATTTTGTTGATTACCTCTGTGAGTGCGTATCCAGCCCATGTACCATTGGCAATGATGGATGGTGCTTTCTTGACTGCTGATACCTCCCAACTCTCGCCTATATGTTGCTGCTCGGGTAGTTGCTTCCATAGAGTAAGTTGTTTGCCGCCCCATACTTTGGTTTGCAAATTGGGCTCAAAGAGCATAGGGTAGAGTTTGGTTCGTTGTGATTCAATCACGCACCCCATGGCCAACATGCGTACATCGGTGATAGCATGCAGTTGGTAGGTATTAAGTTGTTCTATGAATAAAAAGTCATCCCTCTTGCAGTGATGAATAGTACCGTTGATGGTTACATCTAATTCTCCGTCTAAGATATAGAATGCATCTTGCAAATCAGGATGAATGTGCATAGCACTCTCTTCACCTGATTTGAGTTCGATTACTGCTATCTGAGTGATACTGCAACCACTCTCGTTGGCAGAGAGCAGCACGCGCTTCATACCCATCTCATAGGATGTGCCTGCCGGTTTTATGTCATTGAGATGTTTGTGCATTTATTGTGATATTTTATTACCTAAAAGGTCATATGTATTTTTGTTATATAGTATATATATATGTCCATCTTTCCATATCTTTTTTGGCTTCTGCTCATCCGTTATTCCATATGATAGATGGGTGGTAGAATGCATAGTATATGCCAACCATGCATCGGGTATCCCATAGCCATATTGCTCATGCGGATTAGTATATCGATCAGCAGAACGAATGATTCGCTCGCGTATTTCCATATTGGTAGCATTGGGGAGAGCTGACCATAAGCATGCAGCCATACCTGCTAGCAATGGACATGCAAAACTTGTGCCATTACTATTTATTACCCATTCATTATTAGGATCTATCAATGCGGTTTGCTTGCCCACAGCGCATACTTCAGGCTTCACTCTGCCATCTGCCGAAGGACCAAAGGATGAGAAGTCAGCAATATTTCGAAATATATCGACAGCCCCAACTGTCAATATGCTATCTGCATCCGCAGGAGTAGATAGATAGTGCCATGTTTTATTGCCTTCATTACCTGCTGCGATAGTAAGCAGCAAGCCTTTGCGTGCGGCTATTGTTGCAGCTTGTGCTCCACGTGTGGTGCGACCGTCCATATCCGCATAGGTGAAGTTGAGCACTTCATTGTCAAAGGTGGTGTATCCTAATGAGGTTGATACGATATGCAAACCTAAGGAGTCTGCCATCTCAATGGCAGCCACCCAATTATCGATCTCTTTGGGACTTTCTGTATCTTGTTCTTCAGTACGGAAAAGGAAATATTGCGCCTCTGTAGCTGCTCCTTGATAACTATCAGATTGTGCCATGATAGTTGTCAAGCACATGGTACCGTGATTGCCCGTTGTTCCAAAGAAATTATCTTTATCATCCGTAAAGTCTGCATATCCAAGCCATTGATCTAGTGGTAGCAATGATAAGCTATCTGCATTGTAGAATCCTCCATCCGCCAATCCGATTCGTATCCCCTGTCCTTTAAATCCTGCCTGATGTAGAGGGGGGAGGTTGTAGAGGAAGTGTTGAGCTTCTGTGACCAGTGGCGGTGGGTCCGACGGAATAGAACTATCTACCGCATGCTTACGAAGTGATATGGATGAACTGCCAATTGACTCGTTTGCGTCGCGTGTGAGTTCAATTGCCTGAATAAAAGAGCACTGATAGAATGCCGCTATCTGGCTCACAGGTATTTGCACGGTTGCTGCATTTAGCCAACGCGATGTATGCAACACTTTTGCACCCATAGTACGGACAGAATCTAAATATATAGGCGAAACTTCATAGTCTAACGAGTCGATGGCTAGCCCTCGTTGCTCGCGCATCTGCATTGCTAACTCGCTGAGGCACACACGCTCAGAGCCCACCTTGTCGGTGAACTGCAAAAAGAATACAGTAAGTATAGCCAGTATTGTTTGCATATCCGGTGCAAAAGTACGAAAAAAAACGCATATTTGCAAATAAAATCCTAAGATTTTATTGAAAATTATTTACGATGCAGTGAAATAATGTAAACGACTAAATAAAAAAACTCACTCTGCTACTTGCAGAGTGAGTGGAAATTATATACCGAAATGTTAAAAATATTATCTTACAAGACGTACAGAGAAACTATTGCATCGATTTACTTCGTAAACAGAAACTTTACTAGCATCGAAGAAAATATAACTTGCTGCATCGTAATCAGTGGCAGTTGATGACCAATAATAGCCACCTAATCCCAGATAGAGCAGATCGCCGTTATTGCAGTTGTAATGACCAGAAGCAGGTAGGGTAATAAAGTTACCATTAGGACCAGTAACATGGTATCCTGTACCATTCCATGTCCATACACATTCTTTTCTTAATTCCTCTAGTTGTATATTAGTTGGTATTTGACTGTTGTATTTACTCATGGCCTCGTCATACGTGTAAAGACCAGGTTCATTTACTGCCTTCCAAAATGTACCACTTGGCAAACCCAAATCTACAAATTCCATTTGTTGAGCGGAAGCTGACAATGCCATAAGGCTAATCAAACACAATGTGAAAAGTTTCTTCATATTCATTAGAACTTTAAGTTAATAATCTTTTTTTACACAACTTCTATGAAATTGGGCGACAAAATTACAACATTTTTTTTGATAATGCAAATATTTTAAGGAAAAATATGAGAAAAATTGTAATATTCAAAAAAAAGATGTAACTTTGCACGCCGAAATGTAAAATATTGTACAAAACTATAAATACTATTATTATGGACAACAATTTGATGAATGCCGCTGTGGCAGTGAAAAAATTAGATGTTCTAAAGACTCTCAAAGATGGAGTATCTTTAGCTCTGGGTAATTACATTAACATTCTTTTAGCAGTAGTGCTATATGCTGTTACAATCTGGATTCCCTATCTTAATGTGGGAACAACGATAGCAATTATGTCTCTACCTGCAGAATTAGCCAAAGGGAATAAACTGAATCCAACATTTATTTTCGATGCGAAATATCGTAATAATATGGGTGAGTTCTTTATCTTGTCGTTATTGATGTTTGGGGCTATTCTTGTAGGAATGTTCTTTATGTTTGCACCTGGTATTGTGATTTCTATTGCTTGGTGCTTTGCTATTCTTCTTTTTGTAGATAAAAATAAATCTGCACTAGAGGCCCTTCGCGAGAGTGATAAATGTACTTATGGTAATAAATGGAACATTTTCTTTGTTTTAATGATATTGTCGATTGTAATCAATGTCATTACCGGTGTGATTGCGGGTGTTTTTGGTTTGATTGCGTATTTAGCTGAGGCAGAATGGATAATGATTATTAGTCAACTTATTACGTCGCTATTATCGCTGGCCTTTATTCCTTTCACATTGAGTGCAAATGCTGTCATGTACAAGGAACTTGTTCTTGAGAAAGATACTACTATCAACGAGTAATAGTTTTACATGAATATTTAAACAAGCAGGAATGGCCGACGGCCATTCCTGCTTGTATTTATTATATCACGTTATTCTTCTTCACTGAGAATTTCCCATTCGTAGAGACGTTTTTCCATCTCATGTTTGATGTGATCATAGCGTTGGAAGTTATCGGTGGTCTGATGGGCTATATCGGCAAGCAGTGTCTCCAATTCCTGCTGCTCCTGCTCTAGTTTTGCGATGGCTGCTTCTACATCTGCAATCTGCTTCTCCTTCTTGCGACGCGCTGCAGCTGCAGCTTTTTGGGCTGCATAGTCCAACTTTGAAGAAGTAGCTTCGATCTGCTGATTTTCGACTCCAGTTTCCCGATTCCTATTATCCGATTTTCGCTCCAACTCTTGTAATGAATCAATTCTCTTGCTCCGCAGGAAATCGTAGATGCCGCCCAAGTGTTCACGCACTTTCCCGCCTCCAAACTCATATACCTTATCTACCAGTCCATCCAAGAAATCACGGTCGTGACTTACGCAGATGACTGTACCATTAAACTCTTTCAGTGCGGCTTTCAGTACATCTTTCGACTGCATGTCGAGGTGGTTGGTAGGCTCATCAAGTATCAATAGGTTGCATGGCTCTAGCAGCAAACGAATCATTGCCAAACGGCTACGCTCGCCACCCGATAAGACTTTCACCTTCTTTTCCGATGCCTCACCCCCGAACATAAATGCTCCCAATATGTTACGAATCTGTGTGCGGATATCGCCCACAGCAACATTGTCAATCGTCTGGAATACGGTTAGTTCCCCATCCAATAGTGCCGCTTGGTTTTGAGCGAAATAGCCAATCTTGACATTATGCCCAATCTTCAGCGTACCCATATAATCCAACTGCCCCATGATACAGCGCACTAGGGTGGTCTTACCTTCACCGTTCTTACCTACAAATGCTACTTTTTCACCTCGACGAATGGTGAAAGTCGCATTTTGGAACATCATATGTTCTCCAAAATCCTTGCGCAAGTCTTCTACTATCAATGGGAAATCGCCGCTGCGTGGTGCCGGAGGAAAACGCAAACTTAATCGAGAGTTGTCTTCTATATCTACCTCTAGACGCTCTAGTTTCTCTAATTGCTTGATACGTGATTGTACTTGTACCGCTTTGGTGGCTTTATAGCGAAATCGCTCAATAAATTCTTCGGTCTCTTGAATCATCTTTTGTTGATTCAAATAGGCGCGTACTTGTTGTTCATGGCGCTCTTGGCGTAGCACTTTAAACTGAGTATACGGCACATTGTAATCATATATTCGTCCAAGGGTAATCTCTATGGTGCGTGTGGTGACATTATCAAGGAAAGCACGGTCGTGACTTACCAATACAAGTGCACTACCATTGGTCTTAAGAAACTCCTCCAACCATTGAATGGACTCAATGTCGAGGTGGTTGGTTGGCTCGTCAAGTAGCAATAAATCAGGGTGTTGCAGCAGTATCTTTGCTAGTTCAATACGCATGCGCCATCCGCCCGAGAATTCCGAACATGGGCGGTCAAAATCTTTGCGCTCAAATCCCAAACCAATGATTGTACGATCCATCTCTGCAATAAATCGTGCCTCATCCCCGATCTCCGATCCTCTATTGCCGATCACCGAAAGTACGTCTTCTCGCAGCGTTTTTCCATCCACGTGCATCATCACTTGTGGCAGGTAGCCGATGGTGATATCGCCCATCTTCGAGATACGTCCAGAGCTAGGTGTCTCTGCGCCTGCCAAAAGGCGGAGTAGGGTGGTCTTACCTGCACCATTCTTGCCCACGAGAGCAATGCGATCACGGGGATTAATCAAAAATGTAATATCGTCCAATATCGGACGTGATGAATATTCTATGCTGAGATGTTCAATGGAAACCATATTCAATATTTCTGCCGAATATCTTAATTTTTGTGCAAAGGTTGAAACAAGAAATTTCAAGAGTGACGTACTTATTCATAATACTCTATAATACGCTCTTCGACACTTGTAATCCACCCGAGAGGACTATTTGTATTATATGAATGTTCTGATTTTAACCAGTTTCCATGGTGATCATATTTTGTAAATTTACTCCATGAATCTTTTGCTTGTATCTTAATAATTTGTCCTTTATTATCTAGGACATATTTTTGTTCCCATTTTCTGCTTGTATTTTTTATTTTTTCAAAGTGATGTTCTGTATAATTACCATTTGGGTGATACTCAATTGTATAAATGTGTTCATTTTTGCGATTAACTATAATTAATCTACCGATAGAATCATATTCGTAACTATATGTCAGCACCATTGAATCTGTTTTTGGAGCTGTGTCGTAATGTTCTATTTTAAGCCCTTGGGTATTGTAGATTGTAGAATCAGCGCAAAAGAATTTACCTTCTTTATAAGTTCTAGAAGAAATTTGATTCCCGAGTGAATCAAAAAAGAATTGTTTGAAGGATCCCTTGATAAATCCATCTTCGTTGTAACGATAACTTATAGCCATCTCATTATTATAGTATTGATAGACATGACCATCGATATGTGGACCTGGATAAGTCGCATGTTCAGTTAGTCTCCCGATAGAATCATACCAAAATACGTATTTAATTTCTGGAGAGGGGAGTTTACTCATGCCATACATCATATCAAGCACTCCGTCTTGTTCAGTTTTAATAATGCTTGTTACCTTTTTTACAGGACCTTTTACATCTGGAGCAATCGCTACAGTAGCAGCCATGTGGTCAGTTGCATATAAATTACTAAGATATGCAAACGTAAGAACCAATAAAATGATTTTTTTCATATGTTTTAGATCTTTATATAAAACTATCCTTCAAATCGTTTAATGCTTTGCCTGTATAACTTTCGTGGCATTGCATTATATCTTCTGGAGTGCCTTCGGCTACGATATAACCACCTAAATCACCGCCCTCTTTGCCAAGGTCGATGATATGGTCCGCCGACAAAATTACCGATGGATTATGCTCAATAATTAGCACTGTATGTCCTCTGCTAATCAATGCATTAAGTGCTTTCAATAGCACTGCTACATCGTGGTGGTGTAAGCCCGTGGTAGGCTCGTCGAAGATAAATAATGTTGATTGCGCATTCTCTTGCGCCAAGAACGAAGCTAACTTCACACGCTGACTCTCGCCACCAGACAATGTACTACCTGCTTGACCTAATTTCACATAGCCAATACCTACATCTTGCAATGGACGTAGGCGATTGACAATCTTCTTGCATATAGGATCTTCAGAGAAAAATTCAATTGCTTGATTGACAGTCATTTCCAGAATGTCGTAAATGTTTTTTTCGCGGTAGTGAACATCCAATACTTCTTGCTTAAAGCGTTTGCCATGGCAGTGCTCGCACTCCAATGTGATATCGGCCATAAACTGCATTTCGATGGTTACCTTGCCTTCGCCTTGACACGCTTCGCAGCGTCCACCAGGTGTATTAAAAGAGAAATGCGCAGGGGTAAAGCCCATCTGTTTGCTTAGTTGTTGCTCAGCATACAATTTGCGAATCTCGTCGTATGCCTTGAGGTAGGTTACTGGGTTCGAGCGTGAAGATTTGGTCAGTGGGTTTTGATCTACAAACTCCACATTATGAATCAGGTGCAAACTACCACGCAGACTGCCGAAATCACCTGTCCGGTCCGCGATACCGCCATAATGCTTTTTCAATGCGGGGTATAGCACCTTGGTGATAAGCGATGATTTACCACTACCGCTCACGCCTGTCATCACCGTCATCACATTCAGCGGGAATCGGACATTGATATTCTTGAGGTTGTTCTCTGAGGCACCAACGACCTCAATATAATTATTCCATGTGCGGCGGAGATGAGGGATGGAGTAGGTGAATTTCTCTATCTTTGGTGCGCCTGCATACACCACTTCGCCGCCATGGCGACCTGCTTTAGGGCCAATCTCAATGGTATAATCTGCTGCTTTCTGAATCTCATCATCGTGCTCCACCACCACAATCGTATTGCCAAGGTCGCGTAGTTGTTTCAATACATGAATCAGGCGCTGAGTATCTCGTGGGTGCAGACCGATACTAGGTTCGTCTAGTACGTAGAGTGAACCTACTAGGCTACTGCCCAATGACTTAGCTAGGTTGATGCGCTGACCCTCACCACCAGATAGGGTGCTTGACATACGGCTGAGGGTTAAATACCCTAAACCTACGTCTTGCATAAACTGAAGGCGAGAGCGTATTTCTGATAATAGGGAGGAAAAAGTTGAAAGCTTAGAACTTAAATCTGCAGAATTAAACCACTCTGAGAGATCGGAGATAGGCATTCGGCAAAGCTCTGTGATGGATTTACCACCTACCAAAACATACTCCGCCTCTTTGCGTAGGCGTTTGCCAAGACAGTCGGGGCATATCGCCTTACCACGATAGCGACTAAGCATCACGCGATATTGGATCTTAGCATATTGTTTGCTTTCTAACTCGTGGAAAAAGTCATTTAGTCCATGAAAATATTCATTTCCGAGCCACAGCAACTGCTTTTGTTCGGGTGTAAGCGCGTGAAACGGTGTATGGATTGGAAAATCAAATTTATCAGATGCATAGATTAATGCATCATTCCACTGGCTCATTTTCTCCCCTCTCCAGCAGGCGATTGCACCCTCATAGATGGTCTTGGTCTTGTCGGGAACCACCAAATCAGGATCTATGCCTATTACATTACCATAACCGCCGCAAGTTGGGCATGCTCCCAGTGGATTGTTGAAATCAAATAAATGTTCTGTGGGCTCTACAAACGTAATACCGTCTGCCTCAAAACGCTGAGAGAAAGTATTGATGTAACGATTATTAGGATTCTCGATCTCCGATTTTTGATTTTCATATTCAGGAATTTCAATAGCCAATTTACATTCTCCTTTTCCCTCAAAAAATGCCGTTTGTACCGAGTCTGCAAATCGATTTAGTGTACTTTGTTCTCCGTCTGCTACAAGGCGATCAACGAGTAGGTATGTATCAGATTTACTATCGGATAATGAGGGTGTTGATGCAATGCGAAGCACCTCACCAGTGCCGTCTGCATGGATGCGATAAAGGCGAGAGAAACCCTGTTGTTGCCAGATACGGAGTTGTTCGATGACGTTTTCTGCAACGATAGGCGAAAGCAACATCACTTTAGCCCCAATAGGTTGTTTGCGCAAACATTCCACTACATCGTGGATACTGTGGCGCTTTACCTCTTCTCCACTCACGGGAGAGATGGTTTTACCCGCACGAGCAAATAGTAATTTTAGGTATTCCTGAATCTCTGTCACAGTACCTACAGTACTGCGTGGATTACGGTTGGTGACTTTTTGCTCTATAGCTATTGCAGGAGGAATACCATCGATAAAATCCACGTCCGGCTTTTGCATGCGTCCAAGAAATTGGCGCGCATACGAACTAAGACTCTCTACATAACGCCTTTGACCTTCGGCAAACAATGTGTCGAAGGCCAAAGATGATTTGCCGCTACCGCTGACACCCGAGATTACTACCAACTTGTTACGTGGGATATCTACAATGATGTCCTTAAGATTGTGGGTGCGAGCCTTATGGATATGTATAACGTCTTCGTTCAATTCCGAATTGATAAAATTTTATTTCAGGTATTCAGTAGTCAAAAAATCTACCAATTGTCTCAATTCTGGATTGGTCAAATCCAAATAGTTATTTTCTAATTGTGGAATGCGAAGTTTTTGTCCTGGAGTTACTCGTGCAGGATGACTAATTATATCACGGTTTGCTTCATAGATGAAAACCCATAAATCTTTATTACCATAATATTTATATGCAATCCATGTTAGGCGGCTATCTTTTCCAACCACTTCAGTACCAATGAATGTAGTATATTCACGTGGTTGGTCTATTAGTGCCGTAGTAGGTGTTTCTTCAACAATCACCTCTTCGCTAGCCTCTTCTATCACCTCTGCCATTACCCCTACCTCTTCGATAGTTTCCTCGATTGTCTCTTCTACGGTTTCATCATCTGTATCTGCGGACATTGTGTCTACAGCCAACTGTAAACCCGGTGTACAATTGTAATTTAATTCGCCTATATTAGCATTTGTTAGAGTGCTTGTTTGACTTTGAGTAGGTAGGATGTATGTGCTAATCGGAGTAGTGGTATCTATTTCTTCTTCTGCAGTTTCTTTCCAGCATTGAATGCTCTCCCACCATCCTATGATAGTCTCACGAATATTTCCAAATATTGGATTGTATTCATCTGTTTTCGATTGGAGTGCTGTTTTGGGGTTTTTACGAGTTGTGATGATATCATGGTATTGACTCCTTTTTATAGGTCTTTCCATGATTTTTGTACATTGCCACCAACCTATTATCTGCTCTTGATAATATACCGCTGCTCCTATTGCACCTGTTAATAATATGGCTCCAATAACCCATAACAACCATGTCCATCTACGTTTTTTCTTGTTCACAGGAACTGCAACAGGTTCTTTTGCTTTTTCTGTAATTTCAGGTTTTGATGCTATTTCAACTGCAACAGACTCTTCTAGTACAGTTTCCACCTTTGCAGTGTTCTTTTTTGTATCAGTGATGACTTCTTTTGTCTCAGGGGCTTGTCCTAGTTCTGCTAGAATATCCACAATTTCGTTGGCTTGTTCTCCAAGTTTTTTGATTGGATCATTTTTCAATTCTTTTACCATGGTTTCCACTTGAGAGTTCTCAATGCGCTTTTCAACGCTTTCTTTCAGCATTGATTCCGCATTAAAAGATATTTTATTATAGCCCTCAATGGTAAAGTCTTCACCAGTAGCAATATTTACACTTTTACGGGGTGCAACTGCTTTTAGGGAGAAAATTCCTAAACCTTTGATTTTTACCTGTTTGTCTTGTTTAAGACCTTCTACAACGCTTTCCAATAAAGCATTGAGAAAACTATCTGCTTCTTGTTCTGAACAATGAGCATTCTCGGCCAGCGCTTTGCGCAACTCTTGCCATGTTAGTTTATTATTTGCCATATCTTATGCGTTTTTTAATTGTTCTTTAATGGCATTACTAGCCTTGAATGTCAGTTGCATTTTTTCGGGTACTAGTGTGCATTGCTTGGTCGTTGGATGAACGATCTTACGTGCATTTTTTAGTTTCATTTCCAATGTGCCAAAGTTGGGGAGGTGCACACTTTTTCCATCTAGCAATTCCTTTTGCAGAACGGCTACTGTTGCATTCATCAATTCTTCAGTATGTACTTTAGTCATTCCTTTTTTAGAACTGATTTGATTAATGAGTTCTTTTGTCGTCATAAGCTAGCGTAGAGGTCAAAATCCTCTGATTTTATGATGTTTACTGTATAAAATTCTCCTACTTTTAATTCTCTTGCTTTGGCTATTAGCACCTCACAATCCACTTCAGGTGAATCGTACTGCGTACGCCCAATGTAATATTCTTCTTCCTCACGGTCGATCACTATACGTTGCTCTGTCCCTACCATTTGACGCAATAATTCCGATGATATTTCTTGCTGTATGGCCATCAATTTTTCCACGCGTCGCTCCTTCTCTTCTTGTGGTATATCATCTGTGTAGTGCTTTGCTGCATAAGTGCCCTCTTCTTCGCTATATGCAAATGCACCCATGCGTTCAAATTTCATCTCTCTGACCCAATTGCACAATTCGGTAAATTCTTCTTCTGTCTCACCTGAATGACCTACGAGCAGGGTTGTGCGAATACATATACCTGGCACTTCCTTGCGAATCCTCGCGATTACTGCATCCTGCTCCTCGCGTGTAATATGCCGATGCATCATCTTGAGCATCTTGTCCGAACAGTGTTGCAAGGCTATATCCATATATTTGCATACATTTGGATGCTTGACCATCACTGGCAGCAAATCGTATGGGAAATCTGTAGGGTAGGTATAATGTAGTCGTATCCACTCTACACCCTCAATTTGCGCCATCTGGTCCACTAATTGCGCCAGTCTGTGCTCCCCGTAAAGGTCTAATCCATAGCTAGATAAGTCTTGGGCTATTACATTAAATTCCTTCACCCCTTCGCCTACTAACCAGCGCACTTCATCCAATATCTCCTCCATCTTGCGAGAGGTGAAACGCCCCGTAATCAGCGGAATAGCACAATACGAACAGTATCTATTACATCCTTCTGCAATCTTCAAATACGCGTAATGTTTTGGCGTTGTCAGCTTCCGCTCATAATCCGCGCCAAACTCCCTTCCCTTTAGGGAGGGGGTGGGGGTAGGCTTCAACTCCTCAACGATTCCAAGGTAATCAAACTTCCCAAACCACTTATCCACCTCTGGTATCTCAACTGGCAAATCTTCTCTATAACGTTGTGATAGACACCCCATTACGTACAATTTACGTAACAAGCCTCTTGTCTTGCGTTCAGCAAATTGGAGAATGATCTCAATACTTTCTTCTTTTGCGTCACCAATAAAACCGCATGTATTGATGATAGCTATTTCGCCCTTAGGATCGGCAGAATCATGTGTACAACGATAACCTGCCAATTCTAATTGGCACATTAGCCGCTCTGCGTCTACCAGATTCTTCGAGCAACCCAATGTGATTATGTCTATCTCACCTTTACGCATTAGTTGCCAAGTTCACTATGAAATTTAATTCTCACTAGGCGTACATTTATCTCATCATAGTCGTCCTCACCTAGTTCTTCCATTGCTAACTTGATGCTATCATTCTCCGCATGGCGGAAATAATAGTAGATATCTGCCTCTTCGTCAGGATCAACTACTTCTTCAATAAAGTATTTAATGTTCAGCTTGGTACCCGAATATACAATGGCCTCTATCTCCTCTAGAATCTCTTCCATTGACATGCCCAAACGCTCGGCCAAATCATCCAATGCAACGCGGCGGTCAATTGCCTGAATAATGGCAATCTTTCTTGCCGAGTTCTTCGCCACGGTGCGTACACGCAGGTCTTCTGGACGAATCACATCGTTTTCCTCGACGTACTCCTTAATGACACGGATAAATTCATCACCATATCGCTTTGCTTTACCAACGCCTACTCCTGGGATATTCTGCAATTCCTCAAATGTAATAGGATAGGTGGTGGCCATTGCCTCTAGACTGCCATCTTGGAAGATTACAAATGGTGGCACATTCATCTTTTTGCTCAATTTCTTGCGCAAATCTTTTAATATAGAGAACAATACGTCATCTGCGGCTGCACAAGTGGCTACACCAGAACCTATTTCGCTATCCTCATCTTCGTTGTGCACCTCAATTGGAACTTCAAACATCGTTGGACGCTTCATAAACTTCTTTCCGGCTGATGTGAGCTTCAAATCACCGTAGGACTCAATATCCTTCTTGATATATCCACTCACCATCGCTTGACGAATGATAGCGTGAAGATTAGCTTCATTCTCATCCTCTGCACAACCAAAATTCTCTAACTCATTATGCTTATATGCCAATACACCAGCTGACTCTTTACCACGAATGATATCCACAATATGCTCTGCACGGAATTTTTCGTTCAGCTGATGGATGGTTTCTAATATCAATCCGAGTAATTCGGTTGCTTCTACCATCTTATACGTCTTACGGCAATTGTCGCAACTTCCGCAGTCATCTTTCTTGTATTCTTCACCAAAATAGTGTAACAGCAATTTTCGGCGACAAAGTGAACTCTCTGCATACGATTGCGTTTCAAAAAGCAACTGGTTGCTGATCTCTTGTTCCGATACAGGCTTGCCTTGTTGGAACTTACGTAACCTTTCTATATCCTTTGGAGAGTAGAAGCAGATACATTGTCCCTCGCCACCATCACGACCAGCACGACCTGTTTCCTGATAGTAACCCTCCAAGGATTTTGGAATATCATAGTGCACCACAAAGCGTACGTCTGGCTTGTCAATACCCATTCCAAAGGCAATAGTCGCTACGATAACCTGCACTTTTTCCATCAAGAATGCATCTTGGTTCTCGCTGCGAGTAGCTGCGTCCATACCTGCATGGTATGCCAATGCTGGTATGTTATTCACGCGCAATGTCTCCGCCAAATCCTCCACGGTCTTACGGCTTAGGCAATATACAATACCTGATTTGCCATCCATGGTGCGGATATAACGAACTAAATCTTTATCTACATCATCTGTTTTTGGGCGTACTTCATAATATAGGTTCGGGCGATTGAATGAAGACTTAAACACAGTCGCATCCATCATGTCTAGATTCTTCTGAATATCGTTTTGCACCTTGGGCGTCGCTGTGGCTGTCAAGGCGATGATTGGAGCTTTCCCAATACGCTCTACAATAGGGTGGATACGTCTGTATTCTGGACGGAAATCGTGTCCCCATTCCGAAATACAGTGTGCTTCATCCACAGCGTAGAACGAGATTTTTACGTCCTTCAAGAAATCTACGTTCTCATCTTTGTTTAGCGACTCAGGAGCTACGTATAGCAGCTTTGTCTTACCGCTCAACACGTCTGCCTTCACCGCGTGAATCTCAGGACGAGATAATGATGAGTTTAAAAAGTGTGCTACACCATCTTCTTCTGAATAATTGCGCATCGCATCCACCTGGTTCTTCATCAAAGCAATCAGTGGGGAAATTACGATTGCTACACCATCCATTAATAAGGATGGCAACTGATAGCAAAGACTCTTACCGCCACCTGTTGGCATTAATACAAAGGTGTCTTTACCATCCATCAGGTTGTTGATAATGGCTTCTTGATTTCCTTTAAACGAATCAAAACCAAAATGATGTTGTAATGCTGCAATTAATTGTTCATGTCGTGTCATACGAACTACGTTGTTTATATATATATTGTTGTGTTAACTAACTTTTTCAGAAACGCGAGTGCAAAGATAATACTTTTTTTTTATATATACAAATATTTATCAAAAATATTTTTATATTTTCTTACTGCCTATTCTGCAACCCGCTGATAAATAATCACTATCAACACCATCCTATACCATCCTATACCATTCTATACCATTCTACACCATGTTACACCACCCTATACAACCCTTCTACCCCGAAGATATCCCGAAGATACCCCGAAGATAGCTCATACATAATCAGCGAATATTTCAAATAGATTTTATCTATTTTACCAGAATGCATATGGTTGTGTGAGCTTGCTCAAATACAATCATATGCGTTCGGGTAACAAAAGTTTACTTTGTGCAATAATTAAACTTTTTTAACACATTCTACTTCCACACTTCCACACTTCCACATCATTTTATGAGCGAAATCTTACCCCATACCGCCAAAACACCCAAATTACACTTTGCGAAAAATGGCAAAAATTTAAGGGGAAGGGGGCAATAGGGGATAGGGTTATAATATTATAATAATATATAATTTTAATTATATATTATTTATATTATATAGGCGCAAACCGAAAATAGTAGATGTATCATTCGACTCTTTTTTTTATGTGGAAGTGTGGAAGTAGCTCAAATTACATACAAATTATTAAAATTTGTTAATTTATAGTAACATTATTATCATTTTATTTTTTTTGACTTTTGTATGCGTAAGGGAGCTTTATATATTGCAAATTGTGTTTTTTTTTCGAAATCGTTTGCGATGATAAAAAGTGTATTTTTTTGGCGAAACTCTTGCGCATGTGTAAAAAAATGTGTATCTTTGCACCCGATTTTGAAAATACACGTCATGACAGAAAAACGCAACTTGTCTTTTGGACAACTTTTTAACCTCAGTTTTGGATTCTTTGGAGTCCAAATTGCTTATGCACTTCAGAGTGCTAATATCTCTCGTATTTTCGCCACACTCGGCGCTGATCCTCATCAACTATCCTTCTTCTGGATCTTACCTCCATTGATGGGTATGGTAGTTCAACCTATTGTGGGCATTCTTTCTGATAAGACTTGGTTAGGCACCTTCTTTGGTCGCCGCAAGTTCTATCTGCTCATTGGAGCGCTCATTGCTGTGGCGGTGATGTTGTTGTTGCCTAATGCAGGTGATTTTACGTTCGAGCAACGCATTTTGCTAGGTCTTAACTCGGCAATGTGGTTTGGTCTATTCTCATTGATGTTCCTTGATACTTCTATCAATATCGCGATGCAACCATTCAAAATGATGGTGGGTGATATGGTGAACGAGGAGCAAAAAGGTCTCGCATATTCAATTCAATCCTTCCTCTGCAACGCTGGTTCTTTGGCTGGATATATTTTCCCAATTCTCTTTACATGGCTAGGTATTCAAAATACTGCTCCAGAGGGCGTGATTCCTGATTCTGTTAAGTGGAGCTTCTATATCGGTGCTGGTATTTTGTTGCTCTGTGTGCTTTACACTTTCTTGGCTGTCAAGGAGATGAATCCACAAGAGTATGCTGAGTTCCATGGTTTGAACAAGAAGAAAGAAGAAGCTGCAGAGCAAGGGGTGTCTAATACTGGACATATTGTTAAAGCATTTGTTACAGTTGGACTAGTTCAGTTCTTCTGCTGGGCGGCGTTCCTCTTTATGTGGACATATTCTAATGGTGCTATCGCTTCTCAATGTTTTGGTTGGGATGGTGTTTCCACTGCAGCTCAGTCGTTCCAAGATGCTGGTAACTGGGTAGGTGTTTGCTTTGCAGTGCAAGCAGTTGGCTCTATGTTGTGGGCTTTATTGATTCCTGTTCTGGAGAAGTTTTTCCATAACAAGGGTGCATATGCCATTTCATTGATTGTCGGTGCTTTAGGATTTGTTTCAACTATGTTTGTGACTAATCAATACGTGTTGCTCGTGTCTTATGCATTTATCGGTGCTGCATGGGCCGCTATGTTGGCGCTTCCATTTACAATCATTACCAATGCTATCTCTGGTAGCAAGTATATGGGTACTTTGCTTGGCTTGTTCAATTGCACCATCTGTCTTCCACAAATCGTGGCAGCTTTGGTCGGAGGTAAGATTCTTAATGGTATTTGCGCGGGCTCGCAAGTCGGTATGTTGGTAGCTGCAGGTGTTCTGCTCATCCTGGGTGCAGTCAGCGTATTCCTTATTAAGGAAGGCAAAAAATAACCCGTGGAACTTTGAAACAGCCCGTAGGGCGTGAAACTTTGAAACATTGAAACAAAAATAAATTTATTAATTTTAAACAAAAACATGATGAAAAACAAGACATTTTTACTTGTACTGTTCGCAGCATTCTCTCTTACAATGTCTGCTCAGATTACAGGTACCGTTTTGGAAGATGCCACTGATTTCCCTGTTATTGGTGCTAGTGTCGTTGAAGTAGGCACTACCAATGGTGTGATTACGGATTTTGATGGTAATTTCGTGCTCAATGTGGCTGAAGGTGCACAAATCCAAATTAGCTACATGGGCTTCGCAGCACAAACACTTGCTGCTAAAGATGGCATGGTCGTAAGATTGGCGGAAGACACTCATCTCCTCCAAGAAGTCGTAGCCATCGGTTATGGTTCACAAACTAAAAAAGAAATCACAGGTTCTGTATCTTCTGTAAAAGCTGAGGACTTCAACCAAGGTGTGGCTGCTAACCCTATGGGTCTTATCCAAGGTAAAGTGGCTGGTCTTACCATTATGAAGAATGGTGGTGATGACCCTGCGCAAAACAACTACCAAGTTCAACTTCGTGGTGTGGGTTCACTCTCAGGTTCTGCTTCTCCTCTTTACGTTATCGATGGTGTGCCTGGTGGTGACCTTTCTTCTGTTCTTCCTTCTGATATCGAGTCTATCGATGTCCTCAAGGACGGTTCTGCTGCTGCTATTTATGGTACACGCGCGAATGCGGGTGTCATCCTTATTACAACCAAGCGTGGTTCTAAAGATGGTAAATTCCACGCAGAGTACAATGGTTCTGTAAGTACTGCTGTTATGGCAGATGCTCCACGCGTATTGACCGCTGATGAGTATCGTCAATATATGGTAGCTGCTGGTCGCGGTACCGATATGGGTGCTTCTACCAACTGGATGAAAGAGATTACTCGTACTCCTGTAAACCATACACACAATGTGGCTGTTTCTGGTGGTACTGAAAACTTTAATTTCCGTGCTTCTGCTGGCTATCGTGGCCTCCAAGGTATGGTAATCAACTCTGATTTCAAAGAGATCAACGCTCGTTTTGCTGCTAACCAAAAGACACTTAACAAACGTCTTGAGTTGGCGTACGACTTCTCTTATACTTCTGTAGAGAAAGCATGGGCTAACTACGACAACTTGAACCAAGCTGTGCGTGCGAATCCAACTATGCCTATCTATTCTGATGATCCTAAATTTGATAAATATGGTGGCTTCTATGAGTCTGATAACTTCTACTCTTGGAACCCAGTTTCCGATATCAAGCAAACTACTAATGATGCAAAGAACCAAGTTATCCTGGGTAGTGTTCGTGCTACTTTGAATATCATCGAAGGTTTAAAATTCTCTACTTTCTATTCGATCCAAAACAACCATGATTGGAATGGTAAATACCAAACTTCTACTCTTCGTTCTGTAGAAGGTAAGGGTGGTGTAGCTAACCAATCTTATGGCTCTTATACACAACAAGTTGTTGAGAATACATTGCACTATCTTGCTCAATGGGACAAGCATGCGTTCCAAGCTATGCTTGGTCAATCTTACCAAACTGGTTTGAGCCAAGGTTTCAATGCTTACAACTCTAAGTTCCCATTGGATGACCTCCTCTACAACAACCTCGGTATGGGAGAGGGTAAGAAAGAAGGTGCTGATACCTATGCGAATATGGGTAGCTACAAGTACAAAGATAAATTGGCTTCTTTCTTTGCTCGTGTAATGTACAACTACGATGAGCGTTACTTCCTCAGTGCTTCTGTACGTTTCGAGGGTTCTTCTAAGTTCGGTCCTAAGGCTGATCCATTGCTCGGTCAATGGGGTGTCTTCCCTTCTATCTCTGGTAGCTGGAATATCAAGGGCGAGGACTTTATGGCTGATGTTGAGCAACTCAACGAGTTGAAAATTCGTCTTGGTTATGGTGTGACTGGTAACCAACCAGGTGACCACTACCTCTACCTCATGCGCGTGGCTCCTGGTGGTGATTACCTCTTTAGCAATGGTGCATTTATCCAACCTTGGGGCCCATCTTCTAACGTAAATGAGAGTCTCCGTTGGGAGGAGAAGCACGAGTTTAACCTCGGTATCGACTTTGCTGCGTTCAAGAGCCGCTTCTCTGGTAACTTAGATGCATATTTCCGTAATACTACTGACTTGCTCTATGAGTACGATGTGCCAATGCCTCCATACCCATTCGGCAAAATGTGGGATAACTACGGTCAAATCCACAACTACGGTATTGAGTTGCAATTGAACGGTACTGCTATTGAGACCAAAGATCTCAAATGGGATATCAGTTTCAACGCATCTTGGAACCACAACAAGATCGTTCGTATCACTGGTGATAAATACGGTCAAGAGGGTGTAGAGACATTCGTAAACACTGGTTATGTGGCTTCAGGTGACGGTTTGACTGGTGTCTACACCATGCGTCTTGCTGAGGGTCAACCAATCGGTAACTTCTACGGTTTCTATAGCGCTGGTCTTGACAAGGATGGTAACCTCTGGTATCACAAGTTGGATGAGAATGGCAATAAACTCTTGAATGAAAAGGGTGAATATGTGTTGACCAAGGCTCCAAAAGAGGCCGACAAGACGATTATTGGTAATGCACAACCATTCGTAAACTTCGGTTTGAGTACTACATTGCGCTACAAATGGTTAGACTTTGCTCTTAACTTCCGTGGACAAATTGGTGGTACATACTTCAACGAGACACGCTTCTTCTATGAGAATACTCGTGGTGTAGAAAACTGCTTACTCTCAGCATGGCAAACTCCAGAAGGTGCAGGGGCTGTATATACTAACCGCCTTGTATCTGACTACTATTTGGAGAATGCTTCTTACTTGAAGCTCAACGACTTTACCATTGGTTATACCCCTACACTCCCAGAGGAGTTCTCTAAGTGGGTAAGTTATGTTCGTGTTTACTTTACTGCACAAAATCTCTTTACAATCACTGGTTATAAAGGTCACGACCCTGCAAGTGTTAACATCTCTGGTTTGACTCCTGGTTTTGATGGTCGTTCGTACTATCCTACACAACGTACATTCAACCTCGGTCTCCAATTCCGTTTCTAATCTAATATAAATAGTATATATAGTTATGAAAAAGATAATTTTAGGTTTTATGGCGGCTGTAATGTGCTTTACCACAGCATGTACAGATCTTACGCCTGAGGTGTACACTGATGTCACTTCTGACAACTATTTTACTACACCTGAGCAATTCTCTAACCTTATCGCTAACGCCTACGCACAGATGATTGGTGAGTATGGTTATGTTTATCGCGAGGGTTATTGGAGTATGCAAGAATATACTACCGACGAGGTGGTAATCCCAACCCGTGGTACTGACTGGTATGACAACGGAGCACCTATTGCTATGCACCAACACACTTGGACTTTCAATTCCCGCGAAATTAACAATGGTTGGTCATTTGCATACGGTGGTACAGCTAAGTGTAATAACGTGCTCAACAATATCAAAGAGATCAAGGGGGCTGATGAGTCGTTATACGACGATGCGACTTGGGCAGGTATAGCTGAGACCAAAACTCTCCGTGCATTCTATCACTTCCTCGCTTTGGACCTCTATGGTAACGCTACTATTGACGACCAAGTACATGAGGTGAAACAATACACTAGCAAAGAGATTTACGAATTTATCGAGTCTGAACTTCTCGCTTGTATCCCACAACTCACCAACGATGTACGCTATGGTTCAATGACACGTCCAGTTGCATTTGCTCTCCTTGCTAAACTTTACCTCAATGCAGAACGTTACTGCGGTGAAGCTAAATGGAAAGAGTGCGCTGCTTGCTGCGATTCTATCATCAATGGTGGTTATGGATATGTGTTGGATAATAACTATTTCAATGTGTTCAAAACTACCAACACCAACAACCCAGAGATCATTTTCCCTATCGTGTTTGATGCTAAATATGCGAAGGGTAATATGTTCCACTTGATGACCCTCCACTATGTACACCAAGATGTATATGGCTTGACTACCCCACCATGGAATGGTCCTTGTACTCTCGAGTCATTCTACAACAAGTATGCTGATAATGACAAGCGTAAAGCGCAATGGCTCGTAGGTGCTGTACTTGATGATGCAGGTGATACCATTATGTATGATACTGGTAACAAAGCTATTGGTGATAATGGTAAACTTCCTGCTGTTATTACTCCTAAAATTACTAAGATTCTTGATGCTACCAAGGCGAACTCTTTTGAGGGTGCACGCTTCGTGAAGTTTGAGCCAGAGTTTGGTATTGAGCACCACGCTAATAGCGACTTCCCAATCTATCGTTATGCAGATATCCTCCTCATGAAGGCTGAGTGTCTCATGCGTCTTAATGGTGGTGTAGCAAATGGTGATGCGCTTGCTTTGGTTAATCAAGTGCATACACGTGCTGGTTTGGAGCCTTATACTACTCTCGACCTCGAGGAACTCCTTAATGAGCGTGGTCGCGAACTCGCTTGGGAAGGACATCGTCGTCAAGACCTCATCCGCTTTGGAAAATATGCAGAGGGTAAATGGGAATTCATGGATAAAGATGAGAATGGTGCACCTATTGATGCTTCCTACAGAAATGACCATGTGAATATCTTCCCAATTCCAGAATGGGTAATGACTGCTAATCCTGGTGTTTACACACAAAATCCTGGTTACGAATAATTAATATAAACAAATATTAATCAATTAACTAATTATTTAAACAATTTAAAGTATGAAAATGACAAAATTTTTCGCAGCATTATTTGCTGTAGCTGCTATGTTTGCAGCATGCGATGGCCCTAACAATGGTGGCGGTGGCGTAATTATCGGTGGTGAGGAGGATTCTACTGAGGTAGTTCTCAACATCCCTACTGTAGCTAAACCTGCTGCAGGTCAAACAACCGTAGTTCTCTTCGTTCCAGAGGATACTCCAGCTGGTTGCTACGCTGTAGGTTCTTTCGATTGGAATGAGAAGAACACTGAGAAAATGTTCACCGCTGTAGAGGGCGCTGACGAGGGTTGGGTTTCTTACACCTTCGATTGGACTGAGGGTCTTGAGTTCAAGGTTCTTGCTATTCCTTCTGATCCTGATGTTGCTCCAGGTTGGTCTTACCAATGGGGTAAAAACATGGATCCAGATAACGACCTTGAGGAGGACAATGTAGTTATCCTTGCTGGTAGTGTAGGTGGTGAGTTTGTTCTTGAGAACCAAGGTCAACCTAAATTGACTAAGCTTGCTGACGGTGGTGTATGCTACATCCACATTAAGGCTTGGGCTACAACTCCAGTTATCGAGGCTAAAAAGGCTGAGACTGCTGCTTTCAAACACCCATGGGGTGGTGGCGAGTGGATCTACCGTGAGGCTACCAAAACTGCTGACGCTACTTTTGAGATCAACGCTATCTATGGTGGCAATGGTGTAAACGTAGCTACTGATGTTACTGGCGCAGGTGAGAACTGGTATCCAACTGACCAAATCGAGTTCGTTGGTGATGTTGCTAATGGCGACTCTGTAAACTTCAAGTTCGTTTCTGAGAAATTGGCTATTGGTAAAATGACTATCACTCTCATCGAGAAAGGTCAAACCGAGCCTGTTGAGTATGTTTCTGGTACTATCAAAGTTACTCCTTGGGAAGGTAATGCAGACGCTATCAACCTTTATTCTTTCGGCGCAAGCGAGCTTATGGGTGGTTGGCCAGGCGTTGCTGGTGAGTTAAAGGATGGTGTTCTAGTTTACAACTATACCGAAGCTCACAAAGGTGGCGAATATAAGTTCATCCTTAATGGCGGTGGCGTACAAACAGCTGACTCTGAGGTTCTTTTAACTGCCGCAGAAGATGGTCAAGTTATTGAACTCCAAGTAGTTGATGGCGTACTTGTACTTAAATAAGATTGTCATTTAGAACAACTTATTAAGGTTGAATAATCAACTTTCATTTATTGAATAGTCATCATTGAGATTCATTTCTCATTCTAGCCCTGTGGTTCGCCACAGGGCTTTTTTATCTTGTAATAAGGTGAATTTGTATTTTATAATCCAATAGTTTGCATAATTCAATAAAAAATACTACCTTTGCAAGGAAATTAATTACCCACTACCATGAAACTCATACTTCTTGCTATCACTTCTTTGCTCACATCTTGGCAATTCATGAAGGAGCAAACCGATCACCAAATGCCATTACCATCTGCGGCTTGGCAACAAGTCACAGTCCCACACGATTGGGCAATCTACGGACCATTCGACCGCGCCAATGACCTGCAGAATGTCACAGTATGGCAAAACGGCGAGACCTTCCCTACTGTCAAAACAGGTCGAACAGGAGGTTTACCATACATAGGTAGCGCATGGTACAAAACCATACTTCCCCTTCAAGGAGAGTTAGAGGGGGCGTATTTCCTCCTCTTTGATGGTGCGATGAGCGAAGCTGAAGTATATGTCAACGAAGAAAAAGTGTGTTCCTGGCCATATGGCTACAATGCCTTCCATTGCGATATTACATCAGCTTTGCACTCAGGCGACAACGAAATTACTGTTCGCCTCCAAAACCGCGAACAAAGCAGTCGTTGGTATCCAGGAGCAGGACTCTTCCGCAATGTTCACTTCATTCATAAGCCCAATGTCTATGTACCTATATGGGGTACACAAATCACTACGCCATATGTCACCGAACAATTGGCAAGTATCAATATAAAAACGCGTGTAGAGAATGCAATCAATAAGCATATCGAATTGCATACGACGCTTATTAATAAGACCACTGGTGAGTCGGTGGATTCATTGGTGAGTGATTATGATGTAAAACATAATCTACCATTAGAGCAAAACATAACAATCAATAATCCTGCTCTTTGGGCGCCTGAGACACCTAATCTATATATTGCACGTACACGTGTGTTTGCAGATGGAGAGTATCAAGAAGAAGTAGAAACTACCTTTGGTATTCGTAGCGTACATATTGTACCTAATGTGGGTTTCCTCTTAAATGGCAAGGTGCGCAAGATTCAAGGCGTTTGCTTGCACCATGACCTTGGTCCTCTTGGCTCAGCAGTAAGTCGTGATGCCTTACGCCGCCAACTGCTTCTGCTCAAACAGATGGGATGCGATGCGATTCGTACTTCTCACAATATGCCCGCACCTGAGCAAATCGAACTCTGCGATGAACTAGGTCTTATGGTTATGTGTGAGCCATTTGATGAATGGGACAAGGCCAAATGCAAAAATGGTTACCACCGTTTCTTCAACGAGTGGGCCGAGCGCGATATGGTGAATATGCTGCACCACTTCCGCAACAACCCTAGTATCGTGATGTGGTCGCTCGGCAACGAAGTACCTACACAATGTGCCCCCGAAGGCTATAAGATTGCTAAAATGCTACAAGATATTTGCCTTCGCGAAGATGGTACTCGACCTTGTACTGCAGGGATGGATCGCGTAACTTGTGTACTAGAGAATGGTTTTGCTAGTGTACTCCAAATCGTTGGTCTCAACTACAAAGCATATCGCTACGAGGAATCTTATCAACGCACTCCTCAACATCTCATCCTTGGATCAGAAACTGCTTCTACTGTTTCTTCACGCGGCGTATATCTCCTGCCTGCTATACCTGATAATACCGACCATATCACTAATCGTGATCATCCTAACGGCAATAGCAAAACTAACCAGTGTTCGGGCTACGACCTGCAGTATTGTCCTTGGAGCAATGTGCCTGACGAGGATTTCCGCAATATGGATGATTATCCATGGACGATTGGTCAGTTCGTTTGGACGGGTTTTGACTACTTGGGCGAACCATCACCTTGGGACACAGAGGCATGGCCAAGTCACTCTTCATACTTCGGTATCATCGACCTAGCTGGTATTCCTAAAGATCGCTACTATCTCTATCGTTCTATGTGGCGCAAGGATGTGCACACTGTTCATTTACTTCCTCATTGGAATTGGAATGATGGTGATACACTCCCTGTGATGGTATATACCGATGCCAATGAAGGCGAACTATTTGTCAATGGCAAAAGTATGGGTAAGATGCGCAAACTCACGCGCGAAGAGTCTGAAGCTACTATCAAAGCCGGCGATCCATTGGGCTTGCAACGTCGCTATCGCCTCATCTGGGATAATATTCCATACGAGGCAGGTGAGATCAAGGTCATTACACCTGTAGGCGAAGCTATTCGCAATACCGCAGGCGCACCACACCATATAGAGATGTACGTCGAGGATCTTCCTGCAACAGACAATAAACCACTTCACTTTGTGCGAGTACGCATCTGCGATGCTAACGGCAATCTTTGTCCACATGATGATCACCTTATTCGATTTACCACCAAAGGCGAAGGACAATTCCGGGCTGCTGCTAACGGCGATGCAGCTAATCTGGACCTCTTCCACTTACCTCAGCATCACGCCTTTGCTGGCGAACTCACTGCAATCGTCGAAGGAAGTTGCACCTTGACCGCTACAGCAAAAGGATTAAAAAAAGCAATAATCACTATTCAATAAATACATACCATGACAATCGAACAACTCAAATCTGCCTATGAGGCACACTATCAAAAATCTGCAACAGATATATTTTTCTCTCCTGGTCGTGTCAATCTTATTGGCGAGCATACTGATTATAATGGAGGCTTTGTATTCCCTTGTGCATTGAGTTTTGGAACATATCTATTGATTGCTGCCAACAACGAGAAAAAGATTAATTTCTGCTCACTCAATGTAGAAGCAACCTATTCATTAAAGCTTGATGAATTGACTATACCTATGCCCAATAAAGCTTGGGCAAACTACCCACTCGGCGTATTGGCACAATTCATGAAGCGCGGTGTAGTCATTGAGCAAGGATATGATATCCTTTTTTGGGGCAATGTTCCCGCAGGCGCAGGACTCAGCAGTAGTGCAGCTATGGAAGTGGTGACTGCCTTTGCGTTTAATGAATTATTGCGCACTGGATACGATCGAACAGAATTAGCTAAGATCGGTCAGGCTGCAGAACATGAGTTCGCCGGCGTGATGTGTGGTATCATGGATCAGTTTGCGTCCGCACATGGTAAGCAGGATCATGCTATTTACCTCAACTGCGATACATTAGAGTTTGACCTTGTCCCTGTTAAATTGGAAGGTATCAAAGTGGTGGTATCCAACACCCACTCACCTCATCACTTGGATTCAGGTGCTTACAATGACCGTGTACGCCAATGCCAATTGGCTGTTCAGCAGATTAGTACCGTTCGTCCAATCAAAAATTTGGCAGAACTTTCACAAACCGACTTTGAGCAAGTGGAGCACGCCATCACGGATGAAGTGGCACATCGTCGTGCACGCCATGTGGTAGGCGAAGTGCAACGTACAAAGGATGCTGTTGAAGCATTGCAACATGGTAATATTCAACTATTTGGTAAACTGATGACACAAAGTCATATCTCACTTCGTGATGACTATGAGGTAACGGGATTGCAACTTGATTCTCTGGCAGAGGCTGCTTGGAAAGTAGAAGGCGTATTGGGTAGCCGAATGACGGGTGGTGGCTTTGGTGGTTGCACCGTATCATTGGTGCGCGACGAAGCTATCCCTACATTCATTGAGCAAGTTGGTGCAGAATATACCGAGAAGACAGGTCTGAAAGCCGATTTCTATATTGCAGAAATAGGTGATGGTGCACACAGAGTAATGTAAAAAAAAAGCAGCAAAATGGTAAATGTAGAGTCTTTTAATACTCGGATGGATGGTAAGCGTATAGTACTCTGTACGCTTACTAACCGCAATGGCTTGCAAGCACAAATTACTAACTATGGAGCAAAAATAGTATCGCTCATTGTGCCAAACAAGCAAGGCGAAAAGGCAGATGTAGTATTGGGCTTCTCCACTTTTGAAGAATGGCAAAAGCAAGAAACCTATTTCAATGCTATTATTGGTCGCTATGCCAATCGTATCAAAGATGGTAAGTTTGCTCTTGATGGAGTAGAGTACCAACTCCCAATCAACAATGGTACCAATTCATTACATGGCGGTGTACATGGCTTCAATGAAAAGGTGTGGGATGTAGTTGGACAATCTACCTACTCCGTGTCGTTGCACTATCGCGCGAAAGATGGCGAGGAAGGTTATCCTGGCAACTTGGATGTCTATGTTACTTATACACTGACCAAAGATAATGCCCTTTCTATCGTTTACGAAGCCAAAACAGATAAACCAACTATTCTTGGATTTACTAATCACGCGTATTTTAATTTAGAGGGTGAAGGTAGCGGTACGGTGCATAATCATCATTTGCAGGTCTTTGCAGATGAATATACTCCGTTTGACGATACTGCATGTCCTACTGGAGATATATGTCCGGTAGAAAATACTCCAATGGATTTTCGTGAACTGACTCGTATAGGTGATAGAATAGATGATGTTTTCTTTTTACCAGGTCGTGGTATTGATAATAATTTCGTGTTGCGTCCAATACCTGAAGGACAGAAAATGCGTCATGCTGCCACGCTAATAGCTGACGAAAGAATTATGGAGGTATGGACTACTGCACCAGGATTACAGGTTTATACTGGTAATTGGGTGGAGCCAAAGATTGGTAAATCAGGTAAGCAATATGATGTACAACATGCTATCTGTTTAGAAACACAAAATTTTCCAGATAGCCCTAATCATATGAATTTCCCATCGCCAATTCTGCGACCTGGAGAAATATATTATTCTCGAACTGATTATCGATTCATGTAATAAATTAGTTCATGCACAACCTTTTAATCCATTTACCTGCTAATAAACGCCTCATATGGTATCTAGCGGCGGAAGAATATTTTGCTAAGAATATACTTCTCCTTAAACATACCTATACTAAGGGTACACAACATCCAACAAATAACCTGAATACAATTGATGGTATTTTCTTTACATGGATTGTATCTCCTACAGTGATCTTTGGACGGCATCAAGTGATGGAAAATGAGGTGAATACTCCCTTTTGTCAAGCCAATAATATAGCCATGTATCGTCGCAAGAGTGGGGGAGGCTGTGTGTATGCCGATGAGGGCAATCTCATGATTAGTTATATTTCACCATCTTCGCATAGCGAGCAAGTATTTCAAAATTACTTGGACCGTATGTCAGATTGCTTGCGCGGGATGGGTTATGATGCAGTAAAATCTACGCATAATGATATTATGGTAGGTGAACACAAGGTGTCTGGCAATGCGTGTTTCGCTCTTCCGCATGCCACGATTGTGCATGGCACATTATTATACGATGTGGACTTTGATACGCTACAACATGCTATTACTCCATCCCAAGAAAAACTGGCGAAACACGGAGTAGAGTCGGTACGTCAACGTGTAATCAATCTAAAAGATGCTCAGATTATTTTAGAGGAAAAAGGTTACAAAGTTTCTAAGTTTCAAGGTATTGAAGCATTTGCAGAGCAAATCAAAGAATATTGGTGTGAGGCAAGTTATATACCTACTGAGAATGACCTTTTAGCAATCGATACAATCGAACAAGAATACCTTAACCCAGATTTTATCCATAGCCGATAAATCCCTCTAAACACTCGTATTACGGGCGTCCTCTATGCACTAATTATCAATCTCGCTAAGCTCCAACCAACGCATCTCTGCTTCGTCTAACGCGTCTTGTACTTCTTTATAGCGTGCAGATGCTTTGGCTATTTCATCAGGTAATGTAGCACCACCAGATAGTAATGCTTCTAATTGAGCTTTCTCTTCTTCGAGCAAAGGAATTTGTTTATCTAACTCCTCCAACTCCTTCTTCTCCTTAAAACTCAATCTACGCTTCTGCTCAGTTTTGGTTTTCGTGCTTTTAACCTCTAAACTATAGCCCGCTTTGCGGGCGCCCCCTAAACTGGCACTCACGCCTTTCGTCTCCAATCTATATTGCGTATAATTACCAGGAAAATCTTGCACATTTCCTTCTCCATGGAAGACAAACAAGTGATCTACTACGCGATCCATGAAATAGCGGTCGTGGCTAACAACGATCAAACATCCTTGGAAATTTTTGAGATAATCTTCTAGTACATTTAGGGTAGGTATATCTAGGTCGTTGGTCGGCTCATCCAAAATCAAGAAGTTAGGACTGCGCATCAGTACCGTGCATAGGTGAAGGCGTTGGCGTTCACCGCCTGACAACTTACCTACATAATCGTATTGCTGATTGGGCGAAAATAGAAACATTTGCAAGAATTGACTGGCAGTCATCTTCTGCCCGTTGCCCAAATCTACTACTTCAGCGATGTCTCGCACCACATCTATCACTTTCTTGCCTTCATCAAACTTCAAGCCCGTTTGTGCATAATAGCCAAACTTGACTGTACTACCTACATCCCAACTACCGCTGTCTACAGGTACTTCACCTAGCAGTAGTTTGATGAATGTAGATTTGCCAGTACCATTATTGCCAATGATACCTAACTTTTCGTAGCGCGAAAAGACGTAATTAAAGTGCTTCAAAATCACTTTCTCTTCGCCTGTACGAGGCGATGTATAGGTCTTGCAAACATCCTTTGCCTCAAAGATCTTGTTGCCGATATAACCCGATTTTACTGCCAGACGCACATCGGATTCATTGCGCTGCTGTTTAGCTTTCTTCTCCAGTTCATAGAAATTATCAATGCGGTACTGTGCCTTGTGAGCGCGAGCTTGTGGCATACGGCGCATCCACTCTAGTTCGGTGCGATAGAGGTTGCGCGCCTTCTCCACTTCGGCATTCTGTACTTCAATGCGCTCTGAGCGTTTTTCTACATAGTATGCGTAATTGCCGTGGTAAGAGTAGAGCGAATGTTCATCTAGTTCAATGATATCGGTGCAGACATTATCTAGGAAATATCGGTCGTGCGTCACCATTAGGATGGTAAGTGGTCGTTCGCCGCGAGCTATGCGTTTGTCGCCTAAGTAATCTTCTAACCATATTACCGTATCAAGGTCGAGGTGGTTGGTAGGCTCATCTAATAACAGGATATCTGGCTCATCGTCTAGCACTTGTTGCAAAACCAGTCGTTTTTGTTGTCCACCGCTCAGTTTTTGAAAATCCTCTATACTTGCCTTATCGCCTAATAGCCTTATCGCCTCATCGCCTACCAACTTCTGCGGCAAATATCTCACTTTCAAATCTTTCCGCCAAGTTATCTTACCACTATCATAGTCGGTTTTTTCCATCAAGATATCTAGTAGTGTACTCTTTCCAATACCGTTGCGCGCAACAAGCGCAATGCGTTGCCCTTTGTTCACCGCAAAACTGATATTGCTAAACAATACCTTAGAACCCACCGATTTGGTCAGATTCTCTACTAATAGATATGGAGTTACCACTGCCATTTCTTTACACTCTAAACAGTAGCGAAGCGTCCTCTAAACTATTTAATGGTATCTTGAGGCAATTGCAAGGTGTATAAGATTGCTTCTGCTTGGCGCAATGCGCTACGTTTCTTTTGGCCTGCGGCATAGATGAAAGTCTCGGCTGTCACAATGCGTCCATTTATTTGATCCAAGCGCGTATGGCTAACATATGGTCCACCCATGGCTTCGCCATCCAATATCTTCCATAATCCTCTTACCTCCGTAGCGTATTCATCCTCTTGTACTGTGATGGCGCGCATTTGAGGTGGGAATACTTTGTATTCCGTACCCATATACGAACCTTCAACACTTGCACTTACTACACGACTCAGAATCTCGTCGCGCTTGGCATTGAGATAATCCAAGGTGAAGGTGTTCTCGTCGGTGTAGGGGTAGGTATATACCACTAGATCGCGACGCATTGTACCCTTATTGTTGCAGCACCATAGCAGGCGCACCTCTGGTGCTACTGCGATGGGATAACGCAGACTATATGTGGTGGCTCCACCCAATACTGTATCCATAATCACCATATAATCTTCGGGTATAAGCATGTCATAGCCTTGTTGTTGAAGAATTACGCGTGCCTCTTTGTTAGTACTAGCACGATAGAATTTCATTTGTCGCTTAATCTCTTGGTTGACAAACCAATCACGTATTTCTGTGCCGTGCTCTAGCCAATAGCTGACAAACTCCTCTTGTGAAGGTGTTTGGATTCGGCAAATGGCTTGTGGTGTAGACCAATAATCGTTAGAGACTTTGGTTTTTAATTGGGTGTACTTTTGTGGATCAATGTCCACAAATAAGATATTACGCGTAGGTTTGAACATATCATCAAACTGAGCGGTAGCCACTTGTGTCAATCGGAAGTAAGGCTCTACTTGTGGCATACAAGGCATATCAGCACTCATAATAGCCTCCACTAAGTCGTATGTTGTGGTCACGGGTTCAGTATAGCCAGATGCCTCATTCACGAGCGATAGTTTTGCCACTGTGTTCAATTGATCTTGTGTCAATGGCTCTTCATTCATCACTACAAGGCACTCATAGATAGAACCGGTAGCAGATGTAAGTGTACGACCTGTGCTCTTGCCACAACCTAGGAGTGTGGTCATAATCAATGCCATAATTAAACTATGACAAAGTATAGTCTTCATTCTTTTCATTGTATTCTTTGTTGTTTAAAAATAATTAATCTGGAAACTCCATCAGGTATGCCTTGATAAACTCATCTATATCGCCATCCATCACTGCATTTACATTGCTTGTTTGATAGTTGGTGCGGTGATCTTTCACGCGGCGATCATCAAAGACGTACGAACGAATTTGGCTTCCCCATTCGATCTTCTTCTTGCCAGCTTCTACCTTGGCTGCTGCTTGACGGCGTTTTTCTAATTCCAATTCATAGAGTTGACTACGCAAGTGACGGAGTGCATTCTCGCGGTTTTTTGGCTGGTCGCGTGTCTCGGTATTCTCAATCACGATCTCATCTGGCTGATTGGTGAGTGGGTTGATGAATTTATAGTGCAAACGCACACCAGATTCTACCTTGTTGACGTTCTGACCACCTGCTCCTGAAGAGCGGAAAGTATCCCATGATATAGCAGATGGGTCTACATGAATATCTATGGTGTCATCAATCAATGGCACTACAAACACCGATGCAAATGATGTCATACGTTTACCTTGCGCATTGTATGGGCTTACGCGTACGAGGCGGTGAACACCATTCTCCGATTTGAGGTAGCCATATGCCATATCTCCCTCGATATTAAAGGTCACTGTCTTGATACCGGCCTCATCACCTTCTTGTAAGTTGGCAATAGTCACTTTATAGTCGTGTTTTTCACAATAGCGTTGGTATAGACGCATGAGCTGCTCAGCCCAGTCCTGAGCTTCCGTACCACCCGCACCAGATACAATCTTCAATACTGCTGGCATTTGATCTTCTTCGTGCGATAGCATATTCTTCATCTCCAAAGCCTCTACTTCTTTCAAAGCATGACCATATGCAGCATCTACTTCTTCCTCAGTAACTAATTCCTCTTTGCAATAGTCAAATGCCAATTGCAATTCTTCGGTGGCAGCGCGCACACCTTCATAACCCTCAATCCATGCTTTGATGCCCTTCACCTTGCGCATCTGCGCTTCTGCTGCTTTGGCATCTTCCCAAAATCCTGGGTCTTGGGTGCGAAGCTCTTCTTCCTCTAGTTGTACGCGCTTCTCATCAATAGCCAAGTATTGCTTGAGTTTATCGGCGCGTTGTTGAATTTCTTTTAATTGTTCAATTGTAATCATATGTTTGTATTATTTTTTGCTTTATTATGGTTTTCTACTGGATAGTTGTACATCTCATACAAACGCTCGCGAAGATAGTCTGTGTCTTTGTTTGAGAGATGAATCATATCCAAGCGACTATCAATATATTCATCGAATGCTGTACCACGTTCGTACATCTCATATCCCAAGTGGATATGGTGATCGATTAGCTGACATACAAATTGGATTTGCTCGTTATGACTCAACTCGCGCAATTCTGGATGTGCAGTTAGTGCTTGATCAATTTCATGGTTGATGGATGGTGTCATACGATATACAATACGCCCTTTTTGTCCATTGATACCCACTTTCATGGACACTAAGTCATCTTTTCTTGATTTACGCCATTTCGGATTATCTCGCTTTAATTGCATTTCACGTGCTTTTAAGTAGTCGCATGGGTCATATTCATACGAAATCGAAACGGGACATATATTCAATTCCTTGACACTCTCAAAAAAGTCTGTTGCATCTATTGTAAGCATTTTGAGCACACCTGGTTGGGTCACATCATTACCATCTTTTGCACGTCCCTCTCGTTGTGCTAACCAAATAGATTTATGTCGTTTACGCAGATGGCGGATATATTGTGATAGAGTGAGAGCATTTTCCCGTTGATCGCGGAAACCACCGTTGCGGACAACTACGAAACCACGAAGGAAACGAACCACAAATTCGATCCACCACTTACCAAATAGATTATTTCCAATACCGAAATAAGGGTGCATAAAATAGCGTGTACGCAACATGAATGTTAGCCATGTGGCATCCATAATAATATCCCGGTGATTAGTCATGAAGAATGCTCCGTGGCGAATATCTTGTTCTATTTGTTTTTTGTCACCTAAGAAATGCAATTCCAAACCTTTAGTCGTTTTGCGTTTCATTACCAATAAGATAGGACAAATGATGAGAAAATCCACCAATGGTAGAATCCAACCTACGCGATATGCTTGTATATCTTTAAACTTATTCATACAGTAATTATTGTTTATGAGTCATAATGTCAAGAATAAGATCATCGGTGATTTGCATACCATCATGACCAATACGTGTAAGATTGTGAATGGTACGATCAATATCATCTTCTACAATTCCTTCTGTGGAATCTGCATATGAATGTTGCATAGCTAGATACGCACTAAAGATTGCTGTGGCTACACCGCTAGTTACCTTTAGTGCACACCCTGGTTTTGCTCCATCGCATATCATACCGGATATATTGGCAATCATATTTTTGATGGCGTATGTGATCTCATCGTAATCTCCCCCCATTAGATAGGTGATACCTGCTGCTGAGCCAGTAGCTGCAACTACACAACCACACAAAGCCGACAATCGGCCTAGTGATTGTTTGATGTATATAACTGTGAGGTTGCTGAGTGCCAATGCACGCAGGGTTTGTTCTTCACTGCAATGATTCTCTTTTGCGTATAGATATACGGGAATAGAGCAGGATATACCTTGATTTCCTGACCCTGAGTTGCTCATCACCTGTACCATTGCACCCGACATACGTGCATCGCATGCTCCACAAGTGTAACTGATAATCTTGGTAAATAGAGAATCGCCAAACAGATGTTTCATCTCTGGGATTGCAGATAGGGTAGTCGAACGCAATAGACGTCCCAGACCATGGCCATATTGATCCGCAAATGATGTTTCTGCAGCAGCTGTATTCATCTCAGCGCCAGCTCTTAAGAAATTTATTTCGCGTGTTTCAATCTCCATCGCAAACTCATATACGCGGCGCATTGATAGACTATTGTCATCTGTATGTTTCTGTTGAAAGGCAGAAGCTGTAGATGGTACCTCCTCTACGAAGTTTGTATGCTCATCAATGATGGTCGCTTGTGCTATTTGTCCACATTTGCGTACTTCTGCATGGATATATAAAATGCTAGGAGCTTCGTAATTAATGTGTAGTCTTGTTGGCACACGTAGCATGTATTCTTTAGCATATGCCACAGCCTCGGGAGTTGCATCGCGCAATACCTCTAGCATGTATTCGGATTTTCCCACTGTGGCGCCCAATGCGATGGCAATAGGTAATCCTGTCATACCTGTATTAGGGATACCAACTGCCAATGCATTTTTATATACATTTTTGGAGAGATAAACATCTATCTCATCGGGCTCAGTGCCCAATAACTCTTTTGCTCGAGCTACACATAATGCAACCGCAATGGGCTCCGTACAACCTATTGCAGGAATCACTTCTGAGCGAAGTAACTGAAGCAGTTCTTGATTAGTCATATCGTTTGAAATGGAATTTTAATCGAATAGTTGTGTACAGTATCAGCAACTTATGTGATAGTGATTTGCTTTGTACTCGTTTCTCTTTTAATGTTGCAAATAGCAATTCTTTTGCAATAGGATTGCGCATAGCAGTGGTGGAGTTGGTATTTGCAAGATAATGGTAACCAGTGTATGGGAGCATTTTGTAAGTCGGTTTCGTTTTCCAGAAATCTATGGAAAAAACGACATCCTCATATATCATTCCGCTGGGGAAATACAAATGATGTTTTCTAAATAGGTCATGTCGATACAAACGCATGCATGGAGATGTGAATTGATGAAAATGCCTAGGCAATTTTTCTACCAAAATTTTACCCTCTCGTGTCACGCGTTTATAGCCTATTTGTACACAATCCAAATTACCAATATGTTGTAGCATATATGTGTAGAAATCCATGTCAACATAATCATCTGCATCAACGAAGGAGACAAATTCTCCTGTTGCATATCGCAGACCTGTATTACGTGCCGCAGATTGACCTTGATTCGAGCTATGCGAATATACCTCAATGCGAGAATCTTGCTTGGCATATTGCTCTGTAATAGCATGACTATTATCTGTCGAACCATCATCAACCAAGATAATCTGCAACGCAGTATAGTCTTGATTAATCAATGATTCAATACATTTGCCCAAGTATAGCTCGGCATTGTATATGGGTACTATGACACTTATTTGATGCATTGTAAGAATACTTGTTCAAATTGCTCCGCTTCGTGCTGACGCGTAAATTGCTCTTTGTTGATAACTAGTTGATGGGTATAGCCTTTGGCCTTCCATTCTTGATATTTTTCCAAAATAAATGCTTTCACATCTTCTACATGGGTAGCAGCTAATCCCGCATGCGTGTTTTTTATTGCTTCTGCCAAGCACTCTTCATCTGAGTCAAGACACAAACATGGTTTTTCCACACCCAATATCTCATAAAATTTTGTGCCCATCATGCCATGTGTTCCGTATTGCTTTATAGGAGTTGTCAGCACCAACATGATTGACGAGTGGTGCATCCTATCTACTATCTCGTTACGAGGGATATAATTATGCACTCTCACTACATTATCCAGTGTATATTCCTTTGCTAATTTTGCAAAATCAGCCTGTCCAACGGCATTGGTGTAAAAATGTACCTTTACTTCATCAACAGCTATTTGATTCGTGGCAATAAGGCTTTGCAATGCCGCAAATAACAATCTAGGGCAATCTTGATAATGTGAGTAATATTTTCCTATAAAAGTGATGTCAAATGACTCTATTACTAGCGTCTTTGGATAGAATGTGTGGGCATCATATCCATTGTAAATTAAGTGCGTGTTGGGGTTGTATTGAGCCAAGGTTCGTTGGTGCCAAGGCGAAATGGTCGTTACTGCTGTTGCACCACGTAAGACATGATTCCGCTTCTGAGTATTGATATATGTATATATTCCCTTGGCGATACGATCAATACATTGAATCCCTGTAAACTTACGCGTGTAGTAATCTAACTTGCCCCATTGCTCAGTAATATCTCTCAAATCCACTACCAAAGGCAATCTGTATATCTCAGCCAAGCGTTTGGCGGCTTGCAAAGGGAAATAATAATAACTGCCGCAAAATATCAGATCAAACGAATTGACATCTATATGTTGTTGTATGTATTTGACAAATGCTTTCTCCTTGGCTCCCAATACTTTATCAGCCACCAAACGTCGATACGTTGGCATCTGATGTATCTTGCAAACTGTAGACTCCCAAGCTGTGTCATCATCCATTTCTGTTGCAATTTCGCAATGCCAACCATGCGCTTGCAACCATTCTACCAATGTGATGATACGGGGAGAATATGCGGGAGGTGCGATTGCCTCACAAAGTATGAGGATACGTTTATTCATGTGTTGTTTCTGTCAGCAAGTTCAATAATTTAGGATACAACGAACGATGATAGCCTTCTTTTGTTATAATCGTATTATGCCACAATAGTACCAATTCACCTGCGTTTTGATATACCTTTTCAATCAGTCGTTGGCACTCAAAATATGCCTCATCCTCGTTCAGATTCATATATTGGCTATTGCTTAATGTGCAATCCATGACTGTCAATGGGTGCAATACCAGATTGGTCAAGCTCATTGTCTTGGGATTTATCCAACGCACCGCACGTGTAGTCTGCAAACGAAAGCCCACATGATCGGGGAACATCATGGTAAAGTCATCTGTCACGCCCATATCTGCCAAATTCTGCATTTGATCAATCGAACAACGTAGGTAATGGCTACGGTGCAGTCTTGCCGGCCCAATCACCTTACCTCCATAATAGCTCCCATGCCATCCTATTTGTGCTTCACTATTCTCAAGCAGTTGCTTCACCATAGCGAAGTCTTTACCAGCGAGGTTATATTGTGGATAATCATATCCCTTGCCAGCCGTATCTTTAACAAAGTAGATACATTTTGCGCCTTCAATCTTCTTATCTTGCTTAATTAGCCACGAGAAGGTAAATGCCGGGTCGTTATGTATATCGCGCTGTGAGGAAAATACAGCGCGCCATTGACCACGCATCAAGCCGCCTATTGCGCCACGCAGATGGCGATAATTAGCAATAGAATCGATATCGTGAGTCAAATATATTTGGCTGAACGATGGAGTAGGTAACTGTAATCCCAGCAACTTCATCAATAGCCGTGCATACTCATCCACAGTAGGAATCATCAGTCGGTTGTTCTCTCCTAAAATAGAGTATTGTGCCAAGAATCTCCCATGATCATCGCGCTGAGGATTGATCAACTCCTCTGCCCGTGAGATAAAGAAGAACGTGTTGTAGATAATATCTGTATGAATCACAAATCTTCGCTCATCACCATCGTGCGTTATCGTTTCTACATATACATCGCTTAAATCTGGCACTACGATATTCTTCCCCAGTTGACCATTGGGTACAACAACTACACGATACTTTTCCCAATCGCTTTCTGCGCTAGTGTATCCCACGAGGTTAGCGGCCTCTTGATTGCCGTATAGTAGGAATTCGATGATGTATTGAATAATATTGCCCATTTGGGCGACAAAGGTACTAAAAAAAAAGCAGATATACAAATATATCTGCATTTTTCGTGTATTTTATGTGGGGTAATATTATTTCTTTAGCGCATTCACCAGCATGCCACAGGCTGCCAATATATCTTCGCCTCTACTACGCCGGATGGTAGTAGTTATGCCGTGGTCTGTTAAATAGTCGCGCATCCATTCCATTTGCCGCTCATCGGATGAGGGCAGGGCTAATGTATCTTGTGTGTTGGACGTGGGTGATGCATGGAAACGTATCAAATTTATACGGCAATCCAAACCCTTCAACATGCGCAATAATTCATTGGCATGTTTGATGGTATCATTTACCCCCTTCCAGCATATATATTCAAAGCTTACACGTCGTTGATGCGACCAATCATACTCCTTCAACAAGCCAATTACATCACTCAGATGGTTTACTTTTTCAATTGGCATAACTGACTGTCTTTCAATTGCGAATGGATTGTGCAAAGAAATAGCCAAGTGGCAATCGCATTCTTCGATATATCGCTTCAAACCCTTATTTATTCCCACAGACGATACGGTGATACGTTTGGGTGACCAACCGCAGCCCCAAGCACTTGTCATAACCGCCAGCGAACGCAATACATTGTCTAAATTATCCATTGGTTCACCCTCACCCATATACACAATATTAGTCAGTTTATCCGAGTCAGGAATGGAAAATATCTGATTCAATATATCTGCAGCCATAAGATGCCCATGAAAGCCCAAAGTGCCTGTCATACAGAATTTGCATCCCATCTTACAGCCTGCTTGGGTACTTACACACAATGTGGCCCTATCATTATCAGGGATATACACCGATTCTATATATTGCTCGCCTACTTTAAATAGATATTTCTTTGTCCCATCTTCTGACACCGCTTCAGCTACAGCCTTATGACGACCTACACTATAATTCGCTTTCAGTGCTTCTCGCCCTTTCAGCGAGATATTGGTCATCTCGTCAATGCTCACTGCACGACGCACATACAACCATTCTGCCAACTGCTTACCAGCAAACCGAGGCAAACCAATCTCTTGGGCTATAGCTTGTAGTTCTTCTAATGTTTTTCCTAATAATTTGTTCATACTCTCTTGCACAAAAATAGGGTGGGTTTGTCTCCTAGTCGAGCACCTATGATAGTGTGTGTGTCGCTATCTTTTACTTTCAATTTCTTTCGAAGTTGATCCGCTGTCATAGGGTAGTTTCGAGTCATTACGTTTGCACCTATCCCCTTTGTTTCTCTTATGTTTGTCTCCAAGATTTCCCATACTCTACCTGGAAAATCTACAACATAATCTTTCCCCATATACAAATGGGTGTTCGGACCCATTTTGTGCAATCCATATCGCGCTCCGACCAACTTAAATGCACCACTTTTTATGATAGCAGCATTCGGCTCATATATATATATACCTGTATCACTTAATAAGTTATGCTCTCTGCTGTACATCATGCAATGTGATTGCTTTTCTTCATCCGCACTAAAACTAAACACTTGTCTCTCATCGCCATCTAGAATATTAGTCGCATATATCTCACTTTCGCCTTTCGTTTCCACCAATAGCACTTCCTTTACCTCATTCTTTACCGCTACAATATGCACATCAAAAGTCATATCCAGACTGCGCAGTGCGGCAGTAATATCTAGCATCGGACTCAATTTTATAAATACTTTTTGGGATTCTCCTAGCATCGGTTGTAGCTCTATCACATTGGGTACACAGTCTTCTATTCGGAATACCTTTCCGCCATGGCTATCCCTGCGAGCGGGGTCTATATATATAACGGCGTTTGCTAAGTCGCTATACGTGGCTAAAAATTCCTCTGCGCTAGCATGATGCACTTGAATCTGTGGACGATTTTTTGCAAAATTATGGCGCGCAATCCTACACAACTCATCATTTTTCTCTACATAATGCGCTTCCGAAAAATGTTCACTCATAAAGTATGTGTCCACTCCATAACCTCCGGTCAAATCCACCAACACTCCACTCGTTTCTCGTCTCACCAACTCCGCCTTATAGCGAGCGGTAACTTCGCTACTACATTGCTCACACGATAGTCTTATGGGATACCACCAATCTTCCATCTCTGCGAAACTTGGCAATTTATCTCGCGTACGTTGCCGACCTTCTACTTGTTGCAACATAAAACGCCACTCATCATCCTTCAGATGAGCATAATGCTTACGTTGCAATGCCAATTCTTCTATGCGCATACTTGTCGCTTAACCCAGCAATCGTATATCTGTCAGTACCTTTGCTTTGCATGCTTCATTCAGTTTCTTTACGATGGTATAGCGTTGCTCAAACAACTGCTGACGCAATGCTGCCGAATGAATATGCACATATAGCACACCATTTTTTACTTCTATCTCGCCCGTGAACTGCGCTACTGCCTTGCCCAATACTTCTTCCCACAACGAAGGGATTTTGCGCTCTAGCAAGGTCGTCTCGGCTTCTGTCCCACGGAAATATTCGGCCAGAAGTGTACCTATGGATTCTGCTTTGTGTTTAGCCATCTATCAACGCAAACGAAGACGTTGTTGAGTCTTCAGAGGAGTTCCATATGGAATGCCATTCAACTTATACAAACTCTTCATCTTAATTCCATATTTCTGAGAAATACTCCATGCCGTATCACCCGGACGGAAGTAACAATAACTGAATTTTCTGCCTGCTCTATTCTTCTTGGCATATACATATACCATGTCACCCGGTTCCAACTCACGGGTATCTAACGCATCATTATATTTGCGCAGTGTCTTCTCACGCATATTCAAGTAATAGGCCAACGAGGCAAAGGTCTCGCCCTCCGAAGCGATCACGAATCGCACACCATTGCGATAACCCGATGCATGATCATTATATAGTTCCAAGTCTTCCATAGGGGGATACACATAATCGCGAATCCCACCTTGTGCTGCATGAGCAATGATATCTGATTGATGCTCACTCCAGGTGGTATCACCCTCACTTACAAACCCTCCTGCTAATAGATTCTTATCGAAGGTTAATGCTTGCAAGTCATACAATTCAATCAGTCGGATCAACTTCTCGGGATAACTAGGGTCGGTAGCATATCCACATGCTTTTAGACCATGTGCCCATGCCTTGTAATCTCCTAATGGTAAGGCAAATAGCGATTTATAGCGCGGACGCAACAAAAACAGCGAGTGATCCTCATACGAGTCATTGATATTTGCATAACAGCGAAAACATTCGCCTGCCTTATCATCATCCTTAGTTACGGTACGTCCTTGCCAATCGGAGGTGCATTTTATACCAAAGTGGTTATTAGCCGTTGTGGCTAATTCCGATGTACCTGCAGAAGACTCCAGCAAGCCCTGCGCCATCGTGATGGCTGCTGGTACATTGTACTTGATTTGTTGCCTGATGGCTAAATCCTTATATTTTTCTATGTATTGCACAAAGGCGGGGTTTTTAGACTGAGCTTCTAAACCCAAGGCTAAAATCAAAAGACAAGGTAGTAATAAATATTTCTTCATAATAATTCTAATTTTGCTGCAAAGATACAATTTTTTTATTACATACGCAACATCTTTGTTTATTTTCTATATTTTATATTTGCTTTTGGCATGTATTATCTACGTTTTTTGTACACTAGATTTCCCTTCCCTTTTTGGTTATAATACTTCTTTTAGACTATAAATAATTAGTGATTAGTTAGTAATTAGTTAGTGATTACTTAGTGATTAGTTAGTGATTAAGAAAGTTTTAAGCTAATTTGAAAAAAGCATACATTAAACTTTAAAGTATAATTTGCATATCTTGCAATTTATTCGTACCTTTGTAGCGGAATTATTAAATCAATTATGAATATGAAAAAGATTTTGTTTTTTGTTTTTGCATTGATTGTTTTTGCAAGTTGTGACGAAAGAGATGTTACTTTCAAAACAATTTCCGTTCGAGTTAATGCTAGTGAATGGCAATATACTCAGCAAGGTACTAGCGACCAATTCAACAATAATTACTTTTATGCTGTTGTTGATATGCCCGAAATTACTGAGCAAGTCTTCGATTATGGCGAAGTAAAAGCTTATGTGGTGTACGATCGCATGGACTATTACTATGCGCGCAAGCACCTATTACCATACGTCTTGCACGTTGAAGAACCTACAGATGAAGGAGATTGGCTCTTCTATACCCAAACGATTGATTTTACTTACGGAATAGGTTGGGCTGAATTTAATTTCCGTATGAGTGATTTTGCGTATGAGGAAAATACGACAATCAACCCATCTGACATGGAGTTTGACATCATCATTTCATACCCACAGGAATTCTAGCAGCGCACCGATATAACAATTATGCTTTACCCTCAAAATATTGAACATAAGATCGACTTCCAAGTTATTCGCGACAACCTCAATGGCTGTTGCACGTCTTCATTAGGGCGCGAGCGGGTAGAGCAAATGAAGTGGCTAACGAATTATTCTGACATCCAATCACTTCTGCGTCAATTGCAGGAGATGATGGCTATCTTAACTGATCCTACTATCACTTTCCCACAAGGTGATATTTACGACTTGCGAGAAGCACTTTCACGTATTCGTATTGAGGGACTATTTATGGACGAAGCAGAGCTCTTCTCCCTAAGCAAACTCCTCTCTTATGCCGCTCATATAGAGCGATTTTTCGCTACTTTAGATAAGACAAAATATCCAATCTTATCTTCTAGCCTCATAACCTCGTCGCCTTCTAACCTCGTCACCTTGATTGATAGAGTGCTTGACCGCTATGGCAAGATGCGTGACAACGCTTCACCCGAACTTGCACGTATTCGCAAAGAGATTGCTGCATCACAAGGCTCTGTCAGCCGTGCACTGAATGCCATTCTCCGTCAGGCACAAGCCGAAGGCATCCTCGACAAAGATGCGGCGCCAACCATGCGTGAAGGGCGGCTGGTATTACCCGTTCCACCTGCATACAAACGCAAAATAGGTGGTATAGTCCACGATGAATCGGCTACAGGTAAAACCGTCTTTATTGAGCCTCAACAAGTGGTAGAGGCCAACAATCGTATACGCGAACTTGAAGGCGAAGAGCGCCGCGAACGTGTACGCATTCTAATATCTATTACTGCTGAGATACGTCCGCAAATTCCAGATATCCTTGCTACAGAGAATTACCTTGCGGATGTCGATTTCCTGCGCGCTAAAGCCCTCTTTGCACTAGATATAAATGCTATTGTTCCTGAGATTACTAAGCAGCCATTGCTTGATTGGCGTGAGGCATATCATCCTGTGCTATTGCTCAATTTTCGTCGTCAAGGAAAGACAGTAGTACCCCTCACTATACGCCTTACCGACAACCGTATTCTCGTTATCAGTGGTCCCAATGCGGGTGGTAAGTCGGTGTGCCTCAAGACAGTAGCGCTATTGCAATACATGATGCAATGTGGATTAGCAGTGCCGATGAATGAGGCGAGCAAGATGGGGATATATAAGCAATTGCTGATTGATATAGGCGACGAGCAATCCATCGAAGACGATCTCTCTACTTACTCATCTCACCTTCGCAACATGAAGCACTTTGTACGCTTTGCCAATCACGATACACTGTTGCTCATCGACGAGTTTGGTACAGGTACCGAACCCATGATTGGTGGAGCTATTGCGGAGGCGGTACTTACGCAACTCAATGAGCAAGGCGCATTTGGTGTGATAACCACCCACTATGGCAATCTTAAACACTATGCCGAACAAACTGAAGGTGTTATCAATGGCGCGATGCTTTACGACAGAGGAAAACTTAAACCTCTCTTCCAACTGTCTATTGGTCAGGCAGGTAGTAGTTTTGCGGTAGAGATTGCTCGTCAGATTGGTTTGCCCGAAACGATTATTCAACGAGCTACTGACATTGTGGGCGAGGAGCATATAGACTACGACAAACATCTGCAAGATATTGCGCGCGATAAACGTTATTGGGAGAATAAACGCCAAAATATCCGCCAAAAGGAGAAACACCTCGAGGAGAAGATTGCGCACTATGAGGAGCAGATGGCTGGTATTAAAGCCAAGAAACGTGCTATCTTAGAGGAAGCCAACGCTGAGGCAGCCGACCTTTTGCGAAAAAGCAATGCTACGATTGAGCGCACTATCCGCGAGATAAAGGAGGCAAAAGCCGAGAAGAAGGCCACCCAAGCCGCCCGACAAAAAGTAGAAACGCTGAAGACTAAAGTGGAAAGCAAAACTAGTAAATCTAGTACTTCTAGTAAGTCTAACGAAACTACTAACTTAAACTCTAAACAAAATAAAGTGCTTCGCGATCTTCGTGACCTGAAAATGCTAACCAATAATCCAGCTAAGTTGATTCAGGAAAGCAATACACTCAAACCCAAAATGGTTAGCAGCAACGTAGCGGATGAGCTGCGCAGAAAAAAACTGAATTTTAAACGCGAACTAGATATCCGCGGATTGCGTGTGGACGAGGCACTTGAAACGTTGATTGCTTATGTGGATGATGCTTTGATGGTGAATGCCGAGCAAGTGACAATCTTACATGGTACGGGTACTGGTGCACTCAAACAAGTAGTGCGTGATTACCTTGCTGAGCGTCAGAAAAGTATGCGACGACTCAAATCTGGTAATATATCTTTCCACGATGGTGATCCTGACCGCGGTGGCGCTGGAATAACTGTAATTGAATTATAAAATCAATATTTATATGAAAAAAAACATTTTTGTCTTTGCTCTTTGTTCCTTGCTCTTTGTATCTGTGGCAACAGCGCAAGTGCAACCAGGAGATACTACATACAGCATGTCACTACATGTTGGCTATGGGCATAATTTGACCTATGGTTCGTATGCTAACTTTGATATTGATGCCTACTTGCCTATCAATCCTCATTTTGATATGCAAGCCAGTATCCGAACCAGTACCGCTAATTTTCATACTGTGGGCGTACAATTGCGTCCTAAATTTATTTTACCTGTCGGCGAACTATATTTGGAAGACCGCGTGATGGCGCGTTGGGTATCGCGCGATGATTTCAATGACTTTGTCCACGCACTATCACTTGGATATAAGATGCAGTATGTCAATGTACAAGTAGGTATGTCCACACGCATTATTATTCCACAGCCATATGTTTTTCACTCCGAAGATGAGATGATTCTTGAACCATTCAATGTAATATATCGCGTAGAAGCTTTTGTTCGTCCTCGTACTTCACCATGGAACATTAGTGTGTGTGTGGCAAATATCGACAACTATCAGGTAGAACGCGTATGGCAACCGATGTTCTATTTGGGTGGATGGTATGATATTAATGACCATTGGCGTGTACGCCTCTCAGGCAAATATAAATTAGCGGGTATGTTCCATCTTAATGCTCATTACTATGGAGCAGAACTCCGAGCTGGTGCAGAATATAGATTTTAAGGGATAATGTAATGTTATTGTAAAAAACTAGAAATTATGAAAAAGAATATACAAATTTGTCTTGGCTCCTTGCTCCTTGTTCTAGGTTCCATCTTCACCGCATGTGGTCCTGATGCACGATTGGATATGGTGGGTATGTTTGCAGGTACTTCACCTACGATTGATGAGCGTTTTGAGCAGTCCAAAGAATATAACGACAAGTATGGCTATGCTACACTACAAGCCCTATCAGATGATTATCATGTATATGTTTGCACTGATACGCATATTACCAAGACGCGCACACGTTGGGAACACTTTATCAATACTTATCGCATGGATATGCTATGTCCCGTAGCTGTGCATTTAGGCGACATTATTGATGCACGAACCGATTTTGAATTTGTCAACGAAGCGTTAGAGCGTCATCCATTGTCCACCATTCTTCCAATTAAGCCCGATACACTGATGGCAGTATGTGGCAACCACGATATTTATTTTAAACAATGGAATAAGTTTATCAATACATTCAAGACTTGCAATTATTACTTCATAGTCAAAACTCCTACTGGCAAACAAGACCTCTTTATTATTTACGATTCTGCCGATGGTACAGTAGGAAGTAAACAATTACAATGGCTTCGCAAGACACTGGAGTGGGCTGATAAGCAGGATTTTCGCCATATCGTAGCATGTACGCATACGCATTTCTTCAAACGTGATGGCTCGCAAGGACATACCTCCAACTACACGCAAGAAGAGACATATGCACTACTTAACCTCTTTACCCAGCATGGGGTAGATATGGTATGGTCGGGACACGACCACTCGCGCGAAATCACGCAAGTGAAAGGGATGACATGTATTGTGGTGGACTCTATGAGGGATGAGGACAAAAAGCCATTCTACATGCTCGTGACTATGGGCGAGAAGATTGATTATGACTTTGTCTCGGTAGCCGATATCCAATAATAGTGCTTATATATTTCGGCATAGGAACCAATCTTGGCGACCGCGAAGCAAATCTTCGCACAGCCATTCAGTTGCTCCACGAGCGAGTTGGGGACTGCCTTGCATGCTCTTCTATCTATCGCAGTGCACCACAAGGCTTTGTCTCAGACAACGAATTCGCCAATATCGTGGCTGTATGCGAGACTGATTACTCTCCAGAAGAGCTACTAACCATTACCCAGCAAATCGAACGTGATATGGGACGAACCGAGAAATCTGTCAATGGCATCTACCACGACCGTGTGATCGACATTGACTTGCTCAAAGCCACGCATCACTCATCACTCATACTTCATAACTCTGCTACGCTTACCCTCCCACATCCTCGAATGCAAGAACGAGACTTCGTTATCATACCCCTCCACGAAGTAGAAAATGCTCTAAACACTAAACACTAAACTGATATGAAGGTATTATATGAAGACAACCATATCATAGCTGTCAGCAAGACCTGCCACGAGATTGTGCAAGGCGATAAGACAGGCGATACGCCGCTATCCGAGACAGTAAAAGCATATATCAAAGAGAAATACCAGAAGCCAGGCGAGGTATTTCTAGGTGTAACACATCGTTTAGATCGTCCTACTACAGGTGTGGTGCTCTTTGCACGAACTAGCAAAGCACTCTCTCGCCTCAATGAGATGTTCAAGTCCCACGAGAAAATTAAAAAGACGTATTGGGCTATCGTTCAATCGCCGCCACCTACTCCGCAAGGACGCCTGGAGAATTACCTTTGGCGAAACGAAAAACAAAACAAATCCTTCGTTGTCAAACCAGATACTAAGGATGCAAAGCATGCTGTTCTTTCTTATAAAACCATTGCACAAAGCGAACGCTATACCCTTCTAGAGATCAACCTCGAAACCGGACGCCATCATCAGATTCGTTGTCAATTATCGGCTATTGGCTCCCCTATCAAAGGCGATCTAAAGTACGGCGCAAAGCGTAGTAATCCCGATGGTGGCATATCTCTACATGCTCGTAAGATTGAGTTTATCCATCCCGTAAGCAAAGTATCAATATCCATTATTGCTCCAGTGCCAGACGATACACTTTGGAGAGAACTGGAGCTAAATTGCAAATAAGTATGAAAAAGATTTTCTTATTAACTACACTACTTTTTTCATGTACAATAGCATGGGCCTGTACATCATTTATTATTAGTGGCAATGCTACGCCTTCAGGTAAACCAATGATGTTCAAACATCGTGATACTGGCGAACTGAACAACCGTATCGCACATTTTAAGGGCCCTAAATATTCATTCATTGGATTGGTCAATTCTCCTATGCTCGATGGTGAAGTATGGGCGGGTATGAACGAGGCAGGCTTCTGTATCATGAATACCGCTTCTTACAACCTGCGCGAAGATCAGCTTGATTGCCAGATGGATCGTGAGGGCGAACTCATGTACCATGCCCTAGGTGCTTGTGCGACTTTGGAGGATTTCGAGGCATGGCTCACCACTTATCCCCAACCATGGGGCGTTGAGGCCAATTTCGGCGTCATCGATGCACAGGGTGGAGCTGCTTACTACGAGATGAACAACCACCGCTATATCAAATATGATGTCAATCAGGAGGCGAATGGCTACCGCGTGGTCACCAATTTTAGCTTCGCAGGTCGATACGAAGATTACGAGGGCTGGGAGCGCTACCAAACAGCTTCAGCTATCATGCAAGAGGCTTTTTCTCGCGAGCGTGAGATGACTCCTATAGATGCTATCAACCTCTTCTCTCGTAAGTATCGTCATGAGGTGCTAGGAGTCAATTACTTCCAAGAAAATGCACCTCAATATATTGTAGATCAAGATTATATTCCTCGTCGTATCACATCTGCTGTTATTTGTTTTCAAGGTGTCAATGCCGGCAGCGATCCTAAGTATAGCGTCATGTGGTCTGCATTGGGGTATCCTGCGTGTGCTGTAGCTATACCGCTATTAGTGAATAGCAGTTCGTTACCTGCGTATATGACTGCGCGTAATCCGAAGGCTAAGAAAGGTGAGGCACTTCATAGCGAGATGTGCGATGCTTCACTCCAAATAAAAGACCAATGGGCATTCCCCATGCATATTAGTAATGGCAAACGTTATGTGGCCCTGCAGACTATTTTAGTTGGTAATGAGAACAAACCTGCGCTTATGACATCTACCAATAATGTCGAAACGAAGATTCAATCTGATTTTCTACCGCTTTACCAACAATGGGTCGAAGGAAATCTAGATGATAAGACATTTTACAAGTGGTATCAGCAATCTTCTAAAAATTGGATGAAATACTACTATTCTGCCTTTGCACCATATATTAAATAATACAACAATCGCACCTCACGGGTGCGATTGTTATAAGGTAGTATATTTTATTTTCTTATAGGATCACAAGTCAGTTCTATACCCAATTTACGGAAGATTTTTCTATCCACCTCCGATAGCATGACGGTGGAATGCACTTGGCAACCAGCCAACTGAGGCAAAGCCTCCAAGGTCTTGCGGCAGTTCTCATCGTGCAAACTCAATACCGATAACGCTACCAATACTTCATCTGTATGCAAGCGTGGATTGCGACCACGCAGATAACTGATCTTCGTATGCTGAATAGGTTCAATCATCTCCTGAGGGATGAGTTTTACATCGTGATCTATACCTGCGAGATACTTTGTCGCATTGAGTAGCAGTGCAGCGCTAGAACCGAGTAGGGGAGAGGCCTCCGCAGTGATAATCTGGCCGTCGTGTAATTCAATAGCGGCTACCGCTGTGCTGTTATCGCGTTGCTTGCGCTCCTTAGCTGCCACTGTGCATAAGCGATCAGCAGTGCTGATACCAACTTGCTTAAACAATCGACCAATGCGATTGACTACTGCCTCACTTATATCTCCATTGGCAAAATCGTTCAGCGCATGGTAATACCTACGGATAATCTCTTGCTTGCTCGCCTCTTGGCATGCCGCGTCGTCTTCGATGCAGAAGCCCACCATGTTTACACCCATGTCTGTAGGTGACTTGTATGGATTGTGACCGTAAATGCCTGTAAATAAAGCATCTAATACAGGGAATATCTCCGAATCACGATTGTAACTAACGGCCGTCTTTCCGTATGCCTCCAAGTGATATGGGTCAATCATATTCACATCATTGAGATCGGCTGTGGCAGCTTCGTAAGCTTTGTTGACTGGGTGTTTGAGTGGTAGATTCCACACGGGGAAAGTCTCAAACTTAGCATATCCCGCTTGATTGCCGCGTTGGTGCTCGTTGTAAAGTTGGCTCAGACAAACTGCCATCTTACCGCTACCCGGACCAGGAGCGGTGACTACCACCAATGGACGAGTGGTCTCAATATAATCATTCTTACCAAAACCGTCTGCGGAGTCAATGAGTGCCACATTGTGTGGATAGCCTTCGATGGTGTAGTGGAAGTAGGTCTTGATACCTAGACGCTCAAGGCGTTGGCTGTAGTTCTGTGCTGACACTTGACCACTATAGTGAGTGATAACCACGGAGTTAACGAGGAAGCCCCGATTCATAAACTCCTCTCTCAGACGCAATACATCCACATCGTAGGTGATACCTAAGTCTTGACGCACTTTGTTCTTCTCTATGTCGGCAGCAGAGATGACAATAACAATCTCCATGGTATCACGGAGTTGAGTGAGCATCGTGAGTTTGCTATCAGGTTGAAAACCAGGTAGTACACGACTAGCATGATAGTCATCAAAGAGTTTACCACCTAATTCGAGGTAAAGTTTGTTACCAAACTGCGCAATACGCTCTTTTATGTGCTCCGACTGACGGAGAATGTACTTTTCGTTGTTAAAGGGTTCAGTATTGTTCAACATAGTTCAGTATTGTTCAATGTTGTTACTCTTGTGGGTTGGCACCGTCGAAGCAGAAGGTGCAGACTTTGCACTTGGGTAGTCCGATGGCGGCAATGAGGTCCTCTATCTTGGTATATTTGAGTGACTTGAGTGCGAAGCGGTCGCGCAAGGCACGTATCATGCGTTGGTACTCCAAGGAGTCGGTCGTCGCATATGCCTTGATACGCTCTGGGTTATTGGCTGCCTCTTCGCCTTCCAAGTCCGCAATAATACGGCGGGTGATGAGTTCCATGTCCGACTTCGATGTGGTGAAGTTGGTGAATGGACAGCCATACATGATAGGTGGACATGCAATACGCATATGCACATCTTTGGCTCCTGCTTCTATAAGACAACGGGTGTTGTCGCGAAGTTGCGTGCCACGCACGATAGAATCGTCGCAGAAGAGAACACTCTTGCCACGTAGGATAGAGTAGTTGTGAATGAGTTTCATCTTAGCAACGAGGTCGCGTGTGGCTTGTTGCGATGGGGTGAAAGAACGTGGCCAAGTAGGGGTATATTTAGTGATAGCACGTTGGTAAGGCACGCCCGAAGTGTGCGAATAACCAATCGCCATAGCAATACCTGAATCAGGAATACCGCAGACAATATCGGCTTTCACATCATCGCTATTACCCATAGCATGACCGCAAGCATAGCGCACTTGTTCTACATTTCGACCTTCGTAGTCGGAGGTAGGGAAACCGTAATACACCCAAAGGAAAGAGCAAATCTGCATCTTGTCGTTGGGTTTGCGCAATTGCTCCACGTGGTCAGCATATACGCGAACAATCTCACCAGGCCCCATGAAGTACTCGGTTTGGAAGCCGAGATTGAAGAAGGAGGATGATTCGCTGGCAATCGCAAAAGCATTATCGCGCTTACCTAATACGATAGGTGTGCGTCCCCATGAATCGCGAGCAGCGATGATACCATCTTCGGTGAGAATGAGAATACTGCATGAACCTTTGATTTGCTTGTACACATTCTCGATGCCGTCCACGAAATCTTTACCTTGTACGATGAGCAAACCTACTAATTCTGTGGGGTTTACGCGTCCGCTACTGAACTCCGTGAGGTGCATGTTTTGATTCAACAAATGGTTGACTAATTCATCCATATTGTTGATCTTGCCGATGGTGCTGATAGCAAACCGACCAAGGTGCGAATTGATGAGCAGTGGCTGTGCATCGGTGTCGGAGATGATACCGATACCTGCGTTGCCACTAAACTCGTGTAATTCATCTTCGAACTTGGTTCGGAAGTGAGAGTTTTGTATGTTGTGAATGCTTCGTTTGAAGCCCTTTTCTGCGTCGAATGTTGCCATACCTGCTCGGCGTGTACCGAGGTGGGAATGGTAGTCGGTGCCGTAAAAGACATCGGTGACGCAAGAAGTCGTAGATATTGTACCAAAAAATCCAGCCATGTTTTCTTGTCTATAACAACAACGATGATTATTTTATCCAACAATATTATATTTTTTTGACGACAATATTGACAATATTCCGCTCGAATCAATATCCCTCGAGCGGCAAGGATATTTTGCTTCAATTATGAACTAATTAACAATTGCCCTCTTGAGCGCGGCAGGAGTATTGATTGCCGCGCAAGTTGTCAGTATTGTCGTTTATATTTTGATATTGTTGTTTATTAATAATCCGTGTAGGTTATTTTGTTAAATAGTCGGTCAAATTCTTCTCTATGCGAGCGGTGAGGTCTTCAGCAGAAGCGTCGAGGACGAGTTTTTCGCCAGTGATGCCTTCGTAGAGTTCTACATAGCGGGCGGTGATACCTGCTACTACTTCATCGGTCATCTCTGGTACTTGTTGTCCCTCTTTGCCTTGGAAACCGTTGTCCATCAACCACTCACGCACAAACTCTTTGGAGAGTTGCTTTTGTGGCTCACCTGCCTCAAAGCGCTCCTCGTAGCCCTCTGCATAGAAGTAGCGGCTGGAGTCTGGAGTGTGCACCTCGTCCATAAGAAGGATTTGATCGCCATGTTTACCAAACTCATATTTGGTATCCACAAGGATAAGTCCTTGTTTAGCAGCAATCTCTTGTCCGCGAGCGAAGAGAGCAAGGGTGTATTTCTCCAATTGCTCGTACTCTGCCTCTGGGATAAGTCCTTGAGCAATAATCTCTTCGCGAGAGATGTCCTCGTCGTGTGCACCGATCTCAGCCTTGGTGGTAGGGGTGATGATTGGGGTAGGGAACTTCTCGTTCTCGCGCATGCCTTCTGGCAGTTTTACGCCGCAGATCTCACGCACGCCGCTCTTGTAAGCACGCCATGCAGAGCCGCAGAGGTAACCGCGAACGATCATCTCTACTGGATAGCCCTCGCAACGAACACCTACGGTCACCATAGGGTCGGGAGTGGCTTGCTTCCAGTTAGGAACGATGTCAGCCGTTGCATCGAGGAACTTAGCCGCGATTTGGTTAAGGATTTGACCTTTGAATGGAATACCCTTAGGAAGGATCACATCAAAAGCCGAAATACGATCGGTGGCTACCATAGCGAGGCAGTCTTCACCGATGAAATATACATCACGCACTTTGCCGTGGTACACATTGGTTTGACCTGGGAAGGTAAAGTTAGTTGCTGTTAAAGCTTGCATAAAAACAAATATTTATTTGTGACAAAAATTATTATTCGCTCCAAAAATTGTAGTATATTATAGAAAATTATCCAAAATTATTTATACTCTTCCTACGATTGGATAGCTTGTCCAAAGTCTTTATAGCATTTGGATTCTTCCGTAAATACCGCTGCAAAGGTACGAATTTTTGAGCATATTCGCAAGCAAATGTGCAAAAAGTTTTGCGAGAATCTATATTTTGCAAAATCGGGTATGAAATTCCCTGTGAGTTTCGGGACCACCATAGGAGATCTCTAGCACATCTGTGGGCTTTTTATAGCTTTCTATAAACGTGTCTCTATAATAATGCTGCAAAAATCTTCGGCGCGGAAGGAGTTTTGTGCCGAAGATTTGTAAATTTTGCTATAAAAAGACGCTTAAAGCAAGCGGAAGGTGTTGATTACCAACGCCTCCCGCTTGGGTGATTTTTTTGTTATTTTTTTCTTCGTGCCGAAAGTTGTGCCGAAGGTTTATAGCTATCAATCCAAATCAATACAAGAAGCCAAACAACCAAAGCGGAATTTTATTACCTAAAGCATATTCAATATCATCTGCTGCAATAAATGCGTTATCAGCATTAGCGATTTGTTTGCCATCTTTGCTCGCTCCTCCGACCTCAATCGTGTACTTGCGATCAATCACAAAATCACCTTGTTTAGCATATTCCACAGAGTGTGCATAAGACAATTGATTGACAAAAAAGGTTTCTCGCTCCGTACCAACCTCTACATTTGTCAGCGAAAGGGCATGCAACAAATTGCAGTTCTCCAAATAAATCTTATCTGGTTTTTACATGCGATAAAAGTCGCACATGTTGTGCTTGAAGTTGTTCCATAATTCAGTCTTTTGTTGAAAATCGCTGCAAAGGTACAAAAAATGCTTAATCCAATAAGCATTTTTGTGATAATTTTGCTTATTTTATTAAGCATATGTTGTTTTTGTACCGAAACAACGCTTGCGATTAATCGTTCGAGCCCATTGGGCGAGATAAGACGATTGTGCCGAAAGTTTGTCGTAATTATGTAAGAATATCCTCTAAATTACAGATCAAAATACCTCAAAAACACCGAACAAAATACATCAAAAACACCGAGTAGTTTGCATATGTCATTTATTTTTAGTACCTTTGCAGCCTCTAACAAAATAGAACTATTATGGAGTATTTACAACGAACAGCAGATGAACATCTTCGCGAGCGTCTAAATGCTTTCGGAGCAGTCTTAATTGAAGGTCCTAAGTGGTG
>JAZNJI010000024.1:0-80830 GCA_045577965.1 Paludibacteraceae bacterium
CAATACTCCTACATGTCTAAAACGCAAGCAATCCAGATGTAATATTACTAAAACTACCAATGTATACACTATCGTGGATTGGTATTATATTGGAACATTAACGGTTTAAAGGCATTTATTTATGGACATAAGATATTATGATTTGCTTTCCACTGCCATAATAGGTGTAGCATGTATTGCTATTGTTAACTATTTTGTTTTAGGCAGTATTGAAGTTGATGGTGTAGTGTATTTGGCTTTAGGATACATAGTCGGATACTTTATTAATTCCATTGGTAGTTTGATGGAAAGTATTTATTATCGAACAATAAAAGGTATGCCATCTGACAACTTGTTGACATTAGTAAAAGGCCAGAATTGGACTGGTTATAGTCGCGTTAAATTTTATGAAGCAGAGAATGTAATAGAACTATTAAAACAAGAACTAGAAGATCAGAATGCTTCTGCACGAAAAATGTTTGGATGTGCTATGAGAAAAGTTAATGCTTGTGAAGATAGTAGAGTTCCTGCATTTAATGCTCAATATGCATGGTCTAGGACAACACTCACGGCAGTATTAATTGTAGGTTTCATATGTGGGTTCCACTATTATGATGAGTGGTTATTTTGGGTAGTTTATGCTGCACTTTTAATCCTTTCATGGAATCGTTTCAAGGAAAGAGGGTATTATTATGCTAGAGAAGTCCTTAATGAATATTTAAGACAGAGCAATTTATCTTAACCGAGTAAAGCGCAAACTCATTATTCCTATTTTGGATAAAATTTTTGATAACAATCTATACATACATGAGATTAAAAGTGAAATTATAAACTCGTATATATCATATAGAATTGATAATAATTTTATAACTTTGCACAGAAATAAAAATATAAGACAACAAGACATTATATTTTATAGATAAAAATTTCAATGAAAGCGAAACCATTTGTCAAGTGGGTTGGCGGAAAAACTCAACTCATTGACCAACTAGAAGCAATGCTTCCAGCTGACTTTGACCAATGGGAGAATGTCACTTACATTGAGCCTTTTGTAGGCGGAGGAGCAATGCTCTTCTATATGTTGCAGACACACTCCAACATTCAGTCGGCAGTCATTAACGACATTAACGAAGATTTGACTACATGCTATAAAGTGGTCAAACAGTTTCCACAACTTTTGGTTGATTCTCTTGCTGAGATTCAAAAAGAGTACTACTCGCTACGTTCAGAAGATAGCCGAAAACAATTCTTTATGCTTATGCGTACGGAGTTTAATACGAAAGCACTTGACCCAATACGCAACACAACATTATTCTTTTTTCTCAATCGCACCTGCTTTAACGGTTTGTACAGAGTAAACAAAGCGGGCTTGTTCAATGTTCCTTTTGGTCGCTACGAGACACCTATGATTTGTGACCCTAATACAATTTTTGCAGATAGCAAACAGCTGCAAAAGGTTGAGATTTTGACAGGCGACTATACTCAAACTCTCAATCATGCACAAGGCAATTCATTCTTCTATTTTGACCCTCCTTATCGTCCGCTAAATGCTACAAGTAGTTTTAATGACTACACCAAAGAAGCATTTAATGATTTGGCGCAAAAGCGATTGAAAGATTTTTGCGATCAAGTACAAGCCGCTGGTCATCATTTTATGTTGAGCAATTCTGATTGTCAAGATGGCTTTTTTGATGACCTTTATATGCAATATCAAATTGAACGAGTTTGGGCATCGCGAAGTATCAATGCCAATCCAAATAAACGAGGCAAACTAACCGAATTATTAATCCGAAACTATATCTAATTATGGCAGCACATACTCCAGCAGAATTTGCAACTTTTATGTCGCAATTGAAAGAAACAAATCAAACACTTGATTTCTTCTGCGACTTTGATAAGATTCACGACAATGTGGAAGACATCAAACTCAGTCTTTGCATGCTTAATAGCTTAATTGGAGCAACCGATATGCAAAGTGCAGTAGAAACAATTTGGAGGCGCGATAAATCGGCTTTCAATGTGATGGATATTTTGATTGCAGTGCGTAGTGAAGGAAAAAAGAAGGTTCTTAATTCATTGGGCGAGTGCGTCATACTTGACTCATTATTTGAGTCAGTAGATGGTGTGATGGAATTTCTAAATGACACAGGATTGGCTGAAGTTTTTCAATCGCAAAAGATTACTAATTTGGTTGACTATGTATTTGGTGTAGAAACAGGTTTAGATTCCAATGCTCGCAAAAATCGCAGTGGTCATGTTATGGAGAATGTGGTTGCTGAGATTTTTGAGAACAATGGCATTGACTATCGTACAGAGGTGTATTCTAGTGAATGGGCAGAAATGACAAAGGCATTAGGCGATGACGAAAAACGCTTTGACTTTGTTATTGAAACTCCTCAAAAGATTTACTTAATTGAGGTTAACTTCTATTCAGGCGGAGGCTCAAAACTCAACGAAGTAGCTCGTGCTTATTCTGATATTGCACCTAAAATCAATGCTGTAGATGGTTTTGAGTTTGTGTGGATTACAGATGGTATTGGTTGGAACTCTGCAAAGAACAAATTGCAAGAGGCATTTAATATCATACCAAGTATATATAATTTGACATCCATAGAAGAATTCATTCAAAAGGTAAGATAATATGGCACACAAAAATATATACACACATAAAATAGATTTGCTGAGTGTTGAAATACCTAATATGGAAAGGAAACAATTCGCAAAAAAAATTGTTGAACTTCCATATAGAGGTTATGAAGTAGAAAAGTGCCATAATGGGCATACGATTGTAGTTACTAAGCCTGGAGGTAAAAATGTTTTTGGAACACTAAAAAGAGAAGATATTTTAGTGTTTATACAAAATCCCAAGGAAAATACACTGTGGCAAATTTCTCATAAGCAGATTTTAGAAGATATAACACTCAAATGTGAAGAAAATCCTATTGCAGCTAAGAAATTACTAGTTCTATTGGAGCGAACTTTGAATGGAGAGGAACCCAACGAGTTTGTTGATGAAATTTTATCACTACAATTTTCTGTTGGCGCAAATCCCGAAGTATTAATAAAGGCATATAAATGGATTTTGGGACAAGAGGATGTAAATTATCCCAATGGAGATGGTCGTTATATGTCTTGGGCTCCATATAAGGAACTTTTAGAAAAATTATGATTTCTGCATACCAATCAAATACTCAAGATTTCACCCTCTATCAGGGCGATTGCATGCAGGTTATCGGACAACTGCCCGACAACTCCTTGGATGCTATCTTTGCTGATCCACCATACTTTTTGAGTAATGGTGGAATCAGTGTGCAAAGTGGCAAACAAGTGTGTGTGGATAAAGGCGACTGGGACAAAGGTGGAACACCTGAGCACATTTATCAATTCAATAAACAATGGCTGTCATTGTGCCGTCCAAAACTCAAAGACAATGGCACAATTTGGATTTCGGGCACACACCACAACATATTTGTTGTACAGCGTTGTTTGCAGGAACTGGGCTATAAGATACTAAATGTCATCACTTGGCAAAAGTCAGACCCACCACCAAACTTGTCGTGCCGATATTTTAACTTCTCTACTGAGCTTGTCATTTGGGCACGCAAACATGAGAAGAAACCGCACAAGTTCAACTATGAAACCATGAAGCAACTCAATGGCGGTTCTCAAATGACAGATGTGTGGCGTATTCCTGCTGTAGGCATGTGGGAAAAGACTTGTGGCAAACACCCTACACAAAAAGCACTTCGCTTGCTCTATCGCGTTGTATTAGCTTCTACCAACGAGGGAGATACTATACTTGACCCATTTGCTGGCAGTAGTACAACTGGCATTGCAGCAAATCTGTTAGGTCGCAACTTTATAGGCATAGAGCAAGATAAAAGTTTTATTGAGTTAAGCAAGCGGCGCCGAGAGTTATTAGATAATCCTACAGAGGCGCAAAAATTACTCAAGAAAATGCGTGAAACACCAGAGGAAACGATGGTACTTGTCAATCACGCACGCCCTAAAGACTATCAGTTAATGTTGGAAAAAGGGTTGTGCTATTTACGTGCAGGCGATAGCAAAGGTTCATTGCTTGTACAAAAGGGCTTTGAGCGTTTAGGATATGTATTGTTGCATGACAATGGTAAAAATCCTCAATTGTTCAAACTGACTAAAAAAGGATTCCAAATTTGGACTGCACAAACATTGCAAGACTTGGGCTTTAGCGCAGAAAATGCACCATATTATGCAGTGTTACGCTTCGATGCAACTAAAACGATAGCATATGACCAAGAACTCAAACTCCAACAGCGTGCATACACCAATGTGGCAAAAATTCGCCCATTGAGTGATTTTGTGGGAATAAAATAAATATAGATAAACCGTATCATTCTATTTATAGGCAATAATCCAAAGACCACAAAGGAAACGCCCTTACCTTCTACAAAATAAACTATTATCGTCGTATAATCAGTGTGCTAATTGACTGATGAAAAATGATAGAATAAATGAAACTCCATACAAATTATTAATCTTTAGTCTTAATATTAACTTCTATGCGTATACTACATTTTTCAGATGTGCATCTTTCAAAAGACAAAAAAGCTGCTGTTGAAATGTTAAGAGATAGAATGATAGAAAAGTTAATTTCTATTAATTCTTCTGCTTCAAATAAAATAGAATTAGTCATATATACGGGAGATTTTTTGGATAAAGGAGGATTTGATTTTGATGGGAATTCTTTTAAAAATGTACAAGAAGGGTTAACGTTGTTTGATGAACTATTCATAACTCCTCTTATGGATTCTTTACACTTGTCAAAGGATAGATTCATTATGACTATGGGGAACCATGAAATTGTAAGAAAAAAGGTTCCACAAGAAGATATTGATATGTTGCAGGATATTAATCGAGAACAGTTGTTCGAAGATTTTTATTGGCGTATACTCAGTAGAGATAATATTGCATGGCTAGAAGATTACAACTCTTTTGAAAATAATTATTATCTAGGACATGGTAATGAAAACCATCAGTATACACAGAATAAATTAGGAACATTTCATTCCCTTAATATTGATGGTCAAATTGTTAACATAATGAGTATTAATACTGTTTGGGCTAGTTGTACAAAAGAAGAATATGTTAATATAAATATAGAGCAAATAAATGAATTTAAAAGAAAAGTGCAATATAGCCATGGTGCAATCAATATCCTAGTGGGACATAATAATTATGATGATAATGTTCATAGTAAGACTCAACAAGAAATAATACTAAATGCCATAACGGATTTTGTTCATATTAGTTTTTCAGGTCATACTCATCAAGGAATAGAACGAGGTATTGAGAATGAACATGGTAATACTTATTTTAATATTGCTTCTGGATTAAATAGAATGAATATTGGAACAAATAATGTAAATTACCGCAACGGTTTTATGGTGGTTGATTATTGTTTGCATGAAGGTTGGATGGCTAATAGTTGGTATGAACAGGATAATGAATCAAATTTTGTAGAAAAGGGTAATTATGGTGAAAAGGGTACATCAAGAAGAAAACTACCGCACAAAAAGAACTTCGTTCCAATTATAAATTTTTTAAATGAACATCCAAAAGGTGAATACATTCATAATGATAAGACAACGGAACTGCAAAACAAGCTACTTACAGGAGCGCAGATAATTCGTTTTTCCGCATTGCCTGGTTTTGGAAAAACTAAATTATTATATGAAACTTTTATAGAAAAGAAGAAAGACTTTGAATATTTATCTCGTATATATTATTGTAAGTCTGGTATTAAAATTGATAGTGTTTACGATGAGTTTAGAAGTATAATAAATCTTGGTCAGGCATCAATTTTCGTAATAGATGATTGTCCAAATGATTTATTGCAAAGATGCAGCGAGTATATACGAAGACTAAAATTGCCCACAAGGTTAATCGTTGTAAACAATCAGCCATATGATTCATTTTATTTACCATACTGTGAAAATTTAGAATTATCTGCAACAGATTTGAAACATGAGGTTGATGAATATATTTCTCAAAAAATTGTAGTTAAATCACCTGGAAGTGATATTATCAATGAGATACAAACTTTAGCGGACGGATTTCCATATATGGCTATTTTGCTCGTCAATGCGTATAATGAAAATTTGGAATATGGATTAATTAATATTCAGTTTTTAGTTGATAAGTTATTACAATCCTCTAAAGAAGGGAATTCTCAAATACAGGCAATTAGAACATTAGCCCTATTTCAACCAATGCCAACGGAGAATCAAAACGATGAAGCTTATAACTTTGTAATAAACAATGAATTAATAACGCACATCACGGAGTTGAATAGTTATGAAATAAGAGGATTATTCAGTCGAACAATAACAAAATATAGCAACACATTGATAGAAAATACTGGCGATTGGATCAATATAAGACCATTCCCTTTAGCCGTCTGTTTAGTCACACAGTGGTTTGAGGAGATGTCAGTGGCTGATTTAGAAAAGTTATTTAACGACTTTCAAACTCAACCTAAAGAGATAGTTTCTATTTTGAAAGATGGGTTTGCTCAGAGAATTAGCATGATGCAAGAAAGTAATGCAGCTAAAAATGTTATTAGCAAGATAATGTGTGTGCCTAATGGGTCTTTTTGCAGCGAGAAAGTGGTATGTTCTGAAATGGGCTCACGGCTCTTTCTCGCTATGGCTACAGTGAACCCAGAGAAAGTGGCTAAATGCTTAAGATATATATTCAAAGAAAAAAGCACTGATTGGATTTGCGAAAATATTAAGGATGATATAAGAAGAAATTTGGTGTACGCTCTGAATAAATTATGTTTTGCAAGTGAAAGTTATGATGATGCGGTATTTGTGTTGGCTCAATTTGCAGAAGCTGAAAATGAACATTGGTCTAATAACTCTGCAAATGGACTAAATCAATTATTTCCAATAATGTTACCAGATACGGAAGTTAGTCTCGAGAAGCGGATAAAAACAATAGAGGAACTATGGAATGCGGGGCATCGTGTTTTAGCTATAAATGCAATCAATCAAGCTTTCAAAAATCATCATTTTACTCGATTGGAAGGCGCAGAGAAATTTGGTTGGCATCATAGAGAATCATATAAACCAAAAACATATGCAGAAATTTTCAACTATTGGCGTAAATGTAAGGAATTGCTTTTATCATGGTTGGAAAATGATGATTTATTATTAGATAACTTCTGTAGTCTCGTTGAAAATAACGTACATAATTGGCGTTCTACAAACTCAATGAATGAATATTTATTTCCGTTGATTGATATAATTGCACCTAAAATCAATTGGCATTGGAATAAAATGTATGAACTACTCATGCAATTATTACGTTTCCATGAATCAGAATACACCTTAGAACAAAAAACAAAAATTAATGAATATATAAATAAATTAAAACCAACTGTATTTGCTGACACCTTAATGTATACGGAACGAAAGATTTTTGATAAATATACAGATGGAAAATCATATCAAGAGATTGCACATGAGTTAATGTATCCCTTAGTCGAAAGTTTTATAAATGATCAAATCTACAATAATATAGATGAAGTACAAGCATTGGTTGCGATGCAACATGGAAGTAGATTCTTTATTACTGAATTAAAGCCTTTCCTTACAGATAATGTTTTAATAACATTTTTGGGCAATGTTTGGAAAATAGCAAGTCCCATGATAGATGACTTTTCCTCTAATTTTGTAAATGATATTCTTCATTCTTGTTATCTTGCATCTCCTATCCAGGAATACATAAAAAACTTATTGGACAATGGATATAAAAGGGCTTATGTAAGAGCTTTGGCTTCAATAGAAAACGATGCCATGGATTCATATCAACTGCTATTATCTTTATATAATAAAAATGAAATAAATTATGAACATATAACGTTATATCTGGCGTCATTATGGGGACTTACAAACCCACAGATGCAAAAAATCTTACCTTCATTAATAACACAATTTCCTGATAAAAATTCTGAAATCTTAGAATTTGTCATGAAGCATAGATATTGGACACAAGTCTTAAATGACGAATTGCATCAGTATGTCAGAACCTTATTGCTGGAATGTCCTCTAGTTGATAGTCAAAAACGTTGCAATTATGAATACGTTGCAATCATTAAAGAGTATCTAAAAAAATATATCAAAACAGATATAAATTTTGCAGTTCAAATGAACAAAAAAATCATTGACACTTTAGGAAAAGAGTTTGTACATAATAATGAATTAAGCAGTTTATATTCTGAATTGTTACAAGAACCATATCAGAGCGCGATATTAGATGATTTCATTGAAGCTCTCACAGATAATACTATATTTTTTATGCAGGTTAAAGATGAAGTAGGTTCTGGTTTCTCTTTTGGTAGTGGTCCTTTATTTCAATATGTTCCTACAGAAAAATTGCAACAGTATTGTGAGGAAAAAGTACAAATAAGACACAAATTAGCAAATATGGCTCCCGTTTTTGTGTCAGAAGAAAATAATCCTCGTGCAGATTTTTCTAATCTTATCAAATGGCTTATTGAAAAATATGGGGCGGATGATGAATCTGGAGTTCTCTCTGGCATCTCCTCCAATATGGGCACTATGTCTTGGACAGGCTCTACTATTCCTTTGCATGAAGATATGATTCGTATATTAACTCCATATGTAGATCATAAATATCAAGCAGTCCAAAAATGGGCTCAACAAGAAATTGATTATTTAACGCAAGATATAGCGAGAGAAAAATCACACGATGATTTTATGAGGATGCATTATTCATAACAAACAATTTGTAAAGCAGAAATAGGATTTCTTATTACTTCACTTTCGGCACAATCTTCAGCATTATACTCAGCACATACAAACTTTTTTCAAAAAAAAACACTCACGCGTAAGTTCTTGTAATACAGATGCTTCCGCGTGTTGTATATACCATTTCTTTCTTCAATTTCTCCAATCTTCGGCACAAAAACAGCAAAATGCCGAAGATACGGCATTACTATAATATATAGAGGCACACAAAAAATCAGCAGAACTAGCGGCAAGTGCTAAAAATATTTTTATCAATATTCAACGCATTTCGCAAGCTATAAAATGCAAATAGGCGGCAACTTTATCCACCATTGCCGCTACTTTTTGCAGCATTATTATAGAGGCATCCATAAATATTTGCAGCTATAACCTTTACCCTACAAAAAATGCACGTTTCTTTCACTTTTCTTGACATACTGACAACTTTTAGCAGTTTGATATAGTACCTTTGCAGCGTAATTCTTATTTCGTATTAAAAATATTCAAACGATAAATTCAAAAAAAATGCAAAATTATGGCAAACGAAATTGTATTGTACCAACCAACTGAGCAAATGTCTTTGGAAGTAAAACTAGAAAATGAAACAGTATGGCTTAATCGACAACAACTTTCTATTCTTTTTGATCGTGATGTCAAAACGATAGGTAAGCACATCAATAATGCATTGAAGGAAGAATTATATCCTGTTGTCGCAAAATCTACAACAACTGGAAACGATTCGACATCTAATGCAACTGTCGCAAAATTTGCGATAGTTCAAAAAGAAGGTAATCGCGAAGTTATAAGGCAGGTTGAATTTTATGGCCTTGATGTTATTCTTTCTGTTGGTTGTCGTGTTAAAAGTAGTCGTGGTATTGAATTCCGCCGTTGGGCAAATCAAGTTTTAAAAGACTACATGCTCTGGCTACAGATCGCAGCCCTTAGCCCGATCTACTTATCCCAATAGATATACTGCGTATTGCTGACCTGCTGTGCTGCGGGCTCGACGATGAAGGTGGGCGTCTCTTTATCCCACGATTGGCGATGACCATTCACCGAGTCCTGAACGAAATGTTGCACATTCTCGCCCCATTGCAGCCAATGGCGCATATCGGCATTGCACTGTGCGTCAAGAGTTGTAAAATCATCGTAGCGCGTCTGGCGACCGATGATATTATTGTGCAAATCCATAAAATGGTCACATGGAGCATTGGGGCTCTTCCACTCCCAAAAGATATCCATAATCGCATGTGACATCCATTCGCCCACATAAGTGCGCAATAGCACATTCACATAGATATGCTTAAAAGCATCGCCTGGACGACCATTATTGGTAGCCTCGCCATAGTAGTAATACGCCAATTTCTCGGCACGCGCTTTGCTCTGCAAAATACGGTAGAATAGGCGAGGGCCTCGCCATAGCAAAAGTGTAAGTAGGATGTTCTCTTCCTCGAAGAATTCAATATTGAGCGTGTCAAATGCTTCTCGTGTGAGTGGTTGGTCACTATGTGCCAATGCTTGCAATCGTTGCCAATCTGACTCTTCTTGTGGCGTGAGTTCTAGCACTTGCAATTCCTCATCCACAGATAGAGAATCGAGTGTTGCATATAATGTACCACTGGGCGATTGACCATGTGCAAATCGTATCTCCTGTTGCTCGGGGGCAAAGAGAGTAGGGTGTTGCGCCGAACTGACCAACAATTGGTCTGCTGTTGAGCAGAGACGATTGATATATCCCTTGTATGCTTTTTCGGGATAGAGGCGAATGAGCTCTTGCTCCATATACTCGGCAATTGTTTGCTTCTCTTGCAATAGACTATCCGCCTCCCATTGAGCACCTAATACATACAGCGCCTCTGCGGGGAAAGAGGGGAGCGCGGTGGTATCGGGCGTGAAGCTCACCCCCATCCCCTCCCTAGAGAGGAGGGTGTTTTGTGTGCGGCAACCGATCAAGAGTAGAAAAATCGGAAGGAGTATGATGATTTTTGAAAGTTTCATAGTTTCTTATGTATTTATGCCGCAAAAGTACTGCTTTTTTTGGAGATGTGCAAAAAAATGTGTAATTTTGCAGCGGAAAAGGTACCGCAGTAGTTGCGATACTATATATACGACATGAAAATGAAAGATTTAGAAGCGCTTCGCGCAAATATTGATCAGTTGGACCAACAGTTGTGGGATATCATCTCACAACGTGTGGAGGTGGCTCGCGAGATTGGCGAGTGGAAACATGCACATGGCGAACCGGTCATCCAACCCGAGCGTTATGAGCAGGTACTCCAGCACTGCCTCGAGCAGGGTAAGCAGCATGGACTGAGTGAGCCGCTTGTCCGCGAAGTGATGGAAGCATTGCATAAAGAAAGCGTCAGGGTAGAATCCTGACGCTTTTCTTTATCATTGCCTCTAAACTGTGCTTCGCGCCTAATAACTCTCCTCTTGACTAGGGAAGGTTGTATCTTTGACCGCTGCGATATAGTCGCTTACAGCGCCCCTCACCGCTTCGCCCAAGTGCGCAAACTGACGCAAGAATTTTGGTTTGAAGCCTTCGTTCAGTCCTAGCATATCATGCAGTACCAATACCTGACCATCGGTCACATTGCCTGCGCCAATACCTATCGTAGGGCAACTCACCATCTCCGTTACGCGCTTAGCCAACTCAGCTGGGATCTTCTCCAGCACGATAGCAAAGCATCCTGCTTCGTCTAGCAATTTTGCGTCACGCAGCAGTTTCTCAGCCTCTGCTTCGCCTTTGCCGCGAAGGCCATAGCCGCCCAACTGGTTCACGCTTTGTGGGGTCAATCCCAGGTGACCCATCACGGGTACACCCGCCTGCACCATATGGCGGATAGCAGGCAGGATCTCCTCGCCACCCTCTAGCTTGACGGCGTCGGCGCCCGACTCCTTCATCATCTTCAGCGCGTTGGTAACTGCTTGCTCTTCACTCACTTGATAACTACCAAATGGCATGTCGATCACCACCAATGCATGCTCCGCTGCGCGAACCACACCTTTGGTGAGGAAGATCATCTCCTCCACCGTGATAGGCAGTGTATAGCGATTTCCGCATACGATATTCGATGCGCTATCGCCCACCAAGATCATCTCTATACCCGCCTGATCTAGCAGACGGGTCAGGGTATAATCATAACTAGTGAGCATCGCAATCTTCTCGCCCTCTTGCTTCATCTTGCGAAGGCGCGTGGTCGTCATACGACTATTTTGAATGTGTACAGACATAACTCTCTTATGCTTTGAGTGCGGCGATGGCTTCTTTGAGCGTAGCGATACGCATTTCAGCATCGGCTTTCTTCTTGCGCTCCAATTCAACCACCTCTGGTTTTGCGTTTTGCACGAAACGCTCGTTGTTGAGCTTGCCCATCACGCCACGGAGGAATCCCTCTTGGTGAGCTAACTCGGCCTCGAGTTTCTTCAATTCTTCGTCCACATTGATGAACTTCTCCAATGGTACGCTGTACTCGGTGGTACCGATGATGAAAGATGCGCTACCAGCGCTCTTCTCCGCACCTACAGCCAACTCTACATTCGCCAATTTCACTACCACTGCTGGCAATGCCTCTGGGCAAACGAGTGTCAACACCTCCTTAGGAGAGATATTCTTTTGCGCACGGATATTGCGGATAGCAGAGATGATATCGAAGCATTGTGCAGCGTCGTTGAGCAGTTGTGTAGTGTTGTGTAGCGGTTGTGTAGCATTGATTGGAGAAACCATTAAACTCTCGCCCTCTTGGCGGTCCTCAATAGCTTGCCATAATTCTTCGGTGATGAATGGCATGAATGGGTGCAAGAGTTTGAGCATGGTATCCATGAATTGGATAGTCTTCTCATAAGTTGCCTTATCAATTGGTTGACCGTATGCAGGTTTGATGATCTCCAAGTACCATCCTGAGAAATCGTCGCAGAAGAGCTTGTAGATAGCCATCAATGCTTCGCTTAGGCGGTATTTGCTGAAGAGATCAGCCACCTCTGCTTGCGCTTTGGCGAGTACTGCCTCGAACCATTCTACGCCCCATTGATTGGTCTCTGGCATAGCTATGTCTGCAACCTCCCAGCCCTTAATGAGACGGAAGCAGTTCCAGATCTTGTTGCAGAAGTTACGTCCTTGCTCGCAGAGGCTATCGTCGAACAAGATATCATTGCCCGCAGGAGCGCAGAGCATCATACCCATACGCACGCCGTCCGCACCAAAGCGCTCGATGAGATCCAATGGATCAGGACTGTTACCCAATGACTTAGACATCTTGCGACCGAGTTTGTCGCGTACGATACCTGTGAAATACACATGACGGAATGGCATCTTGCCAATATACTCATAACCCGCCATGATCATACGTGCTACCCAGAAGAAGATGATATCTGGGCCCGTTACGAGGTCGGCAGTTGGATAGTAGTAGTTGATCTCCTCATTGCCTGGATTCTCAATGCCATCAAATAGGCTGATTGGCCAGAGCCAAGATGAGAACCATGTATCGAGTGCACCTTCGTCTTGTACCAAGGCATCTACGCTCAAGCCCGATTTCTCGGCCGCTGCCTTGATGTTGGGTGCTACAATGATCTTATCCTCAGGATAGTTTTCTGCGCCGGTCTCTTCGAGCAATGCTTTCTCGTAGTACGCAGGGATACGGTGTCCCCACCAGAGTTGGCGAGAGATACACCAGTCTTTGATATTCTCAAGCCAGTTGCGGTAGGTGTTTTTGTATTTCGTTGGATAGAATACAATATCGTCGTTCATTACTGGTGGCAACGCGATGTCAGCAAAGTGTTGCATGCGGATGAACCATTGCAAGCTCAAACGTGGTTCGATAGGCACATTGGTACGCTCAGAGTAACCCACCTTGTTGGTATAGTCTTCCACTTTCTCTACCAATCCTTCGGCTTGGAGATCTACCACAATCTGCTTGCGGCAATCAAAGCGGTCCATACCTTGGTATGCAGCCACGTTTGGATAGATATCTGCCTCTAATCCTTCTACATTCACGTGCGCATCTGCGGTAAATATATCATAGGTGGTGAGGTCATATTTTTGTCCCAATGCGTAGTCGTTCACATCGTGTGCAGGGGTTACCTTCAAGCAACCTGTACCGAATTCAATTTCCACATAGCGGTCTTCAATCACAGGAATCACACGACCTACCTTAGGCACAATCACGTGCTTGCCTTTCAACCATTGGTTCTTAGGGTCTTTAGGGTTGATACACATTGCCACGTCACCCATAATAGTCTCAGGACGGGTGGTAGCTACTACTGCATAATAACCTTTTTCATCTTGGTGTACCACGTTGCCTTCTACATTCGCTTCTTCGCCTACAGGCTCCACCACATAATACTTCATGTAGTACAACTTGCTATGCTCCTCTTGGTAGATCACCTCTTCGTCGGAGAGGGCAGTTTGACGCTCAGGGTCCCAGTTCACCATACGGAGTCCGCGGTAGATGAGGCCCTTGTTGTATAGATCGCAGAATACATCAATCACTGCTTTAGAGCGAGTTTCATCCATGGTGAAAGCTGTACGATCCCAGTCGCATGAGCAACCGAGTGTACGCAATTGTTTGAGGATGATACCTCCGTGCTCCTCGGTCCAAGCCCAAGCATGTTTGAGAAACTCCTCACGGGTGAGATCACTCTTGTTGATACCTTGCTCTTTGAGGCGCTTGATGACCTTGGCTTCTGTAGCGATACTAGCGTGGTCGGTACCAGGTGCCCAGCAAGCGTTCTTACCCTCTAAGCGCGCACGGCGAACGAGGATATCTTGGATGGTGTTGTTGAGTACGTGACCCATGTGCAACACACCTGTCACGTTGGGTGGTGGGATAACTATGGTGTATGCATCACGACCGTCAGGAGTGCTGTGAAATAATTTCTTGTCTTGCCAATATTGATACCACTTGGCTTCAATGTCTTTAGGATTGTATTTTGCGTCCATATATTCAGGCCCTAATGGGCTGTTTTAAATGTTTTAAAGTTTCAAAGTTTCAATGGGATTCTTGCGCATAAAACATAAAACGCCAAAAATCGCGCAAAGGTACTGTTTTTTTTGCAGATATGCAAGAAAAATAGAAAAGTTTCTTACAACAAGGTACGTACCTTCCAATCACTTGCTTTCACGCCTGCAACGACAGTAGGGGTTTGTGATTTCTTGATCTTAGCATTGGTGAGTGAGGTGCGTGCGACTTCTTTTCTGATATAATCGAAGAGCTGATCGAAGTTGACATCTCCTTTTGTTTCTTGCAGTTTTTTGAGGAGGTAGTAGGTGAATAATCCGTGCGCTTTCTCCTCATATTGATGCGCCACCTCGTTGCTAGATGATGCGGAGAATATCACACTATTACCTTGTGGCACGCGGCTATTCACGCGAACGACTCCCTTGGTGCTAGCTAACGCACCGCCAGATTTACTTAAACCACTGAAGCAAGCATCTAGGAATACAACACTTTCGGATGATACTTCTGCTAGCATATCGTATAGGTCGTTAATCTTATACCCTGTAGATGCGATATCAATAGGGTTGCCATCCTTTGGCAAAAGGTATGTACTTCGAGTTAGTTCATCTGGAATACCATGCCCAGAATAATAGAAGATAATCTTCTTATCTTCGGTTAAGACATCGTTTTGAGCCACTTCTCGAAGCCAGTTGACAGCTTGGCGCATATGATTGAATGTGGCATCCGCCTTGAATTGTATATTCTCCTCGGGGATACCTAATGTCTTGATACAGTAGTCTTTGAAGATAATACCATCGTTGTATGCATATTGCACGACGGGAGCTTCGTCGTAGTGTGTATTGGCTATGATAACTACGAAGGTGTTAGCTTGTTGTTTTCCCGTTTGTGGAATATTGATATCCACGTCTGATCGGCCAATGGAGATGGTAGAGGTGGATATGGTTTGTTTGCCTTTGCGAGTAGCAGTAGTGTTTGTTTCAATGGATATCTCATCGAAGTCGTAATTTACCTGAGCAATATTGTATTGCAACGATGCCTCATTGCTATAGGTATATACTTTGTCTTTCGAGAGATAGAATGCATATTCGGCGAGTCCTAGTTTATCGTTCTCTACATAAAAGGTAGGTTTGCTTTTGAGTGTAGCAAACATGGTCTTAAACTCTTGTGCATCGCTCATAGGAACAGGCACAAGAATGTCCTCGTCGCTATAGGAGGAATGGATACGGAATGTCTCGTTGTCAGGGTCATAGTTGCCGACTATGGATAGTTGATCCTTTGGCAGCAGTTTTTGATTCTTCTCAATATAAGCCGCTTGTGCTTCTTGGGTGAGAGTATAGACCATCTGTTTGCGTGTTTCAACGTTAACACGTTTCTGCCAATCTGCAATTTTCTCAAATTCGCCTTTCTTTTGCCAATCATTGATGATACGCTCTACGTAGTTTTGTGCGTAGAAGCTGAAGGTTTTTTGTGCCTCTAGGTGTTGCGCATGTTGTTGCGCATAGAGCATGTGAACATCATTGACTTTCTCGAGAGGTAGTTGGTTTTCTTGAGTGAGCCCGTTTTTCTTGGCATAGGCGATTACTTTCTTTCCTACTTGCTCTGGTTTGCTGCAGTTGGTAGGTACAATCATCTTACCGGCATAGTTAAGTGCGCCAAATTTCTTGTCTGTTTGTACCAAAATATAGTCATCTGCTGCTTGGATGATACGAATATCTGCAATAGGATCAAATAGTTCTTGCCCATCAAAGGCCAGTAGAGTTGCTCCTTCTGTCTTGGATGCAGCAAATACTTTGGCTTTTGCAAATAATTGAATGTCAGTATTATATGTACAAGGGATAATCTCTACGCCATTGCTTGTACATACGCCATACTGATTGCCCTTACTGACCTTGAAATACGAACCAAGTGGCGTGTAGGATGTGTATTTGCCGATAGGTATTATTTCTACTCCTTCTTGATTGTATAGTCCTATGGTAGATCCTTGCTTGAGTTCAAAAAGGTTTCCTAAGCCGGGGATGGTGATAATCTTGATATTGGTAAATTCGCATGGAAATAGCAGCACGCCACGTCCTGTGTATAGTCCTACTTTATTGTCCTTGATGGTTTTGATGTATTCATCGTTAGTACCAAATGCTTCCATCTTAGAGAAGTTGGATGGTAACAACTCTTTTCCTGTGCGGAAATCGGTCAGTCCCCAAAGCCCTTTTTGTTGGGTGAACAAGCATAGTTTACCACCGATACGATCTAGATTAATATCTTGGTATTGACAAGGATAAAGTTCTTTGGCGTTGCCTGTGAACAGACCCCATTTGTCATCTTTCTTACATAAAAGAAATTTCTCTACCTCCTTAATCTCAGTGTATTCGCATGGAAGGATTTGTTTTCCTGTTGGTGAGAGTACTCCATGCATTCCATTGACACAGACTAATAGATTATTGTTGGAAAATCGTTCTTTCTTTACTTTAGCATCGCTGTTACATGGTATTACTTGGTTCATCTCAGCATCGATCAGGCCATATTTACCATTTTTCTTTACATCAGCAAATTCGCCTTTTATGGTTATTGCTTCGTAGTCCACTTCGTCATATGGGCAGGGTTGTTGAAACGAGAATGGTTTCCAGTAATGTCCGTTAGATGGTTCGAGGGGTTTATTAGGCTTGGGGTTGTATGGTTTAGGAGGAGTATTTAGCAGATTTTGTTCGGCCATCACTTTTTGCAGGATTGCATCAAAATCTACGCTTTTAACGGCGGTAGCTTTGGCAGTGATTAATCCAATACCGCTCACGATGTTTCCCAGTAGACTGCCATTATTAGCACTTTTAGCTTCAGCTTCAGCTTTGCTTTGTGCTTGTGCTACAGCCTGGTCGTAACGCTCTTTGGCAACTCGCTTGGCGTAAGCTACTTTCTCGTTATAAGCCTTGAGTTGTGCTTGATAGGTGGCCTCTGTTTGTTCGTATTTTTTGAGTGCTACCGCATAATCTTTCATGCTAAGTTTCCATGCATCATGAGCTGCTTTTTTCTGCATGTCCACAAGATGAAACTCGATGAATCCGTCATACAATTTGTATGCTAGGCCTTGTGATACAATGATATTACCTCTGCTATCGGCCATACCATAGAATGTTTGCCCATTTTTGTCATGCTTCAAAAGATACCATCCGTTTTTATTAGGATAGTACTGTACATATGGATATTTAGCTTTCAATGTACGCTCTACGTCGGTGGCCTGAGCCCATAAAACCGCAGAGAAGCAATACGCTAATGCGGTAATCAGTAGTGATAGTCGTTTCATTATTTAGCTTTTTTAATGGTGATACTTTGTTTCAGTAGTTGCATATCTGTGTCATGCGAGCGAGTTTTGAGCAACCATTCCTCTAACACTGGTAATGTGATAGTTTCTTGTGATGTGATATCCTCTAACGGCCTAGAGAACTCGTTAGGCGAAAATATTACGTATAGCATGTTGATCTCGCTATCACGAGCACAACTCATGATGTATTCATCTACGATATTTTCGTCTTCTGCGTGTTCAGGTGAGAAGAATACGTATCGTAGGTTACCTTCTACGCGGTGGCTACCATTACTTTCTGCAGCGTAGGGGAGTAAACAGAAAGCATTTTGATCTTCATCAACTAGGTACATACACAAATATCCACTAGTGAGTGAGCTAAAAGCCACGTAGAATCTATCTCCTTCATACACGATTTCACGCTCATAGCGGTCATCCGTACCATTGCACAATACTTTTGCCGATATTTCTTGAGCCTTGATTTCAATTTCGCGTGCTTTTCCCCATACTTTGACAGACACAATGAGTGTGCCCGTTTGTTCGTCTATTTTGGGAGTATACACGGCTGCCTTGGTATCACCTAACCATTCACCTTTCACTTCTACACCGCCAATGGTGTAGTTTTTCGTGTCGGTTTTACCATTATTGGTAATCATGATAGTGGAGTTGTTCTGACTGACCAAGGTGCCAAACTCATCCGCCAAACATTGTTGGATTGCTCGTTCACGAGCTATTTGTTTTGCGTCTTCCAATGTGATGTTTTCAGGCACATGGTAGGTGTATTCTCCACGAAGATTAACTATTTTTTTACGACTAGTTTTGGCTTTTTGTGCAAAACATGCAGAACAAGCAACCAGCATTGCCATCGCCAAAAATACAACTTTTTTTACCATGATTGATCGCGTTAATCTGTGAGTAGAAAAAAATATTATTTCCCTTTGGGGAAATTAATCGCGCAAAGTTACTACAAAAAATGCATATATGCAAGAGAATGTACATTTTTTTTGTAAAAGTAGAATTTTTTATAGAGTTTCATAAGTATTTGATACGCAGGATATCTATCTCTATGAAAGCGTCAATATAGTAAGGTGAGGTCTGTATTAACAGTTTCGTGTCAGCAGAGCCGACACGAAACGCATAATAATGATATGAATAATGCTATGACTACTGGGCTCTAGCCCATCAGTGCTAGATAGTCTTGAGTTCGCTTCCTGGGAAGTAGTGAGCTAGTATTTGCTCGTAGGTATAGCCCTTGTCAGCCATTACAGCAGCACCGATTTGGCATAATCCTACGCCATGTCCCCAACCTGCACCTGTGAGAATGAAGTCGCCTTGCTCGTTGCGATCCACTACAAAAGCACTACTGTACAAGTGGCTCTTGCTCAACCATTTGCGAATCTCTAACTCTTTGCCAATCACCATGGTGCGCTTGCTGCCGACAATCTGCATCTCGTACAAACGAGCAGAAGGACCACGCTTGATAGGCACGAGGTCAAGGATCTCGCCAAAGTCAATACCCGAACGCTCACGGATGATCTCGCTGAGTTCCTCTTTGGTGTATTGTACGGTCCAACGGTAGAAGTCCTTGGTCTCTTGGTCGTAGTTATTCAATACTTGACTGAGGATGCGCTCGTCGGTGGTGTTGCAGTAGGCTGAAGGCGAGGTACGAATAAATTCTTGTGCATTGGCCTCGATGGTTAAATCGGGTAGAGGAGTGCCAATTTCGTCGCGAACGGGCTCGAGATAGTCATAGTGCTCGTTTGCCCAAGCATTCTCGAAGAGTTCGGTAGCACCACCGCAAGACTTATAGAAGCGTGCGTCGCACACCTTACCGTCGTACATAAGCACTTGTCCACGGGTAGCGTCAATGGCTTTTTGCACATTGGCAGCCGCCTCTGGGTGCTCATCACGGCGGGTGATACCCTCATAGCGTTGGCAGTGGTCGTCGGCGCATACATCAAAACCCTCGTGTGCGTCTCTTTCGTACCAAACGATGTGCTCACTTTCGCTCGCGTTCAGTAGCCCTTCGGGCTGTTCAGTGTGGTTCAGTGCTTCGCGTTCAGAGGTGTTCGATGTTGAACTATTTTGAACTACCGTTGAACAATGTTGAACCGCATTTTGCGGATGCAAAATGGGTTTGAGTACCCAACTGCGGGAGATAACGGCATGCGCTTTCAAGAGCTCCAACGAAGAGGTGGCTGACATCTCTGAGGTGATTACTGAACTGAGATAGTCTTCTACATCGAGGCGGTTGATGGCAGTTTGTGTGCCGTCAGCATTGTCGCGTATTTCGAGTGTACCTTCAAACTCTTGGTCTTCGAGGCGATCCCAGTGGAATCCAATACCAATGCGAACATTCTTAAGAAGGAAGGTTGGATGTTCTGGTGTGGAGTGAGGACCTGGAATAACGGCCTCAATCTTTTGGGCGGTCATAACGCCCACAGCAATTTGGTGTTTCATGAGTGTATTGTTTTTGTTGTGAATTATCGTTCTACTTCGCCTTTCCACGAGTTGAATCCCGTGTTGAGTTCTACGACTTGGTAGCCGTGTTTAGCGAGATGCTGAGCGGCAGTTTTGCTTCTTCTTCCTGAACGGCAGTAGAGAGCGATGGTTTTATCTTTTGGAAGCTGTTGCTCTGCTTTCTGCATAAAGTCGGCTTGAGTGACATCAATAAGCAGCGCGCCAGGGATATGCCCTTGCGCATATTCGTTAGCAGTTCTAACATCAAGTCGTACGACGGTAGTGTCTTCAATGACCTGCGCAAAAGTATCCGCATCCACTGAACGGAAGTCAGCTGCCTTGCAACCGAAGAAACTCATTAGGCAGAGTAGGATAGGAAAGGGTTTCATGATGTTATAATGGTTATGCGTTTTTACTTGAGTAGGATATATGCAAGACTGGCGGCGCTGATAATAATCCACAGAAGGACGCCTTGTAGTAACGGACGGATGCCGACGGATTTGATGACATCTACGGATAGGGAGGCGCCAATGAAGAACATTGTGATAATGAGTCCTTTGCGTGCAATACCTGCGATGAATTTACCTATTTCGGGATAGTCCACCAAAAGGTAGGTGTTGATGAGCATGGCGACGATAAAGAACAAGATAAACCATGGGATACTAATTTTCTTTCCTTCGCTGCGGAATATGACCGAAGTAACCAATGCTAATGGAATAATCCACAAAGCACGAGTGAGCTTGATGGTAGTAGCCACTTGCAGGGCTTCTTCGCCATAAGCCGCTCCAGCACCGACTACCGAACTAGTATCATGGATGGCAATGGCAGCCCATGTGCCGAACTCTTGTTGGCTTAGTCCCAACCAATGACCCAAAGCGGGAAAAAGGAAAAGACCAATAGCGTTGAGAATAAACACCGTAGCTAATGCCATGGACATATCGGTGTCCTTGGCTTTGATGATAGGTCCTACCGCAGCGATAGCACTTCCGCCACAAATGGCTGTGCCCGAACTAATAAGGTAGGATGTGTTTCGGTTGAGTTTCAGTATTTTGCAGCCAATAAACATACCAATAAGCAAGGTACCGATGACCGATAGAATCGTAAAGAGCATTCCCTCCTTACCTGAGGCGAGTGAGGCTTGAAGATTCATTCCAAAGCCCAAACCGATGACAGAGTATTGGAGGAGTTTCTTGGATATGTTCTTATTGAAAGTGGGGTAAGCTTGTCCGCAAAGCAGGGCAAAGACTAAGCCAATAAACAGCACTACGGGTGGAGTTACCCACGTCGAAAGGAAACGGAGCGCAGGGATATAATCGCAAAGCAGACACAGTGTGATAATGGATAGTAGAGCTATATATATATGTCGGTTGTATTTGTGTAGCATGAATGGTTAATTATGAGTTTATCTTAGGAAATAACTTAGGAAAAGACTTAGGAAAGTCACTCTTAACTTTGTGAAGATCAGTATATTTTATAGCAGAATAACTTATCACTTCAAATGTCGTGATCTTGTCGATATTAAATATAAGTCATGTTCCTGAACCTCGTTCGGAAAATTCGTGTGCGTACTATTATTCGTCTGCTTGATTTTGTTGGAGTTGTTCTTTGATTTCGTTTATTTCTTTAATTGCGACCGCAGTACGGACGGGATTAGATATTTTAGATAAATAGGTGTATTCTTTTTAATTATTCCAATTGTTTGTGGTATATGCTATCTAAAATATTCTATGTAAGGTTCTTTAAATTGCTCAATAAATTAATGGCAAATCTTCCGTCTATTCCTTTAACATATTGTGTCTTTGAATTAGCACGGCTTGGTTGGATACCTATAGCATCTTCAAATGGAACATATGCAATGACCTTATTATGTGGGTGTTTAATAGATTTCTGTATAGAATAGAAATACGTATTCTTATTTGTAATTATCAAGTCACCACCAAGAATAGGCTTAAGGCTTGTAGTCGTAATAGGTTCTCCCTTAAAAGATCCTGTTCTATAATATAAGCCTTTTGCAATTCGAATACTAAACCCTCTTGAACCACCAACATACTGTGTTTTTGTTACTTCTTGATATAATACAACCGAGTTAAACACCCACAAAATCACTTCGCCAGCTTCAAGGTTAAGGGGACAACTTTTTATAGTATGCTGAGGAAATTCTCCTCTTAGCACTTTACTTAATGTACAATTTTTTATATACTCTTCGTAGAGGGGATTTGACATATTCAAATCATTTGACAAATATTTTGTATGTATCGAATCAAGATATGTTTCATAGTCAGCAGAAATTTCTACGTTATCTTCATTATATTCTAAGACCTTGATAAATGCTGCCAAAATAATTCTTGTCCTATCTTCTAGTGTATGTTGTAGTAGAGTTTGCTCAATATCAGACAAAGGATTTGCATCATTCATCATGCGCTCTACAATATCCACTTGAGGTTGTAAAGCTTCTTCCACAAGTTTTATCCGTTCTAACTCCCTCTTTTGGTTTTCTATTTGTTTGTTCTTATTGCTACTATCTAACATAGAGGGTAGGAATGCAGAAAAACCAAGTGCTATGATACATAGCAGTATGTACCACCCAAATCCTAATTCCGTATTTACTAGAAGTAATGTAAAAAATCCTGCAAGAAGTAGGAAAGAAATTACACCGATAGCATCCCTTAAATTTTTATCATCTGAATTAGCCATAGTTTGAAATTAGAAGTGTTTATTTTTTACCAGTCATATATCTTGTTGCCTCCCTCATTACAAGGTAGACCCAAAGGCTTTGATTGTTTCTGGCGTATTCCTACCAAAGCATGGCTTTCCTGTTACACGCTCTATTAAATTGAGTATTCGTTTCGCTCTATCAATAAAGTATTCGTCAAACATATCTTGACTTAAGTAACTATAATTAATATGATGTGACTCGATAGATGTTTGTACAACAGCAGGGCTACATTTCTTGTTGAGAACAGGTATATAAACGCTTGGTGCATCTCCGCCAATAGAACGATTGGTGCTTGCATAGATAGGTGTTTTGTTGACAACAGAATTCCATTTCTCTATAGGCAATCGCTGCTTAGTACAATACTCTTGTGGGAAAATATGGTGGATATCCTTCTTTTGACCGAGATATGAAGCAACATCCATTTTCTTGCCACTTTGGAAATCGCAAGGAGTGGTTTGCAAGATAATAGCCATAACTCCTTTATATGCGGAACTGTTACGAGTTTGCATTGAAAGCAATCGAGTAGCATTAAAGTTAGAACGATTAACCGTATCTGGCGTACCATGTCCAGCGAGCCACTCAAAGAACCCTATAATATCATTAGCAAATCTACCTTCATTAGCACCCCCGTACAACTCTCCAAACACACCGCACCAATACCATTGTGCCAACTTTTGATAATTATTGGCTTGCGATAGCAGATTTCGATTCTTTTTGTCATAAGCAAAAATGGCTGCCAAAGGAATAATTTGTGATGTATAAGGGATATCCCTACTCTCGTACACGCCTTGCTCAATCATAAAATCAGCAGCAGCTTCAACACCTTCAATAATATCATTTTTGTACTTTAGATAATCTGCAAGCGATAGATTAAGCACATCTTTCTTTTTACAGCGTGCTGTGATGTTGGCTCCTTGTTGGCTTTGCGAATAAGTAACAAGCAAAGTAACAGCAGTTAAAAAATTAGAATTATCTATTTCTTTAAGTATGGTATCTTTGCGTTGATTAAATCGGTGTTTTATAGCCTCCCAATGGTCGCGCAGATTGATAGGTTGGATGTTTCCTTGCCCCATGGCAAATTTAGCAGTAACCAATTCAAAGACATTCAGCGGAACACCTCCAGTATTGACATTCTCAAATATTTGACAAACTGCTTCGTTTGAAGTGTTTTTATCTACTTGAATAACTGGCAATGTATATGATATGATTTTATTCAACACATTGGTTTGGAATTGCGTAAACTGTGAAATCACAGTCTGCAATTGAGATGGGTTATTGGTTACATAGTACTGATTAAACCCTAATAACCACATTGAAGCCTCTTGCGTATCAAACACAATATTCAGCGGGTACATCATTTGCTCGTATTCTTTTTCGCGAGTAGAAAGATCGAGTGTAATGGTACGGCCAATATCTGCTAGTTGTTGGCGATTCTTATTTACTGGCACAATAGCTTCATATCGGTCTTCTGTTAGATCAAGACATTTGTTGATATCCAAATAGAAATATCGCAATATCTCTTCTTTAGTCTTATCATCACTTGTCTTGACTGAGTCTTTGCTCATAAATACTTGATACAAAGAAGTAAGACGCTGTTGACCATCTAATATTAAGAAATCAGGGGCGACAGATGCATAAATCGTTTTAACACTTTCAAATAGGCGGTATTTGAATTTTACAGAACCTCCTTGTTCAAAAGCCATGACGGCACCCATTGGGTACTCAGAACTAATCGATTCTATCAATTTGCGTATTTTACCTACACTCCAAACCCATCCGCGTTGGAACTCTGGAAGTTGATATTTTCCACTTCCTACGCCTTCTAATAAGGTCTTCAGTGAAGTATCGTTTGATTTTACTGGCATGGAAATAACTCTGTGTTAATCATCTTTTGATGAAGGAGAATTGGTAAATATGTTTAAACTGCACCTGCGCTGTTTTTACGAATTATACACATAATTCTTATACAACCAATCGCTATTGATATTGCTTTGTGTGTTGTCAATGTTTTGAATTTGAGAGAAAGCAATCAAGTTATTGGAATAGCGAGTGAGGTATGTAAGTGTTTGTGGGGTTAGGCTGCGAAGGTCTTGGCGTACCATACGAGATACTGCCTCGTACTCTTTGGGAGTATAAAGCATTTTTAAGACATCCAATTTCTTTTGCGAATAACGCACATTGACCTTTTCATCCTCAATGGTCAAAATGCCCAAGCTCAATTTCTCTGCAATCTCTGGGCGGATGACTGCATAAATGATGCTGTATTTAAGATTATTTTCCATAGTTACTATTTGATTTTAAGCATTCAACAAAATTATTCCAAGTCTCTTCTACCCACTTTGGCTCTACCAATTCCTTTAGTTTATCCAAGACTTTATTAGCAGGTAAAGCCCATTCCTTAGGCATTTCTTGGGAGATAGATTCTATCTTTTTACGAGCAGTATTGACTATTTGCTGATAGTCTGCCTTTAAAATAGAAAGCGCATCCTCAATATCTTTGACCGAAACGGAAGCCAATAGATGGGCACTCAAGTCTGCGCAAAGAATACTGTCCGTTTCTGTTAGCTGTTGCGAAGTATAATCGAAAGACACATTATTTAGGATTCCCCCGTAATCAATTGACACCAAGTCTTCGTTTTCCAAGTCGTACAATAGGTTCGCGTTGTTGTAGGTGCGATCTTCATTGGTGATCCAGAAATCAAATAACGCAATCTTCAGCAGTTGCATTAGAGTCTTCTTGTTTGCTGCAATTTGAGTGAAAGTAGGCGTAATGTCTATGACATTATCTAATTTTTGGAAACCAATAGCTGGTGCTGATAGGCTATGAGGCACATTGACTGTTTCCCAATGAGCAGGCAAGATATTCACAAATGCTACTGGCGGAGTGTTGATTTTCCACATAGTAGCGAGTTGTGCACCTATGTATTCACAAGCCAATTTATATGCAATCGTAGCAGACGAACGCATATATTTGCAGATATACTGACGTTTATCAGAACAAAGTACTAAAACTGGCTCATCGCCAGTATTGTACTTAGCCGAAATAGCTTGAATACTATGTATCTTTGGTATAGGCATTGTTTTATATAATCTTTGCGCTGCAAAGATACGACTTTTTTTTGAAATGTGCAAGATTTGAGTAAAAAAACGCGAATTTTAGTCAAAATAGTTCTCTCGCTCTTCTCTCGGTCGTCTCTCGGTGTTCGGTCGGTGGAATAAGGCAAGGTATAAGAAAGAAAAAAGAAACGGCAATCTTAAGAAAACGCACTTTTGGTGTTTGGGAGTTCTTTGGTTTATCCTTGGTTCATCATTGGTTCTTCCTTGGTCTTTTGTACGAAGGAGATAGGGAAGGTACAACGGTAGGTAATCTTAATAAAAGTGCTTTTTTGCGCAAGCGCAGGTAGTGTCACTTAGTGAGGGAATGTCGCCAAAAGGCGAGGTGGTAGCAGCATAGCTGCGGTGGTGGCTCACAAGTGAGCGGGAAGAGAAAGCAGAATATCTCGTAAACAGAACTAAAGCTAGACTAGTGCAGGGGAATAATAAGAAGAAATATGAACAACATTGCCTCTGAAGATAGGTCGCGATGTCCACTTATCATAACGCAATGCTATTCATATGTGACTTGTGCTATAGCAGATTATTTGCTACTTCGCGGATGATTTCGCGGAGGCGGGCAGGGGTGAGGCGATCGAAACTCTCACGGTTGGCGACAATGCCAATACCTGCCATCTCAACCGTAGCAGGAGAGAACAATATACGCTCTTCCTCTGGAGCAAAGAAACACATTGGGCGGGATTCGCGGCGGAAGAAGATGACGGTGTGGAAACTCCCTGTGGGAGTTGGTTCAATATGGTTCAATGGTTGTTCAATATGGTTCAATGTTGTTTCTTGGGAAGAGAACAATTCTGAACTATTTTGAACGGCGCTCTGCGCCATTGAACTATGCTGAACATCGCCATTTGGCGATGGCGTGTACCACGAAACAATATTCCAGCGGGGTTCGTATTCTTCGGCGTGAGAAGCACCTGCGGTGAGTGAGCCCGTTTGGCTAGCTTCCTCGGGGATAGTGCCCATAGCGAGCACGCGCTTGACGGCTGCCAAATGGGATTGCAGATCCGTTTCTTGCACCAAGATAGCATTGGCATAGTTGGTGGAGAAATGGTCTTCTATAGGGAGGCTGTGGCGAGGCACAGCTTGGAAATGCATATGGTCGGGGGCACTGGCTCCACACATAGGACCGTTGTAGAAAATAGTCATCTCGGGCAACTCCTTCGCCAAGTGCAACATGGCTTCGAGGTGAGGCAATAGTTCTTGGCGTTCGTGTACGGAAGAAGATACGGTGAAGTGCGGTGAGAAAATAGGGAAGGGGTTTACGCGTATATAATAGGTGTGCTCTGTAGGGGATTCCCAATTATGGGTAAGTTGGTTTTCCTCTACGCCATCGGGGCAGAGGAAGCATGTGCGCTTTTGCAAAGCTTCGGGACTGACGTCAGCCATCACGCTGCGGACGCGAGCAGGGTTGAAAAACAATTTAGCGGGAAAACCGTCGATAGTCATGTCTTTGACTTCGACCTGAGATAAGGCTTGGTAATTAATGAATGCTCTCCCGTGAGAAGCGAGCTCACGGGAGAACATGTCAGATATTTGTTGAAAAAGTGTCAAAACAGTTTAAAGTTTATAGTTTAAAGTTTATAGGCACGGAGTATGCGGCTCTGCCGCCCTCGCCTTTAACCTCTAACCTTTAATCTTTAACCTAATGTTTACTTACCCTCGTTCATTTGGATACGTGCCTTCAACTCCCATGTACGGATACGATCTTTGTACAAGTGGTTGTTGTTCATGGTCACGATATCGCAGTTAGCATCAGAGTTGTCATCCCAACGACGGCAGTTATACACTACATCATAGATACGACCGATTTGATACTCGCGGCTTACGCGCAAACCAACTGCATAATCCTCACCATACTTGGTGGTTGGGAAGTTGATAGTGCGGAGCATTGGGGTATAGAAACCACGTGGTGCGCCAAGACCGTGGATACGGAGAGCGTTGTTGCGGCCGTTATCTGGTGTCCACTCTTTGTGGTCGATTACTCCAGGAGGAATGAGGTTACCGTCGAAGTCTGTCAATTGGTATGTACCAACTACCATCGCGCAGTTTTGCTCGTGGAATGCGTCGATGAACTTTTGAACGGTGTTCTCATCGAAGTAAGTATCGTCAGAGTCCAATTGGATAGCGAAGCGACCGCATTTCTCGTGGTGGAGAGCTACGTTCCAGTTACCACCAATAGCGTGCCAAGTCTTGTCTTGAGCGATATAGGTGAGGTTCTCGTGACCCTCAGCAACGATGCTCTTGATTACATCTACAGAACCGTCCTCAGAGTTGTCGTCCACAACGATTACGTTGAACTTGTAAGGCGCTTTAACTACTTGACTAAGAGCGCTCTTGATAGCGGTACCGATGGTACGAACGCGGTTCTTGCAAGGGATAACCACAGTAGCGTCATACTCGAAACCACCACCTTGGAGATCGATGTCTTTGAAACCAGGAGCGAGGTAGCCATTGATATCTTTGAGGTGTTGGGTAGCAGCTTGCTCCATCTCGATTTGTACACCACGGTTCTTAGGATCCACATAGTCGAAGTTCTTCTCGCCAGTGGTACGGTTGTCGAGTTCTACATCGTAATAGAGGTACTCGTTGATGTGCTCCAAAGCGCCCTTTTGGCTCACTTTGAGGCGGAGGTCATAGAGACCAGCGTATTGATAATCAACATCCATGCGAGCAACAGCCTCTTTCACAGCGCTAGTGCGATAGAAAAGAACAGAACCGAACTCGAAATCGTCGCGGATAGAACCTAATTGGTAATCAATAACAGGAGCGTTGGTACGAACTTCACCTACTTGGTTGAAGTGATCCGCATAAACCATAGCAGCCTTGGTGTCCTCAATAAGTGCCTCCATGCGCTCGAGCGCGAAGAGAACGAATGAGAGGGTGGTGTACTTGGTGTAGATCAAGGTGTACTCGGTGTTAGCTTTCTCAGCAATCTCGCGAACAGTAGCTGTTGAGCGGATGTCACCGTGCAAGAAATGAATGTCTGCTACGAGCTCTTGAGCCTTCAAGTTAGCTACGGTAGCTTGTACTTGTTCCTCACTTTGGAAAGGAATAAAACATGTGATATTTTTCATAAATTTTAATAAATAAAATGATTATTTTTCTTTGTTTAGTGTAGGGCGTAGAGTGTAAGGTGTAGAGGCAGGGATTATGCGGCATAGCCGCTATCCCTTCGCCTTTAACCTTTAACTTTTCGCCTAATAGCCTTAAAGAATATGATATTGTACGAACGCCTCGATAGCCTCATATTCTGCCAAACCGAGGTCAGAATACATCTTAGCAGTATCGTGGTTGCGATCCTCAGCACGTTGCCAGAATAGGCGCTCGTCATCACCCAAGAATGGAGCAGACTCCATTTGGCTAGCATGGCGGAGAATTGCGTTACGTTTAGAGCGAAGCTCCTCTGGAGACATTGGCACAGCCATCTCTACAAGATCCATCTCCCATTCCATCCATGCACCGCGGTACATCCATATGCGGCAGTCTTTCAACCACTCGTCCCAAGCGGCAGTGTGTTTAAGCTCATCAAGAGCAGCGAGCACGGCGTCAAGACATACACGGTGTGTGCCGTGAGGGTCAGCCAGGTCACCAGCGGCGAAGATCTCTTGTGGTTTAACCTCCTCGAGGAGAGCTTTCACGATATCCACGTCAGCTTGAGAGAGAGGACCTTTCTTGATGGTACCAGTCTCGTAGAATGGCAAGTTGAGGAAGTGGATATGATCAGTTGGGAGACCCATATAGCGGCAAGCTGCTGTAGCCTCACCACGGCGGATAAGCGCCTTGAGGTTGAGAATCTCGCGAGTGTCGTTGTCGCCCACCTTCTCGTTCTTAAAGAAATGCATATACTCGTCGTACTTCTTCTCGATCACCTCGTCACCAGGGATAAGCATTTGCTTGTAACCCTTCATAAAGTCCATGAAACGTACTACCTCCTCGTCGCAAACGGCGATACAGCCGCTAGTCTCATAAGCCACGTGTACGTTGTGACCTTGGTTGATGAGGCGTTGGAAGGTACCACCCATAGAGATGACGTCATCATCTGGGTGAGGAGAGAAGATTACGATATCTTTTGGGAATGGTTTAGCGCGCTCAGGACGGTTGGTGTCGTCTGCATTTGGCTTGCCACCTGGCCATCCGGTGATGGTGTGTTGGAGGTCGTTGAAGACCTTGATGTTGCAGTTGTATGCAGAGTCATATTTGGTGATGAGCTCGCTGAGTCCGAAATCGTTATAGTCCTTGTTGGTGAGCTTGAGGATAGGCTTCTTAGTTTGCTCGCAGAGCCATACTACTGCGCGGCGAACGAGTTGGTCAGTCCACTCGCAGTTGGTCACTTTCCATGGGTGGTTGATGCGGGTGAGTTTGCCAGCTGCCTCGAGGTCGATGACGAAAGATGCGTTCTTGTGTAATTGCAAGTAAGAAGCAGGGCAAGCAGCGTTAGCAACCTCCTCGATAGCTTGTTTCACGATGCTAGCTTTGTGTTGACCAAAGGCAAGAAGAATCACCTCTTTAGCTTGGAGAATCGTGTCAATACCCAATGTGATGGCGCATGTAGGCACTTGTGTTGCGTGACCGAATAGAGACTTAGCGTCCATGCGCGAATTGCCGTCCATGATCACTAGGCGAGTAGATGAGTTTGGTTGTGTGCCTGGCTCATTTACAGCGATATTACCGCATTGACCAATACCCAATACTTGGATGTCGATGCCACCAGCCTCTGCAATAGCTTTCTCGTACTCCTCGCAGAATGTGAACACAGTCTCTTTTGGTAGATCACCAGGGAAAGTGTGTACGTTCTCTGGGAGAATATCGATATGATCAAGGAGTTGACTCTTGATTTGTCCCATACTGCCCAGAGAAGCGTCATTCAATGGGTAGAACTCGTATGAGCCGAAGACTACTACGTTCTTAAAACTCAAACCCTCTTCTTTATGAAGACGAACGAGCTCAACGAACAAGTCGCGCATTGAACGGCCAGAAGCCAACGAGAGGACGGTTTTTTGTCCATTAGCTTCGCGGCGGTTAATTAAAGTGGCAATACGAGCTGCTACGGTAGCGATACCCTCTTGTGGCTTCTCTACAATAGTAGTGTTTACGTGCTCCATGCGAGTAACGCGTGATTGCTCATAGGCGTCTGCTGGGCGGTACAATTTCTCTTCAACTTTGCTTAGAGAAATCATTTGGCTAAGATTATTTCTCATGATGTATAATTGTTTGTATAAGTTTCAAAATCGTTGATATAATTACGCAATAAACCATATTAAATCGAGTGCAAAGTTACATTAATTTATGCAAACCTGCAAACGGTTGCATGATTTTTTTAAAATTCGTCTTTTTTTATATGTTTTACAACATAAAACACGCGCTCCGCTTGCGCGTATGAGAAAAAATCAGTATCTTTGCAGGCTATTTTATGTGTAATAGTGTCTTTATGTGTGTAAATAACTAAAAATAAGAAAGATATGATTTTAATTGCAGATTCAGGCTCAACCAAGACTCATTGGTGTTTAATGGCGGCAAATGGCCATTGTAGCGAGTATTTTACGGATGGTATCAATCCTTTTCAACAAACGTCGGACGCTATCAAGAATAGTGTGAATAATCAGCTCTTGCCAAAGATGGCTGGAGAGATGTGGGCTGGTAAGATAACTAATGTATTTTTCTATGGTGCTGGTTGTACGCCAGAGAAGACTCCTGTAGTTGCTTATGCTCTTGAAGATGTCTTCAAAGGTGCTAAGATTGAAGTGTACTCTGATATGGTAGGTGCTGCATGTGGTCTGCTCGGCGAAGAGAAAGGTGTAGCTTGTATCTTGGGTACAGGTGCTAACTCTTGTTTGTGGAGTGGAAAAGAAATAGAGAAGAACGTACCTGCGTTGGGCTTTATCCTCGGTGATGAGGGTAGTGGTGCTGTGCTTGGCAAGCGTCTTGTGGCAGATCTATTTAAGAATCAATTAAGCGAGGAACTTAAAGAGAAATTCCAAGCTCAATATGGTATTACTGCAGCAGATATAATTGATAATGTATATCGTAAACCTTTCCCTAATCGTTACTTAGCCTCATTGAGCAAGTTCTGCTCAGAAAACATGGACAACCCATTGATTGCACAACTCGTTTACGATCACTTCGATTATTTTGCAAAGCGTATTTTACCACAATATCCTGCTCTTCCAGTTGGTTTTATTGGTTCTATCGCTTATTATTACCAAGATGTACTCAAGAAGGTGTTGGCTGATAATGGCTTCCAAGTGGGTAAGATCCTTCAAGGTCCTATGGAGGGCTTAAAGGAGTATCATAAGAAAGACGTAGTTCCTACAATGTAATAACCTTGTTCTCTCTGTTGTTTACGGGTTCATAACGGGTTCTTGACGGGTTGTTACCGAGAGATCACCGAGAGATCACCGAGAGAAGACCGAGAGAAGACCGAGGGAAATAAATGAAAAATACGAATAAAAATATGGCTTTTACAAAAGTAACAGAACAAAGTTCTTTGCACGACAACTTGGACCAAAAAACTGTAGGTCAGTTGTTGGTAGAGATGAATGAGGAAGACCAAAAGGTGGCGTTGGCTGTCAAGGAGTGTATTCCTCAAATAGAAAAATTGGTAGAGGGTATTGTAGAGCGTATGAAACAAGGCGGCCGTATCTTCTACATGGGTGCAGGTACGAGTGGTCGTTTGGGTGTATTGGATGCCAGCGAGATTCCTCCTACCTTTGGTATGCCTCCATCATTCGTGATTGGCTTGATTGCTGGTGGTGATACGGCGTTGCGTAACCCAGTGGAGAATGCAGAGGATGATCCTGAGAAATCATGGAATGAGTTGCTTGAGCACAATATCACGACACTTGATACTGTAGTAGGTATTGCGGCTTCAGGTACCACTCCTTATGTAATAGGTGCGCTCGAGCGCGCACGCGAGTTTGGTTGTTTGACCGCTTCGGTGTCTTGCAACCCTGGTTCGCCAGTGGGACAAGTGGCTGAAATAGCTATCGAACCTATGGTGGGCCCAGAGTTTGTGACGGGTTCTACTCGACTCAAATCTGGTACAGCGCAAAAACTCGTTTGCAACATGATTACCACCATTACCATGATCAAGATGGGTCGTGTAAAGGGTAATAAGATGGTGAATATGCAGCTTTCCAACAAGAAACTCGTTGACCGCGGTACACGCATGTTGGTGGACGAACTAGGCTTGGAATATGACAAGGCTAAAGATCTGTTGCTTTTGCACGGTAGTGTAAAGAAAGCAATGGATGCTTATCGTGAAAAACAATAAAATAATCAAACGGAATATTATTAAATAATTCTGATATTTATGAAGAAAATACTCTTTGTTCTGACCTGTTTGATGTTATCTGTTGCTATGATGGCAAATATAACTGTAACAGGTACAGTGATTTCGGCAGAGGACGGACTTCCAGTAATTGGTGCCTCTGTGCTTGAGAAAGGAACATCTAACGGTACGATTACCGATTTTGATGGTATGTATGAGTTGACAGTGGCAAATGACGCTGTTTTGGTATTTAGTTATGTGGGCTTGACCTCACAAGAGTTGAAGGTGACAGGTGGTGTGATGAATGTCACTCTCCAAGGTGATGCCATTGCAATGGAAGAGGTCGTAGTGACCGCTATGGGTGTTGTTCAAGAGAAAAAACGCTTGAACTTCGCAGTGCAAAACATTGGTGGTGAGGCACTGACGGAGAATAAGAGTGCTAACTTTGTTAACTCTCTCCAAGGTAAGATTGCTGGTGTGTCGGTGACTAATTCAGGTGGATCTCCGAATGCAGGTAGCCAAATTATCATTCGTGGTATTTCATCTATAAATACTAGCCAAAGCAACGAGCCTTTGTTTATTCTTGATGGTGTAGCCATCAGTGGTGGTGGCTCATCTGCGGCTGATATCAACCCTAATGATATTGAGAATATCACTGTGTTGAAGGGTGCTGCGGCTGCCGCCTTGTATGGTCAAGATGCTGCCAATGGTGTTATTATGATTACTACCAAGCAAGGCGAGAAGGGCAAAATCAAAGTGCAAGCTAATGGTAGTTGGCAATGGGATACTCCTACGCGTTTGCCTCAATTGCAACAAACATACGGTCCTGGTGCACAAGGCTTCTATAAGGAGCAAACATCAGGTGGTTGGGGACCTATGTTGGGTGCTAATGATGTGATTTACGATAATATTGGCAACTATTTTAAGACTGGTTTTTACCATAAGTATGATTTCTCGGTAAACGGTGGTAGTGAGAAGTTCCAAGCTTATGCTTCTGCTAACTGGTCAAATGCAGAGGGTATTATTCCAGAGGATTATAAGACTCGTTTTGGTGCATTGATTAAGGCTTCTTATACTCCTGCTGAATGGATTACTTTCCAAGCAGGTGTGAATATTACTGACACTAAGTCTCGTTCCACAGGCGGTGTAAGTTCTGTATATGGATGGCCTATAAACGATGATATCACAAATTACAAACATGATAATGGTTTCCCACGCTATCGTTATTGGAATACAACCAATAAGTATAGTTCACCTATGAGCCCTCTTTATAGCATTTATGAGGATGATGGTATTGCTAAAAATACACGTAACGTGATCAATGGTAGTGTAACAATTAAACCTATTAAAAATCTACAAATCATTGGTCGTGTAAGTTACGATGTAAGTCACTCTTCTTCTGATAGTTATTCAGTGCCACGTTGGGATGATAGCAATGTGGTAACATCTGTGATGATGCCAGAGGGTGAAGTGCCTGCTGATTACGCTACAAAACCTGCAGGTACCTATGCTGATTGGGATGCATACTATGCATATCAAGCTTGGAAATCTTCTACTGCTCCAGGTGGATATTTGGATCCAGAGAACTATCAGTTGACATCAGATGATATTCGAGATATGAGTAAGTCAAGCTTAGGTTCATATTCTGCAAGTATGGGTCGTAGCCAATTATTTACCGCTGGTGCAAATATCAGTTATAAGGTGGAATTACCTAAAGACTTCTCTATTGATGTAATGGTTGGTACTGAGTTAAAAATGTCTGAAGGCTTCTCAATGTCTAACTATGGTGTGGACTTTATTATCCCTGGCACATATAGTTTGTCTAACACCAATAAGGACGAAGTATATCTCTCAGACCGTACAGCTTCTCACTCTATTCGTCGTCGTTTCGGTTACTTCGGTGAAATCCGTGGTGATTACAAGGGCTTGGCATCTCTCTCTGTAACAGGTCGTTGGGACTGGTCTTCTACTATCAATAAGAACCCATTCTTCTATCCTTCTGTGACAGGTGGTGTGATTCTCTCTGAGTTGATTCCAGGCCTGAATGAGACCAAAGATAACTGGTTCTCATATTGGAAGATTCGTGGTAACTACGCAGTTGTAGGTAAGGATGCTCCTGCGTTCCTTTATGACCGTCGATTCAAACAATTTGGAACTTATCCTGATGGTGGTTATGGTATTGACCCAACAATGTCATCTGCTTCGCTTGACTTGATGCCTGAGATGTCATATTCTTGGGAGATCGGTATGGACATTAAGTTCTTTGATAATAAGACACGTCTTGATGTAGCTTACTATAATACTAAAGTGGACAACCAAATCGTGACTGTACGTGTATCTCCATCCTCTGGTTATATTCTCCAAACTCGTAACGAGGGTGCTATTACCAACCAAGGTGTAGAGATTACATTGGATCAAGATATCATCAAACGTAAAAACTTCAATTGGACCATGGGATTGAATATTGGTTTGAACCGTGGTCGAGTAACATTCTTGCCTGAAGAGGTTTCTGAAATTACTGGTAGTCAATACGGCGATATCTTTACTTCAGCGTACATGGGTGGTTCTACCACCGCGTTGACAGGTAAGGATTACCAACGTAATGCTGCAGGTCAAGTAATTGTGGATGAAAATGGTTATCCAAAGATCAACCCTAACAAGAATACTTTGATTGGTAACCGTGAGGCAAAAGTACAAGCAGGTTTGAATAGTAGTATGAATATCTATGGTGTTCAATTCTCATTCCTCTTTGACGGACGCGTGGGCGGTGATGTCGTGAACGTAACTGGCCGTAACCTCATCTCAAGCGGTAACCACAAGATCTTGGAGCAATATCGTGGTCGTCAAGTGGTGTTCGACGGTGTTATGGAACAAGTTGATGAGGCTGGAAATGTGACTTATGTTCCTAATACTAAGCCTATTACACTCAACCAAACAAATATTATAAACTATTTCTACAATGTTTCAACCAACTTTATCGAGGATGGTTCTTACTTACGTCTCAGTTATGTAACTTTGGGTTACGACTTTGCTCAACTCATGAAGAACCAAAAAGTTCTCAAGGGATTGAAACTCAACTTTACCTGCAACAATGTATTTGTCTTGACAAAATATACAGGTACTGATCCTGTCTGCAACGCATCTACCTCTGCTAAGGGTACAGGTTCTGCTGGTATTGATAATAGTCCAGTACCAAGTACACGTAGTTATAACTTAAGTTTGTCAGCTTCGTTCTAATCTAAATATATATAGGAAGTATGAAAAAGTTATTTATCATATCCGCTCTTTTAGGAGCGATGTTATTCACGAGTTGTGAAAACTTCTTGGACGTGAATGTTACTAAAGATTCGCCTATCACAACTTCTGTGGATCAAGTGTTGCCTGTAGCATGTTTCTATGCTTCACAAATTTGCTATGACCATGCTGAATATGGCGTATACATGTGCCAAGCTCTAACCACAGGTGGTAAGAGCCAAACTGGTTCGTATCCATATAGCCAAGGATGGGAGTTTCTCGGTGTAAACCGTCACCCAATGTGGCGTCGTCACTTCTATGATCTAGGTGCCAATATTCATAAAATGAACGAGATTGCTGAAGAGAAAGGTAATCGTAATGCAATTTTGATTGGTCGCACCATCATGTTAGCATCTACAATGTTCACTACAGATGCTTTTGGTGATATGCCACGTTCTGACGTGTACCAAAGTGCATCTCCTAAGTATGATACACAAGCGGAAGTATATGAATGGATGTTCCAAGAGGCTGATGAGCTGGTGAGATTGTATGATGATCCTGAGTGGGTGAATTGTCCTACCAACTTGATCATCAACGAGAAGATGGACCGCATCTACAAAGGTGATATGGAAAAGTGGGAGCTTTATTGCAAGGCTATTCGCGCACGTTTGTGGCTGCGTAAGTTGCCTAACTGGGAGAATAATGTAGCTAATTGCCAAAAGATTATTGAGATGGTGGATGAAATACTCAACAATGCAAATTGGGAAGAACCTCACTATAATTATCCTGGAGGTGTGACTGAATCTAACTGCCCTTGGGGACCATTTGCTCCTAAGATCAACTCATGGGAGAGTCGTGATAACCGACTTGCATCTTCTATTCCAACTACCTTCTTCTTGCATGGTATCTTGGGTGGTATTGATGGTCAATTTATGCCTAAGCGTGGCTTTGCGCTTGATCCTCGTGCTGAACGAATTATGGAACAACCAGAAAAGCATAAAACTGTAGGTATGCGCCACTTGGAGAGTAATATTGGTATGGATATTCAATATACAGTTGCTGACTATCCAGATCTTTTTGCTCAATCTAAATTGACAAACCCATATACCCAAAATAATGGTTATATCGCATTGATTACTACTGAGGAATTAATGTTTATCAAGGCAGAAGCACAATTCTGGGCTGGTGATAATGCAGGTGCATATGCAACCACTGTGGCTGCTACCAAATTTAATATGGAACGATATGGTTTGCATGAAGCAAGTATTCAGTCTGGCGCAGAAGGAACTAATCTTAAGAATTGGTACAATCGCTTCTTTAATATAAAATTGCCAGGTGCTGCGCAATTTACAATTGCTGATTTGATGCAACAAAAGTATGTAGCGATGTATCTCCAACCAGAGCAATGGACCGATATGCGTCGTTATAATTACAGTTCTAGTAAAAATGGTATTTCTTATGCACGTCCAGGAGCAACCCCTGTCTTTGTGTACGATGTGAAGAATGTGCATAATGGTACGGTTGCTGATTTTAAAGCGGATTCAGTGAACTTTAATCGTGAATATTCTCTAAGACGTCCGTACAATTTGTATGAGGCTTATTGGTGTAACGCCGACGACTACGGTGTAAATGCAGAGTTATCTCCTAATGCTTGGGTGGCTCGCTTGAATGCTGATACAGAGACAGAAACTAAGTACAACAAGAGCGAGTTGGATCGTATGGGTTATTATACAACCAATGCTGCTGGAGAGAAAGTGCTGGATTATCGTATTTTGAAAAAACGTATGATATGGGCGTACAATACTAGCGGTATGGCGCATTCCTCTGATCCTCAAATTGCTTGGCAATAATATCTACATAATTGTTTGAATATAAAATAATTACGATATGAAAATGATAGTAAAAATAGCAGCGCTCGGTTTACTCTTGTTGGGCGTTGCATCATGTGAAAAACATGATTTCTTTGATGAAAATACCATCACTGGTGCTGTAGGACCTCATACATATTGGACCATCGAGAGCTCTGCAGTAAAAGCTGGTGAGAACATGAGTTTTGTGGGACAATATTATTCTACAGTAGCAAATATCGATCACTCTGAGGTGTGGTATGACTTGAATATGAAAGAGGATAAGTTGGTTTCTTGTGCACTAATCAAGTCTTTTACACATAGCTTTACTAGTAGCACCGTTTCTCAACAACGTGTATTACAAACGATTCAAAGTTATCCTCATAGTGATGATTTGTACGTAGATTCATTGCATGCGTATGTGTTGGAGGCTGCTTTCCCTGTTAGTGGTACATTGGCACCTATCGCTTGGGTAAATCCTAAAGATACTGTGGGATTTACAAAGAATCTTAATGCTTATTTTGGCGAATCATTTGCTAAAGATTTTAAGGATGGTATTACACCTAAGTTAAATACAGAACCATTGAACCATGCCGCTTATATGGAAGTGTTGAATGGTTTGAGTCTGCTTGACGCTGAGACACTCAAATGGATGACGGACTCTACTTTTGATAAGAACTCATCTACTTGGAAAAAACATTTCAAGCAAAACGACTCTATTTGGCAGATGAAAGACACGATGATTGTTGATTCTGTATGGAAGAAGGTTGGTCGTGTGGAGAAATGGGTATATGATACCACATATACACAGGTTCGTGCACAACTACTTGAGGTAAATCCTGTGTACGATTCTATTGCACAAGTGGTTACTTCTTTGTGGAGAGATTCTGTTGATTTCTTGGATCTTATTTTAGGTGCAGATGGCTATGCTGTTGAGTACAACAGAAGTTTCTATATCAACGCAGAGTTGCGAGTATATGACGAGCATGGCACATATAGTAGAACTGACTCTAAAGAAGTGTCAATTAACTAATAAGATATTAACGTTATAAACCATAAATTTAAGAGATATGAAACGTGATTTTTTGAAACTAATGATGATCGCTCTCTTACCTTTGTGTGCAGTATCATGTATTGATAATGTACCAGAGGAGGAGGTTCTACCTAGGGATGCTGTCTCATTTGACTACTATATTAATCAACAAAAAGAGCCATTATATTATTTGGATTTTTATGTTGATTCCGACGTTACTTTCATCAACACTTCTCCCGAAACTACTACAGGTACTCCAACTTGGGACTTCGGAGATGGAACAACATTGACTGGTGACACTGTCATTCATAGTTTTGCAAAGGCTGGTACATATAGTGTTCAGTTATCAATTGGTGATTTTAGCAAAAAACAAGTCTTGATGATTTCTGCTATCAAACCAATTATGACATTGGTGTATCCTGAGTCTGCCGATATTTGTGAAGTACGCAACACATTGATTAGTTTTGAGTTAGAGTTGCCTAACCCTAAGAACAAACCTGCTACTTTTAAGTGGACATTCCCTAAAGACACCAAGAATGCGGCTGATGAAGAGTATTCAGAGTATCTTTCTGATACTATTACTGATCTCCCTGAGGCTGTTAAGTTTTGGCATGTTGGTTCACAAGAGGTAAAACTCGAAGTAATTTTGGGTGGAGAACCTTTGGAGGTGGTTACCAAAAATGTACAAGTAGCATATAATCAACCAGTGCCTACACTCTATTATGCAGTGCAAGGTGGACGTATCATGGCGTACAAGTTGACCAACGGTCAAGAACCAGAGGATATGGAGATCTCTCCTTTTGATTTGGGTGTAACTTCTGGTCAACATCCATTTACTCTTCTATTTAAAGATTCTCTCCTTTACGTACTCGATGCAGGTAAGCAATTCTATTATGTGAACGATGAGAATGGTGTGTTGGGTGATGGTAAGATTTCTGTGATTGCTAAGGATGGTAGTAAAGTGCAAACGATGATCTCGAATGCTAACCAAGCTGCATTCGATGACCCCTTCTATGGTTTCATTGAGGGTGATAACTTGTTCTATGCAAACCGTAATACTGGTATCATGAAGGTGGCATTGAAAGATCGCGATAAGATGTATAGCACTTCTGAGTATCCTTACTATATCAACCACAATACCTTGGGTTATTACAACAATGGTATGGCCTATGGTGCTATTGGTGGTTCTATCGCGAAAATTGATGGCGTATGGTATTGGGCGAAGTTCTATAACGCAAATGGTATATTCCGTTTCCGTGATTCTGACATTCTTTCTGCTGCTATTGCTGCTGGAGATGATTCTAACAAACCTAAAGATGGTATCTTGATTCCTGGTACACAGGCCAAATCATTTGTATATGCAAGCAAGAGCCAAAAACTTTGCTTCCATGTAATGGATCCTGATTGTAATGGTTTCTACGCTGCTACACTTCCTGAGTTAGAAGCTCTTATGGGAGATAAGATGTCTAAGAATACCATGGTGAAAAACTTCCAAAAACATATCAACGATACTGTTAATTTCGTAAGCAATACTACTGGCAATCTACCAGCTGTCGAGGGTACGGGATCCGAGGCTGTCGGTATTTGTCAAATGGCATACGATGAGGCGAATGATTGTGTTTATTTCTGCTATCGTAACAATAGTGCACAAAAGGACATGTATCCTAATACTGGTATCTATCGTTATAATGTGGCTGAGGATAAAATTGATTGCCTTATCGAGGGACCAAGTGCGTACGGTATTGTTGTAAATGCTACTCCTTCTAAGCTGTTCTAATGAAATTAGTAAATAAAATATCACTCCTTGCCTTTGGATTGTGCTTGGCGCTTTCGCTCCAAGCACAGCCCAAGCGCGAGTTCCGTGCTGCATGGCTAACCACTGTATGGGCTATTGATTGGCCTAAAACAGAGTATCAAACCTCCCAAAGCGGACAAATGAAACAACAGGATGAACTCGTATCGCTTATCAAGACGCTTGATAAGGCGAATATGAATGCTATGTTCTTCCAAGTCCGTGGCTTTTGTGATGCCATGTACAACTCTAAGTATGAACCTTGGAGTCAATACATCACTGGTACACGTGGTGAAAAACCAATGTATGATCCACTACAATTGGCAATCGATTCTGCCCATGCGCGTGGAATAGAGGTACATGTCTGGTTGAATCCTTATCGCTATGCGAGTTCAGATGCTACGTATGGAAAAAATGATCCTAAGGATTACCATAATACCCATCCAGAATGGCTCGTTAAGTGCGGTGATATTACTATCCTCAACCCTTCACTCCCAGAAGTACGCGAGCAAATTTGCAAGGTCGTAGCTGATATCGTGGAGAACTATGATGTAGATGGTGTGATCTTTGATGACTATTTCCATCAGTCAGGTTATGAAAACTCTTACGATGAAGAGCAATACCAAGCTACTGGCAATGGCATGACTCGTGCTGATTGGCGCCGTGTGCAAAACAACCTCATGGTTAGCATGGTCAATAGCACCATCAAATCCATCAAACCTTGGGTGAAATTTGGTATTGGTCCTGCAGGTGTAGCTGGTAAGGCCAACACTTCTGCTCCTGTATATGGAGTAGAACCTTGTCCTTCTCCTTCTGGTGATTGGCAATACAATGGTATCTATGCCGATCCTCTAGCATGGTATAATGAGCATACTATCGACTATATGGCACCACAGATCTATTGGAAGATTGATTCTTATACCAACTACGATTTGTTGGCAGAATGGTGGTCGGATATGGCGTGCCATTTCGGACGTCACATGTATGTGAGTCATAGCTTGAGTGCGCTCAAGGCAGACAATGCTTCTATTGGATCCTCTGAATTCCATGCAGATGAGATTGGCGCACAAACCGAACTCAATCGTAAATATGACCGTATGGACGCACCGGGAAGTTGCTGGTATGGACTTAGTACAGGTATTAATACTCCGAATTTCATCAACTATATTGCTACTGAGGTGAACCCTCTTCCTGCTGTAATCCCACAAATGAGTTGGTATCATTCCGATGATTGTCTATATGTTAGCAATATTCGCAAAGAAGGTAACTACATCAAATGGGATGCACCTGCTAATAATTTGCGCTATGTGGTGTATTATGTCCCACTTAGCAAAATAGGACAACTCGGAACAGTAGGAAAGAGTACCTATTTGCAGGGTGTGTCTTATACAAATACCTTCGAAGTATCTTCTGAATGGACAGATGGAATATATGCCGTAGCAGTTCTTGATCGCTTTGGAAATGAGTATCCAGCTCGCACCATGGACAATACCCAATGGGAAAAATCGCCTAAGGCTGAGTTGGTATATCCTGCTAATAATACGGCTACACTCATGCCTTGCAATGTAACATGGCGTCCTGTTATTGATGCTGACTCCTACTTCTTCCAATTGTCTAAGTCACAAGATTTTACTACACTTGACTACGAGTGCGAGGTACTAGATACAACCTTCTACCTTGGTAAGATATATTGGCTTAAAGATGAGGGGACATACTACTGGCGCGTGCGTACGCGATCTATTAATAAGGAAGACTCCTATTCTAATATCCACGCTTTTGAGGGATCTTACTTCCGTATGCAATCACCTGTTGAGGGTGATACTTGTAAAATCACTCCTACTTTCGTATGTGATAGTGTGCTTTTCCCTGATGTCGAATATACTTTTGAAGTTGCAACTAAAAGTACTTTTGCTGAGGAAGAGATCGTTTACCAAGGTATAAGTAACTATTGTCGTCATACAATGACTGATTCACTCATTGCTTCTCGTGATTATTATGTACGAGTGCAGGCGCGTTTTGCTGCTGCGGTGGTTACTTCCACAACGGTTAAGTTCCGTACCGAGCCATTAGAAGTTCCTATCCCTGTTATCATCACACCTACTAATGAACAAAATATTGCAGGTTCTGATATTGTTGTGACATGGCAACCACAGGCATCTTCTGGATTCCAAGTCGAGATGTCTGCGAAAGAGGACTTCCCAGGAGGAAGATGGGTGAAAAAGTATCGTATAGAGGATCCTAATGTGTTCACCTATACAATCTCAAAGGTAGAGCCAGGAACTTGGTACATACAAGTAAGAGCAGCGGCAGAAGGTGGATATACGGAGCCTTCAAGCTACGTGAAAGTATATGTCGGAGTGGAGTCCGCGGTGGAGGAGGTACTCAATATCACTACTCCAACTAAGGTTGTAGAAAACGGTCAAGTGTATATCATCCGCAATGGGAAACGTTATACGATCCTTGGCAACACCGCACAATAACTGCACTATTACCGCACAATAAACAAACAATACGTATAACAAAACAATTTTTTACTTAACGCAACCGAGGTCCACTGTGGACGTGTCCACTACGGATGAGGAAGCAATTTATTAACCAAAAAAAAACAACAATTTTATGAAGAAATTATTTTCTTTCATTTCAGTATTTGCTCTTGCAGCAATACTGGGTGTTTCTTCAGTTTCAGCGCAAAAAACCGTTGTGACTATGGAGAAACTTTGGAGCAAAACCATTGCTGATATGGGTGTTACTACAGCAGAAACCCGTCAAGGTGTTGGTTTGGATGGAAAGGTTATTTTGCTCAGCAAGAAAGACCAATCCCTCGTAGCTATTTCAGCTGAAGGAAAAGACACTATTTGTGTTGGACCTCTTACTGTAGCTGAAGGTGTAACTGCTAATTTAGATGGTACAGCGTATGCATTGGATGATGCTGCTAACTTCGTGATGGTAGGTACATTCCCTAGCACTCCATCACACATCGTTCTTCGCAAAGCTGATGGTTCTGTAGTTAAAGACCTCGCTATCACTGGTCTTGCTCGTACAGACTTTATCAATGCTACTGGTGATGTTTTCTCTGCTGAAGGTGGTTATGTTTTCGTTTACGGTAACGGCGCTAACCTTTTGGTTTACACAATCGCTAATGGTGAGTTAGTAGGTGAACCTACAACTGTAGCTGTAGCTGGTGTAACTGGTGGTAACTACGTTATCGCAGGTGATGACAAAGTGCAAATCGCTCACCATCGTTCTTCTGGTTCTTGGAAGAAAATTGAAAATGGCGTAGCGACCGCCCTTGAAATGCCTGACCACAAAGCATCTACTCTTGGTGGTGATATCTTTACTTTGGCTGGTAAAGAGTTCTATGTTTATCCTGTAGGTAAAACAGCCTACAGCTCTGAGTTCTCTGTTCGTAATATGACGGATGGTGCATTTGTCGTTGATAAAGCAGATGGTCAGACTACTATTTTCTGTGCAAATACATTGGATAAAAATCCAGGCGCAACTTCGGTAGCATGCTGGCTGAATGTTAGCAAAATTGATGACGATAATGCATATATTCACGTATATAACGCAGCTGATGGTGCTGCTGTTTACAAAATTTCTGCTGTAGTTGCTGCAACCGTTACTCTTGCTGTAAACGATGCTGCTATGGGTACCGTTGAGGGTGCTGGTGATGTGGCTGTTGGTGGTAAAGCTACCGTTAAGGCTATCCCTGCTCTTGGTCACTCTTTCGTTGCATGGTTGAATGGTACTGATACAGTTGCTACAACTGCTGAATACACCTTCGAGGTTAAGGAAGACGTTACTTTGACTGCTGTATTCCAAGCTGAGGCTAACAAGACCTTGACTTTGGCCGTAAACGACCCTGCTTGGGGATCTATTACATTGCCAGAGGGTATCGTAATGGGTGCAAATACTGTAGCTTATGGTACTCCAGTTGCTTTGACTGCTGTTCCTGCTGAAGGTTGTACTTTCTTGGGATGGTACGAAGGCGACGCATTGTATGCTGCTGACTATACGATTGAAGTGGCTATGACTGCTGATTTGGCTTTGACCGCTAACTTTGTGAAAGTTTTGAAACTTGAGTATGACTTAGGTGGTGGTGTAACCAACGATTTTGGGTGGACAACCAAGGGTGCTATTGCTCTTGAGTTGCAGGCAGATTACAATGCAGCTTACGGCGCTTCAAAAGCGTGGGCTAAAGCAGAGAATGGCTATGTGTACTACAAACTTGCCGGTGCTTGGGTACGCGAGGATCAGGTTCCAGAGGGTACTGCATGTACAGTTACTGACTTTATCCAAAACGTTACTTATAATACTACCGATAACTTGAAAAAGTTGATGACTGAAAAGCCAGAGAAATATGGTTGGTTGAACGATATTATTATTGCTACTCGTACCGCTGCTGGCTTAAATGTTGACTCTGCAACTATGGTGGAAGGCGTATACCGTAAAGAAGTCTCTGCGTTCTTCCTCTGCTCTCCTGCAGAAACTTCTTGGCCTGCAGCTCCTTCATACACAGTAGCAGGTACTTATGAGTCATTCAAGACTATCTGGAAACATGGTTTCGATAACCCAGCTGATGTTGTTACAGAGGTAACTCTCAATGAGCCTTATCATCCAGAACTAACATTCTACGGATGGTATGCTGCTGCTGATTTCTCTGGCGACAAATATGTAAAGGTTAGTCCTCAAACAGAAGTTCCTGGAGGTAAACTTTATGCCCACTTCGATGAATATATCCCAACTATTGCTGAGGTAATGGCTATGGAAGAGGGTGTTGAAACCAAGATTTCAGGTGTCGTTAACTGGGCTCGCAAGGGTAACGTATTTATTCAAGATGCTACCGGTGGTTTCCTCATTTACAATAGCGGTTTGGAGGCTACTGTAGGTACCAAGATCATTGCTAAGGGTGTTCGTGGTTCTTTCAATGGCAAACCACAATTGAGCAACGCTGTTATCGAATCTACCGAAGCTGCTACATTGATGGCTCCAGTGGCTACTACTTTGAGCGAGTTGCACGCAGATACTACTTCTTTGAAATACTTCGGACAACGTGTACAAGTATTGGGCGTTTATGTAGCTGAGTACGATTCTTATGGAAACCTTTGGGTAGAGGAGAATGGTGGTGTTAATAAGACACAATGCTACTATATGACTCCTGATCAATCTGCATTCCCTGTAGGCTCTAAGATTTCTCTTACTGCTGTCGCTTCTAGCAACAAGGGCGTCTTCCAATTCGAAGGTGATGTGGCTGGTATCGAGTACGTAGTCGCTGGTAAGAAAGAGGCTTATACCTATCCAACTCGTTACGATGGCAAATATACCCTTGAGAACGACTGGGTAATCTCTTCTACAGAGGATAACTTCGCAGCTAACGCTCCTGGTGCAACTGATCACGTTCGTGGTATGGCTGTTAAGGATGGTATCATGTATTTCATCAATAGCATCAATGACAATGCTAGTAACGCAGTAACTCCTTTGGTGGGTCAAATTGTTCGCGTTGATGGTAAGACTGGATCTATGCTTTCTCCTATTGACTTGAAGGGTGAGCACCTCTTCGAAAAAGCAACTACCGACTCTACTGGTAATACCACTTGGAGTAAGGCTGTTACTTTGGCGCACAACGACCTTAAGTTCGACCAAGCTGGCAACTGCTTGATTGGTGCTTGTGTTGGTGGTGGCGGTACATTCCAAATCTACTTGGTTGATCTTGAGACAGGTAATACTGAACTAATTCTTCAAGAGCGTCTCTATGACAACCCTGACTTCACTGACAATGGTTTCCGTTTCGATGCATTTGGTGTAGCTGGTGATGTTAAATCTAATGGTGTAATCATGGCTGCTGACGCCAACTCTTGGAACGTATATCGTTGGATCATTACTGATGGTGTTCCTGCTAAGGCTGAGCAAATCACATGTATCATGAATCCTGAGACAGATAAATCTCTCTGGATTGATCAAACTGCATTTGGTACTGCTCCTCAAATCTTCCCACAAGATGAGACTGGTTCTATGTTCTATACCGATGGTTGGAACACATTGCCTATGTTCTGGGATGAGAATGGTATGTTGCTTGATGACTTTATCAATGTTCCTACCCAAAAGAAAGTATGGAATGCTGAAGGTGATACTATTTCTATGCAACAAGGTCACAACGGTTTGGTTGAATTCCAAGTAGGTGAGGATTACTTCCTATTATTAGCTGCTACCAATACTGCTACTGCACCATATTCTTCTTTCGCTCTCTTCAAGTTTGCTGATGCTAACCGTCTCTTCGAGGGTATGGAGCCAATGTGGTACTTCCCTAAGAAGGGTATGGGTACTATTACCAATGGTTGCCGTACCGCAGTTCCTTCTGTTGAAGTCGCAGGTAATGTGGCTCACTTGTATCTCTATACTAACAACAATGGTTATGCTCGTTATACCATGACTGTCAGTGGTGGAAGCGCGCTTGAAGAAGTTGGTACTACAAATCAAGTTGATGTAGAGAAAGTTCTTAAGAATGGTCAAGTTTACATCATCAAGAATGGTGTTAAGTTCAACGTTCTCGGTGCTGAGGTTAAGTAATTGTACTTACATCAATAACCATAATTTGGAGTGTGCTTCGGCACACTCCTTTTTATTTCCAGCCATTAAATCTTATACTTTACACTTTACACAAAAAAAATTTGCACATTCGCATTTTTTTTACTACCTTTGCAGGCAAATTACAATTGTTGTATATTTACTTGTAAAACACATATACCATGAAGAAACTTTTACTCTCTATTTTCGCTATTAGTGTTAGCGTATTGTCCTTTGCCAATATTACATTGAATGGTGTTGATTACACGATTGACACTTTGGCGATGTATCCCGCAGGGCCTGGTACTACTTTTTACGAATTACGTATGCTTCGTGCTGATAATGCAACTAATCGTTTGGATTGTTGGCTGTTAGAAGTTAATACAAAGGATCCGTATGTCTCTGTGGAGCAAGTGCTAGGATCAGGTAAGATTATTGGTACAGAAACACCTTCCAATATGGCGAAGCGTAGTTCAACTGATACGAAGATTTTCTTTGCAGGTTCCAATGGTGATTTTTTTATTACTCAAGGAGATGTGGGTATGCCTGCTGGTACGACTATCGTCAATAATGAATATGCACTTACTCCCGCTGGTGCTGGGGGAGGTCGCCGAGCTGGAGGCGTGGATGCTGAGGGTAGAGGTGTGACAGGTTATACTCATGCGTTGTCTATGAAAGTAGTAACGCCTGCAAATGATACTTTAAACATTAATCATGCCAACTACAATCGCTTAGAAAATGAATTGGTGTTATATAATCATCATAATGGTTCTACTACGAGAACAAATGCATATGGTACTGAGGTGAAAATCGAATTGTTGCCAAATGAAAAATGGCAAACAACGGGTACAATGAAAGCGAAGGTATTGGACAAGCAGACTAACGTGGGGTCAATGGCCTTGGCATCTAGCTTTGCGGTGCTTTCAGGACATGGAACTATGCAAACCGAGTTGGAAAAATTGAATGTAGGGGATGAACTTATATTGAATTTTGAGATGCGTTTGGATGATGAGATCGTGAATGTTGCTCAATTGATAGGTGGAGATCATTATGCTGCTATGATTCTGGACGATGGTGTTGTTTGCACTAAAGACTTTTGGAACGAACTGCATCCTCGTACTGGTTGGGGCGTTTCTCAAACTCGGGATACGGTATTTATGCTTGTTGTAGATGGACGTGGTGTAAGTAAAGGCTGTACTACCAAGGTCTTAGCTGAAATCCTTAAACATTATGGTGCTTACAATGCGGTGAATTGGGATGGAGGAGGAAGCTCGTGTATCTACGTGCGTCCTTTTGATCAAATGAATAATGGTTCTGATGGTAAAGAACGTGCTTGTGGCAATGGTATGTTTGCAGTGGCAAATGTACCTGAGGTTGACAATACGATTGCTACGATTGCCCCATACATGCCAATTTATACACTTCCTCGATGGGGGATGGCTAAACCTAAATTCTTAGGCTATAATCAATACGGAGTGTTGATTGATACCGATGTGCAAGACGTGGTATTGACATGTGACAAAGCATTAGGAGAAATCCTGCCAGATGGACGTTTCCTATTATCTGGTGAAGAAGGTGGTATCTTGACTGCCACATGGGGAAATATCACTACAGAATTAGATGTTCGTATCGCCAAATCTGCTCCTATAGCCATACGTCTGGATACTGTTTTATGTGATGCAGTTCATCCTTACAAGGTAGAAGTCGAAGGAACTGTTGGTAATAATACCATTGGCTTGCTTGCTGATGCACTGAAATGGACATCTACAAATCCTACTATTGCTGTGGTGAATGAAAAAGGGGAAGTGACAGGTGTTAATAATGGTCGTGTGGAAATTATAGGTCAATTAGGTGATTTTACAGATACAATCATTGTTAATGTTGAGATTCCTACTGGCAAAAATATGATATGGGATGACTTCCGTAATGTCGCTAGTTGGAAGCTTAAGCAAGCTAGTGGCTTGGGCGCTCCAGTATTAGATGTACCAACAGAGGAAACAGCCCCAGTAGTGATGAAATTTACGTACAAAGCAACACGTCAACCATATATAGAATTACTCAAAGACTCAGTGTTGTATTCACGTCCTGAAAAAGTTCAAATACCTTTGACAACAGATGCTATATTTTCAAAGATTAATGTAATGCTTCGTGCGAATAATGCTCAACAATCTCAAAATATTATTTTCCAAGATATTGCTGTTGGTGAAGAATGTGTATTAGAAATAGATATTGAGAAACTCTTTGGCACAGATGTAGCTATTTTCCCATTGCACTTTGAGAGTATGAAAATGTTTTTGAGTACTGATACTGAGCCAGGTGAACGATATGTCACTCTTCCTGGTATTATTGAAGTCTTTGCTGAAGGGGCTAACACGGAAGTAGAGCAGGTTAATACAGGAGATGGTTTTCATAAATTTGTGAAAAATGGTTCTTTGTTTATCCAATCAGAGAATGCAACCTATAACGTATTAGGAACGTTAGTTAAATAATTCAAATCTAATGTATATGAAAAAAGTATTTTTATTTCTTTTAGGAATCTCTATTGCTCTAATGGCAAATGCGGAGATTCGAGTGCTTAGCGATGTAAAGTTGGGCGATGGCTTCTTCCCTCGCTTTACAGATGCAGAGACTGTTGTTTATCTTTCTCATGGAAGAGCAGATTATTTTGCTACTGCTGAAGATGCTACTCTACGCGTAGATAATGAGAATCTCGACCTCAATCTCTATCGTGATGGTCAGAAGGTGGTGTTGAAACCTCATGGTGATGTTAACTACATCTGGTCTTCGCTTTCTCCTAACAAGCAGATGATTCTTTTTAATACCAAATTCGGTACTGCCATTTGTGACCTCAGTGGTAAAGAGATTATCAATCTTGGTCAAGATTTTGATGCACCAGTATGGTATGGGAATGATTATGTGGTAGGTATGGATGATAACCACGATGGTTATTATATAACAGAGTCTTCTATCATGATTGCGTCGGTTGATGGTTCTGTAATTCAACGCTTATCTGCTTCAGAGGGTATGGGTATGTATCCTAATGTAGATGCTCGTTCGGGCCGTATCGTATATAACACTGACAATGGTGATATTCGTCTTATGCAGATCAACCTTACCGAAGAGCCCATTCGCAAAGAGTTGCCTCGCCTTGTGCAACAGGTGGATGCAACTTTGCTTGATAATATGCAACGCCAAGCAAAACGCGCGGCTTCTACCAATCCTGCTGATTACAAGATCTATATCAACCCCGGTCATGGTGGTTATGATTCTGACGACCGCCGAATGGGTCTCTATCCAATCTTTGTCAATGGTAATGTGAATACAGAAGGTGGCTATACTCAAGAGCAAACATTCTGGGAGAGTGTATCTAACTTGGATAAAGGTTTGCGTTTAGATACTATCTTACGTGATCTTGGTTTCCAAACAAAATTGTCACGTATTCACAATACCACAGCCGATGACCGCAGTTTGTCTGCTATCTCTGCCGAGGCAAGCAATTGGGAGGCAGATTTTATGCTTTCTATTCACTCCAATGCAGATAATCCATCTAACTATATTCTTCATCTTCACTCAGGTATTACTCCTGGCGACCCTTATGGATTGAATGGCTATCCAGAAAAAGTACCAGAGGAAATATGTAATGAAGCACGTGCAATAACCACATTAATGGGTAATAACCAATACTCTAACCAAGTTAGTTGCTGGTCACGCGAACCCAATATTGCAGGTGATAAGACATTCGCTCGTACCATCATGGGTTGGAGCAATGGTTATGGCGTAATGCGTAACTTGAAAGTGCCAGGTACCATTTCCGAGGGTATGATGCACGACTATTTGCCTGAGACCTATCGTCTGATGAATATCGACTACAAGCGCCAAGAGTCATTCCAATTCGCAAAGACTTTTGTAGAGTATTTCTGCAGTGGTCAATTAAAAGATGGTGCTATTGGTGGTAAAATTCATGATGACTATCAAAAGCAAATATTCCCCGATTACAAGGCTCGCAAGAATACTCGTGACGTATATCGCCCAATCAATCGTGGGTTGGTGGAGTTGTGGCACAATGGCCAGTTGTTGAAGACATATGTTACTGATACTTTGTATAATGGTGTGTATTATTTCTGGAATCTCCAACCTGGTACATATACCGTTAAGGCAAAGCCAGAGGGCTATTATCCTCAAGAGCAAACTATAGAAGTAAAACAGAATGAGATTTCTTATGGTATCTTTGCTCTCTCAATGGCTCGCCAAACACCTCCAGAGGTGATAAACTACTCTCCAAAGGTGGAAATCACAGATAGTGTACTAGTTTCTACTCCAATTACTATTACTTTCAATTGGGATATGGAGGAAGTGGCTACAGCTGCAGCTTTAGAGATATCACCTGCAGTGGAGGGGGCTATTACTTTTGAGGACGATAACCATACTATGCGTTTCACACCTACAACACGATTTGAGCCAGGTGTAGAATATACGGTTACTTTGGGTACTGGTGCTTGTCATCCAGATACTACATATGAAAATCATATCAAGGAACCATTCTCGTTCAAGTTCCGAACTCAAAACCGTGGTTCTGTACGTGTATCTCAAACTTACCCAAAGACTAATAGTGGCAATATACCTCTAAATCCATCTTTTATTGCGCTTTTTGATGCCAAGATTGTGAATAGAACAGCTCAAAATAATGTTGCAGTCATTGATGCAGAGGGAAATGCACTCCAAATTAATTCCCGCTCCTTCAAATTTAACCAACTTCCTGGAGGAGGTGGTCATGTAGCTTTCGAGTTGACAAAAGAGTTAGAGCCTAATACTGATTATACATTTCTCCTTTATCCTGAATTAGAAGATGTTGATGGTATCATGCTTAATGATACAATTTCTATTGCTTTCCGCACGGGAGATGCTGTTGAACCTTCTATCCCAATGGTTAATAATTTGGATAACCTATTCTTTGTAGCTGATAAAGATAATTCTGTGGGTGTTGTATCAGTATCTACTCTCCGTTATACATCTAAGAAAATGGAAGGTCAAGCTTCTAATAAATTATCTTATACGTATGGAGATGCAAATGGTGAAGCGCATTACGCAGCAACAGACTTAACCGAGTATAAGGGCAATAGCAAATCAACGTTCGGTCTATATGTATTTGCGGATTATTCATTTAATACTTTGTATGCTAAATGGGCTGTAGAAGGTGATATCCAATATACCAAAATTTGTGATCTAGACTATGCTGGTTGGTTGTATCAAGAGGCAGATATGTCTTCTATGCCAGCAGGTGTAGATTACCAATTTATGGGATTGAAGTTAGTTCGTCAAACATCAGTATTGTCCGAAAAAGGTGAATTCTGCGTTGATGCTTTGCGCATCAAATTTGAACCTTCTCCATCTACTGATGTTGAACATGTAGAGGCAAATGGTAGTGTTGATGGTAAATTTATCGAAAATGGTTATCTTAATATCCTCTTCAATGGTGTGAAATACAACGCTGAAGGCAAATTGATTAAATAACCAGTAAGTCAACTATATTAAGAAGGGGCTCAACATGAGTCCCTTCTTTTTTTATGGAATATTCTAAATACTACGGTGAAGTATAGAGTGATAACGGGGTGGTAACGGGATAGACGGTTGAAAGCATGAGAGAAAAAGATGGTTTAGGAAAAGAAAAATGTTTTTTTCTTGCACATGTACATTTTTTTTTGTATCTTTGCACGCTAATTTTGGGATAGAGTGTCCTAATCAATATTAACTGTAAATTATCGTACACGAGTTTTGCGAGTGATCGTTCGAACGGTGGACGAAATAAGAACTAAGAAAAATATGGGATTTATTGAAGTAATTACCAAATTATTTGGCAACAAGTCGCAAAAAGATATGCGTGCTGTGATGCCATATGTGGAGAAAATAAAAGCAGTCTATGCTGAGATAGATGCTTTGAGTGATGATGAACTGCGTGCACGCAGTGCCGCTTTGATGCAACGTTTACAAGATGCTGTAGCTGCTGACAAAAATCGTATCACTGAACTCAAAGCAAGTATCGAGTCAATTGATATAGACAAACGTGAAAAGGTTTATAATGAGATTGATTCCCTTGAAAAAGATGTGCTTGATATCTATGACAAGACCCTCAATGACATTTTGCCAGATGCTTTTGCTATTGTTAAGAGTACTGCTCGCCGATTCACTGAAAACGAAACTATTACGGTGAAAGCGACGCAGATGGATCGCGACTTGGCAGCAGATACACGTTTTGATTTTGTGGAGATTGATGGAGATAAAGCCATATATCACAACTCTTGGACTGCTGGCGGCAACGAGGTCGTTTGGGATATGGTGCACTATGATGTACAGCTCATTGGTGGAGTGGTTCTTCATGGCGCTGTCAAGAATGACAAGGAGCAACGCGGCTCTATCGCCGAGATGGCTACGGGTGAAGGTAAGACCCTTGTGGCTACTTTGCCAGTCTTCCTCAATGCGTTGACTCACGAAGGTGTACACGTGGTGACTGTCAATGACTACCTCGCTAAACGTGACTCGGAGTGGATGGGACCTTTATATATGTTCCATGGTTTGACTGTGGATTGTATCGATAAACACAAGCCTAACTCAGATGAGCGTCGCCGTGCATATGCTTGCGATATCACTTTCGGTACAAACAATGAGTTTGGTTTTGACTACCTCCGTGATAACATGGCTACTAGCCCTATGGACCTTGTTCAACGCGGTCACAACTATGCTATCGTGGATGAGGTGGACTCTGTGTTGATTGACGACGCGCGTACTCCTTTGATTATCAGCGGACCTGTACCAAAGGGTGAGGATCAACTTTTTGATGAATACAAACATCGTGTGGAGTTGCTCGTACGTACGCAAACCACTCTTACTACGAAACTCCTCGCTGAAGCTAAAGCTAAAATTGGTAGTGCAGATGACAAAGAACGCGAGGCCGGTGAGTTGGCGCTCTTCCGCTCTTTCAAAGGTATGCCTAAGAGCAAAGCACTCATCAAATACCTTAGCGAGCCTGGCGTGAAAGTACGTTTACAAAAGACGGAAGAGTTTTATCTCCAAGAAAATGAGAAGAATATGCACATCGCCACCGACGAACTCTACTTTGTCATTGACGAGAAGCATAAGACCATAGAACTTACTGATAAAGGTATTGATACCCTCACTGGTAACACAGACGACCCTAAGTTCTTCGTGCTTCCTGATGTCGGTAGCGAGGTGGCAGAAATTGAGAAGATGAATATCCCTACCGAGGAAAAGCAACAGAAAAAAGATGAAGTGCTCGCTAACTATAGTATTAAATCTGAGCGTGTACATACTGTGCACCAATTGCTGAAAGCTTATACCCTCTTTGAGAAGGATGTGGACTATATCATTGACGATAATCAAGTTAAGATTGTTGACGAACAAACCGGTCGTGTAATGGATGGTCGTCGCTGGTCGGATGGTTTGCACCAAGCTGTAGAAGCAAAGGAGAATGTGAAAGTGGAAGCAGCTACCCAAACATTTGCTACTATTACGCTGCAAAACTACTTCCGTATGTATCACAAACTGTCAGGTATGACGGGTACTGCCGAAACAGAAGCAGGCGAGTTCTACAATATCTACAAACTTGATGTGGTGGTTATTCCTACTAATCGACCTATCGCTCGCGAGGATATGAATGACCGAATCTACCGTACTAAACGCGAGAAATATAATGCCGTGATTGAGGAGGTCGTAGAGTTGGTTAAAGCTGGTCGTCCAGTGCTTGTGGGTACTACTTCTGTGGAAATCAGTGAGTTACTGAGTAAACTGCTCACCCTCCGAAAGATTAAGCACAATGTCCTCAATGCTAAGCTTCACCAACATGAGGCGAACGTGGTGGCAGAAGCAGGTCGCCCAGGAGTGGTTACCATCGCTACCAATATGGCAGGTCGTGGTACCGATATCAAGCTCACCAAAGAGGTGAAGGACGCTGGCGGTTTGGCTATCATTGGTACCGAACGTCATGAGAGCCGTCGTGTGGATCGTCAGCTCCGTGGTCGTGCTGGTCGTCAGGGTGACCCAGGTAGCTCTGTTTTCTATGTAAGTATGGAGGATGACCTTATGCGTATGTTCGGTTCGGATCGTTTGGCTGGACTGATGGATAAGATGGGATTCCAAGAAGGCGAAATGATAGAGCACAATATGATTTCCAACTCTATAGAGCGTGCGCAGAAGAAGGTGGAGGAAAACAACTTCGGTATTCGTAAGCGCCTCATCGAGTATGACGATGTGATGAACCAACAGCGTAATGTCATCTATGCAAAGCGTCACCATGCTCTTATGGGTGAACGTATTGGAGTGGATATCACCAACATGATTTACGATACCACTGAGACTCTACTCGCAGATGCTCGTGCGGCGATGGACTACGAAGCACTTCAACTAGATGTGATGCAGGTATTTGCGATGGAACTGCCATTTGATGAGGATACATTCCGCTCTAGTCGTGAGAACGTTTTGGTAGAACAATTAGCGGACGCTGCTTTAGAAGCGTTTAAACGCCGTATGGAGACATTACAAAAGGTCGCATATCCTGTAATCAAGAAGGTCTACGAGGAGCGCGGAGCAATGTACGAAAATATCTTGATACCTATTACAGATGGCAAGAAAGTCTATAACATAGCTGTTAATCTCAAGGCGGCATATGAGACTGAATGTAAGGAGGTTATCCGCGAATTTGAAAAGCGTATGGTGCTCTATGTGATTGATGATGAGTGGAAGGATCACCTCCGCCAATTGGATGAACTCAAGCAATCTGTTCAAAACGCAAGCTATGAGCAGAAAGATCCATTGTTGATCTATAAACTTGAGTCTTTCAACATCTTCCGTCAGATGTTGGATGCGTTCAACCGTCGTACCATCTCAATACTCTTCCGCGGACAGATTCCTAATCGTAACCCAGAAGAGGTGCGTCAAGCGCATGCGCAACAGCGCCATGACTACTCTCGCTACCGTACCCAAAAAGATGCTGTTGCTCAAGCTGCACAAGCCAGCGGACATGCTGCTGCGGCAGGACGTGATACCCGTGAACAGCAACGTCCAGAGCCTCTCCGCGTAGAGAAGAAACCTCGTCCAAATGACCCATGTCCTTGTGGATCAGGCAAGAAATACAAACAGTGCCACGGTAAAATGGAAGCATGATGCTAGACTTTATTACATGGAATGTGGATCCGATATTGATTCATATCGGTGACGGAGGTGTTAGATGGTATGGCTTATTATGGGCAATAGGTATCTATCTGGCGTTCTTAATTCAAGTGAAACTTTATAAGAACGAAAATTGTCCAAAAGAATGGCCTGACAAACTATTTATGTGGATGGTCATTGGACTTATCATTGGTGCGCGTGTTGGCCATTGTTGGTTCTACGAGTGGCATAATGTCACATTGCCTGAGATGGCTAAGTACTGTGAGTATATGAATATTTCTACGGATCCAGTACAAATCTTCGGATGGACAATCAATTACCGCAATCCATACATCGAACATCCTTTGCGACTACTCAAAATTTGGGAGGGAGGACTTTCTAGTCACGGTGGTGCAATAGGTTTACTTACTGCTGCTTGGTTACTCAATAAGAAAGTATTTTCTAAAGAGCCAAAGTTCCATACATCCTTGCTTTGGATTATGGATCGCTTAGTGGTAGGTGTATGTGTAACAGCTACCTTGATTCGTCTTGGCAACTTGATGAACTCGGAGATTTATGGTACTCCTACAGACCTTCCATGGGGATTCATCTTTGTTCGTGATGGCCAAACCGAGCCTTGCCATCCTACACAAATCTACGAAATGCTTTATTGTATCGTAGGCTTTATTGTCACTTGGCTGATGTATTGGAAAGCAAAGGCATATAAACGTGAAGGTTTACTTCTAGGAATATTTCTCGAGATAATTTTCTTTACGCGTTTCATGCTGGAGTTTATTAAAAACGACCAAGAACTTTTTGAGGCTGGTCACATACTTAATATGGGACAGGTTCTTTCGTTGCCCTTTATCATTTGGGGTGTATATTTGATTATTCGTGCATATAAACGACCTGCTTTGCCTTGAGTAGATACTATGCCATAGCATTTTTTCTAGCATGCATAGCCCCCAACGTCTTAGCGCAGGTTCTGGTTATAGACGAGGATGCTGTGCTTCTTGAAGTTGTAGCTCAACAGAGCCGCGATTTACATACGCGTGATACCCTTATAGTTGGAGATTCTACCATCGTTCTTTGCGATACAGTATGGAAACATTATCCGCATCCTTTGTGTATTCCTTTGATGTATGTGCCTGAATGGATGCCTCCACTCAACGATACCACATTCGTAGATCCATATTCTATTGCGTCAATCCGTCGTAATGCAAGGAGATATATTACTCATAATCACGCAAATTTGTATGTGTCGGTGAGTGATCCCAATCGGTTGAAATCGGTTGAAATCGGAAATACAAAAGTGCAGAGAACGATTGTAAAGGACTCTGAACTAGAGTCGCTTGATGCCAAGCATGCTTTGCGTAAAGTGAATACTTCTTGGAAAAAAGAGGCAAACTTATCTCTGCAAATCACGCAAAACTATGCTACTGAAAATTGGCAGCAGGGTGGTGTGAATACGTTTTCAATGCTGTGGAATGCAAAAGCATTTGCAAATTATACAAAGGATAACTTCTCATGGCAAAATAATGCGGAATGGCGGGTCGGATTGAGTACAATGAGTGGTGATACAATTCACAAATTAAATACCACAGATGATGTATTTCATATTTATACGAAGTTTGGTTATCAAGTGCATAAAAAATGGTATCTTACTCTATCTGCTGATTTTCGAACGAACTTGTTCCCTAGCTTTCAACAGAATTCTAATCGGTTGAATACAACGTTTTTAACACCTATAAGGTATACAATGGGTGTTGGTTTGGATTACAAACCCATCAAAGACTTATCTATCAATATCTCACCTGCGACTTATAAGTTGGTATATGCCAATATGACGAATCCTGAACGTGTTAATGTGACAGATTATGGTATTGAAGTCAGCAAAAATTTGCTTAATGAGATAGGTAGTTCATTGCGCGTGGAATGGAAATGGAAACCTCTGCGAGAAATTGAGTTAGAATCTAAATTTTATTTCTTTACGAACTACAAACAAATTGAAACGGAGTTAGAATTAGATGTAGATTTCATTATCAATAAGTATCTTTCGGCAAAATTACTCTTACACCCTCGTTATGATGGTACCATTGAGAATGTAAAAGATAAAAAGGAAAAATTGCAATTCAAGGAATTAATTAGTATAGGATTTTCTCATACATTTAGATAATCAATAGCAAACTCAATCAAGATGGATAAGCAATCAATAAGAATTATTTATATGGGTACGCCCGACTTTGCTGTGGAGAGTTTACGTGCCTTGGTAGAGGGAGGATATAATGTAGTAGCAGTTGTTACAATGCCAGATAAACCTGCCGGACGTGGTCATCAGGTGCAGTTTTCTGCGGTTAAACAATATGCCATGTCTGTCGGGTTGCCTCTTTTGCAACCAGAACGTCTTAAAGATGAAATGTTTTTACAAGAACTACGTTCCTACAATGCAGACTTGCAAATAGTTGTGGCGTTTCGTATGTTGCCTGAAGTGGTATGGAATATGCCACGTTTGGGTACATTTAATCTACATGCATCATTGTTGCCGCAATATCGTGGTGCCGCACCAATCAATTGGGCGGTTATGAATGGTGATACCGAGACTGGAGCTACAACTTTTATGCTTCAACATGCGATAGATACGGGTGATATTCTTCTTCAAGAGCGTATTCCTATTGATGATGATGAGAATGTTGGTTCTGTACATGATCGACTAATGAAGATGGGAGCTAGTCTTGTTATTCGTACTGTAGATACAATTATTGAATGTGAAACTAGTGGTGCCCCATTGCCTACCACTCCACAAGATAATTCTATAGCCCTACGTCCTGCTCCTAAAATTTTCAAAGAAACTTGTGCAATAGATTTCTCCCATTCTGCAGAGCAGATACGTAATCATGTGCGTGGTTTGAGCCCATATCCAGCTGCTTGGATCAATGAAATACCAACCTCGCATCCATTGGCGGAAATTCTTAAAGGAGCTAAGGTTTATAAGGTGGCTATTGTACAATATGCAGATAAAAAGGGACATATCATTATTCCTTGTGCTGATGCTTATATTGATATCCAAGAACTTCAACTTCCAGGAAAGAAACGTATGGATGCTGCTTCTCTTCTCAATGGTATTCGTACTTCTAAATGCTAAACATTAAAAACAAATATGATAATCGCAATTTTTGGAAATACTCTTCGCCCTGAAACGATACGCGCAGTGAAGCATATTGTTGAGTTCCTGCAGCTTCGTGGTGTTGGTGTTGTTCTCTCACAGGAACTTCGTCATGAGGCGTTTTACCGTGAGTTCCCCTCCGTGGAAGATTTTATTTCCCAAACGGGTGAAACGATTGATTTTGCACTTTCCGTAGGAGGTGATGGAACTTTCCTTACTACAGCCTCTTTGGTTGGACATCTTGATATTCCTATTCTTGGTATCAATTGTGGACACCTAGGATATCTGGCTGAGGTGCAGACGGATAATATTGATGCAGTGCTTGACCAACTTATTACGAATAACTATACTATTGAAAAACGACGTATGTTGGAGGTCTCTTGCCAGTGTGATAACAAAATTGTTGCTCCGTATGCTCTTAATGAAGTGGCTGTGTTGAAATCGGGATTGAGCAGTATGATTACAGTGGATGTAACACTCAATGGAGAATTCCTTCACAACTATAAGGCAGATGGTTTGCTGATCGCAACCCCTACAGGATCAACTGCTTATAATCTTAGCGTGGGTGGCCCTTTATTGGATCCTCATGTACATGCAATCATTCTTACACCTGTTGCTACACATAGCTTGAATATTCGACCATTAGTGGTACTAGATGATTCTAAGCTTGATGTTAAGATCTCTAGCCGAAATGGAAACTTTTTGCTTAGTGTAGATGGGCGTAGTCAAGTACTCAGTCAGGATATTCAATTGCATATCGAGCGCTCACAACGTACAATCAAACTTGTGCGTATTAATGGTCAAACATTTATGCAATCACTTAAAGATAAACTTAATTGGGGTAAATGATAGATTACGAGGCATTAATAGCAAAATATTGTTCAGGAAATACCGAACTTCTGCATATTATTCTAACACATTCTCGTCAAGTGGCAGATCGTGCCTTGACTATTCTTGATGCACATCCGCAATGGGTTGAGTCTGGAGAAATTGATCCTGTTTTTATAGAGGAGGCAGCAATGTTGCATGACATTGGTGTTGTTTTGTGTGATGCTCCGCGTATTCATTGCTATGGCAAACATTCCTATATAGAACATGGTTATTTAGGAGCAGAGATTTTGCGTCAGGAAGGATTACCTAAGCATGCAGCCGTTGCAGAAAGACACACCGGGACAGGAATTGATATTGAGCAAATTATGCGTGAGCAATTACCTATACCTCTGCAAGATTATACTCCGCGTACATTAGAGGAAAAGCTTATTTGTTATGCGGATAAGTTCTATTCTAAAACAAAATTGGGGCAAGATAAACCAATGACTAAGATTCGTCAGCATATGTGGAAATATGGGTCTGATGCAGTCCTTCGTTTTGATAATATGCAGCAACTATTTGAGCCAACTATTTTGTTCGTATAAATTCTAAATAAAAATTTGCATATGTCGCAAATTTTTTGTACCTTTGCAGCGATTATGACACGACTCAGTGTAAATATAAACAAAGTGGCAACATTGCGCAATGCGCGCGGAGGTAATATGCCTGATGTGGAGAAATTTGCTCGTGATTGCGAAAGTTATGGCGCTCAGGGGATAACAGTGCATCCTCGCCCTGATGAGAGACATATTCGTCGATCGGATGTGTATGCACTCAAGTCATTAGTAACCACCGAGTTTAATATAGAAGGCAATCCCGAACCAGCTTTTATGGATCTTGTGCTGGATGTAAAACCTGCGCAAGTTACTCTTGTTCCTGATACGCATGATCAGCTCACGAGTAATCATGGCTGGGATACTAAGGCGCACTTGGCAAAGCTGACTGCGATTATTCAACGTTTTAAAAATGCAGGTATTCGTGTGTCTGTGTTTGTGGATGCAGATCCAATAATGGTAGAATATGCTGCAAAAGCGGGTGCTGATCGCGTGGAGTTATATACTGGTCCTTATGCAGAAATGTATGAGGAGAATCCAGAGATGGCTATTGAAGCATATCGAGCAGCAGCTGAGATGGCCCATGATTTAGGGCTTGGGCTAAATGCGGGTCATGACCTGAATCTCAAAAATCTCAATGCGTTTGTGACTGCATTTCCTTGGGTTCAGGAGGTTAGTATAGGCCATGCGCTAATTGCGGATGCATTATATTTAGGTATAGAACAAACAATAAAACAATACAAATATGCTCTTTCAAGTTCAAACTGAAAATTTTGACGCAATGTCAACTGCCGTACAAGATACAGTATCTGCAGCTATTGCTGATGCTGTGGTGACAGAAAATTCTATCCAACTCTTTGAGATGGCAAAATCTGGAGGATGGATCATGGTTGTGCTAGCGATAATGTTAGCATTTGCTATTTATTTGTTTCTTGAGCGTTTGGTAGTTCTGGTTAAAGCTACTAAAGAGGATAAGACCTTCATGAATCGCATCCGCGATTACATCAAAGAGGGTAAAATAGATTCTGCTCTTAAACTTTGTCGTAAGGAGGATACCCCTTCTGCTCATATGATCGAAAAAGGTATCACACGTATTGGTCGTCCTATGCAAGATGTGCAGGTGGCAATCGAGAATGTAGGTAATTTGGAGGTAAGCAAGTTGGAGAAAGGTCTTGTGTTGATGGCTACTATTGCTGCCGGGGCTCCAATGCTCGGGTTCTTGGGTACTGTTTTAGGTATGATTCAAACATTCTTTAATATGGCGCAAAACGCAAGTGGAGTGATTGAAATAGCAGCCTTATCAGATGGTATGTATCAGGCGATGGTAACTACTGTAGGTGGCTTGATTGTTGGTATATTAGCAATGTTTGCTTACAACCTTTTGGTATCGCGTATTGACCGTGTAGTTCGCCAATTGGAGTCTCGTACAATGGAGTTTATGGATCTCCTTAACGAGCCAGCTTAAACTATCCTACATTATCCCACACTATTTTACACAATAAAATATGGCATTAAAAAGACGAAATAGGGTAGAGGCAACATTTGCAATGTCATCAATGACAGATCTTGTTTTCTTGTTGTTGCTATTCTTTGTGATGGCAAGCACCATGTCTTCGCCCAATGATATCAAAATTAATTTGCCAACATCGCGTGCGAAAACGGCAACGAAGCAAGTTGTTGCTAAGGTTAGTATAGATAACCTTGGGAATTATTATGTCGCGCTTGGCAGACAGACTCCAGTAGTGATTGCTGCGGAGGATTTGGAGGCATATCTGACAACTATTCAGCAGCAAGATAGCGCTATGTATGTTGCGCTGCATGCTGATCAAGACATTTCGTACCGCAATGTAGTACATGTTTTGGATATTGCCAATCAACATAAAATGAAAATTGTAATCGCTACGAAAAAGTGAGTAAACAATCCCAATCACATATTATAGCTTTCATTGGTACATTGTTGTCCATGTGCCTGATCTTCTTGCTCTTATGGTTCCTTAGTGTGAAGGCACCTGTATGGGAAGAGGATGAAGGTATAGTGGTCGCTTTTGGAGATTTGAACGTGGGTGGTGGTATGCAAAATGTTAGTTATTTGGATAAAATAAATCAAGTAGAGCAAATACCTGCGCCTGCGACTCCCTCCACTCCGTCCAACAATGATTTTCTAGTGCAAGAAGCTGATGAAACACTTGTTCTTGCTAAACAAGCTGAGGAGAAAAAGCGCAAGGAGGAAGAGGCATTAAGGCAAAGACGTTTACAAGAGGAGGCGCGTGTCGAAGCTGAGCGTGTTGCCAAAGAGAAAGCACTTGCCGAACAAAAGGCTAGAGAGCAAGAAGCTATTGATAGAGCAAATCAATTGGCAGCCGCATTAGGCTTGTCCGGTACTACAGAAGGGGCAAATGGTGAAGCGACATCTGCCGGAAGTGGCGCCGGCATGGGTAATCCCGTTGGTAAGAGTGAAGGGAAGGTCGTAAGTAGTGATAGCGATAGAAATGCCTATGTTCCTGGAAGAACTGTAAAATATTTGCCTAAACCATCATCTGATTTTAAGCAAGATGGTGATGTAGTTGTGAGGATATGGGTAGATCAAGGCGGAAATGTTACTAATGCACAGGCGATTGATGGCTCTATTTCAGACTTGGCAACAAAACGGCTAGCAGTTCAGGCTGCTTTGAAAGCAAAGTTTACACCTGGAGATACACCTCAAATAGGTACAATTACTTATATATTCAATCTCAATTAAACGAAAAAAAGTATGAACTACATCTTCTTAGACAACGGTTTCGAGGAGATCGAAGCCATCACGACAATCGACCTTTTAAGACGTGCGAATATCGCATTGACAACCGTTTCGGTAACAGGTGTTGAAATGGTCTTAGGAGCACACAATATTTCCGTAAAAGCTGATAAAAATTTTCAAGATGTGGATTTTGCGGATGCTAAGATGCTCATACTCCCAGGAGGAGCAACCAATTTGATCGAACGTAAACCATTATGTGAACTTTTGCTCAAGCATAATGAACAGGACCAACCTATTGCTGCTATTTGTGCGGCACCTGCAGTTCTTGGGCAATTGGGAATCCTACAAGGAAAACAGGCTACTTGCTATCCAGGCTTCGAACACCATCTTGGCGAAAGCCATGTTGGAGGTCTTGTGGTAGAATCCAAGAATGTTATCACGGCCAAAGGACCTGGATTGAGTAGTGATTTTGCATTTTGTATAATTGAGAAGTTAGCAGGATCGGAAGTTGCAGATCAAGTATATGATGCTGCACAATATTAATAATTTATAATAAAACAAATTAAATACATGAAGAAATATCTACTTTCTGTTTTCTCACTATGCTTAGCTACGATGGTCTTTGCACAAGAGGCAGAGCAAAAGCCATCTCCATGGTCGTGTACTGGTGTTGTTGGTTTGAATGCTAGCGCTACAGGACTTGTCAATTGGGCAGCGGGTGGAAGCAATAATGTCAACGGTGTCGCTTTTGGTAAGGTGCGACTTTTGTATAATGAGAATAATCTTTCTTGGGAGACTAATCTCAACTTGGAGTATGGTTTGTCATATATTGATCAAAAATATGATCCTTTCCAAAAATCGAGCGACGTGATTGACTTCAAGACGAAGTTTGGTTGGCAATTCCATAAGGCATGGTTCTTAACCATCTCTGGTGGCTTTAAGAGTCAATTTGATTTAGGTCGTGCATACGATGGCACTGAGGCTACGGATCCTATTGTGTCGAAATTCCTCGCGCCATCCTATACGGATATCTCTGTCGGTATCGACTGGAAACCCAACTCCATCTTTTCCGTTTACCTTTCTCCGCTCGCTGGACAAATTACCACGGCTGTGGTTGGAGATGCCATGAATGCTAAATATGCGGATATGTTTGCACTGGAGAATGGTGGTTTACGCCAAGTAATGCAAGAGAAATACGCAACTTGGACATATAGTAAGGTGGCAAATGCTGATGGAACATATGATAAGATCTATGAAAACTATAAAGCAGAGTTGGGTCTCACCTTCAAGGGGGCCATTAATTATACATACAAAGATCTAAAGATTATCACCTCTGTTAGCTTGTTCACCCCATATACTTGGGATAAAACTGAGATCTTCGATGCGAATGGCGATTTTATTGGCTATCGCGACAATAACCGCCGTTTTGGTAATTTTGATGTGGATTGGGATGCTGCAATTTCATACCAATTCCTCAAATGTCTCAATGTAACTCTTTCTACATCACTCAAATACTACAATGGCGTGAAGATTGCTAATGCTGATGGCGTCTTAGCGGAGCGTGTACAATTCAAGAGCATTCTAGGATTGGGAGTAGGATATAGTTTCTAATCTATAATAGTGACGTGGATTCCCTTTTATCTCTCGAACATAATCTTCAGTTGCTCCTTTCGCAATACAACGAACTGCAGGAGCAAATGCGTTTGCTCAAAGAGGAGAATATTCGCCAACGTGATGAGATCCTACAGTCACATGCTGAGCTATTACAACTCAGACAGGAGTACAATCGCTTGCAAGCTGCGCATGCTCTGATTGCTAATGATGAACGCAACGAAGAGGAACGTCAAAAGGCAAAACAAAGACTCACATCCATTATCTCGCAGATAGATAAGGCTTTAGAGGTGCTAAAACAATGACGGAAGAACGCAAACAACATATTACTCTGCAGCTGGATGCGCATAATATCTCGCTCAATGTTCCAATGAGCAAAGAGCATCTATATCGCAAAGCTGCTGAGAAAATTAATCAGCGTTACAAATACTACCAACGCATTGCTCCTAATCGTTCTGCGGAACAGATTTGGGTCTACGTGGCATTGGATATGGCCGTTAATTTGTGTGCTGATGAATATGCAAATCGCTTGCAACCTATTGACGAAAAAATACAAGAGCTAAATAATATAATTTTACAACATATTAAATAACAATTTAAAGATTAAATACTATGAGTACGATGATTATAAACGTGGTAATTGCAATACTTGCCTTGATTTTGGGTGCTGGTATCTGCTATGTGCTTTTCCGTTACCACGCATCTGGCATTCTCCGCAAGGCGGAAGAAGAAGCCGAAGTAATTAAGAAAAACAAGATTGTTGAGGCAAAAGAAAAATTTATTGCACTCAAACTCGAACACGAAAATCAAGTACGTCAAGCAGAGCAGAAACTCCATCAACAAGAGCAACGCCAACAACAACGTGAGCAACAACTCAACCAAAAGCAAGGTGAAGTGCAACGCGCTCAAAATGAATTGAATACGCAGCGTCAACAAGTTGAGAACCAACAAAAAGCCCTTGAGCATAAGACTCAAGAGATTGAGCGTCTCCAACAAAAAGCTGAACAACAATTGGAGCAAATCTCAGGTCTTTCTGCCGAAGAGGCAAAGAAACAACTCGTGGATGCCCTCCGTGATGAGGCCAAAACGGCAGCTATGGCATATATCAATGATACCATGGACGAGGCACGACTCACTGCCAGCAAGGAGGCAAAGAAAATCATTATCCAATCTATTCAACGTATCGCTTCTGAAGCTACGGTTGAGAATGCAGTTTCTGTTTTCCATATTGATAATGACGAGGTCAAGGGTCGTATCATCGGTCGTGAAGGTCGTAATATCCGTGCTCTTGAGGCTGCTACTGGTGTTGAGATCGTGGTGGATGATACACCAGAGGCTATTACGCTCTCTGCTTTCGATCCTATGCGTCGCGAGATAGCACGCTTATCTCTCCACCAACTCGTACAAGATGGACGTATCCACCCCGCACGTATTGAAGAAGTGGTTGCGAAAGTTACCAAGCAAGTTGAAGAGGAAATTCTTGAGACAGGTAAACGTACTACAATCGACCTCGGTATTCATGGTCTGCATCCTGAACTTATTCGCCTTGTCGGTAAGATGAAATATCGTTCTAGTTATGGACAAAACCTCCTTATGCACGCACGTGAAACAGCTAATCTCTGTGCTGCAATGGCAGCTGAACTCGGACTCAATGTCAAGAAAGCGCGTCGAGCAGGTTTGCTACACGATATTGGTAAGGTAAGTGACGAGGACATGGAAATGCCACACGCACAGTTGGGTATGAAGCTTTGCGAGAAATATGGTGAGAAACCTGATATCTGTAATGCTGTTGGTGCCCACCACGAAGAGATGGAGATGGAGACTATCCTTGCTCCTATCGTGCAAGCTTGTGATGCTATCTCAGGTGCACGTCCAGGTGCACGCCGAGAGATTGTTGAGGCATATATAAAGCGACTCAACGACCTAGAGAATATTGCAATGTCCTACTCTGGGGTAACCAAGACCTACGCACTTCAAGCAGGTCGTGAACTACGTGTAATCGTTGGTGCGGATAAACTAAGCGATAAGGAAACAGAGCTACTCTCATTTGATATTGCTAAGCGTATTCAAGATGAGATGACTTATCCTGGTCAAATCCGTATTACTGTTATTCGTGAGACACGTGCTGTTTCCTACGCAAAGTAATATCAAAATCAATATTCTAAAATAATAGACTGCCAGCGTGCAGTCTATTATTTTTTGTTCTTATCATTGGTTTTTATCTCTCGGTTTTCAGTTTCTCAATCCACTGATCTAGTGACTCCTTATCACCCAATCTCACGCGATCTTTAATACGCATTCTTCTGCTCCAAATGGTGCGTTGCGTCAAACCTAATAACAAACATATATCAGCATTATCTAAACCCAATATATATAATGCAAGTGCCTGTATATCAGTGTTGGTTAATCGAGGATAATCCTGTTTTAGATGGATCAATAGATCGCCATAACATCCGTTGAACTCTATAAAGAAGTTTTGCCATTGTTCTTCTGTAGAGAATATATTAGAGTCAATAAACTGTTGTGCCCAATCAGGAATTTTTTCCTCTTTCTTTTTCGTAAGCAAGGCCTCTTGTAAATTCTTGTTCAATTCTAATCGCTGATTCAATATGCGTTTCAGTGCATCGCGACGCAATTGTAATTCGTTTTGTAAGTCTTTTATCTGCTGCTGAGCGCGCGCTTGCTCGGTTAATCGCTCTGTGCGACGTTTCGCACTATATAAAATCAACAATATGCCCGCGCACAAAATAATAATTACCACTACACCTAACACGATATACAACTGTTGTTTCTCTAATTGCAGTTGCAAGTTCTTTGCTTTCTCTACCTCGTTATCAAAGTGTTGCGCAGCCACAAACGCACTGGCTCTACCTTCTTCTTCCAGTTCTTTGTAGTACGCATTATACAGATCATACAGCGATTCATATGCCTCTTTGTTCTTGCCTTTCAGGTGTAAGTATTGGCTCTCCCACAGGGCATGTTGTTGCTCACTCCATATTTGTGCTGTGGTGTCTGTGGCTAAAATATCAAGGTATATCTTCGCAGAATCTGCTTTATTGGTACGGATATAGTATTTCACCAGATCATATGCATAGCGCTTTTGCCCTGCTTTGTGGCACATATACTGACATATGCTTGCCAGTTCGGGCGAATTCTCTTGGTTTGCAGATAATTGAGCATAGCGAATATCCATCTGCAGAATTGTATCTCCCATAAACCGAGCAGCTTCTAGTGCCTTATCAAAGTACTGATTCCTGCTCTCATCGTGCGTGTTTCGTCCTAGTTCACGATATACTGATGCTAAATACAAGGGCAATCCCGCTTCCTCCAGGTAGGGTAGTGCTTTCTGATAATTCTCTAATGCAATCTCGTATAGTTGTTCGCTTTCGCTAATACGTCCCATCTTGTAGTAGGTCATACCTCGAATGATAGATAAGGCAGGATAACTCTCTGCTTTTTTCAGGTATTGCATCGCTTGGGTGTTCTCTCCTATATAATTAAGGTATGCACCTTGTATATAATAGGCTTCAGAAGCACTTACTTCGTCCTCACAATTAGCAAAGTATTTTGCCATAGCCTCCAGATTGCTTTCTATAGGCAGTCGTAACTCTCGTTTAAGCATCAAATGTGCTTCTGTCAATCGGTAACGTTGCAGTTCATACTCGTTCAGAAAACTAGTATTTATCTTGCCCAATGCCTTCTGCGCCTGATCCGCATCCAGCCATACTTGTGATATCGCCTTTTGCAATTCACTATTCTCGATAGTGGTCTTGTGTGAGCATGCAATGCAAAGACTTAATATAGTTAATAGAATAATAAATCGTTTTATCATATTTCTTGTTCTTTGCCGCGGCAGGGAGTTGATTGCCGCGGAATGTTGTTTATGTTGTCGTTAATATTTATTTCGCCACAAAATTACAACATTTTTTCCACTCCTGCAAGCCATTTTTTGTGCCTGCATCAGTTTTTTATTTTTATAAAATTATAATGAGCTCAAAATCAATCATATACAAATTACCTGCATACTATGCTGCATCAGTTTATTTTTTGGTCATGTCAGAAAAAAGCAGTACCTTTGCAGCGGATTTCAAAACCAAAAATATATGCGTATGAAAACTGTAATGCTTCGATTTGTGTTTTTGTTTTTATGGTTCATGAGTGTTATGCTCATGTTTGTCGCGTGTTCACCCAATGAGGGTCCTTCTCCAGGATGGACTCCTGATGATTATCTCGGTTCTAATACTCCAGGTTCGTTACCTCCTGTTGAGTTCGCTACAGCTGCTGTACCATCCGCACAAATGCCCTTTATCTTAGCGGATACTGTCACTCCGCCAGCAAATCCGATGGCCCCCGAGGACTTAAGTGCGTTTCCAACTTTTGTGGGTACTTTGCAAATGTTTCAGCTTACTGGTATTGATGGCTTGAGTGGTCAGTATTTCTGCGGAATAAGATTGCTAACCCCTATCGAAGGACCTTCGTATATTTATTATAGTCTCTTTTTGTTAGACTATCGTATAGAAAGATTAGCCCGCTTTGATCACCCTATGTTAGAATCATGTGTAGTAGGGGATACGATTTATGTAACGGGAGAGCCTAAAGTTATATGTGGTGGTGTGGCTCTTGGTTTGACGATGCGTTATGTGCAACCTAAGTAATATCTACAATGATGAAGAAATATACACGCATACTCTTACTGCTCTTCAGCTGGATATCCGTCTTCCCTTTGATGGCTGAGAATACTACGCCATCTACTGATTTTACCCACGGCAGACATTCCTTGCGTCTTGGTTGGGGATTGGGAACTCGCCAGTTGTTTCTCGATTATCACGATTTGAATTTTATCATGCCTCCTAGCAATATGCAGGGTATTCATAAATCAGTTCTTCCAGAAGATCCATATTACCAGATTTTGCAACAGATTCAGGGCATGACGGCTGAGCAGGCGCATAAGTATCTGACGGATTGTCGTGTTATTACTAAGAAAGGCCCCAACCAGTTCGGGCACTTGTTTCTTGGCTATCGCTACGATGTGAACACATGGTTTAGTGCGGGGGTAGAAGCTGACTGGTTCTATCTTTGGTATAGTCAGGAGCATCGAAATGGATATGGTACTTTGGTAGGCAAATATGACTCTCAATTGCATCAACTCACAATAATGCCTACTGTGCGATTTACCTACTATCATCATCCTTTGGTTGAATTATATTCGGGCTTAGGGCTAGGCTATACTTTGTATGCGGATCCATATGTTTCTCATGGTTTTACCTTCTCGCCTACCTTGTTGGGTGTGAATGTCGGTAACGAACATTGGTTTGCAGAAATTGAATTAGGTGGTATGGCTACTGTTACAACCTCTTGGTTTGGTGAGCCAGGAGTACTATTCTCCTCCCGCCTCCTATCTGTAGCCATAGGCTATCGCTTCTAAAACGCAACTCTACCGCCATCAACTACGGTACATATACGGTAGATATACGATAGATACACGGTAGATACACGATAGATAGCTATAGGAGTACCAAGGAAAAAATTATACTTTCCCTACCCTTCAAACTCTAAAAAAACTTAAAAATTCTACTCTTATGAAACGAATAATCATTATCATGACTCTTGTCATAGTTTGTGCCGCTTGGAATAGTACACAGGCAGAGACCAAGGAAACTCGTGCCGAGAACCCTCATGAGTTGCGCCTTGGAGTTGGTGATTGCTCGATCTATTATGCACAAAGATATACGACTCCTGTACCACCATCTGTACCTCAAGATCCTGATGTGGAAGAAATAAAGAAAAGCAGACACCTAAGTTTGATGTTGCCTAATATCTTTATTGATTATCAATATCGTGTAAATAGTTGGTTTGCAGCGGGTGTACAACTCAATACAATCTGGGATAAGGGAACGGATCCTCATTATAATCCGGGAGCGAAAGATGTCCTGTTGGTAGATTTTACCGAAGGATGGCTTCATGTAATACCTTCTGCCACTTTCACTTATTTCAGCCGAGAGTGGGTTAATCTTTATTCGGGAATTGGAGTGGGCTACGCCATGCAAATAGAGAGCAAAAGCAGAACTCGCAATGTATGGCATACTTTTGCTGCGCAAGCCACCTTGTTAGGCATTTCTGTCGGCAAAAACCATTGGTTTGGCAGCTTTGAAGCTGGAGCATTATTTACTGGACGCAGTTTCCCTGATAGATGTTTCACCTTTTCTGTAGGGTATCGCTTCTAATTTACTGTTACCTATTGTACAATTCAAAAAAATATCGTAACTTTGCAAACCCTTAAAACCCTCACGCATATGAAAAAGATTACATTTATGGCTTTCGCAGCCGCTATCGTGTTTACATGCTCCAGTTGTGCATTTGAGTCTATGGCTCCTGGTGATGGATATTTTGACGGTGCTATGGGCGATTCTTATGGCGAACCTGTTGCAGGCGAAACGGGCGACAAGTTCGAAGAATTTGTGGATAATCCGTTTATCTCTACTTCCGAAGAACCAACCTCCACTTTCTCCGTAGATGCCGACGGCGCAAGCTACGCTTACATGCGTTCGTATATGTCTAAAGGCTATTTCCCCGATAAGTCCTCTGTTCGCATTGAGGAGTTCCTCAACTACTTTACCTTCGATTATCCCGAACCAGAGAACGCCGTGGGTATCAATGCCGAGATTGGCGCATGTCCTTGGAATCCAGAGCATTACCTTCTTCGTCTCGGACTAAAAGGCAAGAGCGTTGCCGAAGAAAACATGCTTCCCGCCAATTATGTCTTCCTCGTAGATGTGTCGGGCTCCATGGATTCAGAAGACAAACTGCCACTCCTCAAATCTGCCCTCTTGACTCTCGTTGATGAACTGCAACCTTCTGACCGTGTGTCACTTATCACCTATTCGGGCAGTGTGGAGCGCCTCTTAGAATCCACTCAAGTAATGCACGCTGGTAAAATCAAATCAGCTATCCGTAGTCTCGGTGCTGGCGGTAGTACCGCAGGTGGCGCAGCTATCAAGATGGCTTACGAAGAGGCATTAGCCAACTATATCATTGGTGGCAACAACCGCATTATCATGGGTACAGATGGTGACTTCAATGTGGGTGTTACCAACACCGATAGTCTTTTGAATATGGTCTCTCGCTATGCCGACCAAGGTATTTATCTAACTATGTGCGGTTTTGGTACGGGCAACTGGAACGATGCCATGATGGAGAAGGTCTCCAATCGTGGCAATGGCAACTATTATTATATCGACTGCGAGGATGAGTTTATGAAGGTCTTTGTGCATAACCGCTCTCACCTTCAGGCAGTTGCTAATGATACCAAGTGCCAAATCACGTTCGATTCTACCCGTGTAGCCCAATATCGCCTTATTGGTTATGAGAATCGTGTAATGGCTAACGAGGACTTCGATGACGACACCAAAGACGCTGGCGAGATTGGTGCAGGACAAACCATCACAGCTCTTTATGAAATCGTTCCTACAGACGCGCAGTGGGGAGATTATAAACCTTGGGCGAAGTTCGACTGCCGCTACAAAGAGCAACTCGGGCTCAGCAGCAAACAACTCTCTTTGGATGTCTATTACGAGAATAGCAAGTCAGAAAACCTCACTTTTGCAGCGGGCGTAGCGGCATATGGTATGTTGCTTCGTGACTCTGAGTACAAAGGTACAGCCAACCTTGAAATGGTTAAACAGCTGATTGGTAGTTCGTTGACATATGATCCTAAGGGTTACCGCCAAGGATTGTTAGACTTGCTCAACCACCTCAGTAGCGAACAAGTCAACGAACTCAACAACCGTGCTGCGAAATAATGTTTCAATATTTGTAATATTAACCGATTAAGTATATACGATTATGAGAACGAAATCTATTTTTATCATCATGATATTATGCACCATGATGATAGGATGTGAGAACCCAAACTCGGGTACAAATTCCAAAGTAGGCTTTATAGACAAAGTTTCTTTGACTGATATAGAGCAGTCTCAACTAGATGCGATATTTACAGAGAGGAATCATTTCTTACATAATTATGCAACAAAGCTAAATGGGGAAAATACAGTTCATGTAATCGGTTCTAAGGTCGAGTTATATGATTTGGTAGGACCCGAAGTGTTTATTGGAGATCTTAAGAGCATCGACTTCAAGAAACATTGCATCGTATATGGTGTTGTTAGAACAAGCTCATCTGGTAATACTTTTTCAAAGGCAGAATTGTACATGCAAGCCGATGGAAAGGCTACTTTGCAGACGACTATAGATATGGTATCTATCAACAGCATGATCGGATATGTATTTCCATATGCTGTGTTCGATATTCCTAAAAAAGATATCCAACAAATAACCATACAAGTTGATCGATCTACGCCAAAACTCAACAAAAAGGCTTTTTCTATAAGTAGTACAACGCAGGTTGTTTTCTCTAGGGGTAACTTACAATACCACCCAAAGAACAATGAGTGGCGGTTTGCAGAAAGCCAGTGGAATATTATTGGTGGTGCAAATGAAAATATATCAACCACTTACGACGGATGGATTGATCTCTTTGGCTGGAGCACCGATGGACACGAAGCGACGAAATGGGGAGTGAGTACCTCCTCCGATTGGAATGATTACACAGGTAATTTCGTAGATTGGGGTATCAATACGATTGGTAACGACGCACCCAATACTTGGCGAACAATGAGTATAAATGAGTGGTACTATCTCATAGAACAACGTCCGCACCATTCCGAACTTATGGGTATAGCTCAAGTAAATGGAGTAAATGGCACTATATTACTCCCTGACGGTTGGGAATGTCCTGATGGAATAGATTTCAAGCCGGGTCTTTATGAGGAACATTATAATTATCCAGACGAGAGTTATTTTGCTATGCATCAGACATTTACACTAGAACAATGGCGAAAAATGGGAAACGCAGGAGCAATCTTTTTACCCAATGCTGGCATACGCGTAGGCAAGAATGTTTATAATCCACATGGGGCGGGATGTTATTGGTCTTCCACTAGGGGGAGTAATCTTACTGCATGTTCCTACGAGTTTGGAGGAATTAGTGTAGCAACTGGTATCATCAATGAAATGCATAAAGATGCGCGTAGCGTTCGCTTAGTAAAGAATTGCGACTAGACCTTTAAACTCAGAGAACCCTTAAAAACTTCTATTCATATTTTTTGCCAACTATTGCACAATTCAAAAAAATATCGTACCTTTGCAAAACCCTTTAAATAGTATGCATATGAAAACAAACTTTCGCCAAAAATATAATAGTCTATTGCAGCGTTTCATCCGTCTATTCTCGTTATCTAGTGTAGCATTTGTTCTGACTGCTTGCTACGGCTGTCCATACGCTGAATATGATGTAGAAGGATATGTCTATGATGAAAATGGCAACATGCTAGAGAATATGCAAGTCGTTGTCCGCACTTTTGATCAGGAATGGGATTATCCAGATACAGTCTATACCAACGCCGATGGTCATTATCATGCTATTCATAGCCTCACTTCCAACGGAGGTGATTGTATGGAGGTGATTGTCCATGATACCACAGGGGTATATGCTTCCGACTCAACCCATATTTCCTCTGGCAAAATGACTGTTGAAGACCAAGACTCCTGGTCCACATTCTACTCTATGCGAACCGATTTCAAACTCAAAAAGAAATAGAACTAAAAATACAGTCGTTATGAAAAAGATTTTAGGATTCTTCATGCTGGGCATGATATTGCTGCTCACTAGTTGTGAACCTACTACTTTAGGAAGAAAGAAGACCCTAGTCAATATCGCAGAGTTGGGCTTAGGCATCTATGGCTCAACGGAGAAGGATATGGATAAAACCATTACCAGAAAAGGATTTGAGAAAATTTCTTGTGAAGATCGTGGGGAATGGAAGTATGTTAAGTATGCCATTGGCGTTCAATTGGATAGCACTATGACAGAGGAACAAATATCCCAAAAGTTAGAAGAACTTCAAAACAATGCAACTATAATACTTGTATCATACCGTGTACGCAACGAATTAGTTTATATAGAGCAAATAAATGCTTACTATATTTTGCCCGAAAATACTATGGAGAATTACAAAAAGTTAAGTAATCAGTTATACACATATCATCAGAATTTATTTCCATTTGTCCAATCAAAAGAAGATCCAGATGAGTTTGATAGTGAATTCTTGTGGCAAGGTATGATTCGTTTAGGAGAAACATTTTATGCTTGCGATAATGATGATGTAGTTGTGAACCAAGCTTATCTTTTAGGAATAATCTCCAAAGAAGAATATGATACTTGGAAAGCGAATAAATACGACCCTAACGCTACACGTGAGTCATTTGTTTCGCAATTGGAGAGTGCTTTGGAAGTAGGAGAAATATATGACGCTGATAATGATGAAAAAGGTCTATCTAGCAGTGGTTTGATTACAACGCAAAAAAATGCGGATTTGGATTTAGAAACGATACCTGTAGTCAGTGCCTATTGGAATGTTGAGAGAAATGTTAATCCTTAAAAATTCAAGGACATGAAACGCCTACCTATAGTAATCATTACTTTGTTGCTGTTCGTAAGTTGCGAAACTAGGAATGGTGGCGAGCAAACCTTCCAATCAGTTGAATGTGATCCTCCACTTGATTGGTTAGAGCAGTTTATTCCTATGCCAGATATTGTACAAGGAGGAGCCAGAAAAATGCCTCCTCCGCAAGATCCTGCTCCAACTCCGTATTATGATGCATATCAATACTCAGACTTTTTGCGTATCACTGTACCTTCAGCAGATAGTATTCAGTTAATGCATCATTTTGAAGTGCCTTGTGCCTATAGCGTAAAAGGATGCGTGGTGTTGCGTGATAATGTGATAGAACTATCGGAGAAAATAAGAAAACCCATAGGAATTATTATGCCATGTATATGTGGTACAACGATTACAACTAGAGTATATGCACCCCATTTGAACTATACTAGTATCTTCCTTCCTGAATATGATTTGACTTTTCCATTGCATTTGTACGAAGGACTTGATACACTCATTATGATTTATACTAATGTGCCAGAAGAACCTACAGTATATTTGACGGTATCAGGTTTACTATTGGATAGTTATGGTCGTAATTTGCGGGAGGCGCAAGTAGTTCTACAAGACCAATCAAGTACTGTATTAGATACCTTATATACGAATAGAGATGGGTATTTTCATAATAACTTTATTGCTATTGATAAAGTTCAAGCTAGCGATACTCTTAATATCATAGTGCTAGAACCATTCCATAACTATTATGACACTACTAAAATTGCTTTTGTAGATATGCATGTGGAATATAATCCATGGTACATACATTATTATGCATCTATAGAAAAACAACTAAAGAAGAAATAGTTATGAAAAAGATTAAAAACTCTATCCGCTTTTGCCTTAATACTATCTTAACCACTCTCGTAGGAATGTTTATCACGTCATGCGAAGAAGGTCCTAAAGGCGGTGGAGTTGTAGAAATGTATGGTGTTCCAATGGCTGAATATGATGTACAAGGAGAGGTTACGAACGAAACCAACGAGCCACTTAAATCTATGCAAGTGGTGGTCAAGGCAAATGATGAGTATGCTTGGCCTGATACCGTTTATACCAACGAAGAGGGAAAATATCAATGCAATTACGGCATAACCTCATTTGGTGAGGAGTGCTTGCAAGTGATTGTAAATGATACCACAGGCGAGTATGAGTCAGATACCCTACATATCGCTCCCAACCAAATGCAAGAGGTAGAAAAAGATAGTTGGAATATCAAATATAACGTAGATGCTGACTTCCAACTCAAGAAAAAATAAACCACACTACACAATACTACACAATACTACACCATACTACACAACACATTATGAACCTCCGCAAACGCATTATATTCGAGCTTGAGCGGCTGCGCCGCAAGAACCTACAGCAGTTGCACCCGCTGCAACAGCTCTTTTGGGAGTCCACGCTCCGCTGCAATGTGCATTGCCTGCATTGTGGTAGTGATTGCAGCAGCAGCGAGGTCACACCCGACATGCCCGCTGAGGATTTTCTCCGTGTGATTGATCAATCTGTCACTCCTCATGTCAATCCACATAAGGTGCTGATTATCATATCGGGTGGCGAGCCGCTGATGCGCAAAGACCTCGCCGAAGTGGGTGCAGCGCTCAAGCAACGCGGCTATCCTTGGGGCATGGTCACCAATGGTTTAGCACTCACCGAAAAACGCTTCAAAGAACTCATGGCTGCGGGTTTGCGTTCTATAGCTATTAGTTTTGATGGTTTAGAACTCGATCACAATTGGCTTCGCCAGCACCCCCTTGCTTTTGAGGGCGCCACCCGCGCCATCAAACTCGCAGCGCAATATAGCCAGCCTATCCTAAATCCTTCCCTAAAGGGAAGGACTTCAGAACAAGAAAAAGACTCCCTTCCCTCCAGGGAGGGGCTGGGGGTAGGCTCTCTAGTTTGGGACGTCGTCACCTGTGTTAACCAACGCACAATCCATCAGTTGGATGAAATGCAGCAATACTTGTGGTCCATCGGTGTGCGAAACTGGCGACTGATCACCATCGACCCTATGGGGCGTGCCGCGGATAATCCTGAACTATTACTCACTCCAGACCAACATCGCCAGCTGCTAGACTATATCCGAGAGAAACGCAAGCAGGGTTTGCACATATCGTATTCTTGCGAGGGCTTTATGCCTGATCATGAGGGCGAAATCCGTGACCACCTCTTCCATTGCGCAGCGGGCGTGAGTGTAGCATCCATCTTGATTGACGGCAGCATCTCAGCGTGCACCAGTGTACGTGGCAAGTATTACCAAGGCAATATCTACCACGACGACTTCTGGGATGTGTGGGAGAACCGCTTTGAGCCATACCGCAATCGCCAATGGATGAAGCAGATAGAGCCCTGCAATACTTGCAAACTCTTCCGCTATTGCGAGGGTGGGGGAATGCATCTCCGCCGCGAAGATGGCGCATTGATGCTCTGCCATCATAACAAGTTGAAGGCGGATAATGGATAATTGGATAATCGGAATCGGGCTAACCTCGTCAAAGATTTGTAACATACATCAATAATAAACATATACGATCATGAAAACAAAAATCTTTTTTACCTCCATGGCTCTTTGCGTCATGATGATAAGCCTAGTAAGTTGCGAACCTACCACTTTAGGAAAGAAAAATGTATTGATTAACTTGGCAGAATTAGGAGATAAGATCAATGGAAAGAGCATAGAAGAAATGGAAAATATTATCTCTAGAAAAGGATTTACAAAATGCTACGAATGGAGCAGAGCCATAGAAGATGAATTCAATGGAACTTATGTATATGCCAATGGTATTCAAATTGATAGCACGTGGTTCGGAGAAGATGTGACATCTAAAATCAATCTGCAAGAGGACAACGCTTGTATCTTAGTTGTTGACTATTCCAAATACGACGAAGAGATACATATTGACTTGGCTGCTTGTTATATTCTTCCGAATAACCCTATAAAAGACTACAAAACAATAAGCAATAATTTATATCGTTATTGCTCAACAAATTATTCCTTCAAAGCATCTACAGAAGATCCTGAGGAATTAGCACGAGGATACATGTGGTATGGTGACATTGATACGGATTCTACCTACCTCGATTATTCCAACGATGACGAGTTCTGCCAATTTGCTTTGCAAGCAGGCTGGATGACACAAGAAGAGTACAACGAGGAAATGGCGTATTGTGAAGATAAATCTCGTGCAGACTTTGTTGAGCAACTCAAGTGCCCATTTCTTGCAGTATATGAGGAAATGGAAGCAGCTGATATCATACAAAACAAATTTATGTATGCAGGTCTATTACTATCAGAGGGCAGTGATTCTTTTTTTGAAGCAGATGGCGTTATGATGGCAGAATGCTACTGGGTAGGATATGAGCTAGTACCGCCTACTCCTACACAAAAACGATTCGTTCCAAGAGGAAAAAAAACACCTGAGAGATTTCATTGGTTCAAATAACTTCAGCGAATATAACTCACATGCGCGCGTGCGCGTACCTTATATATAAATAATATATTATATGAAGTGGCTTTGCTAAGTAAACTTGACAAAATTGCCAAATTAGCTAAATTTATCTCAATAAATTTGGTCAATTCGGCAAAAAGCAGTACCTTTGCACCCGGTTTCGCGCCTAACGCAAGTGAGCGATTAGATTAAACGAGACTAGTAATGAAATGTAATGCTGAGAATCAGTAACTTACGAGAAAAATGATCAAAAAGTTAAAAAAACTTGCTCAAAAATTTGGTCAGTTCGCAAAAAAGCAGTACCTTTGTAGCCGATTTCGCAATGAACGCAAGTGAGCGAGAATGCACGGCGAAAGTTATTGAAAATGGTAATGCTGAAAATCAGCCACTTACGAGGAAAATGACAAAAATGCAAAAAAACATGCTTAAAAATTTGGTCAGTCCAAAAAAAAGCAGTACCTTTGCAGCCGATTTCGCAACGAACGAAAATTCAAGCGAAAAATAGTGATCTTTGAAAGTTTGATTAATCAATGATGTAGTACAAGTGAGCAGAAATAATCGTTCGAGTGAGCGAGATAAGAAATGCTCAATTGGGAAACTGAAAACGTGTAATACGATTTTTATTATACGGTTCCCGTTAATAAGTACACAATAGATTAGGTTATTCTGAGCTAAACAAACAAATTA
>JAZNJI010000025.1:0-3223 GCA_045577965.1 Paludibacteraceae bacterium
TGCGACACAGTCGCCGATTGTGCAAGGTTAAAATTTCATCATATCATTATTTCAAAGATCGCTGCGACTAAGTCGCCTATGTTTACAGCCTAATGGCTGAGTCTTGCTATGGACGATGTATTTGTTACATCTAAATGGCCGCTTTTGTGTTGGACGGCAGAGTGTAAAGGCGGGGGAGCCTCATCGCTTCGCTCTAAATCCTCGTTAATATATTAATCTGTGTTATTCTCCATTAGTCGGAGCAATGTTTCTTGGTCTGGCAAACTATTACGAAGGCGTTCGGGCATGTCAGTCGCCGTTTTATAAGTAGCTACACCCATTGGTTTGTCGTAATCTTGTATCATATATTCTACATAAGTGCGGTCGGCATCTTTGCAAAGAATAATACCTATACTTGGATTTTCATGTGGCTTGCGCACATAATCATCCAACGTAATTCGCCCGTTTGAATGGGCGAATTGTCTAACTCGCGCCACTCCTCATAAAAAGTGCGCATGCGCTTGATATATGCCTATACATATTGTTCTACCCATTGGGGAATTTCATCTTCCTTATATGTCAACTCTCCTGTAACCCCATCATACTCCGCTATCCATTTATGCGAACTTTCACTATTATCAAATATATATGCTCTATCAGATAGCAAAATTGCCTCATGTAGATTACTTAACGACCTTTCGTAGCGTGACCTTGTTTTTTCTTCGGGTACATCATGTCCTCCCTTTTTCACACGTGTCGCCACACGACCAACATTAATCTCTGGAGAGGATGTTGATATATAATAAAGATAAATGCGAAAACCATGATCTCGCGCCGCGCGCATAAAATCTAACTTGCTCTCATGCGACATCACCGTTTCTATTGTAAATGTGAAATCTTTTTTATTCAGCAGCAACAAACCATTTCTAATGTATGTCGCTACGTAAGACGCCAAATACGAATCTACTAAATGGGCATCTAGTACAAATAACTTCTTATCAATATATCGCAAATTATCTACACCACACTTTCCTCCTTTCAAGTCCACAAAGGACTGATAGTCCGTCTGAAATTTCTTCCAATCGAAATTTTCTACACCGTAAGACTGTATATTTAGATATTGCTCCTCTCGTAATTTCTTTTCTATCTCATCCGCATTCACAAACACACCCCATAGAAAGCCCTTGTCCTGCACAAGAGCTTCGTATACAGAAGATTTTCCTGACCCATTAGGTCCTGCTAATATACGCAAACGTTTACTCATTAATTATTTCAACAAAACAACCTTCTGAGCCACCTTTACCTTAGGAGATACTGTACCTATCGCAACACACTCCCTATCCTTCACACGATAAATGACGCCCTCACGAGCAAAAGTAACAGGGATATTAGCCCGCCTTGCTGACAAATACGCAGTAGATGACACTCTTTTAGTCATCTGTTCAATCGCTTGATGTTCTTTTCTTTCCGCAGTACTCATAATCTACAAATATTGATATGAAATAAATACAAAATATGCTTTGGTATAACTCTTTGTTATTTTCCTCTTCATTTTGGAGGATTCAAAAAATGTGCCGCAAAGTTACTAAAAATAAATGAAATATACAAACATTTTACACTTTATGAACGACTTTTTGGTGTAGAGTGTAGAGTGTAGAGGCAAGGATACCTCATCGCTACGCTCTTCAAAACGTTCCATTTATTCCTCTACCTCGTTAAGTGGCAGTTCATCAAGAGGAGAGGTAAAGTTAATCGCACGCTTGCTAGATATAACCGTACCGCCTAACTCATGCTCCAATTGTTCTCTCGCCACATGTGCCACATTACCCCCACGTTGGGCAACTTGAGCATTCTCAGTAAAACCCTTAGGGTTCTCACGTTGGCTAAGCTCAGTAGCTGCCGCTTCTGCCAAACCATTGAGCATCAACTCCACATTGGTCATATTGTCGCGTAAGTTCTCTTTGCGTAAGCCTTTATGCTGCTTGTACTCGCGGGTAGTCATTCCACTCCATGCTTTGGAGATAATATCTGTCAGTATCGCATAATCGCTATCTTCCTTCATTCCGCCACGCTTCCACTCATCTGTCAATCCCTTGCGAATCTCAATAGTCTTAATACGCTGGTTAATCCATGCCTCCGAATAACCCAAGCGACGATAATCGCGAATAGCTTGTTCAATGCTTTGCTCTGGGTCCTGCAACTGCTCAAGGCGTTGGCGTCCTACCTCTGCCAGCCACAGCTTGAAAGGCTCGGCTTTCTTACTTGGGACAGATTGGATCAAGCGGAAGAGTTGCTCCGTGGTAGCCACGTCGGTGAGACGCATTTTGCCGTCTGGAGCAGGGAGTTTCAACTGTCCCATGTTTTGGGACACTTCACTTCCTTCTGCTTGTAGCTTGGTTTTTAAAGCATTCCAATACTTGCGAGGACGGGGGCTATCCGTCAGTACTTGGATAACATCCACGACAGAGAAGAAGTATTGCTGCTTCTCCTCGTCCCAAACGTAGCGCACTTGCTGGCCTTGGAATAATTGTATTTGGTTGCTCTCTGACATGTATTTATTCTAGTGTATTATGGTGTAGGGTGTAAAGTGTAAAGGCAGGGAGCCTTATCATGCATCCTAGATCCAACACAAAATAGCCGACAAAAATCGACTGATTACATACATAACCAAATGATACAGAAAAAGATACGCCAAAAGATAGAAAATCAAAGTGGAGTGTCTTAACCGTTTTCATTTGATTTCGTTTGCAAAGGTACAAAAAAAAATGCATATGTGCAAGAAAAAAAATAAATTATTTTATTTTAGAGATATTAACTACTCCCACGGAGGGTGCGGAGAGGCACGGAGAGATGTATGAAGCTCCTGCTCGCTGCGCTCACGAAATCTTATTAAATCTATTTTATCTACGCCTATCCTGCTCTTTCCTCAAGGTTCTCCGAAATAAATTACCACCGCTCCTCGCTCGCCACGCAAGAACCAACGGTGCTCGTGCGCTGAATCTTAACAAATAAAAGCAACTATCGACGAGGCTACACAGCTACTGATGGCCCCCACGGAGAGCACGGATAAGCACTAATTAGTAGCTCCTTGCCCTTTGGGCAGAAATCTAATAAATCTTATTGCGCTATCATCCGCCCCTTACAAAGTGCTCCGCAATAAATTGCCACCGCTCCTCATATCGCCTGAGCGATACTCGTGCGCTGAATCTTAACTAAAGCGCGGGAATAGAATTATTACAACAAC
>JAZNJI010000026.1:0-14615 GCA_045577965.1 Paludibacteraceae bacterium
CGAACTATCCAGTTTTTGGATGTATAAAGTATGGGGACGGAACGTTGTTGACAGGTTTCTACCCAACAAAAACTCGGTCTTATTCCATACTTTAGATGTAAATCGACTGCAAAGGTAATAAAAAATTTTGAATATATAACACAAACAACATAAACCAAACAACTTATTGCGCGTGCAACAACACAGCACGCGCTCGAAGGATTTACTTGCGGACGGAACCGCAAGGCTAGACTGGTAGCGGGGAACAATGTATCCGAATGTGATTCGGGATAATGGACATAGAAGTTTCTTGTGGAATACTCGACAGTAAGTAGAGGGGGGTGGGGAGTCGGGACACGCGAGACGGGACTCCGTCGAGCGTTGAATATGTAGCATCACCGTTAAGCACTGGATAGAACTGTATAATTAGTGATGGTTAAATTGTCCCCAAGAGAAAAAAAGAGAGAAGCAAAACTCACCCCGCAAATCCGAGGATCTGCAGTGTGATATGTGATTACTCTACTTGTTTGTATACAAAGTATACATTTGGAAATTCTTCTATGAATTTTCTAAGCTCATCTAATTTAGAATCCAATTCCTTTTCTGTACCAACGATGAGCAAGATCAATCCACTGTTGTTATAACAACGACGAGAATAGTATACAACTTGTCCAATTACTCTTTGCATCGCAGTTGCACTATTTTTTAATTGTTTAGCAAGTTTTAATTCTATTCCGCAACACTTTCTGTCGAATAAATCTATATCACATTTCAACGACAAAAAACCACCTACACTGTATTGTTGTGCGACATGATGTTTTCCGTACTTTTCCGCAAACTGCTTTGCTAATGCATTCTCCATCGCTTTTTCAGGACTATCATCTCTATAATAGGCATAACGTGGAGCACGAAGTTCTTCATGAATAAGATTAATAATATCTTCAACTGATGGTATGTCTGTTTTTTCCATAGAAGTATTTGCTAATTATAGTCTATTGGAGTTGAATCGCATCAGCACGATCGCGTCCCCCCTCGACAAGATTAATAATAATTCCGTCCGCTGATTTGTATTTCTTAAGTACTTTCTTAATCAAACGATTCCTTAAATCACCATATAATGAAGACATACCACCTGCTCCAACTATTTCTCCTAACTTGTCGTAATCTTGAATGGGTTTGCAATCACAGAATACGTAAAGTCCTTGTTGGCGATTTACTTTGCATTTAGCCTTATCTTCACCTTCTAGGAATTTTATCATAGTGGCTCTACCTTCACCTTCTTTTGGAATATGAATAAGGATTCCCTCTACAGTTCTGTTTGCCATTACTGCATTAGCTACTAATCCATTTCTTATGGAGGTATACTGAGGGGTTTCTCCTGACACAATCATAGTAGTTCCTCCCATTCCATTAGGCATCGCAATAGAAGAAGAACCATTATTTCCTCCAAAAGTAATATCACCTAAGACTTCGTACTGCCCCAATGGGACACAATCATTAAAGATGTACACTCCTCCAACTTGCTCTGCCGTAGCTATATTCTGTTGTGCAAAAATGCTACATGACAAAAATACCATTAACAATAATAGATTCTTCTTCATAATAAATAATAATCTGTTGCCTTGCCAGCCACTACAAGGTTTGTTGAGGAAATAAAAGCGTGAGGCTGCTATGCAAACGCATCTTGACATGTGTCAGCAAACTTTCGTTTGTGGGTGCAAAGGTAGTGAATTATTTTGGATTGAGCAAATTTTTTTGTTGAAAGTTTGTAGTTTAATGGTTAAAGGTAAAGAATCCCCGAATAGCATTCGGGGTAATGGACAAAGATTCTCAAGGTGTTATTTAGAGGCGTGGATGAGGGAGCCGATGATAAAGCCACGGAGAGTGGTGTAGGGATTGGGGTGAGTGTTGGGATAGCGGTCGGCTTTCTTGCGGTAGGCAGCGTATTTCTCCTCCCACTCGGAGCGGAGTTCGGGGGTGTTCAAGATGACCGTGGTTTGGTTAACCGCGTCCTTGAAAGCCGTGATAGTGCGTTGGCGTTCGGGCGCAACAGGACCTTTATACGGATGTTTGATCGCATAAGCATGCGTGCGACCATTGCGAGTGCGCATAACAATCTTTTCTTTAGAAGCGAGTTTGCCCGACATGGAGTCGAAAGGATGAGAGAGAGTGGTGCGTGCCATATATAAAACAAAAATTATAGTTTATATACAAAATTATCCAAAATATCAAAGTAGATGTATTTTCAACAACCTAAACAACAATAGTTAACAACATTGCGCGGACCAACATCGTCCGCGCTTGGCGAATTGATCGTGAAATGTGAGGGCAAAGGTACGGAAAATTTGCGAAATATGCAAGTTTTTGTATAGTTTTTTACTGTTTTTATGTAAATATTTGATAGATACGGTATTCCTGCGGTGTGAATATACTAATATACCGTGTATCTACCGTGTATGTACCGTATATCAACCGTATATCTACCGTAGTTGATAGCGAGTTGGTAGAGGAGGATAATAGATCGCTCGCAGGGCGAGCTGTAGTTGGTAGATCGCTTCGCTGTAGATCGGGCGGAGCCCTGTAGATTGCTCGCGTGAGAACTGTAGAAAAAGAGAAAAAAAGAGCAAAAAGAGGTAAATTATGACTTTTTATTAAAAAAATACGCTTCACGCTTGTGTATGTGCGAAAAAAATAGTACCTTTGTCGCGTATTTTGCGGTTTCGCCAATATGGCGGGCTAAAAAGCGCGAAAAAACTGCTGAAAAACATGTTTTGAAGCTAAAAATCAAGAATTGAGAACAAAGACAAGGATTATAACAAAGATTGATTATGAAAAAATTGAATATCGCTTTGGTTGCTCATGATGCCAGAAAACAAGAATTGGTGAAATGGTGTACCTTTAATTCGTGTATTCTCAAACATCATAATTTATTTGCAACAGGTACAACCGGTAGTCTCCTTGCTGCTATTCCTGTAGATTCTGAAAACACCGAGTATCCCCTCAAAGATATTACCCTGCTGAAGTCTGGACCACTGGGCGGAGATCAACAAATTGGTGCAATGATTGCCGAAGGGAAATTGGATGCACTAATATTCTTTTGCGATAACCTCATTACGCAAGGACACCAACAAGACGTGGGAGCACTAACACGATTGGCATCATTATACAACATAGCATTTGCAACCAATCGTACAACAGCAGATATGATTATCACTTCTCCTCTCTTCGGCAGCGAAGAGTATGAACGTGTAATTCCTCTATCCATTAAATCATACGAAAATAGAAAATTAACATTAAAATAAACAAAAATACTAACTTTTCTAAAATCATGGCAGAAGAAAAATTGAACATGTTAGCCGAGTTTCCCGCCATCTCTACCAAAGCATGGAAGGAGAAAATCGTAGCTGACCTCAAGGGCGCCGATTTCGACAAGAAACTCGTATGGCGCACCACAGAAGGCTTCAACGTACAGCCTTTCTACCGTCAAGAAGACCTCAAAGGTCTGAAAACTACTGTATCTGCACCAGGTCAATTCCCTTACGTGCGTGGTACTAAAACCAACAACGAGTGGGCTATCCGCCAAAACATCTGCGCTTGCAAGAACGCACGCAAAGCCAATGCAAAAGCGTTGGACGTACTCAGCAAAGGCGTGAACTCGTTGGGCATCTGCTTGAACGCAGAGAAACTTACCTACCGCTACATCAAGACATTGCTTGAGGGTATCCAACTGGACAAAGTAGCACTGAACTTTAGCGTATGCGCTTGCAAAGCTCCTCAATTGGCAAACATCTTGGTTCGCCTCGTAGGACGCAGCGGATATGACTTCAAGGCAGTGGCTGGTACTATCAACGTGGACCCAATCAAGAACATGCTGCTCAAAGGCAAACCACTGAGCCGCGAGAAAGTAGCAGAGAAAATCGTGGCTACCGTGAAAGCTGCTAAGACATTGGTGAACTTCCGCGTGGTAGGTGTGAACTCAGTAATCCTGAACAACTCAGGTGCATATTGCGCACAAGAGTTGGCTTACGCATTGGCTTGGGGTGCTGAATACATGACCATGATGACCGAGGCAGGTTTGCCAAACTACTTGGCTGCTCGTGAGATTCGCTTCAACATGGGTATCGGTGGTAACTACTTCATGGAGTTGGCTAAATTCCGCGCTGCACGTCTGTTGTGGGCAAAGATCGTAGAGGCATACAAAGCTCCTATCTTCACTGCTGCACTGAAAGATGCTGCGAAGATGAATGTTTGCGCAGAAACAAGCCGCTTCAACATGACTATCTTTGATGCATACGTAAATATGCTTCGTACACAAACAGAGACTATGTCTGCTGCATTGGCAGGTGTGGATGAGATTGTGGTTACTCCATTTGACGCTACCTACGAGGTGCCAACCGAGTTCGCAGAGCGTATCGCACGTAACCAACAACTCCTACTGAAAGAGGAGTCACACTTCGACAAGGTGGTTGACCCAGCTGCTGGTTCATACTACATCGAGAACTTGACCAACGCTATCGCAGCTGAGGCATGGAAGCAATTCCTCGCTATTCAAGAGCAAGGCGGTATGTACGAGATGGTAGCCGCAGGTAAGGTACAAGAGGCAATGGCAGCTAACTTGAAGACTCGTTTGGCTGATGTGGCTAAACGCAAAGAGGTGTTGCTCGGCTCTAACCAATTCCCTAACTTCACCGAGAAGGCAGGCAAGAAGATTAAAGAGACAGGTTGTGGTTGCGGTTGCTGCAAGACCAAACCAGAAGGTGCTATCGCTACCTTGCCAGTGGCTCGTGCTGCTGAGGAGTTTGAGACCTTGCGTCTGGAGACCGAGGGTGCAAAGAAACAACCAGTGGCATTCATGCTCACCATCGGTAACTTGGCAATGCGTATTGCTCGTGCACAATTCTCTTGCAACTTCCTCGCATGCGCTGGTTACAAAGTAATCGACAACAATGGCTTCAAATCTGTGGCTGAGGGTATCAAGGCCGCTCGCAAAGCAAAAGCAGATATCATCGTACTCTGCTCAAGCGACGATGAGTACGCAACATACGCTCCACAAGCATGGTTGCAACTCGAGGATGCAAAAGAACTCTTTATCGTGGCTGGTGCTCCTGCTTGCATGGAAGACTTGCAAAAACTCGGTATAGAGAACTTTATCCACGTTCGCGTAAACGTACTCGAGACACTAAAGAAATTCAATGCTCAACTTCTAAATAAATAATGCGATTATGAAACCAAATTTTAAAGATATTGATATCAAGAAAGTGGCTGCTTCGCATGTAGAAGGAGCCAATGAAGCTAACTGGAAAACACCTGAACTCATCGATGTTAAGCCAGTTTATACCAAAGAAGACCTCGAGGGTATGGAACACCTCAACTACGCTTCAGGTATCCCACCATTCTTGCGTGGCCCCTATAGCGCCATGTATCCTCTCCGCCCTTGGACTATCCGCCAATACGCAGGTTTTTCTACTGCAGAGGAGTCTAACGCGTTCTACCGCCGTAACTTGGCTTCTGGTCAAAAAGGTCTGTCAGTAGCATTTGACCTCCCAACTCACCGTGGTTACAACGCCGACAACATGCGCGTGGTAGGTGATGTGGGTAAAGCAGGTGTAAGTATCTGCTCACTCGAGGACATGAAAGTGTTGTTCGCTGGAATTCCATTGAACAAGATGTCTGTGTCTATGACTATGAACGGTGCCGTTCTTCCTATCTTGGCGTTCTATATCAACGCTGGTTTGGAGCAAGGCGCTAAGCTCGAAGAGATGGCTGGTACAATCCAAAACGACATCCTCAAAGAGTTCATGGTGCGTAACACCTATATCTATCCTCCTAAGTTCTCAATGAAGATTATCGCTGATATCTTCGAATATACCTCACAAAACATGCCTAAGTTCAACTCTATCTCTATCTCTGGCTACCACATGCAAGAGGCAGGTGCTACCGCAGATATCGAGTTGGCTTATACCCTCGCTGACGGTATGGAGTACCTCCGTGCGGGTGTGAATGCAGGTATGGATGTAGATACTTTCGCTCCACGCTTGTCATTCTTCTGGGCAATCGGTATGAACCATTTCATGGAGATTGCTAAGATGCGTGCAGGTCGTATGTTGTGGGCTAAGATTGTGAAGTCTTTCGGCGCGAAGAATCCTAAATCAATGGCGCTCCGTACCCACTGCCAAACATCGGGATGGTCACTCACTGAGCAAGACCCATTCAATAATGTAGGCCGTACATGTATCGAGGCTATGGGTGCTGCGCTTGGTCATACTCAATCGCTCCACACCAATGCCCTTGACGAGGCTATCGCATTGCCTACTGATTTCTCTGCGCGTATCGCTCGTAATACACAGATTTATATCCAAGAGGAAACCAAGGTATGTAAGGAAATCGACCCATGGGGTGGTTCTTACTATGTAGAGGCACTCACACAAGAACTCGCTAACAAGGCTTGGGAGCATATCCAAGAGATTGAGAAGCTCGGTGGTATGGCTGCCGCTATTGAGACTGGTATTCCTAAGATGCGTATTGAGGAAGCTGCTGCGCGTACACAAGCGCGTATTGACTCTGGCGCACAGAAAATCATTGGTATCAACGAGTATCGCTTAGAGCATGAAGATCCAATTGATATCCTTGAGATTGACAATACTGCTGTGCGCGAGCAACAAGTAGCACGCTTGGCAGAACTGCGTGCGAATCGCGATGAAAAAGCAGTACAAGAAGCACTCGCAGAAATCACCGCGGCTGTTCAAGCATGGGCGGATGGTAAGAAGGGAGAGAACCTTCTCGCGCTCGCTGTCAAAGCAGCAGGTTTACGCGCATCGCTCGGAGAGATCTCTGACGCATGCGAAAAAGTAGTAGGACGATATAAAGCAACAATTAGAACTATTTCAGGCGTGTACGCAGCAGGAACAAAGAACGATGAGGCTTTTGTCAAGGCACAAGAACTCACCGCGGCTTTCGCTAAGAAGGAAGGTCGTCAACCTCGTATTATGATTGCTAAGATGGGACAAGACGGTCACGACCGTGGTGCCAAAGTAGTAGCAACTGGTTATGCTGACTGTGGCTTTGATGTGGATATGGGACCATTGTTCCAAACTCCGGAAGAGGCTGCTAAGCAAGCAGTGGAGAATGATGTGCATATCCTTGGTGTTTCTTCTTTGGCTGCTGGTCATAAGACTTTGATTCCTCAGGTTATTGCTGAACTCAAGAAATTGGGTCGTGAGGATATCATGGTTACTGCGGGTGGTGTTATTCCAGCGCAAGACTATGATTTCTTGTACAAGGCTGGTGTAGCTGCTATCTTTGGTCCTGGTACCAGTGTAGCTTACGCTGCAGCTACTATGATGGAATTGCTCATGCAGGAATAATTCTATTCAGTCTATAATAGGATAGGGGCGGGCCATTGGTCCCGCCCTTATTTTTTTTGCTTTATCTTATAGTCATCTTATTACATGGTCCCGTTATGCTATCGTAGTGCTACCGTGAATGGACTGAAAAACCCTGCATGTATCCTGCACGCACCCTTCGGTGACGTTCAGGATGCGAACGAGATGCGAACGGTAGAGGATGCTACTCAGAGTGTAAGATAATCGTATGGGATTTAGTGGTTGAATGATTGAGAAACAAAAATAAAGAAAACAAAATAAAAATATAAAAAACATTTTAATGGTAATCAAAAACTCGATGTGTGTGATTATTGATGGTAAATAAACCAAGATAAACACTGCCGTTTGATAATTCGTAATTATCGGCCTACGCGGCCTTGAGCGTAAAGTTCTTTATCACGCGCTCATGAGCGAGCTCCCAGCGCGTACTAAATCCCTTTTCCGCGCAGCGATTAGCTGCTTAATTACGAACTCTCAACCGCCAACCATAAACAAAGTGTCTACTAAATTTAGGAAAAGACACCTTGATAATAAAAAAAGAAAATTCTTTTTGAAGAAAATTGTCTTGATTTCTTGCACAATTGATTATTTTGTTGTACCTTTGCACCGCAAAGGTTTTGACAAGAAAAATTAATTAAACAGACGATAGTATGGATTTGGTGGTTTCGTATAAAAATACATCCAATTTACTAACTGATGTAAGGCAGATTATTGACCAAACGAGAGAATTAGCATTCCGTTCGGTGAATGTAGCAATGCTACAACGCAACTGGCATCTTGGTAAGCGTATCTCAGAGGAGATACTACAGGGTGAAGATCGTGCCGAATATGGTAGTCAAGTCATTGTCCAACTCTCTAAAGAACTGACTCAAATATATGGTAAGGGCTTTACTAAAAGCTACTTATATAATTATGTTCGCTTTTATAAGACCTTTCCAAATATTTTCCAATCGCCGATTGGACAATCTAAATTGCTATCATGGACTCACTATAATCTGCTCCTTGATGTTTCTAATGACGAGGCGCGAGAGTGGTATGCAGATGAGGCATATCGTGAGGGGTGGAGTGTTCGTACGATGCAACGCAATATTTCTTCTCAGTACTATCATCGCATGCTCCTATCGCAACATAAAGACGGTGTGCGCGAGGAGATGAAGCAACTAACGGCTCCTATGCAAGATGACAAGTTAGAGTTTATAAAGAATCCGGTTGTGGCTGAGTTCCTAGGGTTGGCACCTAATAGCGATTTGTATGAATCGAAGTTGGAGAGTGCTATTATTGCGCATATCCAGAAGTTTGTGATGGAGCTTGGCAAGGGATATGCGTTTGTCGCTCGCCAGCAGCATATTCGTACCGACATGGGGGATTTTTATATTGATTTGGTGTTTTATAATTATATATTGAAGTGTTTCTTGTTAGTGGACTTAAAGACGACTCAAATCACGCACCAAGATGTAGGTCAGATGGATATGTATGTTCGTATGTATGACCAGCTGAAGCGTACTGAAGGCGACAATCCGACTATTGGTTTGGTTCTTTGTGCAGATACGAGTGAGGATATGGCTCGTTATTCGATTTTGCATGAGAATCCTCAACTATTCCAAGCCAAGTATATGCTTTATCTGCCCACAACGGAGGAGTTGGCAAAAGAAATTGAGCGCCAAAGGGCTATATATATGCTTCAGCAAGACGAATGATTAAATCCACCTTTGCAGTCGCAAAGGTTTTTGGGAAAAAAAATAATAGTCTTTACCGAGCGATGGGCGAAAGATAAACTTAGAAATACATACATGACATTAAAAGGACTTTGTAAATACTATATTAGCTGTGTCGCTTTAGAAAGTAATACAACTTTACGAGCATCAATGAAAGATGAACAATCTTTTATAACATTGCCTAGGATAAATGATCGTATTTTGAAGAAGCCTGATATTGGTGCTTTTCTACGAGGAAACCAAGAGAAGGAAATGGATTTGTTGATTGGCTATCCTGTTCTTAAGGTTAAACATTTTCTTTCGCCAATATTTATTATTCACATCACTTATAGCGACGGAACGCATGGAAAGCCAGAAGGATTTTCAATAGATGACGAACTATTAATAAACAAAGACATCATAGACAAATACTCCACAAATGAAAAAACAGAGAATATCTATGAACTGCGTGAACTCGAAGCAGAGTTAGGTTTCTTAGATGGGCATGCAGATTTTTCAGACTTATCAGAAAAGGTCAATTTGCTTAGAATGGTACGTCCAAATTGGGATTGGTTGGACACTCTGGACATAGAAGACCTACAAAAAGGTCCAATGCGTATTAATGATACAGATGGTATTTTGAATAGAGCCATTCTGTTTGCCAAGGAGCCTACTCCTTATACAGTCGGACTATGTAATGAGTTAGCTCGTCTTGAAGAATATGGCGACTTGGATATTGCTCATTCCGTGTTATGGAAATTTATTCATAAGCAGTTTAATCACAATCCAAAGTACGAAAAGGAGATCCTAAAAGTTCTCCCATTAAATGACGAACAGGAAGCTGCTGTCCGTTCTGCATTGAGTGCTGATGTTACTCTGATTGCAGGACCTCCAGGAACTGGAAAAACGCAAGTTGTTGCCAATTTAATCATCAACGCAGCGATGGCAGGGCAAAATGTCCTGTTTACAAGTAAAAATAACAATGCTGTTGATGTCGTAGTAAAACGAGTTAACTCCCTAAATAAAGAACTTCCGTTGGTGCTTCGATACGAAAAGAATACAAAACAATGTATTTCCGATTACGCCCAACAATGGGAAAAGGCAATAAGAAAAGATGAATCCTTTTCTGAAACCATAGGTGCATATAATCAAGTTTATTCAAGTTATACCTTAAAACGTACGCAAAAAGATCAGATAGTCCAGACTAGAAACAAACTTGATGAGGTAGAGCAAGGTATTTGTGCAATTAGAAATAAGTATCAGCATGTCATTGGCGTAATAACAGAAAATGAGATAAGTGAAGTAAATAATGCATATAAAGATTTTATTCATTGCAGAACTGCTTTAAAAGATGGTCCTTCTCGCTTACTGGATAAGATTTTTAAAAATAGATGGAAAAATAAAACTACAGAACACATTAGAGAGACTTCAGAAACTGTAAACTCATTTTTAGAAAAATACTATCAGGGACTTTCTATAGATCGTTCCGCCAATGATCGTGAATGGATGCAATTTGATAATGGTTTCAAATTGCTGATGGATCATTTAAGCCAAATTGCTACATACGACGGTTTGCTTAAAGATGTTTGCGAGTCGGTATCCCTAGAGCAACTTGATGCAGCAATGATGGGCGAACATGTGGATTTGCAAGTAAAAGCAAAGACTGCTTGGAATGCTTGGTTAAACGAGCACATCAATATCTTTAACTCTAAAAATCGAGGAGAACTGCATAACTATATTAGTTTGCTTGAACATGATCATGTGGATTCTTACACACCTGCTCTTAGATCTATGTTGCCGGTGAGTGCCATAACCTCCCTTAGCGCACGCAGAAGACTTCCGTTTAAAGAAGCGGTTTATGATTTACTCATTATAGACGAGGCAAGTCAATGCGATATTGCTTCCATGGTTCCATTGCTTATGCGTGCAAAGCGCGTGGCGGTAATTGGCGACAAGCAGCAATTGAATCATATTTGTTTATTAAGCAAACAAACAGATTTATCTCTCATACTTAATAACAATATAGAAGCTCGCTGGTCTTACCGAAGTAGTTCTATATATGATCTAGCAGAAAGTATGACAGAGCCAGAAAATATTATCCAATTGCGAGACCACCATCGGAGTTTTCTTGATATTATTCAGTTCTCGAATCAAGAATTCTACGATAATACGCTTCGTATAGCCACTGATTATAGTCGTTTGAATTCACCGAATAATGGTAAACCCATTCTTGGAATGCAATGGATGGATATAAAGGGCAAGACTATTCGTCCAGAATCGGGTGGAGCATATAATCTCAAAGAGGCAGAAGGTGTAATAAGAATTTTACATCGTTTAGCAGTAGAACTCAATTTTGAAGGAAGCATTGGTGTTACCACTCCATTTCATTTGCAAGCAGAAATGATTACCAAAGCTTTGGAGCGAGACGCGGAACTGCGCAATCATTTAGAATTACACAACCAAATACTTATTGATACAGTACATAAGTTTCAAGGGGATGAACGGGATGTGATAATTTTCTCACCTGTAGTTTCAGAAGGAACTAAGTCGCAAAGTCTTATGTTCCTTAAATCCACAGGAAACTTATTCAATGTGGCGATAACACGTGCTCGTGCACTACTTGTAACAGTCGGAGATAAAAAGTATTGCAAGCAATGTGGTGTTAGTTATCTCGAACACTTTGCAGAATATAGTAGCGGAGAAAACGCACCTGTCGAGGTTTCAGAGTGGGAGCATACTTTACAAAAAGCTCTTTCCGACGCAGGCATTCCCGTAACGGCTCAATATCATGTAGATAAATACTATTTAGACCTTGCCCTCTTCCATAATGGTAAAAAACTTGACATAGAAGTAGATGGAGCTATGTATCATCAGGCGTGGACGGGAGAACTCAGTTATAAGGACCAATTGCGAAATCAAGCACTTATGCGCGAAGGATGGGATGTCATGCGCTTCTGGGTGCAACAAGTTCGCGACCAACTGCCATGGTGCATAAGGCAGGTAAAGAAATGGATGGAAAGATGTTAGAATAATTATTTTATGGATAAAATAAACTGATATTATGAACGAGGAGAGAACAGAAAACAAAGGATGTTTGATTAAAGCAATATTGTTAGTGATAATAGCAGTGTTGATTGTGTTGGTGCTCAAAGCGGCGGGGCTAATTCGTTGGGAAGAAACGCCGAATGAAGTAGGACAAGAAGAAATAGAACTGGTAACAGACAATTTGAAACAAGATGATTTTGTTGTGTCTGAAACTGAATGGAAAGCACTCCAAAACGAAGTTCGACAATTACGTAAAGAACTGAACCAACTGAAGAAAAATGGTGTAAAAACAAGTAATACGCAGCAGAAAACAAACACAATACCGCCTCCACCACCGCCACCTGTACAAACAGAAATACCGCAAAGAAAAGCCAGCGCAAATGATATCACGCTCGCAAAATATTCACACGATTGTGTAGAATCTTATGCGCAAATTTCTTTGTCAAATAATACTGATAGGATAGTCACCTCTGTGTCTGGTCGTATCATATACTACGACATGAGCGGAAATATGCTTGACTATCAAGATTTTACAAAATCAATCACGATAGACCCAGGCATGGTAAAGAACTTTACTCTTAGGGCTTATGGACATAATGAGGGTTATGCTTATTATAAGAGCAAAACCTCTTATAGTAATCCAGACCGCAAATACACGGTTAAATTTGAATTGAAATCGTACAAAACGAAATGACAAATATAATCTTATTAGGACATTTAGTGGTGGACTCTCGCGTATGGGAAGTACCTCTTTATTTAATGGCACTAATTGCTGGTGTAGTGATTGTTTACTTTTTTCGTATACATATCGCTGTGAAAATGGCAGAGAAGCGAAACCGCTCCACCGTTGGCTGGGGGCTGTTCTCGTTCTTTATCTCGCCTATTTGGGCATGGATTCTTCTTGCTCTTCTTGGTAAATATGTGTCACCAGAAGATTAATTTAATCCCCACCTCCTAATATCTTGTTCTCTCTGTTCATGCATATAAAAAAAGAGCAAATTGAACTGGTTAGTGCCACTACCCAGTTGAAACTCTTCGCTCCGGATGGTAAACTTCGTATGGCTGATGCTATAGACCAAGATGGTGAGTTGTATTCAAAATGTATACAACTGAATATAAAATGAAAAACCCTACCAAGAGAGTAGGGTTTTATAGTTGGGTTTGGTTACTTTTTAAATGAAGACAGCCGTCATCACGACGACTGTGTTTCTTTGGTATTAGTCTGTTTGTTTAAGGTACAAAAAAGATTGGTCTTAAATTTAATCCTTAGATCTAATTTTGACGACTCTATGTGTCATTTCTTAAATCCGGTGCAAAAGTACTGCTTTTTTTTGATGTGAACAAATTTTTTTATATGTTATATAACATGTTTTGGCGAAAAATGCCATTTTCCATGCATTTTGTTATGAAAAGAACAATTTTTTAGGGTTTGTCCAACTCAATTACTTCCAAATTGTCTATTTTAGACCCATCAATAGTAAATCGCACTAATGTTTGGCATGGCTGCCATCCTTGCAATCCAGCAGCACCTGGATTCATGGTCAAAAAACGAAACATAGAGTCATACTGCACCTTCAAAATATGACTATGACCACATACAAATAAGTCTATTCGATGATTGATGTCTTGCGGATTATCTAAAGACTTGCGAAACATCGGAATAAGCCAAGGATTATACTTACCCGGATAACCGCCTATATGCGTCATCAACACATTCACCTCTTCCACGCGGAAACGATAAAACTCACTCAAAGACCATCGCACCTCACCACTATCCATATTACCAAACACAGCTCTGGTGGGTTTGAACTCACGCAACGCCTGTAAGACCTCTACGCTGCCAATATCGCCAGCGTGCCATATCTCATCTACATCCTTGAAATGCTCAAAGACGCGTTTGTCCAAAAATCCATGCGTGTCTGATAAAATACCAATACGAGTCATAAGGAGTATTGAGATTTTTTATTTAAACAAAAACAATAAAAACAAAATGAAAATATAAAAAACAATTTTTTAGTTAATCAAAAACTCGATGTGTGCGATTATTGATGGTAAATAAACCCAGATAAATACTGCCGTTTGATAATTCGTAATTATCGGCCTACGCGGCCTTGAGCGTAAAGTTCTTTATCACGCGCTCGTGAGCGAGCTCCCAGCGCGTACTAAATCCCTTTTCCGCGCAGCGATTAGCTGCTTAATTACGAATTCTCAATCGTCAGCCATAAACACAGATAAAATTCACATTGTTCAGTCTATATATATCATTCTATGCTTTTATATGCAAAGCAGGATACGATAGGCGGTCGTGTCGCGTTCGGCAATTAGTCGCAATGGTCCATATCACTCCGCTTAATGGACAGGCTCCTAATGCCTCCGCTCTTCGGTCGGACTATCGTTACACTAGCAGCCCTCCCGATAAAATAAACTTACTGTATGTCACTACCCTATAGCCATGCGGCTGCGTGACCGCAAGGGTCGCGCCATTCTATGTTTGCGCTTATCCTCCAAGTGGGGA
>JAZNJI010000027.1:0-6582 GCA_045577965.1 Paludibacteraceae bacterium
ACCTGACTGAAAATAATCATCCAAAACTTGTTGTTTGAACGAGAGAGAATAACGATTTAGAGTTCGCTTCATAAAACTTAATTCTTAATAATTGATACTTTTTATTCATTTTATGAGTAAACCTATTTCAGTATAAGACAAAAGTACTTTTCTTAAGATTGAGTCCTAAAAAGGTTGACTTGATTCCCGAAAAAGTTGTCACCCTTCCTAAAACCGTTAACTTATCTATTTAAAGAAAAAATCACTCCATTAGTCATTTTTATTTGGTCATGTCAAAAAATTGTTGTATATTTGCACCCGCAATTCCACGCCGGGGATGTCTGCACGTCATCGGCTGGGGTAGCAGACATATTTAAAGGCGTTTATTAGCGCTCTGTTCTGACGAACTGAAATCTCGCAAGTTTCAACCATGTTCAGGACTTAGCAACGGTAGATGCCCTACGGGATATAGATTATCCCTCTTGTGCCTATTTTGGTACAGCATTTGCGTATATGCATATGCGCACACGCGTACCTTAACTATGTAGCACAAGAGTATATTTTATATTCGGCGTGGGCTTCGCGTTGTCGGTCTAACATGGTAGGCAATGCGAGAGCCTCAGTTCGTGGAACGGCAATAGTCGGACTCCACGCTTTTTTTATATGCATAATCGAATATAATAACTAATAAATGTATAAATTATGAAACTTAAAACCACAATTTCCCTAATCTTGATAACACTGGGAATGTTATCATTGCAATCACTTAGTGCACAGAAAGTTAAAGATGCTGAAAACGCAAAACAGGTTAAGATTGGCTATTTAGACAAAGAGGCACTAATGGCACAAATGCCAGAAATGGCTTTAGTGCAAGATTCTTTACGGAAAATGCAAAGCAGCTATGAAGCATTGTATCAGCAAATGGAAGAAGAAAAAAGTCGTAAAATAGAAGAAATCGTTAAGACAAAAGACTATTTAACAGAAAATCTTTTAATGCTTAAACAAAAAGAAATAAATGATTTATCTCAAAATATGCAGTACTTATTGCAAATCGCAATCCAAGATCTCAAAATAGCAGAGCAGAACCTAGTATTGCCTTTACATCAGAAAATTGATTCTGTAATAAATATAATAGCTGAAGAACACAACTTCACTTATATTACCAAAGTACGCTGGGAAGATCCAATTACCAAACAGCATTTTGATATCTACCCTTCGAATCCAATGGATATAGTTATTACTCCAACTGGAGAGAACATAATGCCACTTGCTCAAGAAAAGTTAGGATTAATAATCAAATAATATCATGAAACGCTCACATTTCATTCTATGTGCAATCATTCTATGCACATTATCTGCGTGCCAAAAGTCTTTGCAGCAGATTATTACAGAAGTAGAACCAGCAACATGTACAATCTATACTTATGATGAATATGGTGCACCTAGTGGTTCGGGGTCAGGATTTTTTATTGAGCCCAATGGTATCGGCGTAACAAACTGGCATGTGTTGGACAAATCAATAAAGGCAATAGTCAAAATGCCCGACGGCAATCAATATGAGATTGATTCTGTGTTATGTGCATCAGCAAAAAAGGATTTACTCGTATTTAAAATTAAGAATACCAATAACACAATATTCCCTTGCGTTACTTTCTGCACAGAAAAACCAATAAAAGGAGATGCTGTTTATAATATTAGTGCGCCACTCGGATTAGAGTCATCTGTATCAGAAGGTATTTTAGCTTCATATCGCGAAAATAACCAAGGAGAATTAGTGCAAGTTACATCTCCGTTATCTCCAGGATCAAGTGGAAGTCCGTTGTTAGATACAAAAGGAAATGTGTTTGCTGTTACAAGTTTCAAAAGAAGAGGTGGAGAAAATGTCAGTTTCGGCGTAGTAGTGGATAAAGAGTTTCGAAAACAATTAGACACGAAAGAGTTTTATAAGAAAAACCGTAAGTTTAACTCTAGTAAATCAGATTATATTCTCCTCAATATTATGCCAGACCGAGGAGCAGACTTGGTACTGAACGCTATAGAGTTTGGTTCTGCTGCAACCACATTGTATTTGACATATACTAATATGCACTTGTCATCTATAACGAATGGTTGGTATTTGTGGTGTGAACTGAACAAAAAAGACAAGGGTTTCTTTATTGAAGATAAGGATAGTAAACAACGTTATTATGTTACATCTTCATCCTTAGAAGTAAGTAAGGAGAAATCAAAAGCCATTGGTTTAGCTGAAGTTGTACAATTTAAAGTGCATTTCCCTGCTATTAAAAACACACTATCTAATATCGATGTTAGATGGGGCGAAGATGGTCGAGAAGCACAATTTACTGACATTAACCTTGATGAGTATCGTGAACATCTATCCATAGATGATTTTGCATATAATCGTACTTATGCTTTGCAATGTACCACAGAAGGTGGAGATTTTGCCACTACAATCTCAATGCTTACAGAATTGTTAGACGAGAACCCAGCGGATGTTATTTCATTGAATATGATGGCTATTCTATCTTATTTGATTGATAATAATACTGATGCACGCTATTATCTAGATGAGGCAATTGATCAGAATCCAAACGATGAGTTAGCGTATCTCAATCGTGCAACAATGAGTGAATATGATGAAGATCTAGATGCCGCTATAAGTGACATTTCACAAGCGATTAACCTTGTACCACAACAGCCTGATTATTATGTCACTCGTGCTACCTATTATTATCAAAACGAAGAATATAAACGCGCATTGGAAGACTTAGATAAATGCTTAGAAGTGTCCGAAAAAGAGGATGGTTTTGCAGACGATCCTTATTTCTACGAATTAAGAGCGTATGTGAATTACTATCTTAAAAACATTAAAGCAGCTCGTAAAGACTGTCAAAAGGCATATAAATTATCTACTGACCCTGAAGCAGATAAGCGAATTCAGGCGTTGTACGATATATTATAAACTCTATATTTATAAAAACTTATGCAAAGAAATTTTATACTATTGATAGCGTTATTATTGTCACTATCCACATATAGCGAGGTAAAAATCCTTTCAACAGAAGCGTGGAATCCAACTATCTCTGGCTTTTGGTCACCTGAAAGTGGTTTGTCATATTCTAACACGGTTTATGGCGATACATATTATAATCCGAATTATCAAAATAAAAATTCCAATAACATTGAATTTAAAACAGTAACTCGATATTTTAATGTAAGACCAGACAGAAAAAGAAGTTGGAGATTTGAGTTTACTTTGAGTAACTTAAACGCAGAAAAGGGATATGAGTATTACTCAAAATCTAATCCAAGACAAAAACAAAATGTGAGTCAAATTTATTGGGGAGTACTCATTGGTTACAAAGCCAATGGCGTTAATCGAACTTCAAAAATTTGGTTCAAGCGAAGCGATAGAGAATATGATTCGTATGGGTATTATATAAATGGAAGTGATCATTATGTTGAATATAATTTTGATAATAGTGGTTGGAAAACGCATTATTTGCATCCATATCCTTCTTGCACTCCGAATTCTGCACCTACTTTTCTTATAAGTTCAAATGCTAAAGAAAACATTTCATTAATATGGTGGGGACAGATAGTTGAAGATTTACCAGTATACATAGAAGAAATACAATATATACAAATATTAGTTGGTACTCAAGCGAAAGTTCAAATAGGAACACCAAGTGCTCTTGTCCATGAAATAAAACAAGAGGATATTTATGATGCTTCTGAATACATGGAAACTGAAAATTACGCTATGGTTATAAGAAAACTATATAATGCTGAAAACATCTATTACGAACAACCCGCAGTGAATTTAGCATGGGCTTATGCCTCTACTAATGAGATAGACAAAGCTCTAGAAATTTGCGAAGCTCTTATAACATTCGAAGGAACAAGTCTAAATTTTGCTCACTCGTTACGAGGTTTGATAAGAGAATACAAAGGACTAAAGGAGGAAGCACTTGAAGATTATATGCTAGCGAACGATATGACTAATTACAATCGATTACAAGAAGAAATAAAATCCGAACAATTACAAGAGCAGCAAAGGCAACAACAGAAGCAGCAACAAAGAACATCTTCTAAACCTACATTGACAAAATAATACCACTGAACAACCATATTAATCTTATTTAAAATGAACGCAAATCAATCCTTTCATCTGCTTATCTGCTTATTGTTATTAGCAACATTATCTTCGTGTAATTTTAACAAAAGTAATAAAAACGAATGGAAAGATCCTGAAATAGTCACCGTACAAGATTATGATCGCTCCATTCAATATTATTTGCCATTTAATGTGCAAGCTGTTGCAACGGGTAGACCACTAACTACTAACGATTTACAAGCGTCGGGGCGATTACTATTAACTCCTGGTGGAGTAGTTAAGGCTATGGAATTTAGCGACGGGTATAAAAAAGTTTATAAATTTCGCTGTGAGCCAATAGGTAATGGCTGGTGGCAAATTACATGTTGGCTGAAAAGTTCTTTAACAAAAGAAGAATATAGTTATCAATGTTATACACGAGAAAAAATCTAGCAATGAGGATTAAGACTATCTTCGTAATCAATAAAGGAGTACAAGGTAGATATTACTAATGATTCGACTAATACTACAAGCACAAGGCAAGTAATTAGCATTCTCAAAGCGTGACAATTTGTCACCAACTTATCCTTCTTGCAAAAGTAAAAAAACGTGATAAGATACCCTTATCAGAGTATAGTCTTCTATTATTAAACTGCCTTCGGCACAATCTCCGCGCGGAGAAACTTTTTTTCAAAAAAATACACCCATGTGGGAAGCCCTGTATATACTGCACTTCCCGCGTGTTGTATATACCATTTTACTCTCAAAAATCACCTATCTTCGGCACAAAATCACCACAATGCCGAAGATACGGCATTACTATATTATATAGAGGACATTACAAAAACGGAAAGGTGAAAAATGAAAACATAACAGCCACAGAAAGCCCATAGATATCCCACAGATATCCTATCGTGCTCCCGAAACTTGTAGGTAATTTTCGGAAAAAAAACATAATCTATCATAAAAATATTTGCCCATATCACAAAAAAGCATTACCTTTGCAGGGTAAAAATGCGGATAACCGCAAAAATACCCCACAAAGTATGAAAATCGAGCGGAAAAGACACCTACAAAGACTCATCAATAGTCGAATCACGTCCTTTTAGATAGAATAAATCTATTATAATTAAGCCAAACTTTCGGCACAATCTTCGCGCGAAGAAACTTTTTTTCAAAAAAAATACACCCACGCGGGAAGTCCAGTAAACACTGCACTTCCCGCGTGTTATATATATCGTTTTATGGTCTCAGACAGCCAATAGGCACGACATGCACTCCGTCTGCACGACGAGTAGCAAATTTACCGCCTGTAAGAATCATTAACAAATCTGGTTCGCGAATAGGATTCTGTTTTTCCGTACGATTATGTTCAATAATAAGCTCCTTCAGTTGCAACAAATGTTTTGCACCCTCTTCAATTTCGTTACTACCTAACTTACATTCAATCAATGCATATCTACCATCCGCCAAGTGTAATACCACATCCGCCTCTAAATCATAGCGATCATGATAATAGCTTACATGAGTGTCAATATCAAAAGTATATGCTTTCAAATCACGGATACACAACTGCTCAAAAATAAATCCAAATGTTTTGAGTTGCAACTCTAATGCTTTAGGGGAGAGTTGAAGCGCTGCTACAGCAATACTTGGGTCACAAAAACAGCGTTTTGGCGTGCTGCGAATCACAGACTTGCTGCGAATAGCAGGACACCATGCATCCATATCTTGAATGACAAACAATTTTTCCAATGCAGCAACATACGCGTTAAAAGTATCAATAGAGCATGTTATATTTTCAGCAGAGGTCACATCATCTAATATCGTAGTCTTCTTTGCCAAGGTTGAGATGTTGCGAGCATAGGAACGAAGAATAGTTCGTGCTAGTTTCTCATCACGTCGCACTCCATCTACATGACTAATATCTTCCGAGCAAACTGTTTGAAGATAATTCTTAGCTACCATCAAACGCGATTTTTCATCTTTCAAGCGAAGCGAGGCTGGCCATCCTCCGCGACAAGCAGCCTTAATCAAATCGACCAAGTCTAAATCAGAAATAGCAGCAATATCTTCATTGGGATTATCAAATAGTTCTTTCAAACTAACCGAACCATTTGACTCTTTTGATTCCCACAAACTCATTGGCAACATTTGCATCTTGGTAATGCGTCCATTACCTGTATGTAATATCTGCGTTTTATCAACTGAATTAGAACCCGTTAAGATGAATTGTCCTTCCGCTTGTCGCTCATCCACCATTGTACGGACAGCATCCCAAATAACAGGGGCATCTTGCCACTCATTAATGTGTTGCCAATCTTGAAAGCTCATCTAATATGTGACTGGAAATCAGAACCGTAATTTGTCTTTCACGGTTCAGTTTCAAAATCAATTCACGCATTTCTACAATTCCCTGAGGATCAAGACCATTCACCGGTTCATCCAGAACCAGAAAATCCGGATCACCGGCTAACGCGATTGCAATACCTAAACGCTGCTTCATA
>JAZNJI010000028.1:0-37822 GCA_045577965.1 Paludibacteraceae bacterium
ACTCGCTTCGCTCATCCGCTTAATCTTATCAAATGTGACGGTACACATTTCAGATTCGGTGCAGTTAAGATTCAGCGCACGAATATCGCTCAGGCGATATGAGGAGCGGTGGTAATAGATTTCGGAGAACATCGAGCGAACTAAGTGAGCTATAAGATTAATAAGATTTCGTGAGCCGTTAGGCGAGCAGGAGATCAAATCCATGCTTGCATGAGTGATGAGTGGACACCGCGAGGGGCGATGAGGCGAGGAGGCGAGGAAAACAACACTACACCATCCTACACAACGCTACTCCACACTACTCAGCGCGAAGCGCTACAGGCGAGGGGCTATGGGCAGGACTTCGTATTCAAGTACTGTACCATACCAACCATCGTCCTGCAGGTAGGAGATACTCAATGAGCCTGGCATAGTGGGATTCAGACGAAGGATGGAATATTCGCCTTCTCGTTGCCACTGCTCGTGAGTGTACCAATCGTTGTCTGTGATGATGGCTATCTTTTGGGGATCTTTTACCTTAAGCTTGAAGGTATATTCCACACCGACATACAAATACCTTTGCGCAGGGATGTCTGCGTCCAGAAACATTGCTTGGTCTTCTCCGTAGAAGGAAGGGAAAGCGGTGATTTCATTGCGAAGAACTTTGTTGAATATCGTTTGGGCTTTCCACCCAAAGTTCTTGCAACTAGGTTCTAAGCGGGGAAGACGATTGAAAGTCTCTCGGGAGATGGGTTGATCTATAAATTGATGTTCGGCATTATCGGGATAATGGGTGAATATCATCCAATAAGGATCTACATCAAACCAATGGGAGTGATCCCGCCTGAAAGTGAAGGTAGATCCGTTGACATATCCAGCACCCCAAGTAGGATCAATCAGTATGCGTCCTTTCTCGACATCTGCATACACCCATGCATGTGGACCTCCACCATATTGATAACGACCTACGCCTGACACAAGGGTGCAAGGTACTCCTACCGCCTGGCACAGACTGCACATGAGTTCGCTGTAGGCTTGGCATACGCCCTTGCGGTGCTTATAGCATTCATCCGCATGGTAGATTTGGAAAGATGTATCGTATTCGATATTTTCGCATATCCAATTGTAAATAGCTCGCACTTTTTGCATCTTGGTGGATGCATGAGCCGTGATTTCAGATGCTATTGATCGGTAGTTGGGGGCTTGCGCAGTCAGCAATGGGACAACGATGATGCTGGCAAGAATAAGGGTGAAACATTTTTTCATATCGGTAGTTCATGGATTCTGGATGCAAAGATAGTACTTTTTTTTTATACTTTCCAAAAAACATAGAAAAAAGTGTAGAAATAAGTTGGAAATTTGCATGTATGAAAAAAAACTAGTACATTTGCACAGAAAATTCGCATCCAGATGCCATATTAACCATTAACAGATACTCATTATGGAAAATTATCAAACTCAAGGGTCTCAAGAGCCCAAACGCTCAGGTAGAGGAATTATCAACCTGCTACTCATCATCGTTATCATCGGAGGCGTGGTGTTCGCGATGTGGAGAGTAGGCATTATTCCAATCCACAAAGCAGCTGATGAAGCTACAGCAACCACCGTTGTCGTAGAGGACGAGCAGCCAGTGGCAGAAGAAAAGGAGAGCAACGAGCTATCTGTAGTAGAACAACAGCAAGCCGAAGTCGAACAACTGCGTTCGGAGATCAAGGAACTGAAAAAAGAAATCAAGGAGTTGAAAAAGGCGACCGCAGCCAAAAGCGAAGCTAAGCCCAGCAAATCGGAACCTGCAGCCGCAAAGGCCGCAAAGGCCGTAGCCGCACCTGCAACAGTAGATGCTAAAGCCGTGACACTGGTATCATATACGCATACATGGTTGGAGGAGAAAGCCAAGATATCGCTGAAGAATAATACCGAGAAAACCATCACCAAGATATCCGCTCGCATCACCTATTATGACATGAGTGGCAACATGCTGGATTATCAAGATTTCACTGAGGAAATTCAGATCGAACCTGGCATGTCACGCTCATTCCAAATCGCTGGGTTTGGTGCAGACGAGCACTATGCGTATTACAAGAGCGATACCTTCTATTCGCAACAACGAAAATACAAAGTGCAATTTCAACTCAAGTCGTATACGGTGAAATAAGAGCGTCCTGCTAGATACAAAAAAAGACTGCCCAGCGGCAGTCTTTTTTTGGTATGTAGGAAATCTATTAGCGTTTATAGTTTTCCCACTTGGTGTTACGCATATCGCCTGACTTGAGGAACTCCTCGTGCATAGCGAGTGCGCAGCTGAGTGTGTGAGGGGTGTGAGCGGTCTTCGACATCTCCAAGTACTCGTTCAACATTGGGCGGTATTGTGGATCCACACAGTTGTTGATAATCTCATGAGCGCGTTGGATTGGGCTCTTGCCACGCAAGTCAGCAATACCGTGCTCGGTGATGATAATCTTCACAGAGTGCTCGCTATGGTCGTGGTGGCTAACCATTGGCACGAAGGCTGAGATAGCACCACCCTTAGCGGTAGAAGGAGTAGTATAGATGCTGATATATGCGTTGCGAGTAAAGTCGCCTGAACCACCGATACCATTCATCATCTTGGTACCGCAAACGTGGGTAGAGTTGATGTTACCGAAGATATCTGCCTCGAGGGCTGTGTTGATGGTGATAAGACCCAAACGACGAGCAACCTCTGGGTTATTACTAATCTCTTGTGGACGGAGTATCAATTTATCACGGAAGAAATCGAGGTTGTCGAGAATCTCTTGAAGTTTATCCGCGCCAATAGTCAATGAGCAACCAGAAGCGAACTTCACGCGACCCTCTTTCATCAAACCAACTACAGAGTCTTGGATCACCTCGGTGTACATCTCAAAAGCAGGGATGTTCTTGTTCTCGCCAAGAGCACCTAACACAGCGTTAGCGATATTACCCACACCTGATTGGATAGGCAAGAAAGTTGCAGGGATGCGGCCCTCTTTCATCTCATTCTCGAGGAAAGAAGCTACGTTCGCACCAATCTTAGCGGTAGTCTCATCCAGCGGAGTGAAACCACCTACCTCGTTTGGACGGTTGGTCTTCACTACAGCTACGAGTTTCTCTGCAGGGATAGTCACGCAGTCTGCACCGATGCGGTCAGCAACGGTATATACAGGGATCTCGCGGCGTACAGGTGGGTCAGCAGGCTCGTAGATATCGTGCATACCACGCATAGCAGCAGGCATAGCTTCGTTGAGCTCTACGATCACCTTGTCAGCCAAGCGGCAGAAAGTAGGTACGTTACCTACACCTGCGGTGAGTACGATCTCTACTTGGTCACCTTTCTCTACGACCTCACAAGCCTCTACGATTGCGAAGTCTGGCTTTGGCATAAAGCCGTAGCGGAGGTCTTGCGCCAATTCACTCAGGTGCATATCAAAGTAGTGTGCACCTTGTGCGTTAAGCTCGGTGCGGAGGTCTTTGTTACCTTGGTATGGGGTACGGAACTCGATAGCGTGAGCGCGAGCGAGTGCACCGTCGCAGCTGTCGCCAGTAGAGGCGCCAGTGTACATACCGATCTTATATGGTTTGCCCTCAGCGTGGAGCGCTTCAGCCATCGCTGCGATAGCAGAAGGAACTTCCTTTGGAGCGCCGGCAGGGGTGAAACCACCCATGCCGCATATTGCTCCGTGAGGTACTAATTGAGCAGCCTCAGCGGCTGTCATAAATGGAAGAGCCATGATTATTCAGCTTTACCGTTTGAACCAAGAACGTTAACAATCTTGTGCATGTAGAGCTCGGTCATGAGGTCACGAGCTGGGCCGCAGTATTTACGTGGGTCAAACTCACCTGGTTTCTCAGCGAACACTTTGCGAACAGCAGCGGTGAAAGCCAAACGGCTATCAGAGTCGATGTTGATCTTGCAAACTGCGCTCTCAGATGCCTTGCGGAGTTGCTCCTCTGGAATACCTACTGCGTCTGGCAATTTACCACCATATTGGTTGATGATATCCACATACTCTTGTGGAACTGAAGAAGAACCGTGGAGTACGATTGGGAAACCTGGCAATTGCTCCATGATAGCGTCGAGGATATCGAATGCCAATGGAGGAGGAACGAGCTTACCAGTTTGTGGATCAACTGTACATTGCTCGCGGGTGAACTTGTAAGCACCGTGGCTAGTACCGATAGAGATGGCGAGTGAGTCGCAACCTGTACGAGTAGCGAAATCTACCACCTCTTCTGGTTTGGTATAGTGGCTCTCTGCAGCAGATACCTCATCCTCAACACCTGCCAACACGCCGAGCTCTGCCTCAACGGTTACATCGTGTGCGTGAGCATACTCAACAACTTTCTTGGTCAATGCGATATTCTCCTCGTATGGGAGGTGGCTACCGTCGATCATAACGCTTGAGAAACCAAAGTCAACGCAGCTCTTGCAAGTCTCGAAGCTATCTCCGTGGTCGAGGTGCAAGCAGATTTGTGGTTTCTCCCAACCCAACTCTTTTGCATACTCTACAGCACCTTGTGCCATGTAGCGGAGAAGGGTTTGGTTAGCGTAGTTACGCGCACCTTTAGATACTTGGAGGATCACTGGGCTCTTGGTCTCAGCAGCTGCTTTGATGATAGCTTGGAGTTGCTCCATGTTGTTGAAGTTGAAGGCTGGGATAGCGTATCCGCCTTTGATTGCTTTAGCAAACATCTCTTTGGTGTTCACCAAGCCAAGTTCTTTGTAACTTACCATAGTTGTAAAAATGATTTATTGTTTAAAAAGTTTTAAGGGTTTTAACAGTTTTAAGGGTTTCAGGCGTCCGCTCTTTGAGCATCGTCGCCTTTCGGCGACAAAGGTACTATTTTTTTTTGACATTACAAAATATTTTCGTCTAAACTCCACGAATTGCTAAATACATATAGCAAAAACTAGTAGAAAGCCCCTACAAATCAGGTAATCCACAGGAGGTATAAAACAGGTATATCCATCCTTTTTTTAAATACTTTTTGTGTATCTCTAAAAAAAATAGTACCTTTGTAGCCAAATACATCAGACACCCTATATTATGAAACGGATTTTTAGCAAACTATTAGTCATCCTACTGGGGATAGGCATCAGTGCTACAGCATATGCATCATGGTCGCCCATCATCCGCCATTTTACCCCAAAGAACTACGGAGCGGGTACCCAAAACTGGGACATGGCCGAGCAAGCCAACGGATGGATGTATGTGGCCAATAATTATGGTTTGCTAGAGACGGACGGATGCCATTGGAACTTATATGGCATCAGCAATTCAACGGCATTAAGAGCCATCACCATCGATAAAGATGGTAATATATATGTGGGTGGAACCGACGAGTTTGGCGTCTTTAGCGGCGATAGTTTGGGCGGCCTAAGATACCAAGCATTGTCCACCCATGTTCCAGAGCGCTACCGCAAGTTTGGCGAAGTATGGCGCTTGCAAATAGCAGATGATAAGCTATATGTGCAGACGCGGCATTACATCTTTGTCTATACCGGAGAAAATATAGAGGTGCTGGATCCGGGTGCTATCATATACGAATCGCTGGTGTGGGAGGGTAATTTATATGTAGCCACCTCAAGAGATATCTTCGTGCAGAGCGGAGGCAGATTGCACACATTGCGTGGTGCAGAAGCGCTGCACAACTCCGTGGTATGTGGTTTGCTGCCTTATGGCAGCGAAGGCATGCTGATTGCCACTGATCTTCATGGCCTATACCTATACGATGGGGAGAGCGTCCATCGATTTTATACCGAAGCGGATAGCTATATCACCAAAAATCAATTATACACCATAGCCCTCAGCCAGAACAAGATGGCGCTAGGTACGGTGCAAGGAGGTGTGGTATTGGCCGATTTAGACGGGAAACATTGTGAATATATAACTCGCGAAGAAGGCCTGCAAAACAATACCATACTGAGCCTACTATTTGATAGCCAACAAAATCTATGGATGGGTTTGGACAATGGAATAGATGTGGTAAACACCCAAAATCCCGTCTTATTTTACAGGGATGCCTATGTGGATTATGGTTCGGGCTACACCAGCTATGAGCACAACGACAAACTATATTTAGGTACGAATCAGGGACTATACGTACAAAATTCCGTGGACAGTACGCTAGCATTTGTGGAGGGCAGTAATGGTCAGGTATGGAAGATCAGCCAAGTAGGTGAAACCCTATTCTGCTGCCACAACAGAGGTCTATTTGTGATAGATGGCATGCGGCTAGAAGCCCTGGATTGCAGGGATGGTGTATGGAATGTGACAGCGCTATCTGATACCACCGCCATGGTGGGAAGTTATGTGGGATTCTACTACCTGAGGTATAGACAAGGCAAATGGCAGATGCAATATCTACAAGGTTTTGACGAAACAGCGCTATACTATGAGATCGATGCGCAAGGAAATATATGGCTATTGACCTCGCGCGGATTAGAGCGATTGTCGGTAGATCTCAACACTAACAAGGTGAGATCAGAGCTGATGATTGAGCAAGCAAACGCTCCGCGCATATACTCCCTAGCAAAATGGCAGGATCAAGTATTGATCACGAGCGACGAATACTGCGCCGTAGTAGATACCACCGGAACACTTGCAACCGACATTTCCATGCTCTCTAATCTAGCAGGTCCACACCGCTATTTGAATATAACGGAAGATATTGACAAAAATATCTGGTATATCTATGACAATCTAATTGCAGTTCGCACATATGACTCGATATCGGGTTCGTATCAAAAAGAACATGTCGTATTGTATAACTCATCGATATTGATTGATGGATTTTGCAACCTAACGCCCTCGGAGTCTGCCGGTGTGGTAATCGGCGGCGTAGATGGCTTTTATTGGATCTATCCAGCAGATGCTCAAGGCGAACGAGAAGAGAATATCTATATCAGAAGGGTGGCTACCCTAACCGATTCTCCACACATTATATATGGAGAATCCTACCGAAATAATATAGAGTCGATCCTTATCCCATCCGCATACAGGGCATTGCGAGTAGCCTTTAGCGGAAGCAATACGCTGGAAAATTCTCCGCTATTCCGAACTCGATTGTATCCATTGGAGGAGTCGTTTACCCCATGGCAAGATGATTCGTACCGCGATTTTATAGGTCTGCCCATTGGTGGCGACTATCGATTGGAGATAGAAATGCTGTCCACACTGAACGGCCAAATCATCACGCGCAGCATACCCATCCAACTAGAGTATCCATTCTACCTTAGATGGTGGGCTAAGGGTATATATGCCATCGTGCTGATATGTATATTGTCGTTGATTGCCTGGAGAATCCAGAAGAAGGTGCAAAAGAGCAAAAAACGTTTGGCCGAGGAGAAGAATCAGGAGATCTACCAACAACAGGTGCGCATTCTGCAATTGGAGAACGAGAAGGCGCAATTTGATCTTCGCAACAAAAGCCAGGAGCTGAGCAATATGTTGCTATCAGAGGCGAATCGCAAAGAGTGGAACGAAGATGTGCTGAACGAAATCAGACGCATCGTGGACTATCTCAACAATGACCGAATTGCCGAGGCCAAAGGCAAAATTCAGCAACTGCAGAATCGACTGGCACGCAACGAAGAGACATCCATCAATTGGAAACGATTTGAAGAGAACTTTGATATCGTGAATAATCAATTTATCACTCGCCTGACGAAACACTATCCATGGATGAGCAAACAAGAGCGCAGACTATGCGTATATATCCATATAGGATTGTCGAGCAAAGAGATTGCTCCGCTGCTGAACATCTCCACAAGAGCGGTAGAAATGATGCGCTATCGCATCCGCAATAAGATGCAAATCGACTCATCAATATCTCTCAAGCGATATTTTTACGAGCTTCAATCGAAAGAATAAACGCATCATTTCAACGCACAAAAATACACAAAAACGCAAATTTCACCATCAGCAATCATGAAATTATTTGAAAGTTTTATGTAATTGAATATCAATATGGTATAATGCTGATGTAGTAGAAAAATAACAATTCAGATTCCAAAAAACATGTTGTAAAACATATTCTCGTTTCTTGCACGTATGCGCGAAAACTGCTAATTTTGTGCAGTTTTGTAATAAAATCTAGTGCAATGAAACGAATTAATCTATTTTGTCTGCTTCTGCTACTGCCAGCTATGATAATGGCGCAAGCACCTATCTCAGGTGTAGTAATGGCAGAAGGTGAGCCTGATCCAATCATCGGTGCAAACGTGATGATCAAAGGCACAACCGTGGGTACAATTACCGATTTTGATGGAAACTTCATTATTGATGCCAATGCGGGAGATATTATCGTGATCTCCTATATGGGCTATAAGCCGCTGGAAGTGAAAGCCACGTCGGCGTTTATGACCGTGACCCTGCAGCCCGACAATGTGATGCTCGAGGAGGTAGTGGCCATCGGTTATGGTACGATGAAGCGCTCCGACCTCACTAGTGCTATCACTTCTGTGAGTGCAGAGGACCTCAACAAAGCTCCTGTTGCTGGTCTTGACCAAGCGCTGCAAGGTCGCGCTGCGGGTGTGACAGTCACTACCAATTCTGGTCAGCCAGGTGAGGGAGCTACCATCCGTATCCGCGGTATTGGTTCTGCCATCGGCGGCAACGACCCTTTGTACGTAGTAGATGGTGTCATCACCGGCGATATTCGATTCTTGGCACCAGCCGACATCCAATCCATGGAGATCCTGAAGGATGCATCTGCAACGGCCATCTACGGTTCTCGTGGTGCCAATGGTGTGATTCTGGTCACCACCAAGTCGGGTGGACAAGGCAAAGCGAACATCTCATTCGACGCCTATTGGGGTATTCAGAATCGCTGGAAGAAGTTGGACTTGATGGATTCTCGCGCACAAGTGGATACCGAGTTGCGTATTGGTGCCATGCGTAATGGTGCAGAGGAGATTGCCTTCTACAACCAACGCGGATTCTCCGAATGGCTGAGCATGTATAAGTTGGGTAAATCGCCATATTATCCAATGAACTTCGATTATTCGCACCAAGAAACCGATTGGCAAGACGAGGTATTCAATGCCAATGCCTTTATGCACAACTACACCCTCAGCATTGACGGTGGTGGTGATAAAGGACATTACGCATTCTCCTCTTCCTACTTTGGTCAAGAGGGTACGATCATTGGATCTAATTACAATCGTTTCACCCTTCGCCTCAATACCGACTACAAAGTTCGTGAGTGGTTGACTATTGGCGAGCACTTGAGCTTTGTATCTACATCGGGGCGCAACGCGATGCACAACTCTTCTTCCGCAGGTGCTTCGGTTATCTCTGCTGCTATGGCTATGGCACAATGGGATCCCGTCTATTATCCAGAGGGTAGTATCAATGCCGATGGTAAGAACATGTCGGGCGATTATTCTGCAGGTTCCAACTTCAAGAATGTCACCAACCCCTATCAAATGGCATTCAACTCCGAACCATCTAGCAAGAACGAACGCGTAGTAGGCGACTTCTACCTGGAAATCAAACCAGTAGAAGGTCTCGTGATCCGTCCAAGTATCTCGTTGGACTATGCGCTCATTCGCAATCGCAACTTCACATATCCTAACACCTATACATCCTACAATTACTCTGAGAAGAACTTCCTCTCCTCCTCTATGGATCGCCATTGCACGCTCTTGGAAGAGGTGACAGCTACCTATGCCAAGAAAATTGGCAAGCACAATTTCTCCATCATGGTGGGTCAGACATGGGAAGAGTACAACTACTATAGCATCGGCGGTTCAGGTGCACAAATCCTCAATCCAGTGGAGAGCAACTGGTATTTGAACAATACCACCGAGGATCGCCTGCCTGCTTCCGACGGAGTAGGTCGTAGCCGTCGTTTGGCTTTCTTGGGTCGCGCATTCTATTCGTATGCAGACCGCTATCTGATTACGGCAAACTTCCGTGCAGATGCATCTTCTCGCTTCACCAAAGACCCTTGGGGATTCTTCCCATCTGTGGCTCTGGCGTGGCGTATGAGTGAGGAAGCATGGTTGAAAGAGGTACCATGGATTGATAATATGAAACTGCGTGTCGGCTTTGGTCAAACAGGTAATGATGGTATCCCTACGAGTTCGTTCATTCCTACTATGGAGTCAGGCGATATGGTATTCTATGGCTACCCACTGGGTTATCCACAAGTGATGGTAGGTGGCGCAGCCGTACTCACCCAAGTCAATACAGCCGGTAAATGGGAGACCAACCAGCAATGGGATGCGGGTATCGACTTCTCCTTCTGGAATGGCAAATTGAGCGGTACGATCGACTACTTCCTGCGCGACACAAAAGATGCACTCCTTTATGTCAACGCTCCAGCCCATGTAGGCAACCGCTATTCACTCATCAAGAATGTGGGTAATATCCGCAATACGGGTGTGGAAATCTCACTGGATCACAAGCATCATATTGGTAAGTTCCACTACAATATCGGTGGTAATGTATCCTTCGTCCACAACGAACTCACCGCGCTCAACGGTGGTTCACCACTATGGGGCGACCGCACCAAGACCGATATTGGCATGGCGCTCAACTCATTCTGGGGATATGAGTACGAGGGTATCTACCAAACCGACGAAGAGGCACTCGCACAACTCTATACCTACACTGCTGAGACCATCGGCGTACACGCTGGTGATGCGCGCTACAAAGACCAAAACGGCGATGGAATCCTAGATGAATCCGACAAGAAATGCATCGGAAATCCGTTCCCAAAACTGACCTATGGTATCAATCTGGGTGCTGATTTCTATGGTGTGGATATCCAACTATTCTTCCAAGGCGTCAGTGGCAATAAGATTTACAACGCCATGCGCGAACGCCTGGAAGGTGATGGTACCAGCAACGCGCTGGCCACCTATATGGCAGACGAAGTATGGGTAGGTTATACCGATGTCGTACGCGATGCGATGCTAGCGAAAGGCGTCAACTGGATGGAACTGGAGAACCGCAATGGTACTATTCCTAACCCTCTTGGCTCTCCTACCAATACCGAGAACTCCACTCGTTTCATCGAAGATGGCAGCTATCTCCGCCTGAAGAACTTGCAGGTAGGATATACATTACCAAAGAATGTCACCGAGAAGTTCCGCTGCTCTCGCCTGCGCTTCTATCTCACAGCCAGCAACCTATTCACCATCACGAAGTATTCTGGATATGATCCAGAGGTCGGTTCGGGTGTAGATTATGGTAACTACCCACAAAGCCGCACATTCACATTTGGTTTGAATGCTACATTCTAAACAATATTGAACCTTTAAAATTTCACAAATATGAAAACGTTGAAATATTATATATTCGCTCTGCTCCTCGTATTTACAGGATGCCGTGATTATCTCACAGAGATTGAGCCAGGAACCACATTGCTGAATGACTTCTTTACCTCGACCGCAGCGGCCAAGCAAAATGTCACAGGTTGCTATGTGCCACTGATGTGGGAATACAACAATACCTACCTCTCAGAATGGTTTATCGGCGACATCGTGAGCGACGATGCACTCAAGGGAGGTGGTAGTACCTCTGATATGGCGGATGCCTATGATATGGAAAACTGGCGCACCACATCGCAAAACACCCTGTTGCTAGATTTCTATCGTGCACAATACCAAGGTATTGCGCGTTGCAACCTGGCCATCAAGTATATCTCCAAAATGGAGATTGGTACGGACTCCATCTTCACCCCCACTATGAAGAATAACCTTTTGGGTGAAGCACACTACTTGCGCGCATACTACTATTTCCGCCTCGTACGCGTATTTGCAGGAGTACCTATTACGACTGAAGTGATCGATAACTCCGATAACTGGGGTGTTCCACGCGCATCCACAGAGCAAGTCTATAACCTCATCCTGGAAGACCTGACCAAGGCCAACTACATGCTACCAGTCCGCAGCGCTATGAAAGCTGAAGACCTCGGTCGCGCTACCAAGGGTGCGGCACAAGCCATGCTGCTGAAGGTGAACCTGTACATGGCTTCGCCTTATTGGAACAAACAACTCGCCCAAGAACCTGCCACCTATTTCGCAGCGGCTAAGCAATGGGGCGACTCTATCATTGCTTCAGGCGAGTATTCGCTGTGCCCTAACTACGAGGACAACTTCACCCTAGCAGGTGAGAATGGACAAGAGTCCGTATTCGAAATCCAATATATGGAAGTTCCTTGGGGCGACTACGGAGAGGGCTTTGGCTTCACTGCTGGCTCGTTTACTCAGATCCTCACGCGTTCACGCTCATCCCTCATCGGTGGCGGATGGGGATTTGACCACCCAACACAAAACCTCTACGATGAGTTCGAGCCATCCGATATCCGTCGCGATGTGGCTATCCTCAATCCTGCGGATTCACTGATCGAGACTCCTTCGGTAGAGATATACCTCGGCTCACGCTATCTCAACAATAAGTACGGCATGTACCGCGACCCTGCTGACCAAGGTGGTGGTTTTGGCAAATGGTCACTCCATGCTACTCGTGGTCCGCTCAACAACCGCCAAATCCGCTATGCCGATGTGCTGCTGATGTATGCAGAGGCATGTCTGGGAGCTGGCGACGAGGCTACCGCGCGCGCGTATATTAACAAGGTACGCCAACGTGTGGGATTGGCCGACGTGGCTACAGCCGACAATGCTACGCTTCGCCACGAGCGTCGTGTAGAGTTGGCAATGGAGGGTCACCGCTGGTTTGACCTCGTGCGTTGGGAAGGTGTGGCAGGCAATGGTCTGAAAGCCCATATGGATGCCTACAAAGCCACCGAGACACAAGAGGCACAATCGCATATTCAGGAGTTTGTGGCTGGCAAACATGAGATTTTCCCAATCCCACAAGAGGAGATCCAGCTCAACCCAACAGAAATGAAACAAAACAATGGTTATTGATAAACCATTTTAAATCAACATAATTTACTAACCACTTAATTTTTAAGTATTATGAAAACAAACAAAATTTTCGCTACTGCTCTTGCAGTACTCGCATTGGTAGGTTTTACCGCATGCGAACCAAAGAATCCAGCTGAGCCATTGGAGCTCACAGAGACTTCTGTTACCATAAAAGTAGGTGAGACTCACCAATTAGTAGCTAATGTAGCTGTTGAGTCATGGACATCTTCTAACGAAGCTGTAGCTACTGTGGCTGACGGTCTTGTTACCGCTGTTTCTGCTGGTAATGCTATCATCTCTGCTACTGCTGCAGGTGTTACCAAGACTTGCGTTGTGCTTGTAGAGGCTGACCAAACACAAGGTGGCGGCAAAGCTCTCAAAGGTTCACAATTCTGGCCAATCGCTATCGATGGTACAACTGCTGACGCTAACGCTTCTAAGATGGTAGGTGACTTCCGTCCAGACGATGTAGGCAAATTCTTGTATGTATGGGATGCTACATATGTGGCTAATGACAACCCTACAGGTCTCAACTTCCATGGCAACACCGATGGTTTCACTGCTCTCACTGTTAGCACATTGGGATGGGCTGGTTGTGGCTACTGCCTCACCGAAACAGACGCTAGCAAGGCTTGGGAAGCTGCTGAGGCTCTCCGCGCTGCTATCGTAGCTAGCCCAGACGACTACTATCTCCACTTGGCTATCAAATCTACCGACAAAGCATCACACTGCTTCTATATCTTCGGTTCTGAAGCTACTAAGTTTGTTATCGGTTCTACCGCTGTTTACGATGGTCCTCTCTACGAAGACTTTACTCGTAATGGCGAATGGGCTGAGTTCGACATCCCAATGTCACGCTTCGCTACTGCTCTCGCTACCACCACTTGCGCTGCTGGCGTAAACGTATTCGTAGCATTATCAGAAGGTACTGCTGGTGCACAACTCAATATGGACGCTATTTACTTCTACAAGAAATAAGCATCACCCACTGCTTTGAGGAGGCTGATTACCTCCTCATTGCCCCAAAATAAATAAGAAACGAATATGAAAAAAATGTTGCATAGCATTTTGGTTCTTTGCACGATGATATGCGTAGCGTGCGAACCTACTGTGAATTTCTCACTCAGCCCTAACTCGCTGCAAATGAAGGTGGGCGATATCACCACTATCAACGTCGTTGGTGAAGCTACCAATATCGAGTGGGCTTCCTCCGATGAGGATGTGGCTACTGTGTTCCACGGTGCGGTTACTGCCAAGGCTATTGGTATGACCACTATCACCGCTAAATCAGGCGAGACCATAGTCAACGCCCAAGTGTTTGTAAGCGGTACCGATGGCTCTACCTTGCGCATATCTCCTGCCTTCGTATCCCTAAAGAAAGGTGATACCTACCAGTTCCAATATGGCAATACCTATGGTCTGGATCTCACATGGACCTCTTCTGCAGAAGACGTCGTGCAGGTGGATCAGCAAGGCACTATCACCGCGCTCAAACCAGGCAACGCTACCATCACCCTTTCCACTCCTGTGGAATCGGTCACTGCCCTCGTGGCTGTAGAGCATAAGTGGGGCGACTATTCGCTCGTGTGGTCCGATGAGTTTAATGGCACTGCCCTCGATGAGTCCGTTTGGGGCTATAACCTCGGTGGAGGTGGTTGGGGCAACAACGAGTTGCAATACTACACCCAACGCCCTGAGAACGTGCGCGTCAAAGATGGTTGCCTCGAGATCGAAGCACGCAAAGAGACCTACGAAAACCGCGAATATACTTCTGCACGCCTCCTTTCCAAAGGCAAAAAGTCCTTCCTCTATGGCAAGGTGGAAGCACGTATCAAGTTCCCAGGTGGCAAAGGTACATGGCCTGCTTTCTGGATGATGGGCGAGTCGGGCGGATGGCCTGCTTGTGGCGAGATTGACATCATCGAGCATATCGGCTCGCAAGACACACGCGCCTCTTTCGCAGTCCACACCCCAGAGAAAAACGGTACTAATGGCAAGAACTGGCACAACACGCATTTCTTCGATTATCCATTGTCGGCAGACTTCCATACCTATGGAGTAGAATGGTGTCAAGAGGAGAAAGATGGCAAAGATTGTATCCGCTTCTTCGTGGACGGAGTAGAGTATGCTACGGTTTGGGAAACGCTTATCGACAACCCTCGTTCATGGCCTTTCACCCAACCGCACTTTATCATTCTCAACTGCGCTATCGGTGGCAACATGGGTGGCAAGGTGGATGACGCCATCTTCAACCAACAACGTATTATGTACGTAGACTGGGTACGCGTGTACCAACGCCAAGAACAACCCTAAACCACTCTAAACAACTCTACACTACACAACACTACACCATACTACACAACACTACACCATACTACACAACACTACACCATGTTACACCATACTACACGACATATTATTTGGGTGTTTGCTCTCATCTTGACGGCATGTAATCCAAATGTCCCTACGCACGACCAGCCCTCTGCGATGCAGAAGAGCGCCAAGCGCGGTGTGTCGTTCGACTTCAAGAAGATTGACGACCTGCCCTTGCTCTCTCCGGCTATATCGTGGTCCTACAATTGGGCTAACGACCAAAACAGCACCTCTGCTCTTTGGTTCGACACCAACGATATGGACTTCTGCCCTATGTGTTGGAATGGCTCCTATAGTGCAGCCAAGATTCGCCAGTACGTGCAAGAGCACCCCAACACCAAGTACCTGCTTGGCTTCAACGAACCCAACCTCACCGACCAATGCAATATGACCCCTGCGCAAGCGGCTGAGCAGTGGCCACAAGTGGTAGCATTAGCCCGAGAACTGAACCTCAAACTCGTTGCCCCCGCCATGAACTATGGCACACTCGCGGGCTATCACGACCCTATCAAGTGGCTCGATGAGTTCTTTGCACAGCCCAACGTCTCCCTTGACGACATCCACGCGATTGCTATCCACTGCTACATGGCATCGCCTTCCGCAGCCAAAGATTATATCAAGAAGTTTGAAAAATACGGCAAACCCATCTGGATGACTGAGTTCTGCGCATGGGACCCTGTGCCAAGCAATGTGGAGAAGCAAATGGACTATATGTGCTCCGTCCTCAACCACATGGAGCAAAACCCTCACGTAGAACGCTACGCATGGTTCATGCCTCGCACCAGTGGCAAGGTGGACTCGGCACCCTATATGCAACTGCTCACCCACGGATCGCCCGTAGAGCTCACACCGCTTGGACAAATCTTCACCCAGTTCTCTTCTTTCGACAAGAACGCCTATCTCCCACTACAGCAAGGCGTCGGTGCACACCAATACATCGCCCTGAAAGATGAGAGTATCTCCCTGCGTGTCACGGATAACAACCAACTCTATATCCAATCCTTTATGCAAGGACAATGGGTTGATTATCAAGTAAATATAGAAAACAAGATGCCTCTGCAAATCCAATATGCTTCCATTGTCAATAGTCAAGTATGTATTTCTATTGACGGCGTAGCCCAAGCGATAGTGGAGCTGCCTAAAACCGCAGATCTACAGACGAAAACTACGCTCAACACAGCTATCATCCCACCGCTAGGCAACCACACCCTTCGCATTGAAGCACTAAAAGGAACCTTTAATTGCTACCAACTCCTACAATAAACCACACTACACTATACTACACCACACTAAACAACACTACACTATGCTACACCACTCTACACCACTCTACACCATCCTCTTCGCGATTCTTCTCACCTTATCGCCTTATCGCCTCATCGCCTCCAACGATGATTACACCCTCGTGTGGAACGAGGACTTTACCGACGCTACCCTCGACCGCAATGTTTGGAACATCGAGGTCAATGGCGATGGTGGTGGCAACAACGAGTTGCAATACTATTGCGAGAAGGGTGTCACATTGGATGTAGAACCTACCACGGGAAAGCGTTGCCTCGTGCTGACCGCTACCAAAGAGGATTACAAGGGCAAGAAATGCACCTCTGGTCGCGTCAACACCAAGAAGAATCTCTACTACACCTTCGGTAAGATCGAAGCGCGCATCAAGTTCCCTAACACCGCCAACGGTCTATGGCCTGCTTTCTGGCAGATGGGTAATGACTTTGACCAAGTGGGTTGGCCACGCTGTGGCGAGACCGATATCATCGAGTTGGGACATGCTGATGGTATCAAACATGGCACCCAAGACCGCTATTTCAATGGTGCGATGCATACGGGGTCTGCGTGGAATACGGTATGGTGCGATGCACAATCTACGACCTATCCATACTCGGTGGAAGATACATTCCATATCATCACCATGATCTGGACACCCACCTCGATCGACATGTATATGGACCGCGATGCCAACCCTGGCGTAAAACCATACTTCCACGCCGACTTAGGGCCCAACGACGATGCCAACTACGACCGTAGTCTCGTCTTTGGCAAGCCCAACTTCATCATCGCTAATCTAGCCATCGGTGGCAACTTCCCACAGATTTGGGATATCAACAAGGTCACAGCTCTGGCCAATGGTCCACGATCGATGTATATCGACTGGATTCGTATTTACCAGCAAGGCACTGATAAGGAGACCTTTGTATCGCCATCCCCCTCTGACGAGATCGAGCCCGAAAGCAGTACAGCAGTACAAAACATCACTATCTCACAACCTGCACAAAAGGTGATTATCAACGGACAATTATATATCCAAAAGGACGGACAAATATATACTATCGTAGGACAACAACTATAAACAACAATACACACCATGCTACACCATGCTACACGATTCTGCACGATTCTAATGTGCCTATTCTTTGTTGCTTGCCAAGCTAAGCAACCTTATACCTTGGTATGGGAGGATGATTTCAACTCCTCCACCCTGAACACCGAATATTGGAATATTGATGACAATGCTCGCGGTGGAGGCAATGCCGAGATGCAATATTACACCCCACGCAATGTGAGCATCGAGCAGCACCCAGTCAGCGGTGAATCCTGCTTGGTACTCAATGCTAAGCGCGAGGATTACGGCAATCGTCCGGCTACATCGGCTCGTGTAAACACCCAAGACAAGGTGACTATTTGCTACGGCAAGATAGAGGCACGCATTGCTTTCCCATATACCGCCAATGGTCTATGGCCAGCGTTCTGGATGCTGGGAAATAACCTGGCTACCAATCTGGGAAACGATGATTCTATTGACAATAAAAAAGAGCAACTAGCTGCGCAAGGACGTGTGGTGTGGCCTAAGTGCGGCGAGATCGACATCGTGGAGATGGGACATAAAAATGGCATAGATAAGGGCATCTCCGACCGCTATTTCAACGGTGCTGCACACTGGGGCGAGAGCTTCAACGATGGCAAGTATCCCAACACAGCCGGTATGTGCGAAGCTGATTACCCCGTACAAGGCGACTTCCACCTATTTACCGTCATCTGGACCGAAGATAGCCTGGCCATGTACCTTGATCAAGACCAATATCCTGAGGTAGCACCTTATTTCGCCCTATCGCTACGCAATAAGGAGGTTAACCAACCAGGTCACTACTTCAACCACCCATTCTATATCGTGCTCAACTTGGCTGTAGGTGGATTCTTCCCCGGCCTGCCTATGCCAGAGAAATATCCAGAGGTGTACAGCGCAGAGGATGAGAACTTCCAAAAGGTGACTGCATTGCCTGCAGATGGCACACCCGTCAAGATGTATATCGACTATATCCGCGTATACCAGTTTAACCAATAGAGTCCCGACTCGCGATTCCCGACTCCCGAAAAAAAAAATAACGAATCATGAAACTCTCAATCAAAGAAAAACTCGGCTACAGCCTTGGTGATACCGCCTCACACTTTGTGTGGGACATGGTGAATTTCTGGTTAATATTCTACTATACCGATGTGCTCGGTATCAGTCCTGCATGGTCAACAGCCATTGCTATTTTGGGTACGATCATGGATGCTGTGATGGATCCTATCGTAGGTATTTGGGCAGACCGCACCAATAGCCGCTGGGGTAAGTTCCGTCCGTTCTTGCTATATGGATGCATACCATTTGCATTGTTTGTATTCTTGGCATTCCTGGGCCCAGACCTCCAAGGCAATGCCCTGATAGCATATATCCTACCGATGTTTATCGGTCTGCGTATTATCTACGCAGTGGTAAATATCCCATACTCCTCATTGGGAGCGGTGATGACCAATGACTCTATTGAGCGTGCTGGACTCAACTCCTACCGCTTTGTGGCAGCCAATATTGGTCAGCTGCTCGTATCGGGTTTTGCCCTCTATATCGTGTATTATCTCGGCTCACAGGCTACAGGCATGGACTACTCCATTATGTCTGACGACGGTGCGCGCAAACTCTTCATGGAAAACGGCGCAGGTAATGCCGACCTCGTGCGCTCATCCTATATCATTGGTTTTAGATACTTGGTAGCCATCTTTGGTGCAATCGGCGTGGTATTATTCCTCATCACTTTTGCCACGACCAAAGAGCGTATTGCTCCACCTAAACGCCAAGAGACCGACCTTAAGCACGACTTCAAGTACCTATTTAAGAACCGCCCATGGGTGGTGCTGATGTTGGTGGGTATTGTATCCTTCATCATGTTTGCTATTCAAAACATCTCGGCGACCTACTACTTTAAGTATTTCCTCGACGCTGAGTCCAAGAGCCAGATCTTCAATATCCTAGGTACGGTAGCGCTCATCATTGCTATTCCAGCCACCAAACCATTGGTGAAGAAGTTCGGCGCCAAGCAACTCTATATCGTATGCTCATTGCTATCTGGACTATTCTTCTGCTTGCTCTACTTCGCCGGTACGAATTTCGTACTTATCAATGTATTCAACTGCCTAGGTAAGATTGCCTATGCACCAGCCATCTCCCTGCTCTGGACGATGCTGGCAGATGCAGCGGACTACGGAGAGTGGAAATTCCAACGCCGTACCACGGGTCTGTGTCTATCCGCAGCCGTGTTTGCACAGAAGATCGGATGGTCGATTGGTGCTGCCCTGTTTGGCGCCATCATGACGGCTGTTCATTTTGATGCCAATATGGGCTTATTGCAAATCCAAAACGATGCAACCATCATGACCAGCATCCACTGGCTATTTGGTATCATACCAGGTGTACTCTATGCTTCATGTGCTATCCTACTGGCATTCTACAACCTGGATACCCCTACCCTACAACAGATGAAATCCGAACTCGAACAACGCCAAGATTCAGACAATACTACACAACTCTAAACAACTCTACACAATGCTACACAATCCTACGGGAAAATACATAACCATCCACGGCGAACGCTTCTACTGCATTGAGAACTACGATCAGATGCAGCCATTCTTCATATCGCTCGCCAGCGATACCGATCTATGGATGTATATCTCATCCACAGGCGGACTGACATGCGGTCGCCGCAACCCAGAGCAGGTGCTATTCCCATACTACACCGACGACAAGATCACCGAGAACTACGAGCAGACTGGTCCTAAGACGATCCTGCGCGTACAAACGGCACAAGGCATCAAACTATGGGAGCCCTTCTCGTCGCGTCAGATGGGCATGTATCAGATTACTCGTTCGATAGCTAAGTCCGTAGTGGGCAACCGCCTCATATTCACAGAGAAGAATATCGATCTGGGTATCACCTTCAGCTACGAGTGGGCGCCAGCTACGCATCTGGGCTGGGTACGCACTGCGCGTCTTACCAACGAGACCGAGGATGTTATCACCGTGGAGGTACTGGATGGTTTGCAGAACGTCATGCCATCAGGCGTGGAGCGCATCACGCAAAACACCTTCTCGACCCTCGTAGATGGCTACAAACGTACCGAACATGTAGGCAATGGTATGGTACTCTTCCGCATGGAAGCTATCCTCGTGGACAGAGCCGAACCCAGCGAATCCCTTCGTTGCAATACGGTTTATACCTTATCCGATTCCCGACACCCGATTCCCGATACCCAATATCTCTGTTCAAGTGCCCAACTCGATACGTTCCGCCGTGGTGGTGCCATCCACGCTGAAGCCGAGTCGAAAGGTGTCCGCGGAGCCATTTTCGCCCATTTCACCACCACCCTCTCGCCTAATAGCCCAATAACCTCATCGCCTAATGGCCTCCAATGGTACTTCGTATGCGATGTCATGCAAGACGCCGTTTCGGTGCGCCGCAACATGGCTTTCATGCAGCAAGCTAATGCGGTGGAGCAACTGCAGGCGGCGCTGCAAACGACCACCAATAACCTGCGCCAGATCGTAGCGCAGAACGATGGTGTACAGCACACAGCCGACGAGGCCAACGATGCGCGCCATTTTGCCAATACGCTGTTCAACACCATGCGCGGTGGCTTCTATTGCGACAGTTATCAGATCTCTGGTCCCGCTTTCGCAGCACATGTGGCGCTCTTCAACCATGCTTTGGCAAACAAACACCAAACGTTCCTCAGCGATCTACCCGAGTCGATCACATATGCCGAACTCGATTTGGCGGTACAGGATCGTCAGGATCATCAATTGCATCGTCTGTTCATGGAGTACCTGCCGCTCACCTTCTCACGCCGCCATGGCGACCCTAGTCGTCCGTGGAACCTGTTTGATATCCGCGTGAAGGACGAGCAAGACCGCCATATCATCTCCTACCAAGGCAACTGGCGCGATATATTCCAGAACTGGGAAGCCCTTTCGCTGTCTTATCCAGATTTCACCAATAGCATCATCGCCAAGTTCCTCAATGCAACGACGGCAGATGGCTATAATCCATACAAAGTGACCTCCGAAGGCATCGATTGGGAGGTGATCGAACCAGAAAACCCATGGTCGAATATCGGCTATTGGGGCGACCACCAAATCATTTATCTATGTCGCCTACTCGAACTCAGCTACGCCCACAACCCCGCAGCACTGCGCCAGATGTTGGGCATGCGCGAGTTTGCGTTTGCCAATGTGCCATATCGCTTCAAGGCCTATAGCGATATCGTGCGCGATCCGAAGAACACCATTGCCTTCGACCAGGCAACCCACGATCATATCTTCGCCCAACTGCCTACCTACGGACAGGATGCACGCCTCGTGATGGGTGTGGATGATCAACCACTGCTCGTGACCTTCACCGAGAAGATCCTCATCACGCTGCTCACCAAACTCAGCAACTTCATTCCTGAGGCGGGCATATGGATGAACACCCTGCGTCCTGAGTGGAACGACGCGAATAATGCGCTGGTGGGCAACGGAGCTTCTATGGTGACGCTCTACTACATGCGCCGCTTCGTGGCATTCCTCATCGACCTCTACCAAACAGAGGATACCACCTACGCCCTCTCGGAGGAGGTGGTACTATTCCTGCGTAATATATTGACCACCATGGTCAACCATTTGCCCGAGCAGGCAGAGCAAGCCATCTGCTTCTCCGACCAAACCCGCCGCAGCTTTACCGACCAGATGGGTCGTGCAGGCGAGGCATATCGCAATGCGATCTATGCAGGCCATTCGGGCAAGAAGGTGGAGCTGGACGCATCGCTCATCTGCCAGTTCCTCAATATGACCCTCGATTTTATCGACCAGTCGATTGATGTCAACCAGCGCGAAGATGGGTTGTACCACGCATATAATCTGGTGAAGTTTGACCGTGGCACCATCGCCATCAGCCACCTCTATGAGATGCTGGAGGGTCAGGTAGCGGTACTCTCTTCACGCCGATTGAATGCCGATAAGGCAGCCGAATTGCTGGACGCCATGCGTCAGTCTGCGCTTTACCGCGAAGATCAACGCAGCTATATGCTCTACCCCGCACGCAAGCGCGCGTCCTTCCTAGATATGAACAATCTGCCAAAGGAGGCCCTAGCCTTGCCTATCGTACAACGCCTATTGGCCAACGGTGCTACGGATATCCTCACCCGCGATTGCGAAGGCAATGTACATTTCTCGGCTGACTTCAACAATGCCGACTTCCTCTTGCGCGCTATTCAAAAGAGCAGCGAGGAGATTACCTATGAGGAGACCGAGCAGCTGCTCCAGCTCTATGAGCAGCTCTTCAACCACCATGCCTTCACCGGTCGCTCAGGCACCTTCTACAAGTATGAGGGACTGGGCTGTATCTACTGGCATATGGTCAGCAAGCTCCTCCTCGCCGTAGGTGAGTGTATTCAAGCCAATAGCCTTATCGCCTCATCGCCTTATCGCCTCATTTCGCATTATTGCGAAATTCGAGAAGGCATCGGCTCCCACAAGACTCCTGCGGAGTACGGCTCCTTCCCATTCGATGCCTATTCACACACACCATCTATGATGGGTGTTCAGCAACCAGGCATGACAGGACAGGTGAAGGAAGATATCATCTCCCGCTTCTTCGAACTGGGTGTGCAGGTGCAAGATGGTCAGATCACCTTCTGCCCCATCATGCTCACCGAGGCGGATTTCCGCGATGGCGAGTTGCGCTTCTCTTACTGCGGAACAGAGATCATCTATCGCAAGACCGCTAATGGCACAGGCAGTGTCACCTTGACCGCAGAACAAAGCCAACACATCTTCGCCCGCGATGGTGAGATAAAACAATTAGTAATAGAACTATAATTGTTGATAATGTTGTTAAAGATAGAAATAAAAAATAACTTTTAAAATTGAATAATTTCCTTTGCCGCTTGCGGTGTTGGCAAGCGGAATGTTGTTGGATTAAGTTGTTTAAGTTGTTGATAAAATAAATATCCGTGCAATATTTGGTAATTTTTGGTTAAATTGTTTATAATTTTTGTTATTAAATATGAGAAAGTTATTATTCGTATCATCGCTCTTTTTGCTGGCATCATGCACCGCAAAAGTCCCCTCCACTCACGTGTGGCTCACCTCTGCTGCGGGTGATAAATGCACCGAGCAACAAGCTGTCGTTTTCCACGAGGGCACAGCCGACAATGCCATCACTATCCATGTGGACGAGAAGAAGCAGACCATCGACGGCTATGGTGGTTCGCTCACCGAGTCTTCGGCCTTCGTACTCGCCTGCTTGACCGAAGAGCAACGCCAGAGCGTACTCCACGAACTCTTCTCTGAGGAGGGCGCCAACTTCTCCGTGGTTCGCACCCAGATCGGCTCGTCCGACTTCTCTGTGGAAGGCAAGTATGCTCTTACCGAGGTGGACGGCGATACCGAGATGAAGCATTTCTCACTCGATCGCGACAAAGAAGGCTTCCCTGCGGCTAAGTACCCACAGGTAAAGAACGAGCAATACGACCTCTACCACCTCATGAAGGATGTATGGAACATCAAACAAGGTCAAGCCGACAACACCTATCGCATCATGGCGAACACTTGGACCGCACCTGCATGGATGAAGGACAACAAGAAGTACTACGAGCGCGAGAACGGCGTAGCCCGTGGTGGAGCATTGCTGCCTGAGTATTATCAGGCGTATGCCAACTATATCGCGGCTTACATCGAGGCATGGAAGCAAGAGGGTGTCAACATCTGGTCAGTGACCCCAGTCAACGAACCTATGGGCAATGATGGCGGTTGGGAGAGCATGGATTTCTCGCCACAAGTGGAGACCGAGTTTATCAAGAACTACCTCGCTCCAACACTCATCAGCCGCGGACACGGCGATGTGGCTATCTATGGTTTCGACCAAAACATCTTCGAGATGATGCCTTACGCCGATGCAATCTACCAAGACTCATTGGCTAACCTATACACCACCGGCATGGCAGTGCACTGGTATGGCAGCACCATTGGTTGCTTCCCTGAGACACTCGAAGAGGCACATGCCAAGTATCCTAATAAGACTATCTTCCACTCTGAGGGCTGTATCGACAACCTTGGTTGCCCACCATGGGACGGCGTGACCGAACCAGTTGGTTTCCAAGAGTCGGGATGGTTCAATAACGATGCGTTCTGGTGGGACAAGATTGCCACCGATTGGGCATACTCCACACGTTGGGCAGGTGGCACACACCCCAAGTATTCGCCAGTCTTCCGCTATGCGCAGTATATCATTGATGGCACCAACCACTGGCTCACAGGCTATTGCGATTGGAATATCGTGCTCGACTCCATTGGCGGACCTAACCACGTGAATAATTTCGCAGGTGCGCAGGTGATGGTTGATTATCAGAATGACGTGATTTATTACACACCTTATTATTATGTACTCAAGCAATTCTCTCGCTCCATGCGCCCAGGCGATGTAGCGTTGCAAGTGGACTACCCTGCTACCATGAAGACGGGCTCCGACTGCGAGACACAAGATATCTTCCTCTGCGCCGTAGAGAAGGCCGATGGGTCGTATGCGATCAATATCCTCAACATGGGTGCAGAGACTACCATGCCAGTGCAATTGGGCAACCACTATGCGAAGGTGAACCTCCCTGCTTCCTCCGTACAAACCATCATTGTAAAATTATAACTTATCACTCATAATTCATAACTTATCACTCATAACTCATAGCTCATAACTAACCAACTACTCTCCATTGGGTTGCCACCTATCTCCATCGGAACCTCATTGGAACCTGATTGGAACCTGATTGGAACCTCACCGAATGATGACCGAGGGAACGTAGGGAGATGGGTGTATGATTGACATAGTTTCGCAGCGGAGGATAAGCGGAGGATAAGCAGGGGATGAGCCGAAGATAGACTGCGACAATTATATGTAACGCAGCTTTGCTGCAAAGTGTCCTTTGACATAATGAAAATAGACTGATAAGGTTAAACCAATCGATTCTGGTAGGTTTAAGTTTGCAGGAGGTAAAATATTTTGCCTTTTTGCACATTATTTTGTTCAAATACTTGTGTATATGGATTATTTTCTGTAATTTTGCACCGCAAAATTTGAGAAAACATGACAACTATCACACCTTCTAACCCGTTGAATATTGACTTTGCTAATGTCTTGAGTATCATTCAAGACTATCGTAGTAAGGCGGTGCAAACTATCAACCATGCTTCCGTAATGACTGCATGGCATGTAGGCGCGTATGTATCTAATAAGATTAAGAACGCGCAATGGGGTTCTAAGGTAGTGCAACAATTGGCAGAGTATATCCATACCCAAGACCCAACGCTCAAGGGGTGGAGTCGCCGTACCATATACAAGATGGTGCAGTTTTACGACGTTTACTCCTCCGAGCAATTCATCGCACGTGCCACTACGCTCAAGTTGCTCCCTGCTCCGCAGGCAATTGTGCCAACAGCGGTGACACAATTGGACAATTCTGAAATTGTGCCAACAGTGCTGGCACAAATAGACGATGAGCCAATTGTGCCAACACGATTGGCACAATTACAGAAGTTGTTATTAAAAACAGCATTGAGTAACCATTATACAATCTTGCAGCGCTGCACAACTATCGACCAGTATATATTCTATATCCTTTATTCAGAATATGAAAGTTTAAAAACAAGAGATCTTGAGCGCGCCATTAAGTCGGATACTTACTCTCGTATGTTGAGCGACAAGAAATGGCAATCGGAGATGCTCAAAACCACTTACCCACAAACGCAACTCTTGCTCAAGGACAAAGCGATTTTGGAGTTTCTTGGTCTGCCAAAGCAATACAAGGAGTCGCATCTTCGTAAAGGAATTGTGGAGCATATGCGCGAGTTCATTGTAGAACTGGGCAAAGACTTTTTGTTTGTGGACGAGGAACACGCTTTGGAAGTTGGAGGTAAGACGTATCGTTGCGACTTGCTCTTTTTTCACCGAGCATTACAATGTCTGGTGGCAATAGAGTTGAAGACTACCGAGTTTGACCCACGCGATTTGGGACAGTTGGAGTTTTATTTGGAGGCATTGGATCAAACGGAACGCCGCAGCAATGAGAATCCAAGCATTGGTATTTTGATGTGTAGAGATGCTAATTCTGAGGTGGTGAGATATGCGCTGAATCGCAGTATGAGTCCTACAATGATAGCCATGTACGAGGAACATCTGAAGGTAGGAAGTGTATTGCAACGAAGTTTAGAAGAATTTACCGACTTCTTGTCAAGAGAAAGATAGTTTTATTCCCTGTTCATTTACTGAAGATTCAGCGACTGTCATTGGGGTCCCCGAAAATTTTTAATTTTTGGGGAGAGGAGAAATGGCGGCAAACCAAGCTCGTTTTGCGAGCTTCATCTTGCAAGCCCATTTCGACGAATCAGTCTGACAAGCCATTGCCAGACTTTTTGGTCTATTTTCACGCCCCGTAAATGTAAGGTGCCTTTGGTCCCGTGCTCGGCGCAGGCGCCGAGTATCCCCTGCCTTTACACTTTACACCCTACACTTTACACTAAAATAACAAACAACCAATTATATTAACTTTTTAAATCAAAAAACATTTATGAAAAAATCAATCTTTTTATTTTTCGCAGCCATCCTCTGTGCGATAGGGATGAATGCGGCGACAGAAAGGTATATCTATGTTGGAATTAGCAATAATTTCGAGCAGTACAAAGGTGATACCTTCGGTTTCAATTTCTGGGGAGGTACATCTGGAGGTGTTAAATCTGGTACCAAGATTGCTGAGTACAATTGGGATGGCCGTAATTATCATATGTATCGTGTACAAGTATATGATGATAATAATAAGGCACAATTTAAAGGCAATGATAGTTGGTGGGTTCCAGGAAATGGTAAGGATGTAACGTTAAATGGTACTAAAAATAATGCCGTCTTTTTTAGCCACAATAATGATGGATGGGATGGACAATTCCAACAAAATTATCAAGAAACATCTACTGTTTCGTTAGAGGTAAGTAATTCTTCTGTTTCAATAGGAGAGGATGTTACATTGACAGCATCTTTATCTTCTAATAGTACATATAATGACATTAAATCTGTTACATATAAAATTAGTCCAATTTCTGGTGCAAGCATAAATGGAAATACTTTTACCGCTACTACAGCAGGTGTTTATACGGTTACGGCAACTGTTACTTATAATCCAAAATATTTTACAGAAATTACTTCTACCGCAACTGCAACCACAACCATTACTGTTACTTCTGCTGAAGAGCCAAAGCACAACGTTACAGTTTTTTATAAGTACAATAAAACTGAAATTAAAACAGCGACAACCTCCAATGTAGGCGAATCTACACCAAGTTCTATCATTGCTCCAAAAGTTATAGGTTACAAATTTGTTGATTGGACATTGGGCGATGGAGTACAAACTGCTGATGCATTAACATCAGAGACTATTAGCATTACCACCAAAAACTCAGGTAATTATACATTGACTGCCAATTATGACAAATTAGATATTGTTTATTTCGTAAATAATAAAAAATGGTCGAAAGTAAATGTGTATGCATGGGATGCTGATGAAAATAAGAATGGTGATTGGCCTGGTGTAACAATCGAAAAACTTGGTAAAACAATAGAGAACTTTGATGTTTACTACTATAGTACTGATCCAGGAAAATTTGAAAATATTATCTTCAATGATGGTAATGGAAACCAAACTGAAAATTATACCTGGGTTGATGGTAATTATTACTATATGGCAGCAGATGCTCCAACTTCAGGCGGAACAGAGAATGAGATAACAACTATGCTAAAATTAGCATCCAATGTTTATCTTGCTGGTTCAATGAATGAGTGGAAAAGTAATGTTGACGAACTCAAAAAAGCAACTCCCGATGCGACAATAGCTATTATAACAAAATACTTGGATGCAAATAAGGATTATGAGTTCAAGATTGTTAGAGAAGGCACATGGACAAGTCGTCAGGATCAAGATGATGACAAGACTATTACTGAAACAATAGAGGGCGTGCAATTCTCAAGTAAAAATGAAAAAAACTGCAAAATGAGAACCACTATTGCAGGTAACTACACCTTTACATGGGAACTGAGCACAAGCAAACTTTCTATTACATATCCTATAGAGGAGGTAATAATCACTTACACTTATACCATCGCAGGAGCAGAAGCATTAACAGGTAGTTATTGGAATCCTGCTGATAGTAACAATGATATGACAGATGATGATGGAGATGGTATTTACACTTTGATAAAAGAAAATGTAACACTTGCTGCTAATACATCTTACGAATATAAAGTCGCACGAGATCATGTCTGGGATAGTGGACAATATCCTGCTTCTGGTCAACCTAACGAATCTCTTTCTGTAGCAGAAGATGGATTGTATAAGGTAGTATTTACATACGATCCTACTCAACAGAAACTCAATGCCACTGCAACCAAAACAGGCGAAGCCACTATCACACATACCGTGACATTGGTAGGTACTATGAATAGTTGGACTGCAGAAGAGTTTACAGTTAGTGGTACTACTGCAACATTAGAAAAATCATTAAATGCTGGTGTGTATGAGTTCAAAATAGTAGAAGACGGCAATTATTGTGGTAATGATGGAATAATGACTCGCCCTAATTCAAAAGATTGGACTTTTGATAGCGGAAACAATGCTAAGATATTTGCAGACATCGCAGGTACATACACATTTACTTGGAATCTTGAAAACGATAAACTGAGTGTTACCCATCCTAATCTCGAAGGTAACTATCCAACCATCGCTATCAAAGGAACTATGAATGAATGGAAGGATGATGCAAATGTATCTTCATCTGTTGCTGAGGGCAAAACATCTATTGATGTAACGCTTGAAGAACAAAAAACGTATGAGTTTAAGGTGCGTGTAGGCGCTACTGACTTGGGTAATGGTGGAACTATGGATAAAGGCAATTGCAGTGATTGGACATTTAATCCTAATGACGGTAATGCGAAAATCACCACATACGCTGCTGGTACTTACACTTTCGTATGGGAACATGCAACTCAAAAATTGTCCGTTACTTACCCTACAGGTGAACTTACAACACTGCCTAAGATATATTTAGCAGGTGCTATGTTAGGAAACGATGTCTGGGAAGCTGGTAAACAAGAATTCACAGTTGCTGCGGATAAGAAAACAGCCACCTATACCTATAATTTTACAGAACGTGATAAAACATACGAGTTCAAGATTATTAGCAATGATGCTTGGATGGGCAATAATGGAAAAATGAAGCGTGGAAATAGTGAAGGATGGACTTTCAATAGTAATGATGGAAACGCAAGTATATATATGGATATCCCTGGCAATTATATCTTTACTTGGGAATATGCAACCAATAAGCTAACGGTTACTTATCCTGAATTGCCAAAGGTAGCATTGAGAGGTACAATGTGTAATGGAACTGGTGATGCTCAATGGCTGGAAAGTAACCAAATTTTATTGCAAACTATGGACGACCAAGCACATGCTTATGCCAAAGTAAATCTAGCTGCTAACAAATATCGATTTAAAATGGTAGAAATAGTAGAAGGTGATAAGTGGCTTGGTTATAAAGAAGCAGATCAGACAATGACTGAAACAAATAATGCGAACTGGCAATTTGCGGAACACGGAAACGATGTGTTTATTGAGATAAAAACTGCTGGAAACTATTACTTTGTTTGGAATTATGCTGCGCAAAAACTAACAGTTACATACCCTGTTACAATTGATGAAGATGCAGCTGATAACTCTAAGTATAGTGGTTACAATGGCAAAATTGCGGATGTTATTGTAAATCGTGCATTTGTTAATACTTATTGGCAAACAATCACCCTGCCATTCAGCATGAATGCAGTACAAATTAATGCAATGTTTGGTGCTAACACACAAGTAGCCAAATTAGCAAGTTCTGAAGTACAATCAAAGAATAATGATGATTTTGTGTTGAATTTTGATTTCGTGAACACTATTGAAGCTGGTACGCCATACCTTATCAAACCTGCCAATAATGTTGATGAAGGTGCAAAAGTCGAAGGTGTTGTGATTAATACCAATACAACAAATATCACAACTGATGATGCATGGATGATTGCTGTTTTAGATAAGAAAACAAACACTAATGCTAAGGACTATTGGTTGGCAGAAAATGGATACCTTTATCCATTCAACAATACTGAGATTAAAGCATTGCGTGCATATTTCTACTTCCCAAATATTTCTACAGCATCTCCTGTTCGCGCTCGCGTAGCATTTAATGAGAATGTTGAAACTGAGGTAGAAAACATTACAGCACCAGAAATTAAAGCCATCAAGGTTATCCAAAACGGTCAACTCATCATCATCCGTGACGGCGTTAAGTATAACGTACAAGGACAAAAACTCTAATAATAACATCCGTCTATGCCCTCCCCTCCTTTTAGGGAGGGGCTGGGGGTAGGCTTATTAAATTGTATTTGAAATGAAAAAAGTATATTTAGCGCCTCAAACTGAGGCAATCAAATTGCTCGGAGAAAACGCCATTATGGCAGCAAGTGTTCCACAGGGTATAATTCATGGTTTTGGTCCTGACGGAAGCGGTTCTTATACTCCAGTATAAAACACTCCCTCTGCGAATTTTTTGCTCCTTCTCTGCGGAAACAGGACACCTCTCCCGCAGAGTTACCACACCAACCGCCCCCACAAAGGGCGGTTGGTTGTGTTATATGTTTTTGGCATAAATTTTGATAAAACTCATCCAAAAATACAAAAAAATAGAAAAAAGTGTCACTTTTTCAGAAAAAAACTTGTACAATTCATTTTTTTGTATTACCTTTGCACCGAAATTAAAGCATCGCCCTACTTTCCTGTAGGGATAAGAGCCACTTACGAGTGGCTTATTTTTATAATATGACGTAACATGGAAAATAAAACACGAGTAACTTTTTATGTAGATGGTTTTAACTTCTACTTTGGACTACGCAGAACACGCAAAGCGGACAATGCTTGGTCTAACACCTATTGGATAGATTTAGTTAAACTCTTTGATAGCTTTTTGGGACCTGACCAGCAATTGGAAAAGGTAGTGTATTTTACTGCTTCACCGTTAAGCCCAGAGAAAAATAGTAGGCAGAGTGCTTTCTTAAATGCAAATAAGTTACTTAATAAGGGGACTTTTGAAATCATCAGAGGAAAGTACTTAGAAAAAACTATCGTTTGCCCATTTTGTAAAGGAAGCATTAACAAACCTGAAGAGAAAAAAACTGATGTGAACATATCTGTTCGAATGATTGAAGATTGTGTGTTGAACAGAACAGATAAAATCGTATTAGTAAGTGCCGATAGCGATTTGATACCACCATTAGAATTTATACAAAAACATTACCCTAAAGTGGGTATTAAGGTTTATTTTCCACCGTCTAATTTTAGCAATGATTTGAAAGATAATATGTTGCATCACAGGAGTAAACCTGTGCTGTTGGGTAATAATCTACGAAAATTTGAAAATGCTTTAATGGAAGATACTGTACAACAAGGTGAATTAAAGTATTCTATTCCTGAAAAATGGCAACAATTTAGAAAATAACTCAATGTGTGGATGCGTACCCCATTAAACGCTAATATAACTATATGTAAAGTAGAAGGGTATTGGAATGTTATATTCGATTATGTATCTGTAGAGTTTCTCTCCACGCACCCTTTGGTAATTGTACTAACCGCAATTGACATTTGTACCACGAACCATTTGGCTACTATTCCACACCAACCGCCTCACAAGGGCGGTTGGTTGTATTAAATCTCACATGATTATACGAAAAACATCTTAAATGGTACTAAATTGCATAATTTTTGTGCAATAATTTTCAAATCTCAAAAATTTATTGTACCTTTGCAGCAAAAATAAGGATGATGTATTAATGAGTGCAACGGATTATTTAAATAATGCACAAGAGTGGTTAGCTCAGCAATCTCAAAGAACGATCGATTACCAATGGGAGATTCAGCATCACAACCAAATGCACAAAGCCTACGAAACCTCCTGGTAGGTCTTTCTCGATTTGAGCAATTTCCAGTAGCAATACAATGGGCAAGGGAAAACCATTGTGTTGTAGATATGTTTGGCACTTTTGCAAAAGAGCGACATTTGTTGTTATTCCAAAGTGGTAACGAAAGCGAGAATTGGATTGATCCCACCACAAACTTGGTCTATAAAATGAATAATCTCATGCATGTTGGTGGAGATATACTAAAACTATTAAATAGAGTTGAGTTATACAACCAATTATTCCCACACATTGCATTGCGGTTCGTGGGGTTTCATGTGATGAGTGAAAGTAATGCTTATCCTGTATTCACACAACCATTTGTAGATAATGTGCGTTTCGCTACGGTAGAAGAGATTCTCGCATATATGAAATCTCGCGGGTTCAAGCCACAAGATAGAGATGGTGTTTTCTCAAATGGATATTACTTGTTGAGTGATGTTAAACCCAAAAATGTATTAGCATCTGATAATGGTTTAGCCATATTTGTGATTGATGCTGATGTCTCCTTGGTGTAACATTCTCATTCGTACACGAACCATTTGGCATTTTGTACAAGCCCATTTATCTCTTCCACACCAACCGCCCCACAAAGGGCGGTTGGTTGTAATTATATATAGTTGGAAAAGTGTAAGAAAAGCCCAAGATAATGTTGGAAAAGTGTAAAAATTACAAAAAAACATGTTGGAAAAGTGTATTTTTTCATTTTTATTTTGTTGATTAATAGAAAATTACTACCTTTGCAGAAAAATTGAGTGAAATTATGCTATATCGCAAGAATGAAAGTCGTATTCGCGAGTTCTTTCGCAATGATAAAAGAGCTCTATTAGTGACAGGTGCAAGACAAACAGGAAAGACTTACTCTGTTCGCAAAGTAGCGAAGGAGTGCTTTGATGTTGTTGTGGAGATAAACTTTGTCGAAAATCCAGAAGCCATTGCCATGTTTAGCAATGTTAACAACTCTCAAGAACTACTCTTGAGAATTAGTGCATTCGCTAAACAACATTTAATTCCTCATAAAACAATCATCTTCTTTGACGAGGTGCAAGAATGCAAAGAGATTGTAACTGCCATCAAATTTCTTGTGGACGAAGGTAGTTATCACTATGTACTAAGCGGATCACTATTAGGCGTAGAACTACACGATATTAGGAGTATTCCTGTCGGGTATCTATCTGTCCTTGAAATGCACCCACTCGATTTGGAAGAGTTTGCAATCGCACAAGGAGTATCGTCTATAGTTTTGTCTCATCTAAAAGAGTGCTACGACCAACAAAAAGCAGTTGATCATTTAGTACACAACAAGATGTTGGATCTTCTGCGCCTACATCTCATTATTGGCGGTATGCCTCATGTAGTAGAAACGTATCTAACAACTAATAATCTCAAACGAGTATTGGAAATACAAAAAGATATTATCCGTCTTTACAAACAAGATATTGCTAAATACGACAAACAACGCAAACTAAATATAGGCGACATATATAACCTCATTCCTTCAGAACTTAATGCAAAGAACAAGAGATTCATTCTTAAACAATTGAACGAAAAAGGACGTTTCTCAAAGTATGAAAATAGTTTTGTATGGTTGCAAGATGCAGGAGTGGCAATACCTGTATATAATATTGATGAACCCACAGTGCCATTGCTGTTAAGCAAACAGCGTAATCTATTCAAACTATTTTTGAGTGATGTAGGACTATTAGCTGCTATGTACGCAGGTAATATACAACAAAAATTACTTTCTGGAGAATTAGAAATCAATTTTGGGGCAATCTATGAGAATTTCGTCGCACAGGAATTGTATGCACATGGCTTAGCTGGTGACGAACATCAATTATTCTATTTCAACAGCAAACAGCAAGGAGAATTAGATTTTGTAATAGAAAATGATGGCGCTATACTACCTATTGAAATCAAATCGGGCAAGGCATATCATCGTCATAATGCACTAAACAATGTATTAAGTAATCAGCAATATGCTATACCAAAAGCCATTGTGTTTAGCAACGAAAATGTGGAAGAACAAGATAAAGTGATATATTTCCCTATTTATATGATAATGTTCTTACAAAAACAAGAACTCAGCGATGATGCCATCTATAAATTTGATATTTCAGGCTTAAATTAATTCTAATAAAAACTGCGCAGTCTTAAAGCAAACTTTAAATTAGCGCAATATTCAATATACTCACACCATCCCAACCGCCTCACAAGGGCGGTTGGTTGTAATTATATATAGTTGGAAAAGTGTAAGAAAATGCCATGTTTTGGGTTTCAATATCGTTTGCGCGTTGGGCGTGTAAAGTGTCTATTTGCTGGGCGGAATTTAACAAAAATACTCAAAAAATGCCCACTTTCAATCCGAAATAGGGCGGAATTTAACAAAAATCATCAAAAAATGCCCACTTTAGTTTGCTCGTATCAGAAAAAATATGTATCTTTGCAGCGATTTTTTAAATCTTATTGTGTATGAATCTAATCGGGCGTAAGCATGAAATCATGCAATTACAAGATTTCTACAATTCGGGTAGAGCTGAGTTTGTTGCTTTGTATGGTAGAAGACGAGTAGGAAAAACCTTTCTGATTGATGAGTTCTTTAATCGTCAATATGCGTTTTCTGTAAGTGGTATTCTTGGGGGTGCACACATAGAGCAAATGTCTGCTTTTGTGCTTGCAATGCGCCAAATAGGATATCAGGGAGATTTGTTTAACTCTTGGTTAGATGCCTTTTTTACATTAGGCGAATTATTGGAAAAGCGATTGGTGGCTAATCAACGATGTGTCATTTTTATTGATGAATTACCCTGTTTTGACACTCCACGCACAGGATTTATCAACGCTTTTAGCCATTTTTGGAATACATGGGGGCAAAAGCATAAAGAAGTGTTGTTGATTGTATGTGGCAGTGCAACTACATGGATGACTAAAAATATCATTGATAGTTATGGAGGATTGCATAATCGTATTACCCATGAAATGCATTTGCATCCATTTACTTTGGCAGAAACAGAGCAGATGTTGCGTTCGATGCACATCAATTGGGATAGACTCTCTATTCTGCATATATACATGATAATGGGTGGTGTTCCTTATTATCTTAGTTTACTCAATCAGGGAGAAAGTGTAGCGCAAGCAGTTGATAGATTGTATTTTTCTGCTAACGCTTCCCTGCATACCGAATATAAGCGTTTGTTTGCCTCTTTGTTCAAATCGCCTGAGCCTTATTTGGATATTGTACAGGTTTTGTCCACTACTAAGAAGGGGATGTCAAGAGATGATATTCTTAAAGCATTGGGTAGAAAGGACAATGGGCATGTGTCAGAGTATTTGCAAAATCTAATCAAATGTGATTTTGTAAGATATTACTTTGTTAAGACGAAAAAAGTCAAAAAGACAGATGGGCTCTATCAATTGGTAGATTTCTTTACTATTTTTCACAATACATTTCTCTCTCGTCCCATCACTGATGAACATTATTGGAGTCACAACTTACAGACTTCTTTGATGAATACATGGTTAGGATTGGCGTATGAACGGGTTTGTATGGCGCATATCCCACAAATTAAGCGTGCGCTGGGTATAGATCGAATAGCTGCGGAGTACTACTCATGGCGTAGCAAAGAGAGTGCTGATGGCGCACAGATTGATTTATTGATAGAGCGTGCGGACAGAGTTATCAATTTGTGCGAGGTTAAATATAGTGCTGGTAGGTATTCCTTGACCAAAGAAGAAGAAATGAAACTGCGTATCCGTATGGGGGACTTTGTGGAAGAAACAGGCTCCAAGCATGCCATCTTCCCCACCTTGATTACTACTTTTGGACTGAAGCCCAATCTACATTCTGGTATTGTACAGTCGGAAGTAGTTCTAGATGATTTGTTCGTTTGAATCATGCTCGCTCAATGAGAAATAATACTCTCCAAAAAAAAATTGGTAATAAGTTGGGCATTATTCAAAGAGGGGAAACCTATTAAAATGTTAACCGTCAACCGCTAATATAACTATGTGTAAAGTAGAAGGGTATTGGAATATTACTCCCAAAATCAAAGGTGTATCTTTCCCCATTCGTGGAAAGATGGCAGTAAAGTTGGAAGATGGACGTGTAATTATCGTGCCTTTGTCTTCGTTTCCATCAATAAAAAAAGTACCTGTAAAAGATCGTTCAAAATGGTATTTGATGGCTGCGGAGTAACATGGGACGCTTGTCCTGAAGTAATTCACATTGAACAAATATTAGGTAATTATCAGAATTACCAACACGAAAAAGGATAATAGCAAATATTATTGCTCCTTCTCTGCGGAAATAGGACACCCTCCTGCAGAGTTACCATACCAACCGCCCCCACAAAGGGCGGTTGGTTGTGTTTACTCAGACCTTTTTAGAGTATTCTCCATTCTAAAAATATAGAAAAATGATTAAAAATACATAATTTATTTGGTGGTATGAAAAAAATATAGTAATTTTGCGCAATCTTAAAGTACAACTTTAAATTAGCGCAAAAATGAACTATATTTATCGAAGCATTTCTAAGTGTATTCTTGATGCAATTCAGTATTATTCTGTTATTACTATAACAGGACCACGACAAGTGGGTAAGACAACATTGTGCAAAAATCTTTTTCCAGATTATACCTATATCAATCTGGAACACCCTGCGCAACGCACCATAATTGAGCAAGATATAGAAGCCTTTTTTGCAAACTCTAATACCCATCTAATCATTGATGAGGTACACCACCTGCCACAAATGTTATCCTATATCCAAGTGTTAGTCGATGAAAATCCTGATCGTAAATTTATACTGACTGGCAGTAGTAATTTCGCACTCCTACACCAAATAACACAATCCCTTGCAGGTAGAACTGCGCTATTTACCCTTTTGCCTTTTGCGCAAAGCGAATTGTCAGGAACTAAGGATTTATCAACTGACCAGTTGTTATATCAGGGTTTTTATCCTGCCATTTACACAAAAAATACACCTGCAAGTATGCTCTATCGCGATTATTATAACACGTATGTAGAGAGAGATATACATCAGTTACTCAAAGTCAAAAACCTACAAGCGTTTCAGACTTTTATTCGCCTCTGTGCAGGACGAGTAGGCAGCGAGTGTAATTTCTCATCTTTATCTAATGATGTGGGGGTATCTGTACCTACAATAACCGAATGGGTGAGTATCCTTCAAGCATCTTATATCGTATG
>JAZNJI010000029.1:0-1854 GCA_045577965.1 Paludibacteraceae bacterium
AGAGACAGGGCCTCTAAGGTTACTTGACGATCCTTGCACGACACTCTGGCTGGATCTACTGGGATAGGGTTCTCCTGAGTATAAGTATCTTGCTTCTCAATATAGATTGGGCAAGTTGGTACATAATAATTTTCGCCTGAGCGCATTACATTCAATACAACCTCATCGCCTACACGTAATGTTGGTAGATAGAGATAGGAGTTGTTTTGAGCTGCAGGTTGATTATTAACATACCACTCATAACTTTGGAAATAGTAGCCGCCATTATGCTGAGCATTCAATACTGCCACTACATCTTGCCAGTTTTGCTCTATGATCCATGATGGATAACGAATCAAGAAATCGGTAGTATGTTCTGACATAGATTGTGGACATGTATAGTTACCCAACTGCAACGTCACTGCATAATAGTCAGGACGAATGTATGGTGTCGCATTAGGCATAGGAGCCTCAATTGTATCACTCGTATAAGGAACTTGAATAATATTCTTGAAACCTTGGTCGTTCGCCTCTTTAGAATATATGATATTGTAATATTCTGGGCGATGACCTTCATAGTGAGCGATCAACTGAAGGGTCTGATCATCACCACAAACATCTGCCACCTGAATGGAGTAAATATCAGAGTGAGAGAAGTTGTGCAAGGTCAATTTAAAGATTGAGTCACAACCAGAAACGGTGGTTAATGAATCATAATAAACACCTGGACGAGTCAAATTCTTGCCGCGGAAATTATAGGTACTACCAACACATACCGAATCCTCTGATTCAAATAAATACGTTGGAGTCTTATTGTAGATCAAACGATATACTGAGTCACAACCATGTACTGTAAGCATGGAGTCGTAGTAGATACCTGGCTCGTTGATAACCATACCTCTGAATGTAAAGGTATCGTTGTGACATACCTCGATATATTGATCTATCAAATAAGGCTTGGATACTTCCAGGTACAATGTGGTAATTGAATCGCAACCATGCATAGAAACTGCGGTATCAACATATACACCTGGTTTGACAATGATTTCTCGGCCAAAATAATATGGTTGATCTTGGCAGATAGATTCGATTATTGTTTCAAATACGATAGAAGCCACCAACAAGTGAACTGTCACAGTACTATCGCAACCATGTTGACTCGTGAAGAATTGGGTATAAGCACCCGACTTGCTATAGGTAACACCATTCCATGTATATACCTCACTATCGCAAATTGTATCATACAAATGGATATCATACTCCTCAGTAACCTTCAAGTTCAAAGTTACAATACTATCGCAACCATATTGGCTCTTGAAGAATTGAGTATAAGAACCAGATTTGTTATAAGCAATACCGTTCCATGTAAAGGTTTCACTACTACATATAGTATCGTGCCATACATGATCATATACGTCTGCCACCAACAGATTTAATGTAACAAGACTATCGCAACCATGGCGGCTTACGTACATGCGTGGATATACGCCGGATTGGGTATATTCTGTTCCATCCCAAGTATATGTCTCGCCGTCGCAAATCGTATCATAGATCGAAATGTTGTACAAATCACCCACTGTCAAATGCAGCGTTACGATACTATCGCAGCCATATTGAGATGAATAGGTATGGGTATAAACACCCGTCTTGGTATAATTTACACCATCATATATATACTTGTCTCCATTGCAAATCGTATCGGATATCAAAATATCATACTCTTCACCAACAGTCAGGTGCAATGTCACAATACTATCACAGCCGTCGATGCTAGTATATTTACGAGGATAATCTCCAGTTGTATTATATGTCAAGCCATCCCAACTATACACCTCACCTGAACAAATTGTATCAGAGATCTCATGATTGTATGGA
>JAZNJI010000030.1:0-5183 GCA_045577965.1 Paludibacteraceae bacterium
TTGCGATAGCAAAAATATAAAAAACATATTCCAGGGTTCTCACAAAAACGCGTTCGTTTTACTCACTTACAAAAAAGCGCTACGCTTCAAAAACAGCAATCCATTGCTGGGGATAGATATCTAGAGTTCTAGATTTTTAGACAAGCTAGCCCATCTAGCCGAAATAGCCGAAATAGATAAGTCAGGTTTAGTCAGGGTATTGTGTGGTCGTGATGAGGTCCCGATGTGGTCGCGGTGAGGTCGCGGTGAGGTCGCGATGTGGTCCCGATGTGGTCCCGATGTGGTGGTGTTATTGGAGCGATGCGCCATGCATCCGCCATGCACCCTTCAGTGACGTTCAGGATGCGAACGAGATGCGAACGGTGGAGAATGCTAAGCGGAATGAGAGACACACGGGACGGATACGAGAGACATACGGGACGATAGCGACTTCAAAAAAAACACCGCCACTCGGAATGGTCATCCAAAACTTGTTGTTTGAACGATTGAGAATAATGATTTAGTGTTCGCTGCATAAAACTAGAATCTTAAAATTTGACACTTTTTATTCGTTTTATGAGTAAACCTATTTCAGTACAAGACAGGTGGCGGTGGTGATTTAAACGGCTAAACGGTTAGACGGTGGGCGGTCACTTCACTTCTTGTCCTTGCATGGTGTAGGTCTTACCATTGCGGCTTAGTTAATTATAGATTACTTTCCTTGCAATATATCCTTTGCTAGTTTTTAAGAACAGAACAAAAACTCCCGAATTAGGTAGAGTGATGCTTGTCGTATTTACAGAGGCAAGCCTATCGTTTACAATCACTTTGCCTGACGCATCCACTAAATATAATTGTTCCATAGCATTATCACTTTCTATAATAAGTTGATTGCCTGATTTACTAATCTGAATGGAGTTCGTATTCACATTTTCAATTGCAGAACTATTATCATTGAAAGTGATTTTTTCTATGTTATCCAATGGTAAACGATATTCACCTTCAGAAGCTGTAATCACCATTACATCTTCTTCGAATATAATACGCTGAATAGTTACCAACGAAGCGAATTGCTCCGTACCATCCACTTTTTGTACATGCAGAGCATCTGGCTCCTGCGCATATACAAATGGGCATAAGAATAAGAATAGCAATGTAATATAAACTGTTTTTTTCATAACTTTAAGAATTATTATAAAGTATGCGTTTAGAAAAACTTACTATTAACTTTTTTCTCACTTTTAACACTACCATCACTCGTGTGATAGTGCAGTATATATATTCCACCGGGTAAATGGGAGATATCTTTACTTTCCCCTGCTATAGTCTGTAATAACTGACCATTTATACTGTAAACACATGTTGAAACAACCTGTCTGCTTTCTGCAATTTCCATACCATTATTAGTTATATTCCCGTTGGTTGAATCCGTATTCTCCGATGATATTTTTGGTGCTACACACTGAGGAGCAGATGCAATATTTGTTGTTGGTGCCTCAACTACAACATGAAATTTACTCCCCAGTTCAGCACGAAACCCTGGATTTAAGACAACTTTTTCTGTCGCCTTGAAGGTTACATCACTACCAGCTGCAAGTATCACATTACCATATGGCTTATTATCTGTTACTGAATAACCAGCGATGATTTCAGGATAGGTTTCAACTACAGTACTACCACTTTGGTAGGTATGATTTTGAATGTATTTAGTCTTTGCAGCCAATACAGCTGCATAAGCATTTACTCTTCCAAATCCAAGTTCATTACTTTTGCCATCTATATAAGCATATCCCCCTACTTTATCACTTGTGTTCGTCAAGATGGCATATACTTCATTTGGAGATAAATTAGGATTTACAGAAAGCATTAATGCAACGACACCAGCAACTACAGGACATGCATGAGATGTACCGCCAAAACGTCCTGTATAGGCCTTATAATTTATGCCAAAATTGGGCAATAATTCCCCATAATTGATTACATCATCAGTTAATTCATAGGGTGCTGGATTATAGCCATTATTTTCAGGTATATCTAATGACCACATCTCTAAGGTCTCACCTTCAATTTGTTCGGAATATGCTCTATGTGACGGAGCAACAACATCAATTAAAGAACTTGAAGGACTATATATTGCTTGCCCATCATATCTATCACTTGCTCCGACAGTAATTAGGCTTTCTATCTCTGAATTTGCAGGAAACGTCACAAAACCACTATTATTCATAGCATGATTCGCAGTATTACCTGCCGCAAATATAACAATGACGCCATTGTTGATAGCATATTTTATTGCTGAAATGATTGCAGGCACCAGTGTTGGGTTGTCTGAATTAATACCCCAACTACATGAAATAATATTAGCACCATAATCCACTGCAAATTTAATACCATCTGCCATCCCTATATCAGCAGTATACTTATCCCATCTCAAAGGCATGATTTTACAATTAGGTGCAATACCTGCTATTCCTTCATTATTATCCATACTTGCAGCAATAACGCCTGCGCACGCATTCCCGTGGTTAGCATTATTTTGAGGAGATGGATCATTATAGTTTCCATACCCAAAATTACTTCCATTTAACCTAATTTGTCTAGAGTTCGGTAAATCTGGGTGATTTGATGTAACACCCTCATCAAAAACAGCAACGACAATATTAGGAGACCCTTTAGTTATTTCCCATGCTTCTGGCGCATCTATATCAGCATCATAGCTACCAAAATGTCCATCATTAAAAACTTGCCCTGTATTGTGACAAGTTATTTGATACGAAAAATATGGGTCATTAGGGATATAAGAGAAAGATTGTGCTTGCATAAAGAAATGAGGATATGCAAAATAAAAGTCTCCTGTTTCATATATTGCATTAGCAATTATAATTGGATTACTTCCCGTTGGCAATGAATATACTTGATATATTTCCCCGTCTTTTTTTAAACTCATATTATATTGACTAATGATTCTACTCCTATCATAATTGACATTTTTAGGTTTTAAGACAATTTCTGGAAATAGAACAGCTTCGATTTTTTTATCAATTATATACACTGGCAAACTAGATACTTTTGAATTAATATCCGAAAAAGTTTGTCGAAGTATTTTAGGATCCATATTTTCAATGATACATAAATTATTGTGTATCCATGATACAGTTGAGGGATGCTGAGATAAAAAATCCTTGAGACTATCATTCGCTACCCCCTCATTATATAAAGCAATTTTATTAGAAACTACTGTTATTGGAATCTGTTTGTCCATACCATAATAGTATAGCTTATCACCATAAGCATAACTACTTGTCAAAAAAATAAGTAAAACAACTATGGATAGTTTCTTGTTCATAATTCTATCAATTTAAACGTTTTACATAAGCCTGTCTAAAATCTTCTATCGAATAACTCATACTAGGAAGCATTGTATTTGAAATAGGTATTTCATAGTGAACATAATCATTGTCAGATGATTCTAACAACTCGAACGTAAAAGTAAAAGGAATATCGTATTCAACCCCATAAACACCACCTATTCCATAGTATTTTTCTATTTTCACATCATTACTAAAGGTTAGAATAGAATCATTTGCAGTGGTGATAATGAAATATCCTTGTATAGAGCATTGATTAATGGTATCCACACAACACATCGTTCCTACAATCTTACCAGATACAATAGGGGTTTTCTCACAGAACGTAATACTATCCACTTCTGCAACTGCGAAACTTGTAGGCACTCCATCCTGCCACACCTGCATTTGACGCTGAGCAGAGATAGTCAATGCGATTGACAATAATAGTCCTATAAATAAAATCTTTTTCATAGTAATAATTTCCTATTAGTTTTAACCCTATTTACCATCGATTTTCTTTTGCAAAACCTCTACTTCGGCTGACAATTTCTGCACTTCTAGAATCAATAACGGAATAAGTTCTATATAGTTGATAGAAAGTTGTCCTCCGCGTTCATACACCAACTCAGGAAATACTTTTTGCACTTCTTGAGCAATTAAACCATAATGAACACCCTGCAACTCGGTTGCCTCTTTATCATATTTCCATGTACTATCTTGTTTGAGGGTATATGATACAGGAGTCAGCAGTTGAATATTTTCTGCTGATTTTGAAGAGATAGTCTGTATATTCTCTTTCTGTCGTTCGTCACTGGTAGTAGAGATAGTTGTTGCCGTTAAAGTACCATTAACAATGGTTGTACCATTGAAATATCCAGCATACAAACCACCGCTTGACATAGAACTAGGTAACCTGTCCGTGCCAATACCTCCATATATTCCATATCCTCCATAGTAATTTGCAATACCAGCAACTCCAGCAGCAAAATGAGTTGCTTTATTAGTTCCTTTGATGCACATACCATATATACCCACTATGCTTTGACCGCTTATCATAAAAGAAGCTGGATTTGCGTCTGCTACACTATATACACCATATAGAGACGAAGTAGGCATCGAAGTCCAACTTATGGCTTGTGATTTTATGCCATAATAAGGATCGGTTGTACCATTGGTTGTTTTAATCAAATTTAGTCCTATGTGATTATCTACCATAGCATCACCAATAGATACATTTTGTTGTATTTTAAGATTTCTCTTTATCTCAGCACTCTTTTCTACATAGAGGCTATCTTGTATTTTAACTTTCCCGACAATTTCTACATCCTGGCTTGCTTTCACATCACCAGAAGACATTACTTCTAATTGTGCGTTTACATGAATAGAAAAAGTGCATGCGATACAGAACATTGCACTAAAAAAAATCTTGGTTTTCATAATTGTTTTATATTTAAAGGGTTATTCTACAATAAATCGTCCGGTGAGTGCGCCGCCTGCGGTTTCAATACGGTGAATTTCCACCGCCACTCGGAATGGTGGCGGTGGGGATTTAAGCGATTTTTTTATTTCTTAGTCCATGTATTGCCTTTCTCATCTGAGAAACTGATAATTCCCTCGTTCTTGCGCAAGTAACATGACTGACCTGCAGAATTTATTATCGTATAATCATTTGCTAATTCACTTAGATTCTCTATCTCACATCCTCTGATACTTGTATTACGCTCATTATCTTTGTATATAAGTAAACCGCCGTAAAGAAGACCCGTGTTTGATTGATTGAGGCTCACCTCAATAAAATATTCTTCGTTGCTTAGAACCACATGAGATTGCACATTAATTGTATCATATACAATA
>JAZNJI010000031.1:0-104633 GCA_045577965.1 Paludibacteraceae bacterium
CGAACTATCCAGTTTTTGGATGTATAAAGTATGGGGACGGAACGTTGTTGACAGGTTTCTACCCAACAAAAACTCGGTCTTATTCCATACTTTAGATGTAAATCGACTGCAAAGGTAATAAAAAATTTTGAATATATAACATAAACGTACGGCGAAGCAGATCGTTCGAATGAAGTGAGATAAGAACATCCCTCAAGCGGCGAGGAAAACAACACTACACCATCCTACACAACGCTACACCACACTACTCAGCGCGAAGCGATTTTAGTGATGAACTATGAGTGATAAGTGATGAGTGGACGCTGCGCTATAGGGTAGTGCTATTAGAATGGAGCGGGTGGATCGTCGAAGCGGTCGCTCAGTTGTGCACCATCTGCCTCCATTGGCATCGAGTTCATACGGCTAGTGCGAGTCTGCGTATTGTACTGAGTTTCAGCATACAGAGTCTCATCAAAAGCAGCATCCTCGTTTTGGAAACGCGTGTACTTACCGATAAAGCGCAACCAGATCTCATCCGTAGCACCATTACGATGCTTCGCCACAATAATCTGACCCAAACCACGGAGGTCCTTGCCATTGCCATCATCATAAAGCTTATAGTACTCAGGACGGTGGATAAAACATACCATATCCGCATCCTGCTCGATAGCACCTGACTCACGAAGGTCAGAAAGCAATGGCTTCTTACCATCCACATTGCTATTGCTAGAATCGCGCTTCTCCACCGCACGGCTCAATTGGCTCAACGCAATAACTGGTATATCCAACTCCTTGGCTAGACCCTTCAGGTTGCGCGAGATGATACTAACCTCCTGCTCGCGACTGCCGAAACTACTGCCGTTCGCATTCATAAGCTGCAGGTAGTCGATGATAATAAGCTTTATGCCCTTGTCTTTCACCAATTTACGTGCCTTACTTTGCAATTCAAATACACTCAATCCAGGAGTGTCGTCCACATATATCGGCGCCTTCTGAAGCACATTAATACGATTCTCCAGACGGTCCCACTCGGCTGTGGTGAGGCGACCATTACGGATCTTATTACCCTCGATCTCGCACACATTCATAATCAGACGATTGATAAGCTGCACGTTGCTCATCTCAAGCGAGAAAATAGCCACGGGAATATTGAAATCCACAGCAATATTCTTGGCCATAGACAGCACGAAGGCAGTCTTACCCATAGCAGGGCGGGCAGCGATGATGACAAGGTCGGATTTTTGCCAACCTGAGGTAATCTTATCTAGTTCGGTAAAGCCGCTAGGGATACCAGAAATATTTCCCTCGTTGGCAGAAGCCTTGCGCATACGTTCAAAGGCCTCGGTGATGACAGGGTAGATATGCGTGACATCGCGCTTCTGTGCGCGTTGAGAAATCTCGAAGATCTTAGCTGTAGCCTCCTCTACGAGCTCGTCGACATCCTGCGTCTCGTCGTATCCCTTCTCCTCGATCTGGCATGCCATCGTGATGAGGTCACGGGCAGTGGCCTTCTGCGCCACAATCTGTGCGTGGTAGTGCAGGTGAGCCGCCGAAGCTACGCGACGAGTGAGGTCGCTGAGATACAAGATACCTCCGGCTAGTTCGAGCTTGCCACTGAGTTTGAGCTCCTCCGCTACGGATAGCACATCTACAGGTGCTTCTTTTGCCGATAACGAACGGATAGCCTCGAAAATATAGCGGTGTTTGTCCGCATAGAATGACTCGGGACGGAGGAGATCCGCCACGGAGTTGAAGGCATCTTTTTCTATCATCATTGCACCAATCACCGACTCCTCGAGCTCGAGGGCCTGTGGTGGAAGTTTACCAAGGTCATTGGCACCCACCTTGATGATGGTGGGTTGGGTGGTTTTGCGTTTGCTGGTTACTGCCATTTTTAAAGACAATATTTATTATTTTGACGACAATAGCGACAACTTTCGCGGCAATCAATACCCCTGCCGCGACGGGGAAAATCAAATAATCGCGGAACGGCCACTAAACCGTAGGCGAAGCCGTCCGCTAAACGAATCACTTACTTTATTATTTTGACGACAATAGCGACAACTTTCGCGGCAATCAATACCCCTGCCGCGACGGGGAAAATCAAATAATCGCGGAACGGCCACTAAACCGTAGGCGATATAGTAAATATCTCCTTGCCCTTTGGGCAGAAATCTTATAAATCTTATTTGCCTCGCTTATACTGCGCTTCTTCCTGCGTACTCCGTAATAAATTACCACCGTTCTTCGTTTTGGGAACATCCAAAACTTATCACTGAATCTTAAAGAATGTAGCGGAAGCGTCCAGTTAGCGAATCACTTACTCAGATTGCGGAAGTGGCGGAGGAGGTCGTAGGCAGCGGTGAAACTGCTGAGCTCGTTGTTCAACACACGCTGCTCAGTGAGAGCTATGATACCCTCCATCGCCTCAGACTTGTAGAAGCTGTCTAGCAAGTTCTGGTTGATGGTCTCATACATCCAATACTTGGCCTGCTGCGTGCGCAAATGCTCTAGATAGCCGTTCTCGCGCGCGAACCTTATATAGTCCTCTACCATATTCCATACATCCAAGATTCCATTCCCCTCGATGGCGGAGCAAGTGACAGCATATGGCTTCCATCCCGATTCAGTAGGTGGGAAAAGCGACAACGCGTTCTTGAAGCTGACGCGTGCTGCCTCTGCACGCTCCACGTTAGCCCCATCGCACTTATTGATGGCTATACCATCCGCCATCTCCATGATACCACGCTTGATACCTTGGAGCTCGTCGCCCGTACCGGTGACCTGCAAGAGCAAGAAGAAGTCCACCATGGAGTGTGCCGCAGTCTCCGACTGACCCACGCCCACCGTCTCCACAATGATGGTATCGAAGCCAGCCGCCTCGCATAGGACAATCGTCTCGCGTGTCTTACGCGCCACACCACCCAGACTGCCCGCCGATGGGCTAGGGCGGATAAAAGCGTTGTTCTCTACGGAGAGCTTGTTCATACGAGTTTTATCGCCTAGGATACTACCTTTGCTTCGCTCTGACGAAGGATCGATAGCCAGTACGGCAAGGTGCTTGCCCATCTGGCAAAGTTCGGTGCCGATAGCCTCGATGAAGGTGGATTTACCTGCACCCGGTACACCGGTTATACCCAATCGTATAGCATTGCCCGCGTAGGGTAAACATTTTTCGATGACTTGTTGTGCGATGACTTGGTCGCTAGGCAGATTGCTCTCGATGAGGGTGACCGCCTGGCTAAGGAGTCGCATATCACCGCGGAGAATGCCCTGGACATACTCGTCGGCAGACAGCACCTGTTTGCGACGGCGAAATGTGGCATACGGATTGACCGAAGGCAAGTTCTCAACGCCTGCGTTAACGGTCAATCCTTTGTATTCGCTGCTATTTTCGGGATGTTTCATGTTGTTTTTGGTTCGTTTTACTCACGAAGGTGGTTCGCTTCGCTCACGAAAAGTGGTTCGCTTCGCTCACGAAAGTGGTGCGCTTTGCTTACGAAAGTGGTGCGCTTTGCTTACGAAAAGTGGTGCGCTTCGCGTTGTCCTCTAAACAATTACTCCACAACCCAATGTAGGGTAACTCGGAGGATGGATTTCTTAGGGTCGTTGGAGATGACCGTAATCACACGTGAGTAGTTGCCAGGTTGCATATCAGCTGCATTGACCGTAATCACCGCATCTGCTTTCTTACCCGCTTTGATAGTAGCCTTAGGAGCCGTAGCTGAAACGGCTTTGTCATCGCTGACAACACGACGGATAACCAATGGGTTGACACCCACGTTGGAGATGTTTAACTTTGTGCTGAGTTTCTTACCCGCCTTGATAGTACCCAAGTTGAGTGTGGTGTTAGCCACCTGCATGATAGGTGCTTGCTGCAACTCCTCAACGGTCATCTTAGAGAAGTCCTCGCGGATATCCGCTTTGAGGGTGATAGCAAACTCGTCGGTATGCTTGCGCTCGCCGTTGATGACCAAGTATAGCTTCTCCTCAACTGGTCCCCAAATAGGGCACTCCATCATTTGCAGGGCGATTTGCAGTTTGCCGCTCTCGCCTGGTTGCACCTCCTTGAGGGTAACCAATGGTTTGATATAGCTATGCTCGTAGAGGGTTTCGATCTCCACTTTGATAGGTTGTTGTGTAAGGTTGGCATATTCGATATTGCATATCTTGCTGCCCTCGCGCTTAACCACTGCGCCGTAGTTCCATGCTTTTTGTTTGAGGCTAAGAGGGCCCATCTTTACAGAATAGGATGTAGCAGGGTTCGCTGGCTTAGGAATCACCTCACCTTTGATGTATAGTTTGACAGTAGCTTCCGAAGCATTGCTGGTGACTGTGACGTTTTTTCGGAATTGTCCTGGACGACCATTAGGGTTGTATGTCACGGTGATTTCGCCGGTAGCACCTGGCTCGATAGGATCGCGTGTCCACTTAGGAGTGGTGCAACCGCAACTAGCGCGAACGTTGGATAGGATTAGTGGTACCATACCCTCGTTCTTGAACTGGAAGATTGTTGTTACTCGACCATCAGCCTCGTTGATTTTACCGAAGTCGTGGGTCGTCTCGTTGAAAGTGATGACTGGCGTTTGAGCCATAGCTGTCAAGCTAAAAAGCATTGCAGCAAAAAGAATCATTTTTTTCATATGTCTAGTATTTTAATTAAATATATTCGAGTTTCAATTGATTTCTACGATATTCACCGCGGTTACATTAGGCAGTTCGCGGAGCTTCATACATGTTTGGCTCACGACCTTCTGCTTGTAGACCACCAATTCGATCTCGCAGTGGAAGAATGGTCCGTCGGATGTGACATGCAAGTCACGGATGTTAATCTTCTGTTCGTCGCATATGATTTTGAGTATATGCATGAGTATACCCATTGAGTCTTCGCCCTTGATATATAGTTTAGCGATTCGCGCTTTGGCATCTTCGTTAGTATTGGCAGATTCCGATGGAATACCGTACTTTCTAAAGTATTTTTTGATGCTATCCTTAGCTTTTGCCGTAACCGCAATCTCTAGCCATTCGGGTTCGGGTTTTTGCTTTTTGGAGGTAAGGATCTCTACTTGGTCTCCACTCTGCAAGATATAGCTGAGTGCTCGAGCATGCTTATTGACGTTGGCGCCAATGCAATGTTCTCCGAGTTCGGTATGGAGTTGGTAAGCCAGGTCAAGTACAGTGGCTCCCTGCGCGAGTGTGCGAATATCACCTTTCGGCGTAAAGACAAATACTTCGTGCGCAAAGAGGTTGAGCTTGAATGTATCTAGAAAGGCGATAGCGTCCGGATCTGGGTTCGCCAATACATCCTTGATCTCTTGTAGCCATTTGTCGAGCTCGCCTCCACTGTTATCTCCCGACTTGTATTTCCAGTGTGCCGCCAGTCCGTGTTCGGCCAGTTCGTGCATACGCTCGGTACGTATCTGTACTTCAATCCACTGTCCGTGATTGCCCATGACAGTCACGTGCAACGCTTCGTAGCCATTGGCTTTAGGCATCGATATCCAGTCGCGAATACGCTCAGGGTGTGGGCGATAAATCTCGGTGATGGCGGAGTAGATCATCCAACATTGGTCTTTCTCGGATAGGTCGGAACTAGGTTCGAAGACCACACGCGCAGCCATAAGGTCGTAGATTTGGTCGAAAGGTACGCCCTTTTTGGTCATCTTCTTGTAGATGGAATAGACCGACTTGGTGCGTGCATACAGATTGAACTTGTATCCCATCATGGTGAGTTTCCGGCGGATAGGAGCAGCAAACTCCTCGAAATTGCTCATCTGAGCATCTTGGTTGGCAGCCAACTGCGCCTCTATCTCTGCGTATTTATCAGGGAACTCGTATTTGAAACTCAGGTTCTCCAGCTCGGTCTTGATGGGGAATAATCCCAATCGATGGGCCATAGGGGCGTAGATGTATTGCGTTTCGGCGGCAATCTTACGCTGCTTTTCTGGGCGCTGCGCCGCTAGTGTACGCATGTTGTGAAGTCGGTCGGCTAACTTAACTAGCATCACGCGCACGTCCTCTGACATAGTGAGCACTAGTTTGCGCACATTCTCTGCTTGCTTCATAGCTTTGTCGGCAAAGACGCCACCAGAGAGCTTGGTAAGACCTTCGACGATGCTGGCAATCTTAGGACCAAACATGCGCTCGATGTCTTCGGTGGTATAGTCGGTATCTTCGACCACGTCATGGAGTAGAGCGGCACAGATGCTGGTACTACCTAGGCCAATCTCCTTGACAACGATACGTGCCACGGATAGGGGGTGCATCATATAAGGTTCGCCAGAAAGTCGGCGCACACCATTGTGCGCTTGTTTGGCGAGATGATAGGCACGCTCGATGAGCTCAACTCGCTGGCTGTGCATCGAATTGAGGTAGTCATTGAGTAGGGCCTGATACTCGTCTTCTATTAGGCGCTCTTCTTGTGGGGTAAAATCACTTCGTTCCATGTCCGCAGGCTATTTTTCGTTTTTTTGATAAAAAACGTGCAAAGTTACAGCTTTTTTTTTGATTATGCAAGGAAATTGTGAAAAAAATGTTGGGTGTGGGGATGAGTGATGACGACAATGATGACGACAATGATGACAACTTGCGCCCAAATCAATATCCCTTGGGCGCTCAAATGGACAGTAATACGACACAGCGATGGCTTATGGGGTATTGGCTATGGGTGTAAGGTGTAAAGTGTAAAGGCGAGAGGTTAGAGGCGAAAGGTTAGGGGTGAGAAAAAAATAGATAGGGTAATGGAAAAAAATGCGAATTTTCTTGCGTATGTGAAAAAAAAGTTGTAATTTTGCAGGCAATTTTAAAAATTGCATAAAAAGATGGCGATTGAACGCAACATAGTACAAATTCCGGCTCTTGTGGACCTTCATGTGCACTTTCGTGAGCCGGGTTTTTCGTATAAAGAGACTATCCGTACAGGTAGCATGGCTGCCGCTGCGTCGGGCTACAGCGCAGTATTCACTATGCCAAATCTGAATCCTGTACCCGATACGGTGGAGCATCTGCAAGAGCAATTGGATATCATCCGTCGCGATACCTACACGGGTGTTTATCCTTTCGCGTCGATTACGATGGGGCAGAAAGGAGCAGGAGAGTTGGTTGACTTTGAGGCACTTGCGCCCTATGTGAAGGGCTTCTCGGATGATGGCCGCGGCGTGCAAAGCGAAGAATTGATGCGTGAGGCCATGAAGCGTATTCGTGCGGTGGATCGTGTGATGATGGCTCACTGCGAAGTAGAAGCCTTGCTCAATGGCGGCTATATCCACGCAGGTGAGTATGCTAAGAAAAACGGACACCGTGGCATCGTGTCTGAAAGCGAATGGAAAGAGATTGAACGCGACATCCGTCTGGTAGAAGAGACAGGGTGTCGTTTTCATATATGCCATATCTCCACGAAAGAGAGTGTGGCACTTATCCGTGAGGCGAAGAAGAAAGGATTGCCCGTGACATGCGAGACGGCACCCCACTATTTGCTGTTGACAGATAACGACTTGCAAGAGGATGGCAAGTGGAAAATGAATCCGCCACTGCGTGAGGAGGAAGATCGATTGGCACTGATTGAGGGTATCAAAGATGGTACCATCGACTGTATCGCTACCGACCACGCACCTCATAGCGCGGAGGAAAAGAGTAGGGGACTGGAGAAGAGCGCGTTTGGTATTGTGGGACTGGAGACGGCTTTTCCGCTCGTGTACACGCACTTCGTGAAAACGGGTATCATCACGTTTGAGCGCCTGATCGAGTTGATGTCTACGAATCCTGCTCGCATTATCGGTTTGGATAATAGCAACTCGTTTGCGTGCTTCGACTTGGATGCGTGCTATAAGATTGATCCCGCGAACTTTCTGTCGATGGGACAAGCTATGCCGTTTGAGGGTTGGGAAGTGTGTGGTAAGTGCGTGAAAACGGTGGTAAACGGGGTGATGGTGTATAACAATAGCTCCTACTCGCCCGATGGGCTCGAGAAATCTAAATAAATCTTTATCGCATAGTTGGTGATTTTATTACAACCGCTCCCATACGGTCGCTGAATCTTCAGTAAATGCAGACAAAAATAAACGAAGTATAATGACGACTCATGAATTATCATATCAAATTAGAGGTGCGGCTATGGAAGTGTACAACACCTTGGGTCCTGGTTTGTTAGAGTCTATTTATCATAAAGCGATGATATATGAACTTCAATCAAGAGGACTTAGTGTGAAATCAGAAGTGCCTGTTGAAGTGTATTATAAAGGAGTTCTGATTGAAAATTCATTGCGATTGGATTTGTTAGTGAATGACCAAATAATTGTAGAATTGAAATCGGTAGAAGATATACTACCCATTCATTATAAGCAATTAAAAACATACCTGAAGTTATCCAACAAGGAGTTAGGTTGGTTAATAAACTTTGGTGCGTACGATTTTAATGAAGGTTTGAGATCTGTAAAAGTGAACATGGAATAAAACCGCCACATTTACTGAAGATTCAGCGGTTGCGTTTTGGGATGTTCCCCAAAATGCAGAGCGGTGGTAATAAAACAGTATATCTAAGGCAATAAGATTTCTTGAGCGTAGCGAAAAGGAGCATAAATATATGAAACAAAGATTATTTGAAATACAATCCAACGAACAGATAGCCAAGAATGTCTATCGCATGCAGCTTGGTGGCGATACCGCAGGCATTCTTCCTGGTCAGTTCGTAAACATCCGGGTGGAAGGAAAGTTTTTGCGTCGACCTATATCGGTATGTAATGTTGTAGAGGCGAAAGGCGAGAGGTTAAGAGCACCCCAAAACGCCACGAGCGTTTTCGGGGACCCCGCTTGGGTGAGAGGTGTGCTCACTATTATATATAAGGTAGTGGGTGTAGGCACCGAAGCAATGAGCCATCTGCCAATAGGCACCCAACTCGATGTGCTGACCGTACTAGGCAATGGCTACGACCTGAGCAAAGCTGGTGATGCTCCTTTGCTAGTAGGTGGTGGCGTAGGTGTGCCACCGATGTATATGTTGGCTCGCCAATTGCGCGAAATGGGCAAAAAGGTGCGCGTGATTCTCGGCTTTAACACCAAAGACGAAGTCTTTTATGAGGAGGAGTTTCGTGCGCTGGGCTGCGAGGTGGTAGTGACCACTGTGGACGGCAGCCATGGCGTGAAAGGTTTTGTCACCAATGCATTAGATGGACAACAATCCTACTACTACACTTGCGGCCCATTGCCAATGATCAAAGCGCTGCTGCAAGCTGCTGGCACCAACGGCGAAGTGAGTATGGAAGAGCGTATGGGTTGCGGCTTTGGCGCATGCATGGGCTGCACCATCCAAACTACCCAAGGACCAAAACGCGTGTGCAAAGAAGGCCCTGTGTTCGCAGCAGGTGAACTGATATTATAGGAATCCCGACTCCCGAATCTCGACTCAATAAAATGAATATGAACAGATTACAAATACAACTCTCAGGCGTCACCCTCGCCAATCCGGTGATCCCTGCATCGGGTACTTATGGTTTTGGCGACGAGTTTGCTGAACTGTACGATATTAACTGCCTGGGCGGTATCTCCTTTAAAGGCACCACCCGCCAGGCACGCTATGGCAACCCATTGCCACGTATTGCCGAGTGCGGCAACTATGGTATGATCAATGCGGTGGGCTTGCAAAACCCTGGCGTGGAGCATGTGATTGCGCACGAATTGCCTCGCCTGAAGAGCCACTACAAAGGCTGTATCGTGGCCAACGTTAGCGGTTTCTCCGTACAAGACTATGTAGAGACTTGCGCCTTATTAGACAAAGAACCCATCGACATTCTCGAGGTGAATATCTCTTGCCCTAACGTGCATAACGGCGGTATGGCGTTTGGCACCAGCCCAGAGGCAGCAGCCGAAGTGACGGCAGCGGTTAAAGCCGTGACTACCAAGCCCGTATATATGAAGCTATCGCCCAACGTTACCGACATCGTGGCGATTGCCAAAGCATGCGAAGCAGCCGGAGCCGACGGATTGTGCTTGATCAATACGGTGTTGGGTATGCGCATAGATATCCGTCGTCGCAAACCCGTGATAGCGAATCGCTATGGCGGTTATTCGGGTTCGGGAATCTTCCCATTGGCGTTGCGAATGGTGAATCAAGTGGCACGTGCGACGAGTTTGCCAATCATCGGTTGCGGTGGTGTAAGCAGCGCAGAAGATGTGATCGAGATGATGATGGCAGGCGCTACAGCCGTGGAGATTGGTGCGGCCAACCTCACCAACCCTATGGTGGCGAAAGAGATAGTAGATCGTTTGCCACAACTGATGGACGAACTGAAAATAGAAAAACTAACAGATATAATAGGAATAGTAAACAATGAATAAAAGAGATGTGATCATAGCATGCGACTTCGCTTCAGCCGAAGATACGTATCGCTTCCTTGACAAGATGGGCGATGTGAAGCCTTATGTAAAGATTGGTATGGAACTCTACTACGCAGAAGGTCCTGCTATCGTGCACGAACTCAAACGCCGTGGACATAAGATCTTCCTTGACTTGAAGTTGCACGATATACCAAACACAGTGAAGAAAGCCATGTCCGTGCTCTCTCGCCTGGATGTGGATATGTGTAACCTACATGCAGCAGGTACGATCGAGATGATGAAAGCCGCAGTAGAGGGGTTGACTCGTGAGGACGGTAGTCGTCCAATCCTGTTAGCAGTGACCCAATTGACCTCTACCAGCGAAGAGCGTATGCACAATGACTTACTTATCCAAGGCAATATTGGCGATGTAGTGGTTCACTATGCGAAGAACGCACAAGCTGCTGGCCTTGATGGCGTGGTTTGCTCGCCATTGGAGGCAGGTATGGTGAAAGAGGCATGCGGCAAAGACTTCTACACGGTGACTCCAGGTATCCGCTTTGCGGATGGCGTAGTGGGTGATCAAGTGCGTATCACGACTCCAGCCAAAGCACGCGAGATTGGTTCGGACTTTATCGTAGTGGGTCGCCCAATCACTGCGGCTGAAGATCCAGTAGCGGCGTATAAGCGCTGCGTGGAGGAATTTTGCGGATGAGCAAAATTCATAGTTCAACATAGTTCAGTATTGTTCAGCGCTTTGCGTTCAGTATTGTAACAATGTTGAACCACATTGAACCATTTTGAACAATAAATACAAAATTATATGAAACAACTTATCGCTGAAGACTTGCTGAAAATCAAAGCCGTCTTCCTTCGTCCAAACGAGCCATTTACATGGGCTAGTGGTATCAAGAGTCCTATTTATTGCGACAACCGTCTCACCCTGAGCGACACCCAAGTGCGCAACGACGTAGAGAATGGTCTTGCCCAACTGATAAAAGAGCATTATCCTCAGGCTGAGGTGCTGATGGGTACTTCTACCGCAGGTATTGCTCATGCAGCCATCACCGCGACTATCCTTGACCTGCCAATGGGCTATGTGCGCAGTGGCGCAAAGGACCACGGCCGTGGCAACCAAATCGAAGGTAAACTGCTTCCTGGTCAGAAAGTGGTTGTAGTAGAGGATTTGATCTCTACAGGCGGCAGCTGCATCGAGGTTGTGAATGTACTCCGCGAGGCAGGTGCAGAGGTGTTGGGCGTAGTGAGTATCTTCACCTATGGTATGAAGAAGGGCCTTGAGCGTTTGGCTGCAGCAGAAGTGAAGAATGTCAGCCTGTGCGACCTTGACACCCTTGTAGAGGTAGCAGCAGACAAAGCGTATATTGCTCCAGCAGACAAAGAGCGCCTAATCAAATTCCGCAATAACCCTTCTGACGAGAGTTGGATGGCGTGATGAGTTTAGAATTATGAGCTTAAAAACAAGGATATGAAAAAGTCATTCTTCTTAGCCATTGCTGCGCTATGTGCGACAATGACTTTTGCAATTACGCCAGAGGAGCTAGCCGACTCGTTGAATGAGTTTGCTAGTCAACGTGCATACCTTGGTAAGGTAAAAGTGAGTGATATTCAGATGGATGATAAGAATATCACCATTACTACATGCAACCGATTATCATGTATCTCACTTGCTCCTATTGAGATAGCCGAGCTCAAGGAGTCGGTATGCAGATGGGTAGGTGGTGATCCCAATGCACAAGTGAATATCTTTTCTGACGGAAAAGAACTAGACGAATGGGTGACAGCCTTGTACCGCAAGCGCGACAAGAAGTCGCAATACAAGATGGCTAGTGCAAAATATCCGTTGGTGCGCAACGTATCTCATCCATATGTAGCTCAACAAGGTTTAGATGGTAAGCATATTGCCTTGTGGGGTAGCCATGGCATTTACTACGTGCAAGCATATCGTATGTGGAAATGGCAACGCGCTCGTTTGTGGACGACGATAGAAGACTTGTACACAAGTAGTTATACCATGCCATTCCTAGTGCCTATGCTAGAGAACGCTGGGGCTATGGTACTCCAACCACGCGAACGTGATACACAATTGCACGAGGTGATTATCGATGACTCAGAACTCAGCGAAGGTATTACCCCAAGCGAAGGCGCAGGGTGGGGAAGACCAACGAAACCATTGTTGGAAGGTGACAACCCATTTAAAATGGGTGGCTATGGTACAGTGAAGGGGCAGGTTCGCTATACTCCTAGTTTGCCAGAATCAGGAGAATATGCGGTGTATGTAAGCTATAAATCCTTGCCAAAGAGCAATCCTAAAGCAGAATATACAGTGGTGCATAAGGGTGTAGCTACCACGTATCATGTCAATCAACAAATGGGTGGTGGCACATGGATATACCTAGGCACATTTGATTTTGGCACGGACGTGAATAGCAACTATGTGACCCTTACACACAAAGGAAAGCAAATCACAACGACCGACGCGATTAAGTTTGGTGGCGGATGGGGTTCTGTAGCGCGCTATCCTCACCCAGAGATAGGTGACGACGATTTCTACACCAAGAAAGATACTCACTCACAAGAGGTAGTTACCGACTCCACGTTGCACATAGCTAACCAAGTTCTTGCCACCACAAGTGGCTATCCACGCTATATCGAAGGCGCACGCTATTGGTTGCAATATGCGGGTATTCCTGATAGTGTGTATAACTATACTGGCAGTAAGAATGATTATACAGATGACTTTAGTTGTCGTGGCCGTTGGGTGAACTATCTCGCAGGTGGTAGTGCGGCATATCCTGATGGACCAGGATTGAATATTCCGGTAAATATGAGTGTGGCATTCCATAGCGATGCGGGCTGCCGTCCTACCAACGAGCTTGTAGGCACATTTATGTTTTATACCATCAAAGACGACGACAAAGAGACCACCTATCCCTCGGGCGGTGACCGCATTTGTAATCGCGATTTTGCGGACTATATCCAAACACAGATAGTTGAGGATATTCGTCAAACCATGGTGCCAGATTGGCAAAAACGCCACCTCATGCATCAGTCAATGTCTGAGACGCGCAATCCTAAGGTGCCATCTACCATCATTGAATTGCTCAGCCATCACAATTACTATGATATGACTTTCGGATTGGATCCAAAATTCAAATTCATTGCTAGTCGTGCTATCTACAAGGGTATGCTCCGTTTTATTCACCAGACAACGGGCACTCCATATGTGGTGCAACCATTGCCTGTGCAACAGATGAATGTGAGTTATACCAATAATGATACCCTGAATATTCGTTGGGCGGAGCGTGTGGATCGACTAGAGCCTACGGCTACACCTACCTATTATATTGTATATACACGTACGAGCCAACAGAAAGATGGTGAATGGGTGGTATCTGATTGGGATAACGGTGTGAAGGTACATGCACCTAATGCTGCTATTGCAGTAAAACGTGGAGTGAAATATGATTTTATGGTGCGTGCAGGCAATGAGGGTGGTGTAAGTATGCCGAGTGAAGTGTTGAGTGCATATATAGATGCTAAATATAACAATGATCTTGCACTCATTATCAACGGATTCCATCGTGTAGATGCGCCAGAAATGTTTGGCATTGATAGTATTACAGGTGGTATAGTGCCAGGATCATATGCGGTATCCTATGGCAAAGAAATCAGTTTCCTAGGCGAACAATTCGACTACGACCGCACCAATATGTGGGAGAGCGATGACGACTGCGGATTTGGTATGTGCCATGCTGACAAACAGAAAGAAGTGAATATAGGCAACACCTTCGATTACCCAAGCATGCACGGCAAGATACTCGCACAAATGGGTATCTCCTATGTCTCTTCCTCTATCAACGCGGTCGAATCTCTTGCACCTTATACCCTCGTAGATATTATCATGGGCAAAGAGAAAGGCGAGAAATCCGATACCATAGGTTGCATACCTATGCATCTGCGCGATGCCATCGAGACATATACTGAGCAAGGTGGCAAGATTCTCCTAGCGGGTTCATATATCGCAAGCGCCATGCGCCATGCATGCGATACTGCCTTTACTCACAACGTGTTGCACTATCGCTACAAGACGGAGAAGGCATCTACATGCGGACGCATCAACTTCCAGTACAATATCCTGCCTACCAAACAATACGAATACTACACCAAGCCTAATCCACATATCATCGAATGTGAATGGCCTGATGGTATTGAACCCATGACGGGAGGTGTACGGATTGCACGTTATGACGACACCTACGTCAATGCAGGTGTAGCATACAATGATGAGAAAAATAGAATAATCATATTGCCATTTATGCTTGAATCGGTCAAGGATTTCAAAACACTCTATTCCGATTGCATTAACTGGCTTATTATGCAATAAGAACTATTAACAATTAATTATTAATCGATGCGACATTTAATTGATTCCGTGGATTTAACCACAGCCGAGGTAGATGTGATCATTAACCGCGCGTTGGATATTATTAATAACAAGGAGATGTACTCTGAGGCTTGCCACGGCAAGAAACTGGCTACACTCTTCTACGAGCCTAGTACCCGTACTCGTCTCAGTTTTACTGCTGCTATGATGGAGTTGGGTGGTAATGTATTGGGCTTCTCTGATGCCAAGAGCAGTAGCGTGAGTAAAGGTGAGACCGTAGCTGACACGATTCGTGTAGTGAGTAGTTTTGCGGACATCATCGCTATGCGCCATTATAAGGAGGGTTCTCCTAGGGTGGCAAGTGAGTATAGCCGTATTCCTATCATTAATGCAGGTGATGGCGGTCATGCGCACCCAACGCAAACGTTGACTGATTTGCTGACAATCCGTCGTGAGTTAGGTCATTTCGACCACCTTACTATTGGTCTTTGCGGCGACTTGAAATATGGTAGGACAGTCCACTCGCTGATAAAAGCTATGAAGCGATATGAGGGTGTGCATTTCGTGCTTATTTCTCCCAAGGAGCTTCGTTTGCCAGATTATATGAAGCATGAATTGGGCGAAAATTACAGCGAATACGCAACTATCGAAGAAGCAATGCCTCTTCTCGATGTTTTATACATGACTCGCGTACAACAAGAGCGCTTTGACGACCCAGCTGAGTACGAGCGTCTGAAAGATGCATTTATTCTTGATACCGAGAAGATGGCGTTGGCAAAGGAGAATATGGTGGTGCTTCATCCACTGCCACGTGTGAACGAGATTACTGTTGATGTGGATAAAGATCCACGTGCTGCATACTTCCGCCAAGTGGAGAATGGTAAGTATGTGCGTATGGCACTTATTTACACTTTGCTCTCATGGCATGACAAAGAGCCATCGCACAAGGTGGACACTTTCCTCACTGACCAAGTTTGTAGCAATGATCGCTGTATCGTGACTACAGAGCCAGTTGAGAAAAAAGCGTATACGGACAAAGAAGGAGTAGTACGCTGCTACTATTGTGATCACGCTTTGTAAACTATGAACTATGAGTGATAAGTGATGAATAATTACTCGCAGCATCACTAATCACAATAAAAAAGAAAAAAAAACTCATAGTTTATAACCCATAACTAGAAATTAACTTATAACTCATAACTCATAGCTCATAACTTCTATGACTGATCGTATTTTAAACGAGGGACTTACATTCGATGATGTGTTACTAGTCCCAGCTTATTCAGAGGTACTTCCTCGTGAAGTGGACCTCAAGTGCCAATTCACCCGTAATATCAGCCTTAATATCCCAGTTGTATCGGCTGCTATGGATACGGTGACGGAGTCAAAGATGGCTATTGCCATTGCTCGTGAGGGTGGTATTGGTGTGATTCACAAGAATATGTCTATCGCTGCACAAGCAGCTGAAGTGCGTCGTGTGAAGCGTGCAGAGAACGGACTGATTTCCGATCCGATTACCATAACGGCAGAACAAACAGTTGGCGATGCGGAGCAACTCATGCACGACAACCATATCGGTGGAATACCTGTGGTAGATGCCGAGAATAACTTGGTGGGTATTGTAACGAACCGCGATCTGCGCTTTGAGACTGATTACTCGCGTAAGATAGGCGAGGTGATGACTAGCGAGAACCTCATCACTATTAATTCGACTGATAATGAGGTTATTATGGCAGCCCTGCAAGCACATAAGGTGGAGAAACTACCAGTGGTGGATAAAAGCGGTAAACTTGTTGGCCTCGTAACCTATAAGGATATCACCAAACTAAAAGACTTCCCCAATGCTTGCAAAGATAAACAAGGTCGTCTGCGTTGCGCGGCAGGAGTAGGTATTACTCCAGACTTTATGGACCGCGTGGCAGCTCTCTACAAAGAGGGTGTAGATGCAGTGGTGCTTGACTCTGCACACGGACACTCGAAGAATATTGTTAATGCCCTCCGCACGATCAAGGCAACTTATCCTAACCTTGATGTCGTAGTAGGTAATATTGCTACGGCTGAGGCGGCTAAGTACCTCGTGGAGAACGGCGCTGACGGTGTGAAGGTAGGTATTGGTCCTGGTAGTATCTGTACCACTCGTATCATCGCTGGTGTAGGTGTACCACAATTGACTGCCATCTTCGAAGTTGCTGCAGCCCTCGAGGGCACAGGCGTGCCAATGATTGCAGACGGTGGTCTTCGCTACTCTGGTGATGTGGTCAAAGCTCTCGCTGCTGGTGGCAACTGCGTGATGTGCGGCTCCATGTTCGCTGGTACCGAAGAAGCACCTGGCGACACCATTATTTACAACGGTCGTAAGTTTAAGTCTTATCGCGGTATGGGCTCTATCGACGCGATGAAAGCTGGTTCGGCTGACCGCTATTTCCAAGGCAAGGAGACCAATGTCAACAAACTCGTGCCAGAAGGTATTGTAGGTCGTGTTCCATATAAAGGACATGTATCTGAGACAATCTTCCAACTGATGGGTGGTCTTCGCTCAGGTATGGGATATGTGGGTGCTCATAACTTGGAAGAACTGAAATCGGCTAAGTTTGTGCGTGTAACTGCTGCTGGTATGACCGAGAGTCATCCACACGACATCACCATCACTAGCGAGACACCTAACTACACCCGTGGACAATAAGCGCCGAAGGCGCGTAAGTGGCAGCAATAGCTGCGAAAATGGTCTTTGACGAAAGTGGCTAAAGCGTAAGTGGCTCGCCTACGGCTCACGTGAAGCGTAGCGAAACCACTTTCGTGAACGAAGTGAATCATTTTCGTGAGCGAAGCGAACTAATAACGTGAACAAAGTGAACTAAAATATATCATATGCAAAAAATCATCATTCTCGATCTCGGATCAGAAACTACCCAAGTCATCGGTCGCCGTGTGCGCGAATTGGATACTTTCTGCGAGGTCCTTCCTTACAACAAATACCCAGAGGATGATAAAGACATCATTGGTCTTATTCTCTCTGGCGATAAGGATGCTGTAGAACACCCAGAGGTATTAGAAAATACCCTTAGCCAATTCTGCAGTTGCATCCCAGTACTTAACATTGCTAAAGGCGAGCAACCTTCGGTAGAGGAGCTTCGTCCATTCGTGCTTGACACTTGTAAGAGTGCACAAGACTGGACTCCTGCTAACTTCGTAGAGACTACCGTAGCCGAGTTGAAGGCACAAATTGGTAGCGATCGTGTGATCCTCGCCCTATCTGGTGGTGTGGACAGCTCTATTACAGCTGTGCTTCTCAACCGTGCTATCGGCAGCCAATTGACTTGTATCTTTGTGGATCACGGATTGCTCCGCAAAGATGAGTTCGAAAACGTGCTCCGTGACTACGAGTGCCTCGGTCTGAATGTGATCGGTGTGGACGCAAAAGCACGTTTCTATGGCGACCTAGCTGGCGTGACTGACCCAGAGCAAAAACGTAAGATCATTGGCCGCGACTTTATCCAAGTATTCGATGAAGAAGCTAAGAAGATCACGGATGCAAAATGGCTCGGCCAAGGTACTATCTACCCTGATATCATCGAGTCAATCAACCACTCTGGTAAGGTAATCAAGAGCCACCACAATGTAGGTGGTCTGCCTAAAGAGATGAACCTCAAACTCTGCGAGCCACTCAAGCTCCTCTTCAAGGACGAGGTTCGCCGCATTGGTCGCTATATGGGTGTACCTGAGCACCTTATCGGTCGTCATCCATTCCCAGGTCCAGGTCTTGGCGTGCGTATTCTCGGCGATATCACTCCTGAGAAAGTACGCATCCTGCAAGAAGCGGACGCTATCTATGTGAACATGCTTCGCGAGTGGAAAGATGAGAACGGCGTAGCGCTTTATGACAAGGTTTGGCAAGCAGGTGCAATCCTCCTTTCTACCGTTCGCAGTACCGGTATGAAGGGCGATGTACGTACCTACGAGCATCCAGTAGCACTTCGTGCAGTGTTGTCTGTTGACGCAATGACAGCAGATTGGGCACGTCTTCCATATGAGTTTATGGCTAAGGTGTCGAACGAGATTATCAACAAGGTGCAAGGTGTCAACCGCGTTTGCTATGATATCTCTGCAAAACCACCCGCAACAATCGAGTGGGAGTAATCGGTTTCGGCAATAAGGTCGTACTGACTGAAAAACAAAAAGAAAAGCGCATCAATGCGCTTTTCTTGTGTATGCAGGGTAGGAGAGAGTCTATAAATATGCAGAAATATTTGCACAATTCATAGAATTGTTGTACCTTTGTAGCGAAATCGCGTAATTTTGTAAATTTTTGAACGATGAAATCAATTCGTGAGATATTTCGTATTGGCTACGGACCAAGCAGTAGCCACACAATGGGACCACGTAAAGCGGCTGAGATTTTTCTGGAGCATTATCCCGATGCTGCAAAGTATCAAGCGCACTTGTATGGAAGTTTGTCGGCTACTGGCAAGGGACACTTGACCGATGCAGCCATCATCGATGTGATTCCATCGGTGGAGATTGTGTGGCATGATGAGTTTTTGCCATTTCACCCCAATGGCATGCGTTTTTGTGCGTGGGATGGAAAAGGCGAATTAGATTCGGAATGGACAGTATATTCTGTAGGTGGAGGTGCTTTGGCTGAAGACCCTGACGGTATTAGGCTATTAGGCGATAAAGCTAAAGGCGATAAGGCGGAGGATATTTATCCGCTATCGCGTTTATCAGAAATCAAAGAATATTGCGATAAGATGGGTTGGGACTATTGGGAGTATGTGGAGCATCACGAGGGTAAAGAGATATGGGACTATCTGCGTGAGGTATGGCAAGTGATGCGTGAAGCTGTTGAGCGCGGATTGGACCACGAAGGAGTGTTGCCCGGTCCATTGCATTTGCGTCGTAAAGCAGCAAGCTACTATATCAAGGTTGCGGCATATAAAGATAATCTCCGTACTCGTGGATTGGTTTTTTCATATGCGTTGGCGGTAAGCGAGGAAAATGCCTCAGGTGGCAAGATTGTGACGGCGCCTACATGCGGTTCGTGTGGAGTATTGCCAGCAGTATTGTATCATACATGGCGTTCGCGTGATTTCTCGGAGACACGCATCTTGCATGCTTTGGCTACAGCCGGTTTGATTGGTAATGTGGTGAAGGAGAATGCTTCTATCTCTGGTGCCGAGGTAGGTTGTCAGGGTGAGGTTGGCGTAGCATGTGCGATGGCATCAGGCGCTGTGAATCAACTGTTTGGTGGCACGTTGGCGCAGATTGAGTATGCAGCGGAGATGGGCCTGGAGCATCACTTGGGCATGACTTGTGATCCTGTATGCGGTTTGGTACAGATACCTTGTATCGAGCGCAATGCGTTTGCAGCTGCTCGTGCGCTAGATAGCAATATGTATGCAGCGTTTTCTGATGGTACGCATAATGTAACTTTTGACCGTGTAGTAGATGTGATGAAGCAAACAGGTCACGATTTGCCATCGCTATATAAAGAGACATCGCAAGGTGGCTTGGCGGCAATAGGACAGAAAGATTAAGGACAAGAGAGGATACGATGAAAGTGATGAAATTTGGTGGTACCTCTGTAGGGTCGCCACAACGGATGAAAAATGTAGTAGAACTGATTGCGGATGGAGAACAAAATATGGTAGTTCTCTCTGCAATGTCAGGCACTACGAATAGTCTATTAGAGATAGCGGATTACCTATATAAGCAAAATCAAGAGGGAGCCAATGCTTGCATTAATAAGCTAGAAGATAAGTATAAAGTCCATATTGATAAATTGTATTCTACCGATGAGTACAAGCATCAGACAAATCTGATTGTGCAAAAGGTGTTTAATGAAATACGCCTGCAAACAAAAGGTGCGTTCACGGCAAAAGAGGAGAAAATCATCGTGGCTCAAGGTGAGATATTGAGCACTAATATGATGTGCTAGAGCAAGGGCATAGCGCCGTACTGCTGTCAGCATTGGAGTTTATGCGAACTAAAGAGGATGGTGAACCAGATCAGAAGTATATTCAAGAGCAACTGCTCAAGCAGTTAGCTGCGCATCCAGGCAAGGATATCTATATCACGCAAGGTTTTATCTGTATGAATGCTACAGGCGAAATTGATAATTTGCAGCGTGGTGGTAGTGATTATACGGCTTCGTTAGTAGGAGGTGCGTTGTGTGCGTCAGAGATTCAGATCTGGACTGATATTGACGGTATGCACAACAACGACCCTCGTTTTGTAGAGAATACTACTCCTGTGAGTCATTTGCACTTTGACGAGGCGGCTGAGTTGGCTTATTTCGGCGCAAAGATCTTGCACCCAACATGTATTCAACCTGCCAAATACGCTAACGTGCCTGTTAAACTGCTCAATACGATGGATCCTACTGCGCCTGGTACAGTGATTAGCAATATGGTAGAGCATCGCAAAATCAAGGCGGTAGCGGCCAAAGATAATATTGTGGCGATTAATATCACTAGTAGCCGAATGTTATTGGCATACGGCTTCTTGCGCAAGGTGTTTGAAATCTTCGAGAACTACAAGACCAGTATCGATATGATTTGTACCTCAGAGGTGGGTGTGTCTGTGTCAATAGATGATAAAACAAATCTCTTGCCCATACTCAACGAACTCAAGAAACTGGGTGTTGTGGAGGTAGATGACAATATGTGTATCATTTGTGTGGTAGGTGATTTGGATTGGAGAAATGTGGGCTTCGAATCGGTGGCTGCTGAAGCGTTGAAGGATGTGCCAGTGCGCATGATTTCGTATGGCGGAAGCAATCACAATATATCGTTCCTTGTTTCTGCTCACGACAAGAAGCGTGCCCTTGAATCGCTGAGTAAGTATTTGTTTAACTGATAGCCAATTATGTTTCCAGAAACTCCGTTTTATTACTATGATACCGCATTGCTGCGTACCACATTGGCTGCTATAGCCAAGGAGATTGTGCCATATCCCAACTACCATGTGCATTATGCCATGAAGGCGAATGCCAATCCTCGTTTGCTTGAGATTATCCAGCAGGCAGGCTTAGGGGCTGATTGCGTGAGTGGTGGTGAAGTGCAGAAGGCAATTGATGCTGGTTTTCCTGCGGACAAGATTGTCTATGCAGGGGTAGGGAAGAGCGACCGTGAAATATTGACTGCTCTGCAGCACAATATTTTCTGCTTCAATGTCGAAAGTATTCCTGAACTAGAAGTTATCAACGAATTAGCTGCCCGTGAAGGAAAAATCGCACGTGTATGCTTGCGTATCAATCCTGATGTAGAAGCGCATACTCATACGCATATCATCACAGGCATGGCGGAGAACAAGTTCGGCATTGCGCTCCATGATATGCTACAGGTGGTGCAGTTGGCGCAGCAGCTGTCCAATATCTCTTTCATTGGGTTGCACTTCCATATAGGCAGCCAGATTACTAATATGCATGATTTCGTGGCATTGTGTGAACGCATCAACGAGATTCAGCACCTGCTTCATAAAAATGGAATCTATCCTACGGTAATTAATGTCGGGGGTGGGCTAGGGATTGATTATCAGTCGCCTTCTGAACATCCTATAGCTGATTTCAAAGCATATTTCCAAGTTTTTGAACAACATTTGCATTTGCGTCCAGAGCAGTCGTTGCATTTCGAGTTGGGTCGTTCTGTGGTGGCGCAATGTGGCAGTCTGATTACGCGTGTGTTGTATGTCAAGCAGACGGCAACCAAGCAATTTGCCATCGTAGATGCAGGTATGACAGAATTGATTCGCCCCGCATTGTACCAAGCAAAACACAAGATTGTGAATTTGACTTCGCGGTTGGATATACAGGAGAAATACGATGTGGTAGGTCCGATATGTGAGTCTAGTGATGTGTTTGATAAAGATTTAGTGTTGCCCGTTACCCAGCGTGGGGATATTTTAGCAATACGCAGTGCAGGTGCGTATGGTGAGTCCATGGCGTCAACCTACAATTGTCGTAGTTTACCTAAAAGTTTTACGGATAAAGAAGTTGAGATATCCATTTAAGACATGGATAATATTCCTATAAGGCCGCATAATTGGTTGTATAACTGATTTTGCGGCTTTTATTTATAGCCAAATTGGTAGATGAGACGAACAAAAATCACATAAATTAATAATTTTAAATTATTATTTGCTTAATTCAAAAAAAAGTAGTACCTTTGTAGCGAAATTGGGTTTTTGTGGATTTTTGCGGTTGAAATGCCTAAAAAAAGAAAGAAAATGTAGCACGAAATATTAAAAAACTATATACAATGAATCTATCAGAATTGACCAACAAGATCTACGCGGAAGGCGTGGAGAAAGGTAATGCCGAAGCAGCAGCAATTGTAGAAAAAGCTCAAGAGCAAGCAGCTGCTATCGTGGCTAAAGCCGAGAAAGAGGCAGCTGAGAAATTGGCTGCTGCAGAAGCAAAATTGGCAGAGATGGACAAGAACACTCGTGCCGAGTTGAAACTCTTTGCTGAGCAAAGCGTAAGCGCACTCAAGACAGAGGTGACCAACCTGCTTACCGAGCAAGTGGCTGCTGACAGCGTGAAAGCTGCAACTGCTGATGCAAAATTCATGCAAGGTGTGATCGCTAAACTCGCTGAGCAAATGGCGAAAGATGGCGATGTAACCATTGAGGCAAAAGATGCAGAGGCATTGAAGAAATACTTTGCTGCTAACGCAAAAGGTTTGCTGGAGAAAGGCGTGAAGATCAACGAAGTGAAAGGCATCAAGACCGATTTCGCTATCGTACCAGAGAAAGGTGGCTACAAATTGAACTTCGGCGAGAAGGAGTTTGTAGAGTACTTCAAAGAGTTCTTGCGTCCACAGTTGATTGATTTGCTGTTTTAATTGTGTAGAATGGTGTAGAATTGTGTAGAATGGTGTAGAATTGTTACACAACGCTAAGCAACACTAAACAACACTACACAACGCTAAACAATGTAATTATGGGATACGAATGTTTATTGGCTGGTTTGCCTGACTTGAAAGCAGGTGGGGAAGCGCCCATGTCCATGGACGCTCTGCTGGAGCTTTTTGGTGAGACACTCACCGAGAAGGACCTGCAACTGCTTTCCGTGTTGCGTATGCCATCTGATGCGCAGGAAGTGCTGGATAAGATTGCCGAGTATGACGAGACAATCTTGAATCAGCCAAGCTGGTGGGAAGACGCACGCGAAGTGCTGTCAGAAACCGACGTGCGCACGCAGGTGCTATACGAAATGGGTCTTGCGAGCAAAAACGCGTTCGTTCGCAAATGGTTTGCCTTCAACCAAGACATGAACAATGTGTTGGCAGCTACTATTTGTCGTCGTCACGGTTTTGATGTGCGTAAGGCAATCGTTGGGCATAACCCTGTGGCAGAGATCTTGCGTAAGGACTTGCCACAAAAGGATTTTGGCTTGGCAGGCGTGATGGATAATCTGTCGGAAGTGATGGCGCTCGTGGAGATTGATAACCTCATGGAGCGTGAGAAACAGATGGACGCCATCCGCTTTGCATGGTTGGAGGAGAAGACACTGTTCGTGAACTTCTCTATTGAAAATGTATTGGCTTACTACTTGCAAGCAGAAATGTTGAATCGCTGGGCAGTTCTCACTGTGGAGCAAGGCGAGAAGGTGTTCCGCGAGTTGGTAGCAGGTATGAAAAAAGGAATAAATTTACAATAAAGATATGACAACAGGAAAAGTAAAAGGTATCATCGCCAACCTGGTGACTGTGGTGGTAGATGGACCTGTATCACAAAACGAAATCTGCTACATCAAGCTCGGTGAGACCCGATTGATGGCAGAGGTCATTAAGGTGATTGGCGACAATGTCTATGTACAAGTGTTTGAAAGCACCCGTGGATTGAAAGTCGGCGATACCGTAGAGTTTACAGGACACATGCTTGAGGTAACCCTCGGTCCTGGTCTTTTGAGCCGCAACTACGATGGTCTGCAAAACGACCTCGATAAGTTGACCGGCGTTTTCCTCCAACGTGGTGAGTACAACTTCCCATTGGACGAGGAAAAACTATGGAAGTTCGAGCCAATCGCTAAGGTAGGCGACAAAGTGGAAGCTGCTGCATGGTTGGGTGAGGTAGATGAGAACTACCAACCACACAAGATCATGGTACCATTCGTATTCGAAGGCACATACACCGTGAAGAGCATCGTGGCTGCTGGCGAGTACAAGATTCACGACACCATCGCTGTGTTGACCGACGCTGAAGGCAATGACCACAATGTGACCATGGTACAAAAGTGGCCAGTGAAGAAGCCAGTATTGGCATACAAGAGCAAACCACGTCCATTCAAATTGCTGGAAACAGGTGTGCGTACTATCGACACCGCTAACCCAATCTGCGAGGGCGGTACAGGATTTATCCCTGGTCCTTTCGGTACTGGTAAAACCGTGCTCCAACATGCTATCTCTAAGCAAGCTGAGGCAGATATCGTGATCATCGCTGCCTGCGGTGAGCGTGCAAACGAGGTGGTGGAGACCTTTACTGAGTTCCCAGAGTTGGAAGATCCACATACAGGTCGCAAACTGATGGAGCGTACCATCATTATCGCCAACACATCTAACATGCCTGTGGCATCGCGTGAGGCATCTGTATATACCTCTATGGCAATTGCAGAGTACTACCGTTCGATGGGCTTGCGCGTGTTGTTGATGGCTGACTCTACTTCACGTTGGGCACAAGCATTGCGTGAGATGTCTAACCGTCTAGAGGAGTTGCCAGGTCAAGATGCCTTCCCAATGGACTTGTCTGCTATCATTGGTGCGTTTTATGCGCGCGCAGGTTACGTGTACCTTAATAATGGTAAGACTGGTTCAGTAACTTTCTTGGGTACTGTATCTCCTGCGGGTGGTAACCTGAAGGAGCCTGTGACTGAGGGTACTAAGAAAGTGGCTCGCTGCTTCTACGCATTGGAGCAAGCTCGTGCTGACCGCAAGCGTTACCCAGCTGTGAACCCAATTGATTCTTATTCAAAGTACATCGAATATCCTGAGTTTGAGGAGTATATCGCTGGTATCATCGACGATAAGTGGCTCGGCAAAGTGAACGATATGAAGACCTACTTGCAACGCGGTAAGGAGATTCAAGAGCAAATCAACATCTTGGGTGACGACGGTGTGCCAGTAGATTATCACGAGGAGTTCTGGAAATCAGAGGTAATCGACTTCGTGGTACTGCAACAAGATGCATTCGACAAGATCGATGCTGTGTGCCCATTGGAGCGTCAACAATATATCCTCAACCTCGTGATGGATATCTGCAAGCATGACTACAACTTCACCAACTTCCTTGACGTAAGCGAATACTTCAAGCGCGTGATTAACCTCTGCAAGCAGATGAACTATAGCGAGTTCAAGAGCGAAGAATTTAATAAGTATCAACAACAACTCAACGACTTGCTCGCTGAGCGTCAAATAAAAGCATAACGACTATGGCAAAAGCATTTCAAAAGATTTATACTCAAATCACGGCTATCACCAAAGCAACTTGCTCGCTGAAAGCCGAAGGAGTAGGTAACGACGAGCTCGCTACCGTGAATGGTAAGTTGGCACAGGTCGTTAAGATTATGGGCGACGATGTGACATTGCAGGTGTTTGAGGGTACAGAGGGTATCCCAACCAATGCAGAAGTAGTGTTCCTTGGCAAGGCTCCATCACTCAAGGTGAGCGAGCAATTGGCTGGTCGCTTCTTCAACGCCTATGGTGATCCAATCGATGGCGGACCTGCTATCGAGGGTCAAGAGGTGGAGATTGGTGGTCCAAGTGTGAACCCAGTTCGCCGTAAACAACCATCTGAGCTCATCGCTACTGGTATCGCAGGTATCGACTTGAACAATACCTTGGTATCTGGACAAAAGATTCCATTCTTTGCAGACCCAGACCAACCATATAACCAAGTGATGGCAAACGTGGCTCTGCGTGCAGAGGCAGATAAGATTATCTTGGGCGGTATGGGATTGACCAACGATGACTATTTGTACTTCAAGAACGTGTTCTCTAACGCGGGTGTATTGGACCGTATCGTGTCTTTCGTAAACACCACTGAGAACCCACCAGTAGAGCGTTTGTTGATTCCAGATATGGCATTGTGCGCAGCTGAGTACTTCGCGGTACAAAAGCACGAGAAAGTGTTGGTGCTCTTGACCGACATGACCTTGTACGCCGATGCATTGGCTATCGTAAGTAACCGTATGGATCAGATTCCATCTAAGGATTCTATGCCAGGTTCACTCTATTCTGACCTTGCAAAGATCTACGAGAAAGCCGTACAATTCCCAGAGGAAGCAGGTGGTGGCTCAATCACCATTATCGCTGTGACCACCTTGTCTGGTGGCGATATTACCCATGCTATTCCAGATAACACGGGTTATATCACCGAGGGTCAGTTGTACCTCCGTCGTGATAGTGATATTGGTAAGGTAATCGTTGACCCATTCCGTTCACTGTCTCGTTTGAAACAGTTGGTTGCAGGTAAGAAAACGCGCGAAGATCACCCACAAGTGATGAATGCTGCCGTTCGCCTCTATGCTGATGCTGCAAACGCAAAAACCAAGCAAGAGAACGGTTTCGATCTCACCAATTACGACGAGCGTTGCCTTGAGTTTGCAAAGGACTACTCCAGCCAAATTTTGGCTATCGATGTGAATATCAACACCACTCAGATGTTGGATGTAGCTTGGACTTTGTTTGCTAAGTACTTCAAACCAGAAGAGGCAAATATCAAGCAAGCATTGGTGGATAAATATTGGCCAAAAGCATAATATTAATTATGGCAATTCAATATCAATTTAATAAAACATCGTTGCAGGCACTTGAGAAGGACCTCAAAATGCGCCAACGTACTCTGCCTACGCTTCAGAGCAAAGAGTCGGCTCTTCGACTTGAAGTGAAGCGTGCAAAGGACGAGATTAAGGCGCTGGATGAGGAAGTGGACCGCCGAATCAAGGACTACGACCAGATGTTGGCTCTATGGGGCGAGTTCGACACCTCGCTTATCCATGTGGACGACGTGCGCATGTCTATCAAGAAGATCGCGGGCGTGCGCGTACCCGTATTGGAAGAGGTGGTGTACTCAACCAAAGAGTTTAGCATCTTCTCAAGTCCTAAATGGTTTGCAGACGGTTTCAACCAACTCAAAGCCATTGCCGATGTAGGTATTCGTCAGGAGTTTGTACGCCGTAAGGTGGAGCTCCTTGACTATGCACGTAAGAAGACAACCCAAAAGGTGAACCTCTTTGAGAAAGTGCAAATACCTGGTTATCAAGACGCTATTCGTAAGATTAAGCGTTTTATGGAAGATGAAGAGAACCTCAGTAAGTCATCGCAAAAGATTGTAAAATCCAAACGCGAAGCAGAAGCACGTATGGCTGAGGAGCAAGCAAGAAAGGAGGCACAAGCATGATTACGCAAATGAAGAAATACACCTTCTTGGTGTTCCATCGTGAGTATGAGGCCTTCCTCGAGCAGTTGCGCGAGGTGGGAGTAGTGCATGTGACTAAGAAAGCGGCAGGCATGGCAGATGATGCACACTTGCAAGAACTCCTTGCCAAGGCTGAACAAAACCGAAAGATCATTGCGCAAGGTGCTCCTGATCAATTGCTTACAGAGAAGGCTAACCTCGAGCAACGCATTGTGGCTACCCAAAAAGAGGCAGCTCGTATGGCTATCTGGGGCGATTTCTCTGCAGAGCGTCTAGAGCAACTCAAATCAGCAGGCTACACTCTTCGCTATTTCTCTTGCTCGAAAAAACTCTTCCAAGAAGAGTGGGGCATTAAAGTGGCAGAAGAAGGAGCGATAGTGTACTTTGTACAGGTGACTTCGTCAGGCGATGAGGCGATGAGGTTATTAGGCGATGAGGCAAGTGTTTGCCAAGAGCAATACTTGAACGAGAAGTCTGCTGCTGATTTGCAGAAGGATGTAGAGGGCTTGAAAGGTCTGCTCGTAGCGCAAGACGCACGCATTGAACTCTGGGCAAAGGAGAATATACCAGTTTTGGAAGCTGAACTCAATGATTTGCAACAACAAATCGATTGGAAGCGAGTTACACTCAATACAGAGACCGAGTGTGATGATGCTTTGAAACTCCTTGAGGGTTTCTGTCCAATCGACCATGTGCCTGCACTCCAAGAGATGCTTACCAAACAGGATGTGTATTATCAAGAGGAGGACCCTACAGCAGAAGACAATACTCCTATCAAACTGCGCAATAACAAGTTTACACAACTCTTTGAGAGTCTGACAGGTATGTATGGTTGGCCTAACTATGGCGAATTTGATCCTACACCAATATTAGGACCATTTTTCTTGCTTTTCTTCGCTATGTGTATGGGTGACTGTGGTTATGGTATCTTGCTCATGATTATTGGTGTTCTCATTGCTAAGAAGAAACTCAATATCGCCATGTTTGAAGGCCTTGGCCCTATCATCACTGTACTAGGTGTAGGTACAACCATAGTAGGTTTCTTCCTAGGAACATTCATGGGTATCAATATCTATGAGGCTGATTGGATGCCTGATGCACTTAAGAATATTATGGTAAACGCATGGGCTCCTGCTTCCTTGGCTGATCCAAATGTTGCAGGCAATATTTTGCTAGCAGGTTCTTCTTATTCGATTCAAATGGTATTGGCAATATTGATTGGTGTATTCCATATCTGTCTAGCAATGGTGGTGAAATCCATCTGCTACACCAAGCAATTTGGCTTCAAGGAAAATATTGCTACTTGGGGTTGGACATTGCTTATCGTAGGTGGCTTGATTGTAGCTATCCTAGGTATGACTGTATTGCCAGCGTCAATATTCAAATGGACGATTATCGCTGTGGGTGTAGTTTCAGCTTTGGCTATCTATATCTTCAATACTCCAGGTCGTAATCCTTTGATTAATATCGGTGCCGGTTTGTGGGATACCTACAATATGGCCACTGGTATTTTAGGTGATGTGCTCTCCTATATCCGTCTCTATGCCCTTGGTTTGGCAGGCGGTATGTTGGGTGCTGCGTTCAACAATTTGGGCTTGATGGTGATGGGTGGCACTACTGAAGGGGCAACATGGCAATGGTTGCCATTCGTACTGATTTTGATATTAGGTCACGTGTTGAACTTGGCGATGTCAGCGCTTGGTGCGTTTGTTCACCCATTGCGTTTGAGCTTCGTGGAGTACTTCAAAAACGCTGGTTACGAAGGGAAAGGTACATTGTACAAACCATTTAAGAAATAAGAATAAATCAAGGAGTTATGTCTAGAATCCTAACTCCCGAATCTCGAATCAAAAATTAATAATCAAAATAAAAGAATTACAATTATGAATGAAATTTTAGGTTATCTCGGCTGGGGCTTGATGTTAGGTCTCGCTGGTGTAGGATCTGCTTTTGGTACCACTATCGCTGGTAATGCTGCAGAAGGTGCGTTGAAGAAGAACAAAGAGAAATCAAGCTCTTACATGATTCTCTCTGCTCTTCCTGCTACTCAAGGTCTTTACGGTTTCGTAGCTTTCTTGATGTGGATGGGTAAAGATTTTGCGGCTCAAGGCCCAATGCTTTTTGCTGTAGGTCTAGCAGTAGGTTTGGTTTGCTTGCTTTCTGCTATCCGTCAAGGTCAAGTTTGTGCTAATGGTATCGCAGGTATTGCTGCTGGTCATGATGTACAAACCAACACTATGATCTATGCTGCGCTCCCAGAGTTCTATGCAATTCTTGCACTTGTTGCTGCATTGATGTTGCCATAATAACAGATTTGTCTTACGAAAAAAAATGGAAGGAGATATAACTCTTTCCATTTTTTTTATTGTTTAACAACATATTTTGTATTGTTTTTTTTGCGTATTCAGAAAAATATAGTACCTTTGCCCAACAGATTATTAATATATTTTAAATTATTATGCGACACCACCAGAAAATAGCTATTGCGCGTCTGATATCAGACCTTATCAAATCTGATGATGTAATATGTAAGGAAGAGATTTCGCTATATAACCAGATTATTAGCAGTTTTGATATTTCTCAAGATGAATTGTATGAAGCTCAGTTTATTTCGCAGGCAGAAGCTGTTGGTTATATCAAGCATATGATTCCTGCTGAACAGAAAAAGATATATTCTATTTTACAACAAGCCGCTTATGCGGATAATTCGTGTGTGGCACGTGAGGCATTGCTGTTGCAGACATTGTCGCTCTTGCTTAATGATACGCGTGATAAATATTATTTGTTATCGGTATTGATGAAAGGCTGGCAACATCAGGAGAAATATGTAGTATATATTGAGAGTGACTATATGCCAGCCATTAATGAGGAAATCTTGCAGCAATATGAAATGATAGCGAATCTGTTACATCTATGGAAGTTTGAGTTTATATATATTCCTAAAGTGTGTCAGTCTCTCCGCGAAATGGATCGTGGTTATCTGTGTGATATTATTCGCTATATGAATCCGCGTTTGTCGAGTGAGATGCTCAATACGTTGTATGATCGACTGATTAATTTTACTACAGAGAGTTTTACACGCAATTATTTGGCTAATTCATCGCATCAGAATCATTTTTATGATATAGAGCCATCGCTGTTGATTAATGTAGGAAAATCGCATGTACCCGCATCTATGGCTACACAACAAGATGCCTATTTTATCAATTTTCTGACGATTCGATTGGATGATGAACCCAATAGTGTATTGAATGAAGTTCGTGGTTTTTTAGATGAATATGAGACTTTTATTACAGAGCCAGAGTATCATCGTCCGAAACGCGGCAAAACATTGTTTCACTATCATGGATTTTATAAGCAGTTGTTTGATTTTTTGGCGCGTCATCACACCAATGGCGAAGAAAATCGCATATTGATAGATTTGCCTGCACGCCGTATATGGATGAGGGGAGTAGAAGTGCAGATGAGTGCGACACAATTGGCTACATATGTTTTTATCTTGCATCAAACATATTGTACGCATCACGGTGGGTTGGTAAAGGCAGGGCAACATTATCCTTTGTCGGATAAAGATGTACAGCGCTTGGGAAATACATATCATGCAATATGCAATCAATTTAGGGAAACGCCCATTGCCGAAGCACGATCATATTTAGAAGATGTGCAGAATATACGTGGTTATATTGCTCGTATTCGTACTACCATAACTCATCATATTGATGAACAAGATTTGAATTATTATATGCCACAAGATACAAGCGATAAATCACGCTATTATATAGCTATAGAATCTACAAAGATTTTTCTGCATACCGCTTCAGGGGATATGATGTTTGTAGATTATCCTCTGTGGAAACACTTGAAGTAATATAGTGTAGTATAGAAAAGAGAGGTCTATTAACAATATTGTTATTTTTCTGCCAATCATCTAGGTGAGAGAAATAACAATATTGTTGTTTTTTTAGTATGTTTGCGCGGCGCAGTACCTTTGCAGCGAACAAAAGGGCTCAATGCCATTAAACCTAATATTAACCAAATTAAACACACTAACTATGAGACAGATGTACAATGGATTGACTGCTCTGCAAGTAGCAGAAAATCGTAGGTATTTTGGTGCAAATACTCTCTCTAGTGCACCATTAGGGGACCAAACTACAGAAGGTTTACTGCAGACACTCTCACTGTGGTTTGTCAGAGGAGTGTTGATAGCAATTGTGGTAATGCTATTGGTCATCCCACTAGTTGATTTGTTTACTGGAGATATTCCATATGAAATATGGATTGCATTCTTGGCATGCGTTTTGTTATTAACTTTTGTAGCTGGAGTCGTGTTACTTATTGCTTCGATTCGTAGACTCGTAAAACGCCATAATGATAAACGATGCGAACGTATCAATGAGGTGAGGGATAATGCCTTAGTAAAAGTAGTGCGCGAAGGCGAGATACATTTAGTACCTCGTAAGGATATTGTAGTTGGAGATGTGATTCTGCTTGAAATTGGAGATGAAGTGCCTGCAGATGCCGTACTGCTAGAATCTACCGAACTTGTGGTAAGCGAATATATACTGAATGGCAAGTATGAGTGTTTGAAAACAACTCTGCGAAAGGAGTGCGATCTAGGACAGGTAGATCAGTCTAATTATGTGATGTTCGGAAGCATCGTTTTGCAAGGAGAAGCAGTAGCTCAAGTGTTTGCAGTAGGTAATCATGCTGCAAACAATGAGGAGCAATTATAAACTAACTTAAACTTTATTAACTATGAAAAAATTATTTCTATTGGTCATATTTATGACCGGAGCTTTGGGCTTATCAAGATCACAAGCATGCACGGGTATTACCCTGCAAACAATTGACAGCATGACAGTAACGGCTCGTACTATTGAATGGGCTGCAGAGCCTCTCAATGCGATGTGTGTGATTGTACCAAAAGGTCAGAAGCAACGTTCTTGGTTGCCAGATGGTACACCCCTAGGTAAGAGTTTTACTGCCGAATATGGCTATGTAGGCATTGCCGTGGAAAACGATGAGTTTATAATGGAAGGTATCAACGAGGCAGGTTTAGCTGCTGGATTGTTCTATTTCCCTGATTATGGCGAATATCTGCCGTATAAGGAAGCAGACAAGTCGATGTGTGTGAGCGATATGCAGTTTGTGGCATGGGTACTTAGTACCTGCGCTACCATTGACGAGATGATAGCCTTGCTGCCCACTATTCGTGTGATAGGTATTGATCCTCGTGCTTCTACTGTACATTGGCGTGTGACAGAAGAATCAGGTAGGCAAGTGGTAGTTGAGATTGTCAATCAGCAAGTTATGATACATGAGAATCCATTAGGCGTGCTTACCAATTCGCCTGAGTTTACATGGCATTTGACTAATCTAAATAATTATGTAAACCTGATGTCCGGCTCGATTAATCATCGTCAAGTGGGTTCTTTAGATTTGAGGGCCTTTGGTGGAGGTAGTGGTTTGCACGGCTTGCCTGGCGACATGACTCCTCCCTCTCGCTTTGTGCGTGCTGCGTTCTTCCAAAGCACCGCTCCACGACTAGAGAAACCAGAGCATACCGTAGTACAAGCATTCCATTTGCTAAATAACTTTGATATACCTATAGGCATACAGTTTACTGATTCAGATTTAGTGCCGAATATGCCAAGTGCAACGCAGATAACAATTGCTACTGACTTGAAAAATAGGCGCTTATACTATCACACGATGTACAATAGTACGATCAGATGCATTGATATGCACACCATAGATTTTGATCGAGTAGAATTCCAAGTTAATTCTTTAGAGAAAAGCCGAGAAGAACAGATCGAATATGTGGAAATATATTAACAAAAAAATGGGTGTGTCGTGATGACACACCCATTTTATATTTTAGTAACGAATTACTTAGTTAAAATAATATATTTCCATGGAGTAAGCTCGATGGTTTGATTAGCTTCCACAATCATAGTCTTACCGCACAAGCAGTTGTATTCGCCCTCGAGGTTGGTGAGGTCAAGAGTAACAGTTTGTGGCTCAGCAGACATATTCATGATTGCGATAACGGTGTTGTCGCCATGTTTTGGGCAAGATTTTGTACGCACGCATGCGAATACCTTATCATTGTCAGCGGTGAGACGAACCATGTCAGCACCTTTCTCGTTGCTCCACAATGCACGGTTAGCAGCGCGAAGGTCATTGAGACCTTTGTACAAAGCTTTTTGTGGTGCGTTCTCTACGCGATCAATCACGTCCTTCTCAAAGAACTCAAGACGATGGTGGTTGCCACTCATTTGACCGGTGTAGATCATAGGCATACCAGGAACAATATATGTGAATGCTGCGAAGAGATCGGTAGCATCGCCCATACGCTCGAACTCGGTACCATTCCATGAGTTCTCATCGTGGTTAGAGGTAAAGTTCATGCGGATAGCCTCTTTGCGGATTGTGGTGTCCACCTTAGCAAAATAACCCCAGAGGTCTTCTACCGTCTTTTTGCCTTGAGCAACGCCATTCATGAGGTGGTGGAGTTCCCAGCCATAGTACATGTCAAATGCACTCTCTGTGAGATCTTGTGCCTCAGCTTCATCCTCTGCAAGGGTGAACATATCTGGGTGTTTTACGCGGATTTCAGCCATTACATCGTTCCAGAAATCAGTAGGAACTTCGCCAGCTACATCGCAACGGAAACCATCAATGCCGATAGTGTCCATCCACCAATGCATAGCTTTCTTCATCTCAGCACGCATGTCTTGGTTGTCGTAGTTGAGTTTAGAGATGTCAGTCCAGTCGTATTGTACCATGAGGTTACCAAGGCTATCGCGGTAGTGCCAACCATCGTTTTTGGTCCACTCGCTATCTGGAGCAGTGTGGTTAGCTACCCAGTCGAGAATAACCTTCAAGCCTAGTTCGTGTGCTTTTGCGAGGAAAGACTCGAAATCAGCTCGTGTACCAAACTCAGGATTGAATTTGCAGTAGTCGGTAATAGCGTAGTAGCTACCTAGAGTACCTTTGCGCTCGAGGACACCAATTTGTTGGATAGGCATGATCCAGATGATATCCACACCACTTTCTTTAATTTCAGGAAGGAGAGCTTCAGCAGCAGCAAAAGTACCTTCCTCAGTAGCTTGACGAGTGTTGAGCTCGTAGATAGTTGCGTCATAAGCCCATTTGGTATGGACAGCATTGCATTGTTGCTTAGGTGCACAAGATACCAATGCGAGTAGTGCAAGTGCAGCAATAAAAAGTTTTTTCATGTTTTAAAAAGTTTTATAAAATTATTGAATTGAATATTCGAGTTTATCCAAATCGATGGTTACGCGTACGGTTTGTCCCATGTATGTGCGATCGAAAACAAGGAGTTTGTCTGTAACGGTCACAGGGATGTACTCGCCATAGATGAGAGGCAATGAGTTGCGACGCAGTTGTACAAGTTTTTGTACTTCATCGCGGAATTGTTGTTGACGGTCGGTTAGTCCGTTGAACTTCATCATGTGACGGTTGTCAGGGTCATTACCACCAGCCTCTGCGTATTCATCACCTTGGTAGATACATGGCACACCAGGGATGGTGAGGTTGATTACTTCAAGGAGCATAGCCGCTTTATATGCAGCCTCTTCGCGTGCAGCATCGCCGTCAGCAGTTACGCCAATATGACGCTTCCAACCAGCAGCTTTGTCGCTCTCGTTCCAACTAACTGCTCCACCTGCCAATGAGATGAAACGGCATTTGTCGTGGTTGCCAGAGATGTTACCCATCGTGTGGTGTGAACCATATGCAGCAAGAGACTCAAGGATAGTCTTGTTGATGCTCTTGAGTGATTGGTTTGGTTTTCCAAACACATCAATAGCGGTATGGTAGATGTTGAAATCAAATTGTGAATTCAATAGGCCGCTCTTCACATATGAGCCGATGAGTTTGGTGTCGCCATAAGTCTCACCAATCATCCAAATATGGCGGTTAGGGTAGCGTTGTTTCATCTTAGCACCAAGTTCACGCCAGTAGTTGAGTGGAATGTGTTTGCAAGCATCGTGGCGGAAACCATCGAAGTCAAACTTCTCAAGCCATACGAGTGCAGAGTCTGTCATAGGAGCACATACTTCTGGGCGTTCCAGATCGAGGGTTGGGATATGCACATCAAACCATGTGGTAAGACGAGCCTCATCCCACAACTCGAAGTTGCGACGACCATCAGGCAAGATACTATCGGTATGCCAGTCTGGGTGTGCTTGCAAAGTAGGAGAGTTGATGTGCATGTGGTTAGCTACATAGTCAAGAATCACGTTCAATCCGTGTGCGTGAGCTACATCTAACATCTCGTGGAGTTCTTCCTCCGTGGTGAAGCGTTTTTCTACTTCAGTTGCGTAAATTGGCCAATATCCGTGATAACCAGAGAATTTGGTATATGCTTTGGTGTTATCGTATTTGTTGCCATTAGGGAATTTGTTTAAGCCCCAGGCATCCCATGGGTTTTGGGTGATAGGAGAAATCCAGATGGTGGTGATGCCAAGATCGTTGAAGAAACCATCTTTGATTTTTTGAGTGATACCCGCGATATCGCCACCTTGGTAATCTACGATGTCAAGAACTTCTGGGCTATTCATTTTCCAGTCGTTTTTCTTGTTTCCGTTGTGGAAACGGTCGATCATCAAGGAGTAGAGTACTTGTGCTTGATCATCGTGACGGGTAAGTTGAGCAGCATCAGCAAGCACTTTGCCATTTTCCAATGGAATGAGTAAATCGTTGAGGTTTTTGCCATCGCCCAAAGCAAATACGCGGATGAAACTACGGCCTTTGCTCTCACGCCACGCTTTTTCGATTGTGATGGTAGCTTCTGGATCGTATTGACCATAGCTAACAAACTCAGTAGCACGAGTGTCTTGCCAGAGCACGCGGAATTGGAGATGCTCATATTCGTTGAGCACGCCAATAGTGATGGTCGAGTCAGTGAAGGATTTGGTCACAAGTCCAACCTCATATTTAGATTGAGGGATGATAGGGATATCGTATGTGATACCTGTGGTCAAATCTTTGACATTCAAGATAGAAAGTGAGTAGTCGCCAGTAAATGTGAGTTGGCCTTCTTCCACTTTCAATACTTGATAACTTGGCTCTGTGGTAAATACGAGGCTATCAAAACATGTTACTTGTGGTAAGTAATCTGTTAGATAGATAGTTTGAGTAAAATCATCGCCACCGTTATATACGATAGGCATGATTGGATTTTGGGTGTCGGCATTGCGATCTACAACCGCCACTTTCTCTGTGGTATTGCAAGCCACTAAGCCTGCTAATACCATGATGGATAATAGGATTTTTTTCATGATTATATAAATTAATTATTGTTGTTTCTATTTTCAAAATAACTCTAGCTGCTTGTAACTAAATACTTGATGTCCTATTTGGCAATTAAAGCATAGGTGAGGTTGGCAGTAGTTTTGGTAGAGGTGTATTAACGCTTGTGTATCTGCCGCGGAATGAACCTCTTGTCCAAGCATTTCCCATTGTCGAATGATAGTATTGTCTTCTTTTTTGATGTGTTGTAAGCCCTTTATAGCATCTTGGATATTGCCATGTGTGTAGGCAAATCTGTATGGAATAACGGTATTGATTAGCAATATCTCTATTGATTTTCTGCCTAAAGGCAAAGGGCGTAGTACACGAGTGTATGTTGTATCCTCTGAATATTTCAATGTGAGTATATCTGCCATGTCATTGATGGTCGATGCATCCATGAGTTGTGGGAAGAGATGCTCCGATTGGTAGAGTAGGTGTGCAAATTGGCGTATTCGCACTTCGGGAGCGGATTGTGGCCGCATTCTAGCCTTCTTCCATTGGCTAGCAAGTAACGGTGTAAGTGAGAACTTCTTTTGTAAGAAACAATACTCATGCCAGAGAGCAGTATGCTCGTCAGTTAGCAGGGTTGATGGGTTGAGCAGTCCTGATTGTCCGAGTAGGATGGCCGTAACTTGGAAGAGACTATTACGATGTTTGAGAATACAAGATAACGGAGTTTGCAGGGCAAGCAATTCAAATGGAAGCCCATTTGTGTGAAAGCCAAAGTTATGTGCGAGTGTGATGTAGAAAGCATGTGTCCAACTTTGTTGTGTGATGTTGAGCAGTTGGTCGATCGATTCTCGTTTCGCTTCTAATCGCTTTTGTAATAAAACTGTTTTCCAATTTTCTGTAAGTAGGGAAGGCTCTATTGCTAGTTGCTTGTGACAAGGTATATCATCTGGTGCTCCGTTCTTGAAAAGTTCCGTAATGTAATCCCTATTATGTGGATATTGTAGTTGGCATTGCGGAATGTTTTCTCCGCGCGAATTGATGACCTCTTTGTCGGCTTTGAGAACCACATGCAAAATGGTGGAATCATATGCAGGATTGGTATGGTGGTGGTGTTTGTACCAATCAGAGGCATTGATATGTATCTCAATATTGCCGATCCAATCTTGTCCATCAATGCGTATGTGTGCATTTGTGAAATCTGGTCCAGCATGGATGTTGTGCTGACCTACAGACACAACCTCAACGGGTTTCCCATCCGTAGTGTACTGCGAAAAACCCGCCCAAATGCGCTTCTGCCATATGTAATGCAGGAGTATCTCTGGCATTTTTTTATTATTATCGTCTGCAAAGGTAGTGAAAATTTATGACTTGACAAAGAGAGAAATGCGATTTGTTGAAATTTATTTCAAAATATAAGTATGGTTTGATGAATAACTAAGTAATCACTAAGTAATAACTAACTAATCACTAAGTAATAACTAAGTTTAGGATGGTGTAGTGTTGTTTAGGATGGTATAGGATGGTGTAGTGTGGTGTAGTGTGGGATAGTGTGGTGTAGTATGGTATAGGATGGTGTAGTATGGTTTTTGGTGATGTGTTTCGCGTGTGATGTGCGCGCGTGCGCGGTTATGTGTAAGGTGATGATAGATAGGCGTAAAAGTAGTAAATTTGCGATTTAAGGGCATAAGGGTAAAAAATCGGTATTATCACAAAAAACAGGAAAAATGCAAAAAAACGCAAAAAATAGCATAAAAAATTTGGTAGTGTGAAAAAAAAGTAGTACCTTTGTCGCCATAAGGCGACGAACGATAAGGGCGCTAAAGGACAAGAATAAAAATAACTAAAAATAATATGATAGACAACGACAGAATTATTCCTGTAAAGATTGATGAGGAAATGCGAAGTTCGTACATCGACTACTCGATGAGTGTGATTGTAGCACGAGCTTTGCCAGATGTGCGCGACGGTTTTAAGCCAGTACACCGTCGTGTATTGTATGGAATGCATGAGTTGGGTAATACCAGCGATAAGCCAACGAAGAAATCTGCGCGTATCGTGGGTGAGGTAATGGGTAAGTATCACCCTCACGGCGATAGTAGTATCTATGGTACATTGGTGCGTATGGCACAGCCATGGAATATGCGTAATGTGTTGGTAGATGGACAAGGTAACTTTGGTTCGGTGGACGGTGATGGTGCAGCTGCTATGCGTTATACAGAGGCACGTCTCTCGAAGTTGGCGGAGGAGATGCTTCGCGATATCGAGAAGGACACCGTAGATATGCAATTGAACTTTGATGACTCGTTGCGCGAGCCAGTCGTATTGCCATGTCGTTTCCCTAACTTGTTGGTGAATGGTGCGAGTGGTATTGCAGTAGGTATGGCCACAAATATGCCAACGCATAACTTGGGCGAAGTGATTGATGGTTGTGTGGCATATGTAAAGAATGCCGTAGCACGCGTGGAGAATGCGGAGGTGGAGCCAATTACTGTAGCTGAGTTGATGGAGCATATTAAAGCCCCTGATTTTCCAACGGGAGGTACTATATATGGTTATCAAGGCGTGCGCGATGCGTATGAGACTGGTCGTGGACGCATTATTATTCGTTCAAAAGCAGAGATCGAGACCGAAGATAATGGTCGCGAGCGTATTGTGATATGCGAGTTGCCATATGGCGTTGTGAAGTCTGACTTGGTGAAGAATATCGCAGATCTTGTTAATGATAAGAAGATAGAGGGTATTTCGGGTATTAGCGACCAATCCAAGAGTGATGTTCGTATTATTGTGGAGATTAAACGCGATGCAAATGCGCAAGTGGTGTTGAATAAACTCTATAAGTATACAGCTTTGCAGTCCAGTTTCTCTGTGAACAGTATTGCCTTGGTGAAGGGTCGTCCTCAATTGTTGAACCTTCACGATATGGTGGCGAACTTTATCGAGCACCGTATGGAGGTGGTAGTTCGTCGTACTAAGTATGAATTGAAGAAGGCTGAGGAGCGTGCGCATATTTTGGAAGGCTTGATCATTGCAGTTGATAATATTGACGAGGTGGTTAAGATCATTCGTGCAAGTCGTACTCCAGCAGATGCTCAAACGAATTTGGAAGAGCGTTTTGGTTTGGATAACTTGCAATCAAAGGCTATTGTGGATATGCGTCTGTCGCAATTGACTGGCTTGAAGATTGTTGAATTGAAGAAGGAATACGAAGAGTTGCAAACTCTGATTCAACATCTCAACGCGTTGCTGGCGAGCGAAGTGATGCGTTATGAAGTGATTGAGAATGAGTTGGTTGAGATAAAGGATAAATATTCAGATGAGCGTCGTACTCGTATCATCAAGATGGCTACAGAGTTTAATCCAGAGGATATGTATGCCGATGATGATATGGTGATTACCATCTCTCACTTGGGCTATATCAAGCGTACTCCGTTGGCCGATTTCCGTCAACAAGGTCGTGGCGGTGTAGGTGCGAAAGCAAGTGCAGCTCGTGATGAGGACTTTATCGAGTATGTGCACCAAGCAAATATGCACTCAACAATGATGTTCTTTACGGAGCAAGGTCGTTTGTACTGGATTAAAGTATACGAGATTCCAGAGGGTAATCGTCAATCGAAGGGTCGCGCATTGCAGAATATGATCAATATTCAAAAGGGTGATAAAGTTTGTGCGTTTATTCATGTGAAGAATTTGAATGATCAAGAGTATGTACAAAATCATTATTTGATTTTTGCGACGAAGAATGGTTTGATGAAGAAGACTACATTGGAGTCCTACAGCCGTCCTCGTGCAAATGGTATTATTGCTCTCGGTTTGCGTGAGGATGATCGCTTGATTCGTGTGACATTGACAGATGGCAATAGCCAAATGTTGGTTGCATCTTATAATGGTAAGGTGGTTCGCTTCTCAGAGGATACCGTTCGCCCAATGGGTCGTACAGCAACAGGTGTGCGTGCTATTAAGTTGGACGAAGATGGTCAAGATCGCGTTATTGGCATGATTTGTGTAGAGGAAGGTAGTAAGGAGTCTGTTCTCGTGATTTCAGAGAAGGGCTTCGGTAAGCGTACCGACCTCGATGATGAGAATGGCGAACCAATCTATCGCGTTACTAATCGTGGCGGTAAGGGCGTCAAGACTATGAACTTGACGGATAAAACGGGTAATTTGATTGGTCTTGAGGCCGTTACAGATGATCAGGACTTGATGCTCATTACCAAATCGGGTACTGCAATCCGTATGGCGATGGATACTATCCGCGTGATGGGTCGTGCTACACAGGGTGTGAAACTAATCGAATTGCAAAAACGCAATGATACACTGATGTTTGGATGTACCGTACCTAAGGAAGAAACAGAAGATGTAGTGGAAAATACAGACGCTGCTACTGAAGATAATCAAAATAATGTAGAATAAACAAACAAAACCTTTTATAAAATGAAAAAATCAATTTTTCTTGCAGCTCTTGTGCTGATAGGTGCAGGCTGCTTCGCACAAAAAAGTAATGTAAGCAAAGCTCGTAACTTGGTTGATGCTGAAAATCCAGATTATGCTGGTGCGCGTGCTGTTATCAAGGATGCATTAGTAAATGATGAGACCAAAGATCAGGCTAATACATGGTATGTGGCTGGTTATGTGGGATATAAAGAGTTTGACGCAAATAACCTAAATCGTCAGATGGGTCGTAATATTGACGTAATGCAATGGGGTGATGCAGTAAAGGAGTCTATTGAGTATTGGACTAAAGCATATGAATTGGCTTTGGTTCCAACTTATGACAAAAAAGGTAGAGCAAAATACGATACACGTACTCCAAAGAATATCCTGCCAAAGTTGCAAGAGTATTTCTTGCATCAACCATTGATAATTGCGGGTTTCTCTGCATATGAAAGCAATGATCCATCGTTGGCATTTGATATGTTTGTAGCTCATTGTGGCATACCAGAGTTGAAAATCATGCAAGATAATCCAGAGGAGGTTGCCAAAATGGTACGTGATACAAGTTACTACACTTGCCTTTACTATGCAGGTCGTTTTGCTTACGAAGCAAAACGCTATGCAGATGCAATAGCTACTCTTGATCGTATGAATAGCGAGCATGCAAACCAAAATGCACTTCGCAAGGAGATTATCTATGCCAACGAATATATTTATCAGATTTATCTTGAGCAAGGTGATACAGTGAATGCAGTTGCATCTATCAAGAAGAGCATTGATCTCTTCCCAGAGGAGCCATGGTTTATGCAAAACTTGATCAACCTCTATATCAATTCAGGTCAAGAAGATAAAGCTGTAGAATACTTGGATCTTGCTATCAATCGTGAGCCAAATGTGGGTCAATACTATAATTCTAAGGGTTCTATTCTAGCTCGTATTGGACGTTTTGATGAATCCTTCAAGGCATTTGAGCAAGCAATTGCTATTGAGCCTAACAATGCGCTTTTCCTTGAGACACTTGGTTTTGCATACGTAGATCTCGGTAATAAACTGAACGATGATGCTGCTTATCTAGATGCAAAGGCATATGCAAAAGCAAAAGTAGAAATTGATGCTGCATTCCAAAAAGCATTACCATATTTCCAAAAAGCATATGAGTTGGAACCAAATAACGATAGTTATAAACGTTCGCTTCGTTCTTTGTACTATCGTTTGGGTATGAATGCTGAGTACGAGGCACTAGCAGACTAAATATGGGACGCGTCTTAGCTATTGATTTTGGACGCAAACGCACAGGATTAGCCGTTACGGACATGCTCCGCATAACGGCTAATCCGCTTATTACTATCCCAACACACACCTTGGAAACGTGGCTTAAAGATTATTTTTCAAAAGAGCAAGTGGATGAAGTCGTAATTGGTCATCCTTATCAGATGAATGGTGAGGATTCTGAGTCAATGCATTATATCCAACCTTTTATCAATCGCTTTCGAAAGGTGTTCCCAGATATGCCATTGAAAGAATATGATGAGCGTTTCACTTCAGTAATTGCTCATAGGGCGATGATTTCTGGAGGTATGAAGAAAAGTCAACGTCAGGACAAGGCTGTTGTGGATAAGATAGCTGCTTGTATCATACTGGAAGGTTATTTAGATAGTATTCGTTGAAGACTCAACATAAAATAGTGGCGGTAATGCCGCAGTTATAAAATATAAAACAAAATGATTTTACCAATATATTTATACGGACAGCCCGTGTTGCGCAAACCTACTGAAGATATTACTCCAGAATCTTTGGATTTGAAGCAATTATTAGAAGATATGTGGGATACTTTGGCTGTGGCTGAAGGATGTGGTCTAGCTGCCCCTCAGATTGGAAAAGCTATCCGTCTTTTTATCGTAGATGGAACAGAATTGGCAGAGGATTATCCTGAGTGTCAGGATTTTAAGAAGGTGTTTATCAATCCAGAAATCATAGAAGAAAGCGAAGAAGACACCACTTTTTCTGAAGGATGTCTCTCTTTGCCTGGCATTTCGGAGAATGTTATTCGTCCTGCATCTATCACGATTCGTTATATGGATGAGAATTTTACCGAGCATACAGAGACATATGATGGCTTTGCTGCGCGTATTATCCAGCACGAGTATGATCATTTAGAAGGACATGTGTTTACGGATCGTATTTCACCTATCCGTCGTCAGTTTGTAAAGACAAAGCTTACAAATATAGCTAAAGGCAAAGTAGTAGCACGTTACCGCACGAAACGATAAATAATGTCGATTTTTACCATTATATTAATGGCCATTGGTTTAGCAATGGATTGTTTTGCTGTTTCGGTGTGCAAAGGACTGACATCGCCACATGGCTACGTACCTCGCTATGTTAAACCGATATTGATGGCTATACTCTTTGGTGTGTTTCATGCGAGTATGCCTTTGATTGGTTACTTTACGGGAAGTTTATTTGCCTCGTTCTTTGAACGTTTTGCTCCATGGATAGCGTTGGGGTTGCTTGGGTTTATTGGTGGAAAAATGATTTATGACTCGCTCAAAGGGGAAGACGAGGACGGTCATTTAGCTGATTTCTCATTCTTGGGCTTGTTGTCGCTAGCATTTGCAACATCTATGGACACTCTCGCCACGGGTGTGATTTTTATTCCTCATCCAGAGGTTTTGTGGTTGGCAGTGGGTGTAATAGCAATGACATGTTTTATATTCTCAATCACAGGATTTATTATTGGTCATTTGGTGGCTACACGTTTGCGTTTCAATGTCACGATAGTTGGTGGTATCATTCTTGTATTAATAGGATTGAAAATCTTTATTGAAGGTATATGTTTTTGATTCAGAATACATTAGTTAGCTTAGATGTCTTAGAAAAAGAATTCTGCTGCGATTTGGATAAATGTCGTGGTTGTTGTTGTTTTGAAGGTGATGCTGGGGCTCCTCTTACAGATGAAGAGGAGACAAAAATTCGCGAGATATTGCCTATTTTGTTACCCGACATGACTAAGGAAGCAAGAGCCGTAGTAGAAGCGCATGGATTGTCGTATCTTGATCCATCAGGAGAAAAAGTTACTTCAATTGTCAACGATAAGGATTGCATCTTTGCTCGTACAGACCATAATGGTTGGTGTTATTGCCTCATCGAAAAAGCATATAATGCCGGCAAGATAGATTTTAAGAAACCGATTTCATGTCATTTATATCCAATTCGTCTCAATCAAGTGGGCGATATGGTTGGGGTGGAGTATCACCGTTGGGATATTTGTCATTGTGCGCGAGTGTTGGGAAAAAAACTGCATTTGCCTATTTATCAATTCCTTAAAGAACCTCTTATTCGTCGTTTTGGACAAGAGTGGTATGATGAATTATGCCTAGTGGCCAGTGAATGGAAGAAACAATGCGCGCAGAAATAATCACCATAGGAGACGAATTGCTGATAGGACAGGTGGTTGATACAAATTCAGCATGGATGGCACAACGATTGAATGAACAAGGTATTGTGCTTCATCAGATTACATCAGTCCATGATGATCGCCAACATATCCTAAAAGCATTAGACGAGGCATTCTCTCGTGCAGATATAGTACTTACAACAGGAGGCTTAGGCCCGACTAAGGATGATATCACCAAGCATGTGATGTGTGAGTATTTTGATACAACTATGGTGGAGGATACTCACGTACGTGAACATATTCATGTCTTGTACAAAGATCGTCCTGATGTACTGAATCGCTTGACGGCGACTCAGTGGTTGGTGCCTGCTTCTGCTACTATTCTTACTAATAGAGTGGGGTCTGCTCCCATTATGGCGTTTGAGAAGAATGGAAAATGGTTATTTGCTATGCCTGGAGTTCCCCATGAGATGCAGGTGGCTATGACTGAACAAGTGATACCTTTCTTGAATGGAACGGTGAAAACTGAAAACGTGGAAGGAGTTCATCATATCACATTGATGCTATCCGGTATACCCGAATCTACTTTGGCAATTCGTATCGAGGAATGGGAGAGTTCCCTACCTAGTTCGATGCACTTGGCATATCTGCCCAAAGATGGTATTATCCGTTTGCGTTTGAGTAGTTATGGCGAGGCGACTTTAGATGATCTGAACCACCAAATTGCTAAACTTCATCCTTTGATTTCAGATTATCTAATTGCTACAGAAGATTTGCCACTAGAAACAATTATTGGTAATACATTAAACCAATGTGGACAAACAATTGCCACGGCCGAGAGTTGCACAGGAGGACGATTAGCCGCTACATTGAATGCACAGTCTGGAGCCTCTGCATATTTTATGGGATCAGTTGTAGCATACTCTAATGAAATTAAAGAGAAAGTGCTTGGCGTAAAGCATATTACATTAGAAGACTACGGTGCAGTAAGCGAACAAACCGTTTGTGAGATGGCAGAAGGCGTTCGCGCCTTGATGCATACCGATTATGCTATTGCTACATCTGGTATCGCTGGTCCAACGGGCGGTACTCCAGATAAACCTGTTGGTACTGTTTGGATTGCCTGGGCAACGCCAAAAGGTACATATGCAAAATGTTTTAGATTAGGTACACTACGTGAACAAATTACTCAACGGGCTGTCACAACAGCACAGGTATATATGATAAAGTTGCTTAATACAAAAGAAATAGAATAGGATGTCATTCTTTCATGATCTTTTTATAACCCCTTCTGTTACTCAATCCATAGTCTTGTTGACAATGGTTGTTTGTCTTGGCCTGTGGGCGGGTGAGCATTTACGTATAAAGAAATTCTCGCTGGGTATCACCTGGATATTATTTGTTGGTATTATCTTATCATCTTTCGGTATTTCGATTGACCCGCAAGTAAGCCATTTTGCTAAGAATTTTGGCTTGATATTGTTTGTCTATTCAATAGGTTTGCAGGTTGGACCATCATTTTCTCCCTTTGGAAAAAATGGTTTGAGATTGAATCTATTGGCAGTAGCCATTGTGATTCTAGGATGTGGTATTACGATTGCGTTGCACTATTTAACAAAGATAGATATGAGTACGATGGCTGGTATCATGTCTGGTGCGGTGATGAATACACCTTCGTTAGGTGCAGTACAACAAACTGCTTCGGATATTCTTGGTGTGATACCTCCTGATATAGCTATGGGCTATGCATTGGCATACCCGCTAAGCATAGTAGGACTTATATTATCATTCGAATTGATACGCTTCTGTTGTCGTGTCAACCTTTCTAAAGAGGATGAAAAGCTAAAAATAGAACATGCATCTGATGATGATCCAATATGTGTGGATATTCGTTTGGCGATAAATAATGCGGTTACAATCAATGAGTTGTATGGGCTTTGTCCTGTTAAGCATTTGTTGATAAGTCGAGTAACACGCCAAGATGGTAAGGATGAATTGGTGGACTCCTCTACGGTGTTTTATCCTAATGATATTGTGCGTATTGTGAGCGATAAACGCCACGAGAAAGATTTGCAGGTTTTGGGTGAAGTGACGCATTATGGGTTTCATGGACATGAACGTTCCAATCATTTAATTTCTCGTCGTGTGGTAGTTACTCGTAAGGAATGTAATGGAAAACGCTTAAGTACCTTTGATGTACGTCATCGATATCATGCCACAATCACTCGAATCAATCGAGCTGGTGTAGAACTATTGGCTACTTCAGATTTTGTATTGCAATTAGGTGACCGTATCATGGTAGTAGGTGATAAAGATGATGTGCGCCAAGTGGCTGATATCTTTGGTAATGAGTTGAAACGCTTGGACTTGCCCAACTTGATGCCCATCTTCTTTGGTATTTTCTTAGGTGTGTTATTGGGTTCATTGCCTATCGCTATTCCCGGTATGAATCAGTCATTTAAGTTGGGACTAGCTGGAGGCTCATTAATTGTAGCATTGTTGATTGGTCGCTTTGGACCATACTACAATATGGTTACTTTTGCTACTACCTCAGCGAATATGATGTTACGTCAGGTCGGTCTAACGCTTTTCCTAGCCGCAGTAGGATTGAGCGTTGGAGATGGATTTGTATCTACTATCCTTGACGGAGGATATATGTGGGTGATATACGGAGTGTTGATCACAATGATTCCTCTACTTGTCATTGGATTTATTGCATATAAAGTGTTGAAAATCAACTACTTTAAAGTTGTAGGTCTATTGATTGGAGCTATGACAGGAGCTCCTGCTCTAGGCTATGCAGAAAGTCTTTCTCCACATAATGATCAAGCATCGGTGACATATGCCACTGTTTATCCGCTGACGATGTTTTTACGTGTAATGGCAGGTCAACTGCTTGTAGTAATATTCTGTTCGTAACTCTTAATTCAAAATTCATAATTATTATATTCGTATGTTTGCATTGGTTACAGGCGCTAGTTCAGGTTGTGGATATGAATATGCCCGTATTATGGCACAAAAGGGATATAAGTTACTCATAGTCAGCAACGAAGAGGCAATCCATGACAAGGCAGAGATACTTCGCCATGATTATGGAGTAGAAGTTGTTTCATTAGTGCGCAATCTAGGAGTTCAAGAAGCAGCCAAAGAGCTGTATGATTACTGCAAGAATAATAACTTAGCAGTAGAAGTACTGATTAATAACGCAGGAGTATATCACGACTGCGATTTCTTGGCTGATTCTGATGGATTTAACCAATTGATACTCAATCTTCATATGCACACACCCGCCATGTTGATGTACTATTTTGGCCATGAAATGGTCAAGCGTGGCAAAGGGTATATTCTCAATATGTGTTCTATTACAGCTGACATTGCGGTACAACGCTTGAGTACCTATGGAGCCACTAAAGCATTCTTGAGCAATTTTACCCGTTCAGTGCATATTGAATTGAAGGAAAAAGGAGTGTATGTGACTAATGTTACTCCTGGTGCCATTAATACAGGGTTATACAATATCCGTCCTTGGCTGACCAAAATGGGATTGGTACTAGGTTATATCGTGCAACCAGATTATCTAGCTCGCCGTGCTGTGAGAGCGATGATGAAGGGTAGAGCAAAAGTGTCGGTACCAGGGGTATGGAATACCATATTGCTATTCTTTGTGGCGTTGATACCTACCTGTGTGCTAAGATTGGTTCGCAAATTGAAAATCTTCTAATATGATTGAGAAACTAGAAAATAGAGCTTGGAAAGTACTCAAGTCGGAGAATATATTGAATCTTGGTCCATGGTTGAATGTGCGCCAAGAGTTGGTGGAGTTGCCTTCGGGTAAGCAGATACCGACATGGTTTGTATTGGATTTTCCCGATTGGATCAATGTGATAGCTATAACGAGAGATGGCGATTTTGTGATGGAAGATCAATACCGCCATGGTCTAGGAGAAACGCATTATGAATTGGTAGCAGGTGTGATTGACCCAGGCGAAACACCTTTGCAAGCCGCTCAGAGGGAACTAAGCGAAGAGACAGGATTTGGTGGAGGAGAGTGGGAACTCTTTATGACATTGTCTCCCAATCCAACCAATCATAAGAATCTGAGTTATACATTCTTAGCCACTGGAGTAGAGCGATTGCGAGAGCAGCATCAAGAGCCTACAGAAGATATCCGAGTGCATGTGCTGAAGCGTGAGGAAGTCAAGCAACTGCTCGAAACAGGAGAGATAGTGCAAGCACTACATTCGGCTCCATAATGGAAATACTTCGCTACTCATGAATAGGGTAGCGAAGTATTTTTTTTCTAAAGGGATACTGAATAGTAGCCAATAAATTATACTAGTTTTTGGACAAGTTTAAATAGTTTATATGGCATGTAGCGGAACGGCATATCCACGAAAGTTGGGGTAGATACTACCGAACGGCGGTGGGAGAAAGTCATAAAACTCTCTTTACCGTGGTAGGTACCCATACCTGAATTACCTACACCACCAAATGGCATATCATGATTGACAATGTGCATAATTACATCGTTGATACATGTGCCGCCCGAAATAGTATGACGGAGGATATAGTCGCCTTTCTTACCGAAATAATAAAGCGCCAAAGGGCGTTCGCGCTTAGCTACAAACTCCGTAACCTCTTCTATCTGCTTGAAAGTCAGCACAGGGAAAATAGGACCAAAGATCTCCTCTAGCATGACGGGGGCGTCTGGACTGACATCCGTCAAAATGGTTGGACTCAAGTAGCGCTCGGCGCGGTCGTACTTACCACCATGATAGATTTGGCCATAGGCGATTGGCGATTGGCTATTGGGTAGATAGCCAATGAGGCGATCGAGGGCTTTGTCGCTGACAATGCGGACAAAGTGTTTCGCCTTTTGTGGGTCTTTGGTCAGTAATTCTTTCCACTCTTTGACAAGCAGTTTGAGGAACTTATCTTTTACGTCCTCATGAATCATTAGATAATCAGGGGCAATACAGGTTTGTCCTGCGTTGAGAGCTTTGCCCCAAGCTACGCGTTTGGCTGCTACTTTGAGGTCGGCGGACTTGTCAATGATACATGGACTCTTGCCTCCAAGTTCTAGCACAACAGGTGTGAGGTGTTTGGAAGCCGCTTCCATGACCATCTTTCCTAGCGAAGGGCTGCCTGTGAAGAATATTAAGTCCCATCGCTCGGCAAGCAACATTTGATTAACCAGACGGTTACCCTCTACAATGGCGATATATTCCTCGGAGAAAGTGGCACGAATCATCTCGGTGAGTACGCGAGAGACGTTTGGCACATATGGCGAGGGTTTGAGCATGGCCGTACAGCCCGACGAAATAGCACCTACTAGTGGGTTGAGGAGCAGTTGCACAGGGTAGTTCCATGGGGCGATGATGAGGGTATTGCCGAGTGGTTGTTTGATGATCTTGCTGGTTGCAGGCATGATCGCCAAGGGCGAACATTTGCGTTCGGGACGCGCCCAACGGCGCATATGCTTGATATGATTGCGTATCTCGCCATAGACAATGCTCAGTTCGGTGAGATATGCCTCTTCGTAGGATTTGTGAAGGTCTTTCCAAAGAGCATCGGAGATTGCTTTCTCGTATTGGTGCATGGCGGAAGCTAACTTGCGAAGCATTTGCTTGCGGAAAGGTAGCGTAAGGGTAGCGCCAGAGTGGAAGTATGCCTTTTGTTTTTGGCGGGTGGTGGAAATGTAGTTTTGCATTTTTGTGATAATAATAACTTAAAAAACTATATTCAAAAAACATTCTTCTCCGAAAATGGGGTCCCCGCAAATTTTTAATTTGTGGGGAGAGCGGAGGCTTTGAGCGCTTTTAACTCGCAGGGCGAGTTTTGTGCGCTTCAATTGCCGAACGCGAGCGTCCTGTAAAGTTATCCATTGCATGATAGATGCCAAAAACCGTGCCAAATACGAAGTCAAATAGTCGGAATGGCAGAATAGCTTGCCAAAAACGGATGAAATGGAATCCAAAAGGTATACCCTTGAATGTTTTGTTTCGCTCAATAGCGCGAAGAATCTTCGCAGCGGTTGGTTCGGGTTTAAGGATAGGGAAAATGCTGGATTGTACACCATTAAACATGCCCGTGTTGATGTAATAAGGAGCAATAGTAGTGAAATGTACATTGGATTTCATTTGTTGTAATTCAATACGCACAGAATCACTCCAACCAATCATTGCCCATTTGCTAGCACCGTAAACCGACATCTTAGGATTAGACAACATACCTCCGGCCGAAGCAATATTGCAGATATGACCGCTATTGCGACGGAGCATATCGGGTAGAATTTCCTTTGAAATAATCATCGGAGCAATGGTGTTAACTTCAAAAGTGAGGCGGATGTCTTGTTCGGTCTGTTGGTCAAAAGTTTTGTTTCCTCGGACGATGCCGGCGCAGTTGATGAGGATATCTACGTTGCCACAATCCTGCTTGACTTGTTGATAGGTTTGAGCTACCAGTTGGCTATCGGTGATGTCTACCTTATATATATGTACACGCCCGTACGAAGAGAGTTCATCAACCACGTTTTGCATGGATTGTTGATTAACATCCCAAATAATCAGCGATTTAGCCCCTTTTTCAAGCACCATTCTGCCCATAATCTTACCAATCCCTGATGCACCACCTGTGATTAAGACATTTTTAGCTTTAATTTTTGTCATGTTTGTTGAGTGTTAAAAGTTTTGATATTTTTATTGTATTTATAGCAATAATCATGCCAAATCGGCGGCAAAGGTAGTATATAATTTTCGAACAAACGTTCGATTTTTTTTAAAAAAAGTTTGTGAGTATTAATTTTTTTTCATACCTTTGCACTCGAAAACAATATAACATTAATGTATTTATGGTTGAAGATCGCAAAGAAAGGATACTACTCAAGGCGCTTGAATTGTACATGATTGAGGGATATGCCAATGTGTCAATCACAGATTTACAATCAGCATTGAATATGGGGCGAGGCACCTTGTACTATTATTTCAAAGATAAGGATGAGTTGTTTCAAGAGGTTGTAGATGAGTTTTTGATCAAACCGAAACAGCGTGCATTGGATCGTGTGAAGGATGGGGCTACTATTCCAGAAATGATTGAGGCAATGTTGCATTATCTGAATCAGTTAAAGGATTTCCGTGACCAGGTGGAAAATAAGAATATCAACACCTCTAATGTGGTAACAGTGATGTATACGGCATATAGCCGCTTCCCAGAATTGTTTAAAAAGGCACGTCGTTTATACGAACGTGAATTGAGTTTATGGATACAATCCATTAAAAATAGTATGCGCGCTGGTGCAATACGCGGAGATGTACCTATTGAGATTACCGCTCATATGTTTTTGCATATTAAAGATGGTTGGGATCCTGGTCGTACTGGTGCACCAATGAATTTTGATATCTTTCCACAACAATATAGTTACCTATATAAATTAATAAAGAAGCAAAAATCTTAATTTTTTATACATTTTATAAAAAAAATATATTATATTTCAAAAAAAATAACATAATTGTATATTTTTGAACAGGCGTTCGAAAAATATGTTGTACCTTTGCAACCGATAATTCATAAAATACACATAATATGGAATTAAAACATTATTTGGAGTATCTCCAAAACACGATTGTCAACAAGTGGGACGTGTTGGCAATGAAGGATTTAGATGGTAATACATCGTATACATATGGCGAAATGGCGAACGAAATAGCTCGCTTGCACACTACTTTCCGCGAACTGGGTCTTAAGGAAGGCGATAAGATTGCACTTTGCGGTCGCAACTGCGCTAATTGGGGTTTGACATTCTTGGCTATTGAGACTTACAAGGCTGTTGCTGTAAGTATTCTGCCAGACTTTACTGCTGAAGGCGTACATACATTGGTTAACCACTCTGAGGCAAAGTTGCTATATGTAGGACCTAATGTGTTGAAGAAGGTTGATGCCAACGAGATGCCAGGTCTAACAGCAATGGTATTCATGGATGATTTCTCGTTGAAACATGCTGCATCCGAAGAGGTGGAGAAGAAGTATGCTGCTGTGGATGAGGTATTTAAGAAAGAATGGCATGAAGGCGTGAAACCTGCGGACGTGAAATATCCTACTGATAATATTGATGAGTTGGCATTGATCAACTATACATCGGGCTCAACAGGTAATCCTAAGGGCGTGATGATCAGCCATAAGAACTTGAGTGGAAATATTGACTTTGCCGTAAAGACTATTCCTCACAAGGCTGGTGATAAAGTGCTGAGTATGTTGCCTATCGCGCATATGTTTGGTTTGATGTTTGAGTTCTTGTACCAAGTGTGCGATGGCGCAGAGGTGTATTTCTTGACCAAAGCTCCAACTCCATCTGTCTTGATGCGTGCATTCGCACAAGTCCATCCGTTTATGATTCTTACAGTACCTTTGGTAATTGAAAAGATTATTAAGGGCAAAGTGTTGCCAATCATCAAGAAACCTTTGATGAAAGTACTATGGAAGACTCCAGGTATCAATAAATTACTACACAAGAAGGTAAGCAATACTTTGCTGCAAGCATTTGGTGGTCAATTGCGTTTCCTTATTATTGGTGGTGCAGCCCTCAACGAAGAGGTTGAAAAATGCATGCACGAGATGCATTTCCCATATTGTGTGGGTTATGGTATGACCGAATGTGCACCATTAGTTACCTACGAAGATTGGGATAAATATGTATATCGCTCATGCGGTAAAGGTATTGTAGGTATGGAGATGCGCATTGATTCTGAAGATCCAGCTCACAAGGAAGGCGAATTGCAATTGCGTGGCGTGAACGTAATGATGGGCTATTACAAGAATGAGGAAGCATCCAAAGAGGCGTTTACCAAAGATGGTTGGATGCGTACGGGTGACCTAGGTATCATTGATAAAGAGGGTAACCTCTTCCTACGCGGTCGTAGCAAGAATATGTTGCTCGGTCCTAGCGGTCAAAATATTTACCCAGAGGAGATTGAAGATAAATTGAATAATTTGCCATTGGTGCTGGAATCTGTGGTTGTACAACGCGATCAAAAACTAGTAGCATTGGTTTATCCAGATACCACACCTGCAGGACAAAAAATATTGGCAGGAAGAAATATCTTTGAGTTTATGGAGGAAAATCGCAAGGAACTCAACAAACAAGTTCCACAATATAGCCAAGTTACGGCTATTGAGGTAGTTGAGAAGGAATTTGAGAAGACTCCAAAACGTAGTATCAAGCGTTTCCTCTACAGTTAATGCATGGAGGCTAATAAGCGATGAGGCTATTAGGCTATAGGCAAGATAGTAAAAAATGAGATTGCATGACGCAATCTCATTTTTTTTATTTTCTGCCTTTACACTTTACACCATACACTTTACACCAAAAATTTGCGGATTTGCAAATTTTTCTGTACCTTTGCACCATGAAAGAATCAGTATCATTTAACGTACAAATATTGCGTTTGGCTATACCAAGTATTCTAGCGAATATCACCATCCCCTTGGTGGGGCTAGTGGATACTGCTATTGTGGGGCATATTGCTAATGCTACTGCGATTGGCGGTATTGCGATAGGTACAATGCTCTTCGATTTGCTTTATTGGAATTTTGGATTTCTGCGAGTGGGTACTAGTGGTATGACCGCACAGGCATTTGGACGCAAAGATAGGGTAGAGTGTGCGCGATTATTTAGCCAAAGTATGGGAATAGCTTTGATAGGCGCAGCTCTTATCTGGCTGATTCAGTGGTTGTTTGTCAATTTAGTGCTCACTTTGGTGCCCTGCTCACAAGAGGTGTCAGATTTCGCACGTGAGTATTTCTTTATCCGTATTTGGGCTGCTCCTGCCACCTTGTCGCTGATGGCTTTCAAGGGATGGTTTATCGGTATGCAAGATACAGTCAGTCCAATGATTACAGACATTGTCGTCAATGTGGTCAATATGGTGGTGAGTTATCTACTAGCTATATATACGCCTATGGGTGCATTGGGTGTGGCATTAGGAACTGTGATTGCACAGTTCACAGGATTATCTGTAGCGCTGATTATACTTCTTATCAAATACCGTCACCTTTGGAAAGGACTGTCGCCTATTCGGTTGGCATTTGATGGTAGTGGCATGAAGCGTTTGCTTTCGCTCAATGGTAATCTGTTTATTCGTTCGCTATGCTTCATGGTGGTATATGTAGGATTCACCTCTTTAGCATCGAAATACGGTGATGTAGAATTGGCTGTCAGTACGATCATGATGAAGCTTTTTATGCTGTTCTCATATTTTGTAGATGGTTTTGCGTATGCGGGTGAAGCATTGGTGGGGAAATATATCGGTTTGAATCAGGATTCAGGAGTTCGTAGTCATGATAAATCAGATATATCTCGTGTCGTTCGCTTGCTCTTTGCATGGTCGCTGGGAGTAGGAGTCTTGTTTACGTTGATTTTTGCCATTTGGTCGGGGGCGTTTTATCAAGCGATGACCTCTGATGTGATAGTGTTGAATCGTATGGCGGATTATACCGCTTGGTTGATTGCCATGCCGATTGTATCTACCTTGGCATTTATGTGGGATGGAGTCTATGCCGGCGCTACGGCTGGCAAGCAGATTCGCAATGCTATGATCTATGCCGCAGTTAGCTTCGTGATTAGCTATTTGGCAACCTATTATTGGTTAGGTATACAAGGTTTGTATATTGCCTACTTCGCTCATTTGGCAGCACGCGTGTTATATCTAACCTTTTCGTGGAAGAAAGTGCAGAAGGCGCTCTGAAAGCCTAAGGTATATTATCCAATGACAAAGGGACTGCAAGCTTGCAGTCCCTTTGTTTATACTAGCTCCTTCCCTTTTAGGAGGGTTGGGGTAGACTTAATTACAGACGCGCTTTAATCGCAGCAGACTCTGCCTCGTAGCCTGGTTTGTCGAGCAGGGCAAACATATTCTTCTTGTATGCCTCTACGCCTGGTTGGTTGAATGGGTTAACACCCAAGATATAACCAGAGATACCGCATCCACGCTCGAAGAAGTAGATCAATTGACCCAAGTAGTACTCATTGAGCTTAGGCAAGGTGATCTTCATGTTTGGCACACCGCCATCCACGTGTGCTAGCATGGTACCAAGTTCAGCCATTTTATTCACTTCGTCTACGCGCTTGCCTGCGAGGAAGTTCAAGCCATCCAAGTTTGCCTCATCGTGTGGGAACTCTACCATATGGTTGCTCTCCTCTACTGAGATCACGGTTTCAAACAAGTGACGCTCGCCTTCTTGGATGTATTGTCCCATAGAGTGGAGATCAGTGGTGAAGTCCACACTAGCTGGGAAGATTCCCTTGTTCTCTTTGCCTTCTGACTCGCCATAGAGTTGCTTCCACCATTCGCTCACAAAGTGCAATTTAGGATGATAGTTTACTAGCATCTCTATTTTCTTGCCTTGCTCGCCATAGAGGTAGTTACGCGCTGCAGCATATTGTGCGGCAGGGTTCTCTGCAAATGGGGTATCTATACCGCAAACATGCATCATGCGCTCAGCACCATCAATCAGTGCGTTGATATCAAAGCCTGCGCAAGCGATTGGCAACAAACCAACTGGCGACAACACGGAGAAACGACCGCCGATATTATCCTCAATCACGAATGTCTTGTATCCTTCTTGGGTTGCCAGTGTGCGGAGTGCACCTTTTTTAGCGTCGGTGATACAAACGATCAGTTGCTTAGCTGCCTCTTTGCCTTGCTGCTCCTCAAGTTGGGTCTTCAAGAGGCGGAATGCCAATGCTGGCTCAGTAGTTGTACCTGATTTGGAGATACTGATAATACCAAACTTCTTGTTTTTCAATAGGGCTTGCAATTCATAGAGGTAATCCTCGCCGATATTTTGTCCAGCATATACGATAGCTGGTTTATCGCCTTCTAGCCATGCGAAGCTACTGCTGAGGGCGTCAATCACAGCTTTCGCACCAAGATATGAACCTCCAATACCGATGCACACAATCACCTCACACTCACGGCGGAGCAGATCAGCTGTTGCTTGGATATCATTTAGTTGAGGACGGATGTCTGCTGGAAGGTTCATCCAACCGAGGAAATCACTACCTGCACCTGTACCGTTTACCAACATCTCTTGGCATTTTGCCACTTGCTGCTCATATGCAGCCACTGCCTCTGCGCTTACGGCTTTGGCATATGAAAATTGAATATCTTTCATTTTATCAGTTGAATTTTTTAGTTAGTTCTTTGATTGTATTTTTTGCCGACTTGCGGTTGTATAATATTTGATAAACTGCCTCCACGATTGGCAAATCCACTTGTACGTCTTGGTTGGCCATCCAAATGGCTTTGGTACCATAGTAACCTTCTGCCACCATTTCCATTTCCGTTTGGGCAGCTTTCACGCTGTAGCCCATACCTATCATTTGGCCAAACTGACGGTTGCGTGAGAAGTTGGAGTAGGCGGTTACAAGCACATCGCCCAGATAACCGCTATCTGTAACGTCGCGTGGAACATCTGATTTTGCTTTTGCAAAACGGAGCATCTCGTGCATGGCGTTTGTTAGCAACACCGCTTGGAAATTATCACCATAGTGCAAACTCTTGCAGATGCCGGCAGCAATAGCGTAGATATTTTTCATCACGCTGGCATACTCCAATCCCTCTATATCGTTGCTTGGAGTGGTACGAACATATGGTGTATCAAACAATTTGCTCCACTCGCGAGCTTTATCCATATTTTCACAACCAACTGTGAGATAACTTAAACGCTCCAATGCGATTTCTTCTGCGTGGCATGGACCTGCAATCACACCTAAATTTTCATTTGGCACATTAAAATACTTGTGCAGATATTCTGTTACCAAAAGATTCTCATCAGGAATCATACCCTTGACGGCGGAGATTACCATCTTTTGCGACATATCTACAGTAATATCATTCAGACTTTGCTTGAGATAGGGCGATGGAATAGCCAATACCAACAAGTCGGATTGCTCGATTACGGCATTGATATCCGCAGAGAAATGAATACGCGATACATCAAAATATGCCCATTCCAAGTGGTTAGGGTTGCGACGAATCTCCACAAACTCATCAATAGTTTCTTGCTTGCGGATATGCCAATTGATCTCTGATGTGTTGTGCATCACGATTTTCGCCAAGGCTGTTGCCCAACTGCCTGAACCGATTATTGCTACGTTCATATAATCTTGTCTTTAAACTTTAAACTGTAGCGCCATAGGCGCGTCCTCTAAACTGAGAAATAAAGCGTTTGCACTTTATTTCTCTGGCTTCATGGTTGGGAACAACAGCACATCCTGAATAGATGGTTGTCCCGTCATGAAGATAGCCAAACGGTCGATACCAATACCGATACCTGATGTTGGAGGCATACCATACTCCAACGCACGCATAAAGTCGTGATCGATAATCATCGCCTCATCATCACCCTTGTCAGCAAGCTTCATTTGCTCCACGAAACGCTCGTATTGGTCAATTGGATCGTTGAGCTCGCTATAGGCATTGGCCAACTCTTTGCCGTTCACCATCAGCTCGAAACGCTCGGTGAGTCCTGGTTTGGAGCGGTGCATCTTGGTCAGAGGTGACATCTCAACAGGGTAGTCGGTGATGAAAGTTGGCTGAATAAACGTACCCTCGCATGTCTCGCCGAAGATCTCGTCGATCAGCTTGCCTTTGCCCATCTTATCGGTGTCTTCTACGCCATATTTCTTAGCCACTACGCGAATCTCGTCCTCGCTCATTTGGCTCAGGTCATAGCCTGTCTTCTCTTGAATAGCCTCCAAGATTGGCAAACGACGGTATGGAGCCTTGAAGTCCACGATATTATCACCAATCTTCACCTCGGTAGTACCGTTTACGGCGATGGCGATTTTCTCGAGCAATTGCTCGGTAAACGACATCATCCAGTTGTAGTCTTTGTATTGAACGTACAACTCCATGCAGGTAAACTCTGGGTTGTGGGTGCGGTCCATACCTTCATTACGGAAGTTACGGCCAATCTCGTACACGCCCTCAAAACCGCCTACGATCAATCGCTTCAGATACAACTCCGTAGCAATACGCATGTACATATCTACATCCAATGCATTGTGGTGCGTGATGAACGGACGAGCGGATGCGCCACCTGCAATGGCTTGCAGCATTGGGGTCTCTACCTCGGTATAACCTGCCTCGTCAAACACCTGACGCATCGTGCGGATGATGGTCGCACGCTTCAAGAATACATCCTTCACACCCTCATTCACTACCAAATCCACATAGCGTTGGCGGTAACGTTGCTCTGGATCGTTGAAGCCGTCGTATGCTACACCATCTTTATATTTCACGATTGGCAATGGGCGGAGGCTCTTTGCTAGTACTGTCAATTTTTGTGCGTGTACACTAATCTCGCCCATTTGAGTGCGGAAGGTAAAACCTTCAATACCTATAAAGTCGCCTATATCAAGCAACTTCTTGAATACCACATTATACATCTGTTGCTCTGCGGTGGTAGCGGTTTCGCCCTCTGGGGTAGGGGCTTGGATGTCGTCGCGGCTAACATATACCTGGATACGACCTTTTGAGTCTTGCAACTCGATGAAGCTTGCCTTGCCCATGATACGGCGCGACATCAAGCGACCTGCAATACGTACTGGTTTGCCCGTGTACCACGCCTCATTGCCTTTCGCCTCATCGCCTTCAACGTCCACAAATGTGGACTTAATATCGGTTGAATAACCTGTAACTACATATTCATCAGCAGGATAGGGGTTAATACCCATATCGCGCATTTTTTGCAGACTTTCTCTGCGGATTACTTCTTGTTCACTTAGTTCCATATGATTTGTAATATTTTTTTCGTTTGGGATATTGGTTACCTTAATGAGGTGCGCGCGCATATTACGCGCAATTTGGGCACAAAGGTACAACAAAAAATGCACATACGCAAGTAAAGCGAGTTTTTTTTCAAAAAAAGATAGACTAATCTATCTGAAATAGCATTTCGTAGTACAATAGGAACTCGTTCATAATTGTACTTGCGGAAGGCTATTGCCAAAGGTGTACACCATTTTTTGAAAAAGAACGAGCGTACTGTGGTATGGGCTGCATCTAGCGAACGTAGCTACGAGATGAAGAAGTGCCTCGGATGGCACTTCGAGTGCAGCGCCCGACAAGTCCCCACTTGGAGGATTAGCGCAAACATAGAATAATAGGCAGATGTTCGAAGTTACTAAAAAAAATGCACATACGCAACACTACTTCATAAAAATATACCAAGATCTCTTATTTTAATTAGTGATTAGTTAGTGATTAGTTAGTGATTACTTAGTTATTAGTTAGAGATTAAGCAACTTTTGTAGTGTTTTTAATTTTATTATGTTTGTTTATTTGTTTTATTAATAAAAAATCATTAATTTTGCAGGTTTTTATCGCAGTAACCACACTACACAAAACTACACAATACTACACAAAACTACACAAAACTACACAATACTACACAACACTACACAACCCTATGACAGCATTCGTATTTCCAGGTCAAGGTGCCCAATTTTCGGGCATGGGAAAGGACCTTTATGATACATATCCTCAAGCTCGCGCGATAATGTCGCGTGCCAACGAAATATTGGGCTTCGGTCTTACCGAAGTGATGTTTGAAGGCACCGACGAGGCTCTTCGCCAAACGCGTGTCACTCAACCTGCCATTTTCCTACATTCTTTTGTAGCTAGCCAACTACTCACGACCCTGCGTCCAGACATGGTTGCGGGGCATAGTTTGGGTGAGTTTACTGCTTTGGTGGCAGCAGAAGCTATCTCTTGGGAAGATGGTCTGCGATTAGTTAGCCAACGTGCACAGGCCATGCAGGAGGCATGCGAACTTTGCCCTGGCACTATGGCTGCCGTCCTCGGCTTGCCTGACGATAAGGTATCTGAGGTTTGTCAAACACTAAACAATACTACACCACACCACACCACACTACACAATACTACACCATCCATCGCCGTCGCTGCGAACTTCAACTGCCCAGGCCAAGTGGTGATCTCTGGTTCGTTGAGCGGTGTGGATGCTGCATGCAAAGCCCTCAAGGAAGCGGGTGCCAAGCGTGCATTGAAGTTGCCTGTAGGTGGGGCTTTCCATTCGCCATTGATGCAACCTGCTGCAGAGCACTTGCAAACGGCGATTATGAATACTGTTTTCCATGCGCCTAAATGCCCTGTCTATCAAAATGTTAGTGCTAAGGCAGAAACCGATAAAACCATTATCCAACGCCAGGTGTTGGAGCAATTGACTTCGCCTGTCCGCTGGACGCAAAGCGTTGAGCAGATGATTGCCGATGGTGCCACAATATTCTACGAGTTTGGTCCTGGCGATGTGCTCAAGGGCCTTATCCGTAAGATCAACCCCGATGTAGAAGTGGGGTAGTGATCCAAGCAAGCATTTAAAATTAAGCATATTCATTCAAGTAAATAATATAAACACTACACATATGAAAAAACTTTTCTTTTTTATCCTTCTCTTCTGTGCTACAAGCATGTATGCGCAAACATTCCAATCGGGTGATTTATGGTATTATGTTTCCAGTACAACGAACAAAACAGTTTATGTCAAAAGCCACGAGTCACACAAGACTTTAAAATCTGTTACCATTCCATCATCTGTGGAGTATAATGGTACAACATATACGGTTACCCAAATTGGTAGTGATGCTTTCTCTTCTTGCTCATTTTTGCAATCAGTCACGATTCCTAATTCCGTAACGAGTATTGGTAGTGATGCTTTCGAATATTGCTCATCTTTGCAATCAGTCACGATTCCTAATTCCGTAACGAGTATTGATAGTTGGGCTTTCTATGATTGCTCATCTTTAAAATCCATCACCATTACTGCAAATACCATCATGGAATTTGTAGAGAGTGATATAAATAATCTCTTATGTAAGGCTTATGTTTCTTCGGCTGAACGTCATATTGTCATCAATGGTACCGAATTTATTCATAATGTGACTATTCCCGATGGAACAACCACCATCAATGCCCAAACGTTCTACAACTGCACATCCATCAATTCTTTTGTACTACCAACTACTGTCACTACGATCGGAGAAGAGGCTTTCTGGGGAGTGAAATACCTTCACATGCAATCTTCCACGCCTCCTACAATCACCAACAAGAATGTTGTTAACAGCAACACCGTTATTGTTCTACCAGATGCTGCTACACTGGCCACGTATCAATCTGCTTCAGTATGGTCAGAGTTAGCCACTCAAATGGTAACCAAAGATGCGTTGCAAGTGCGTGAAGTGACCATCTCACAGAATCAAGCCATGTCGGCATTGCATGTCGCATTGGGCGAAGAAAATCTGATGAACACAACCAGCCTGAAAGTACATGGCACCATCAATAGCTACGATATCATGCTTATGCGCAACAAGATGCTCAACCTCAAGTATCTTGACCTTTCTGAAGCAGAAGTCAAGGCTTGTCCATATGAGTACTATACTGGCTATTGCTCCCACGATAGTGTATTGGAGAATTATGCATTTTCCGAACTTAATCTGCGTGTAGTGCATCTGCCTAAGAATCTAACAGAAATCCATGACTGTTTCGCCGCCTGTCCTTATTTGGATACCGTCTATTGCCAACCTGGTTTGAAGATAATCGGCCCTAATACATTTAGTGGTAGTACATCGTTGCGCCATGTTGAGATGCATGAGGGCATTACGCAAATTGGTAGTTCTTCGTTCAACAATACCACCAATCTACGCACCATCACTCTCCCAAATTCTCTTGAAGAAATCGGAAATTATGCATTTCGATCCTCTGGTTTGCAATCCATTTACATTCCTGAAAATGTGGCTTCTATTGGTCCATATGCATTCAGTTATGGTCAATTGCAGCATGTCACTTTTGCCCCAAATGGTAAATTGCAATTAATAGAAACGAACACATTCAGGGAGCAATCTGTGCTGCAAACGATAGATTGGGAAAACACAAATATTATTACAATCGAGTCTTATGCATTTGCATCTTGCAAGTCCCTCAAGCTTGGTCAAATGCCTAAAAAACTTAAAACAATTAATCAATACGCTTTCCGCTCTTGTTCAGCGATTGATACCATTTCATTACCTCCTCGCTTAGAGACAATTCAGGGATATGCTTTCCAAGATTGTATCAACACCAAAGTCATCAAGATTTCGAGTTCTGTACGAGACATCCAAAACTATGCCTTCACTGGTTGTGCAAACGTAGAGCGTGTATATACCTATACCGTTGAACCTACAAATATCTTGCAACAAACCTTCTCTTGTTGGCATGTGGCAAATCTCTATGTGCCTGCTACCAGCTACTACAACTACTACTACAACACTCAATGGAGCCAATTTATCAAACTGATTGAGTTTGACGAGGAATACGACTATTTCTACCTCAATGGTGACTACACATTGGGTGGTGATAATGGTGTGATTGAGGGTAATCCTGACGTGGATCTCAATCCTGGTTCTGGTATAACGATTGTAGGGGATGAGACCGTGGAATTAGGTGATATAGATTATACGGGTGGCGAGGAGTATCCTACCATCATATCTAATAATAATCTCAATATCGATACCCTATCCATATTCCTTCCTCAAGAAAAAGGTAAATGGCACTTCTTGACATTCCCATACGATATCAAGAGAGAAGATATCCACTGCAATAGCGAGTTTGTGGTTCGTTATTACGACGGACAAATACGTGCAGACAAAGGTAGCGGTGGATGGCAAAACGTACCAGTGGGAGAAAAGATGCTCAATGGACAAGGCTATATCTTCCAATCTGCGCAGAAAGATACCCTCGCATTGGTATTCCCAGAGCCTCAATTGCCAAACAAAGATATCTCTATTCCATTGTACTTGTACAATGCAGTGAATGTATGGGATGCAAACTGGAACATGATTGGTAACCCATACTTGGCATACTACGATATGGATAGTATCAAGGGCTTTACATATCCTGTCGTTACTTGGAACGGCAAAGGATATGATACCTATCGTCCTGGAGATGACAACTATCACTTCAAACCTTTGGAGGGATTCTTTATTCAAAATGTAAGTCTCTCCAATATTACACTGCCTCTCTCTGGTCGTGAGACACAAGAGCAAGCAAGTCAAAAGATGAGTGCTGCTCCTGCACGCAGATTAGTGGCGGAACATAAAGAGAATGCTACTCGCTTCCTCGTGGATATCACGTTATCTGATTCTACTTACACCGATCGTACACGTGTCGTATTCAACGACCAAGCTAGTTTGGAGTACGAAATGGGAGTGGATGCGAGCAAAATGATATCTACAACTGCTCCTGTGCAACTATATACTATAGGTGATGACAACGAACAATACAGCATCAACGAACGTCCAGCCACTGCAAACGGCGAGGTCATTCAATTGGGCTATTACGCTGCATATACAGGAGATTTTGTGTTATCAGTTAGCCGTATGGATACTACTATCATGCTCTATGATAATGTAGAGAAATGCTATGTGGATCTTTCTAAGGGTGATTATACCTTCTCAACCGAGCAAGGATTTAATAATCAACGTTTTGCGATGTATGCTATAGAATCAGAGAAAGCACCAACTAGCATCCAAGATATCAATATTGATGACTTGGGCAATGTATCGGTATATACTATTACAGGTCAAGTGATTGCTGAAAATGTAGATTTCACTACACTGCAATTGCCTGCTGGTACGTATATGATCAAAACTAAAAATGCTATCTACAAAACTATTCTCCCATGACCCACATGCGAAAATATACGCATTTATTGGCGGTGGTAGTACAACTATTGTTGTTTACCACCCCTCTACACGCGGATTTTAATCCAACCAACCCTCCAGAGCCCAATATTACCAATTCTTTGATTGTGGGCGTTACTCCTGCTGAAGCGGGTAGGGTCAGCGGAGGAGGAAAATATAAGCAGGGTACGAGTGTATATATATCCACATCTGCCTACACCAACTATAAGTTCTTGTATTGGACTATCAATGGTTATCCATATGAGCAGACAAAAACCAGTTTCTACTACACAATGGGAGATTCTGCGGTTACATTCATAGCTCATTATGAGTACGTAGAACCGACCCCTGAACCTTTTGATCCTACTAATCCACCAGAACCACAAATCAAACAACATCTATCGGTAGAATTGGATATTGAGGAGGGTGGATATACAAGAGGAACAGGAAACTACAAATCTGGAGAAAGGGTTTATGTACAGGCTGTTTTGGAAACCAATTATGAACTTCAGTATTGGACGATTAATGGTTACCCTTATTCTGAGACAAATAAATCATTCTATTACGTAGTAGGCGATACCAATGCGCATTTTGTAGCACACATAGCAGAAAAACATTTGCTTACACTCAAGACACAACCTCGTGCAGCAGGTGTATCAACGATGAAGATGAATGGTTCGCAATTCTCGGATATGTTGGTGGCACCAGGCAAAGTCATTGACTTCAATACCACTAAAAATGAGGATTACATCTTTCGTTATTGGACGATTAATGGCTTCACGCATACTACAGAAACTGCTTTCCGCTACACTATGGGAGATACTACTGCTTCTGTAGTAGCGGTATATGATTACGTGGGTACTGGAGATACCACCGTATTCAATCCGGGGAATCCCCCAGAACCAGAATTGCGCGAAAATGTTACTGTCGTAGTGTTATCGGCTGATGAGTCAAAAGGTACTGTCTCTGGAGGAGGTACCTATCTATTTGGTACACTTGATACCATTACTGCTACTCCTCTTGATGGATTTACATTCCGACGTTGGCATGATGGTAATACCGAAACACCACGTGTTATACGTGCCGAGCGCGATACAGTATATATAGCCTATTTTGGCAACGATACGGTAGTTTGGAATGACACCATATGTTATGGAGAAACGCTATCCGTTGGAGATTCGCTGCTTGCAGAATCAGGACACTATGAGTTCTATACCACACGTGCAGACGGATATCTAACTTGGAATATCGTTGATCTCACTGTTTGGCATCAGATGTCCAGCACCCTAGATGCTACCATCTGTGCTGGCGAGAGTTTCATCTACGAAGGAGTGGAGTACACCCAGCCAGGTACCTACCCACTTACTCTGCAGAATGCTTTTGGCTGCGATAGCTTGGTTACACTCACGCTCAATGTCCTACCTCCGGTTGAGGAACATGAAGAGCATATCACCATCTGCTATGGCGAATCATACACTTGGTCGGTCAATGGAGCAACGTATCACAATTCTGTAGTTGTATCAGATACACTTGCTGATAGCAATGGTCGTGATAGCGTTATCACCTTGCATCTTACCATGCTACCAGAGGTTCCGATAACTATCATCTCCGACACAATCTGCTATGGAGATACATATACCTGGGCGACTAATGGACAAACTTATTCTACCTCAACCACTGTATTCGACACCTTATCGAATAGCTATGCTTGTGATAGCATTGTCGTTCTTGAGTTGTATGTTCGTCCGCAAGTACCTCTAACGGAAGAGACTATTGTAGTCAAATTTGGTGAGACCTACACCTGGCATGGTACGACCTACGATGCAAGTGGTGATTACTCTTTAACCATACCGGATAGCCATGGCTGTGATAGTATGCTTGTCTTGCATCTTACGGTTTTGCCAGAGACACCAGTTACCGAATTTACTTCCTTCATCTGCGAGGGAGATTCGCTGACATGGGAAGGCCTCACCTTCACTACCTCAGGTGATTACTCTGTTACTGTGCAAGATGCGAATGGCTATGATTCTATCTTAATCATGCATCTCACCGTCCTCGAGCCTACTTTCACCACAATTTCCGACACTATCTGCTATGGCGAATCATACACTTGGGCTGAAAATGGCAAAACCTACACTAAGTCTGCCACTGCTAGTGTGCAATACTCGTCCAGCTATGGTTGTGATAGCACGATAACATTACACCTCACTGTCTTGCCCGCCAATACCGAGACGGTAGTCACCGAGCAGTTCTGCTTCTACGATACCTTCACTTGGCCGCTCAATGGTAAGTCGTATAATACTTCCGCCACGGATACTGTAACCCTCTTAGATCGTCACGGATGTGATAGTGTGGTGATTCTCCATCTCACCCAACTACCTCACCACGAGACGATTATCCAAGATACCATCTGCTATGGGGATACCTATCTTTGGGCTGAAAATGGCCAGTCTTATTCTTCTTCCGTAGTAGATTCGATCGTATTGCCGGATAGCAATGGGTGTGATAGTGTCATCTTCCTTCACCTCACGATGTTGCCAGAGGTTCCTCAGACTATTTATCAGGATACGATTTGTCAGGGTGACAAATACACCTGGTATCTTACAGGACAAACATACACCACCATTACAGATACCTCTGTTCTGCTAACCAATATCAACGGTTGCGATAGTGTGGTGAGGTTAATGCTCTATGTACGACCTATTCAAGAGACAATCACCACCATGACCATCTGCTATGGCGACAGTTTTGAGTGGGAGGGGAATATATATACCACAACCACTAAACGCAGTCTCAAATACCAAGATATCTATGGCTGTGATAGTATAGTGACATTAGACCTCACTGTCATCCCTCAGATACCTACGACTACTCTCTATGAGACCATCTGCTATGGCGATACATATGTTTTTGCGGGTCAGATCTGCGATTCCACGGCTACCTATACGGCCACTCTCGCCTCTACGGACGGCTGCGATAGCACTGTCACCCTCCATCTCACTGTGTTGCCTGAGGTGCCTATCACCCAGGAGTATGCCACTATCTGCTATGGTGAGACTTACACTTGGCATGCCGCTACCTACAATACTTCGGGCGATTATACCACCACTTTGCTGGATGCCAATGGCTGCGATAGCACTGTCACCCTCCATCTCACTGTGTTGCCTGAGGTGCCTATCACCCAGGAGTATGCCACTATCTGCCATGGTGAATCCTACACTTGGCAAGGCACTACCTATAATACTTCGGGCGATTATACCACTACATTGCTGGATGCCAATGGCTGCGATAGCCTTATCACCCTCCATCTCACCGTATTGCCTGAGGTGCCTATCACCCACCTCTACGACACGATCTGCAATGGCTACACCTATACATGGCAAGGCACTACCTACAATACTTCAGGCGATTATACCACTACATTGCTGGATGCCAATGGCTGCGACAGCATCGTCGCCCTTCACCTCCATGTATTGCAGGATATCCAGCCTACCAAACAGCATGTTTCTATCTGCTATGGCGAGACGTATGTTTGGAATGGTGCCGTGTATGATCAATCAGGGGTATATTCTACCACATTGACTTCTGTCCATGGCTGCGATAGTACAGTCATGCTCATGCTCACGGTATTGCCTCAGAATCCTATCACCGAGGAGACGGTCAGCATTGCTGCCGGCACTTCCTATAATTGGCATGGCGAATCCTATTCTGTAGCTGGCGACTATACCACTACGCTTACCGACTCCCATGGCTGCGATAGCATCGTGATTCTCCATTTGCAAACGGTCAACACCAGTCTGTCGGTTTCCACCTTCGAGCAATGTGCCGACGACCCATTCCTCGAGTTCTATATCGATGATTATACCACCTTCCGCAATATTGCATTCCAATGGGATGAGGCCGCACATAGCCAGCAGCTGCACGACACCATCGTGCACGTCACAAGCCCATATATCTCCATTCCTAACACTGCACGTGCGGGTCTGTATAATGTGCAAGTATCTGCGGTATTCAATGGCCAGCATTTTGGTGCGCAATCACTTACCGTCACCTTGCTCTATCCGTCTTCTGTTCTTGACCAACACTGGGACGACTTCATTGGTGTCCTCACCCACGATTACAACGGTGGATACGATTTTGTATCATTCCAGTGGTACAAGGACAGCGAGCCTCTTCCTGGAGAAACAAGGTCCTACCTCTCATCGGCGCTCGAGTTCGGTGCATCCTATTCAGCGATGCTTGAAGATGCGAATGGTGTCAAACTGATGACATGTCCTATCATCGCAACGCCACAGACCGAAATATCTCTTTATCCGTCTATGCTCACACCGCGCCAAACGATACATATCCATACATCACAGTATGCCACTATTCAGTTCTTTACATTGACTGGAGATTTGCTATACTCCACTCAGCAGGAGCCTGGAGAGATCCTCCTACAAGCACCCGAGCGAACAGGATTATACATTGTTCAGATCATGTATCACGACAATACAAATCGAGTATTAACACGTAAAATTACTGTAAGATGATACGATATATATATATTCTCGTAATTGCCTTATTGCTCTCTGTGTCTGCATATGCCCAGCGCAGTTGGTTGGGAATCTCGCCTATTGTGGCAACTAGCGTCCAATTGGACGACTCACCGCTCACTACTCCTAAGGTGGGTGCCATGGCGGGTGTTGGATTCACCTATCAGCTGCAAAAGCGACATTTCCTTATGCAAGTCGGGGTCGAAGGTACCTATAATCTTCATCGTGTAGCCCTGACGGATTCGCTGTTGGTTTTCCCGATGGTTGACACCAAGGGCACACCTTTCCTCTACAAGGGACTTTTATACGACCGCCAGGATCGTACCCACTCAATGGCTATACGTGTGCCACTTATGTTTGGTGCTGAGTTTACCTATGTATATTTCTTGGCGGGAGCTAAACTGCATATTCATTTCCGAGGAAACAATTCTGCACGTGCTAGTTTGACCACTTCGGGCGAGTATGATATTTTCTACGATGATGTTATCAATATGCCGTCTCATGGCTTCGAGCAGGCTCGACCTGTCAAATCATATACGGATTTTGTGTATAAGATTGATCTGCGACCATCTATCGAGATTGGTGCCGTGTTGAATCACAGACCGAATAGTAGCAAGATGTATCTTGGTCTATTTGCTGAATATGGAGTATTGAATACCATGCCGCGCCAGCATGATGCCGAATTGATTATTCCTGATCTTGGCCAGTATATGCAACTTGAGTTGAATCATATCTACGCTACTCCGCATGCATCTCGCTTGAACAATCTGTCGGTGGGTATCCGCTTTACTACCTTCCTCCAACCTCAAAGCAATCGACAAGGCAATTGCCATTGTGTAATAGATTAATTATTGTACGGCAATACGAACCTACCGACATATTGCAAATTTTGATGTGAAAAAGCGTATTATTCGCGTCATTTTGTGAGGGGAATAGTCGATTAGGGTAGGGTATAAGGTGTAAAGGCGGGAATGAAAAAGAGCGACACTTGCGTACCACTCTGAATGTTTACACCTTCGGAATAATCCTTATTGTGTATATCCTTCAAATTGTTCATTGAAATCCTGATAAAACAACAGTAGTGACTATCATAGTATTAAATGTTTTTTATTCTTTATTGTAATTTGTCTATCAACTTCTCTACATCCTCTTCCGTCGTTGCCCAGGAAGTAACGAAGCGGACGGTTGTCTCTTTCTCGCCGCGAATGCCCCAGTCTTCAAACGAAACACCTTTCTCGCGTAAGTTATCCACTACCTCATTGGGCAAAATAAAGAACTGCTGGTTTGTAGGAGAGTCAATTGCTATGCGATAGCCCTTCTTGACAAAACCCTCACGAATTCGTTGTGCCAGCGCTACGGCATGTGCACAAATACGCTCATAGAGATTATCCGTAAAGAGCGTCAGGAACTGCACGCCTAAGATACGGCCTTTGGCGCAGAGCGCACCATGTTGCTTTACCAACGGGAAGAAATGGGGTAGGGTGTCGGGATTAGCTGCCACTACGGCTTCGCCGAATAACAAACCACATTTCGTGCCACCAATATAGAACACATCGCACAAACGAGCAATATCTGGCAAGGTCACATCGCATGCCTCAGAAGCCAAGGCATAGCCCAAACGCGCACCGTCCATATAGAGTGGAATATGGTGTTTATGGCATACCTCTGAAAGCTGCTCCAGCTCGCTGAGCGAATACAAGGTGCCATACTCCGTAGGCATGGTGATGTACAACATTCCTGGTGCTACCATATGCTCGTAAGTCTCGTCGCGGTAGAAATCCGTAATATAGGTATCTACTTGATCAGCAGTTAGTTTGCCATCTTTAGTTGGCAGTGTCAGCACTTTGTGACCGCTATGCTCAATGGCGCCACTTTCGTGCACATTGATATGCGCGGTCTCGGCAGCTAACACGCCTTCATGTCGGCGGAGTAGGCCATCAATCACCGTGGCATTGGTCTGCGTGCCGCCCTCCAGGAACTGCACCAATGCATTGGGCGCGGCGCATGCTGCGCGAATAGCGTCTTTTGCTTGCTGTGTATAAGGGTCGCAACCATAACCCACGGTATGTTCCAAATTGGTTTCTATCAATCGGCGCATCACCTCAGGATGCGCTCCTTCCATGTAATCGCTATCGAAGTATATCATAATGAGTGATGAACTATGAGTGATGAGTTAGAGAGGGCTTGACGTCCTGCATCGGTCATCAATCCGCGTGCTTCGAGATCTGCACAGCGTTGTTTGTTGAGTTCGGTCCAGTGGCTGCGTTTGCGGCGTGGCGACAGGCGTTGCGCCAGTCTGCCATCGGGTAGGCGCTTTAGCGTGGAGTCAATCCAACCAAAGCACAATGCCTCTTCCACCACATCGATATATGGCAAACAATCGCCACACTCCGCAGGGCGTCGGACGCGATACATCGCTATCCAACATTCCTTGTCTGTAGCGGCATACTGCTCAAACCACTTGCGCAACTGCGCACGGCAACTAAACTCCAGTAGGTTGGTGATCTCCATATTCCAAATTAACGACAATATTGACAACATTGCGCCCAAATCAATACCCTTGGGCGCTTCTATGGAATTAATAAAAACTTATCTCCTTTTTGACCACGAGCGGCCCTGCGAGGTGCTGTAGTACAGCCCTTTGGAGGTCTGGGCAAGTAGTTCTCTGCCACCATCCATCAAGCTTTCAAACTCACCGCAGGTGCTACTCGTATATCTGGATGACCAACTGCGTCCTTGTGAGGTGGAGTAGTATATGCCTTTGCTCGTAACTGCCAGCAACTCATTACCGTATGGCAAGAGGTCGATAAACTCGCCGCATGAACTACTACTGTATCTCGTTGACCAACTGCGACCTTGTGAGGTGGAATACTCAATGGTTTTCTTGGCAGGGTTGATACGAATCATCTCACTGCCCAACATGATAATTTGTGGCATAATGTGATGTGTTAAAATTACTTCTGCAAAGGTACAACTTTTTTCGCATATATACAAATTATTGAGTTGAAAAAGTTTACTTAATGGGACAGTGGAACAGCTGGAACAGTGGAACAGCTGTTCTTATAACTTCACCTGTGTGTGTATATATACACGCGTATGCGTACACACGAATTTTAGGATTTTGCTGTTCCGCTGTTCCAGCTGTTCCATTAATAGGGGCATTCTATATGTTTACAATAGAGAAGGGGAGATAATTATTTTTTTTACATTTTCCTTTGGAAAAATTTGGAAATTCGAAAATTTATTCGTATCTTTGCAATCGCATTGGGAATAAGGAACTACATCAAAACGAAAAACAACAAGGATTATTGAAATCAACAACAGCAACAACTTAATCCAACAATATTCCGCGCCAATCAACATCCTGGCGCGGCGAGGGGAATGCCATGTAGATATATAACCCAGAATTTAAATAAGACAAACCTAAAATCTCCTTAACGGAGTTACAGAGATTGATAATACGAGTGCTACAGAACTTACAGCAATCCTTCACGGAAGTGAAAGGAATAGTGCGTGTATTGTGCGTCTATTGTCCGTGTATTGTGCGTGAATAGTGCGTAATTGACAGAGAGGTGTAGAGTGTAAGGTGTAGAGTGTAAAGTGTAAGGTGTAAAGTGTAGAGGCAAGAAATATATTACAAACCTTAATTAAACTAAATTATTATGTCACAAACTACTTTTATCGCTCCTGTGGAGACTATCAGGGGCAAACTGACTGGTCATCGTGCAGATGATCGCGTATTGGTCAACCGTCGTAAATGCTTTGGCAAAGATGCCAAGGGAAGACCCTATTATGGGCCAAGTGAGACGTATATCTATCACATCCATCAAGGCAAATGGTCAGAGGGTGCAGAGCAAAATCGCACACTCTTTCAGCAAGTGCAAGAGATTGTAAAACAAGAGCTTAGTGATCCTGATCGCTTGGCGTATTGGCAACCATTATTTGAGCAACAACGCGACAAACCCAAACAAGGAGAAAAACGTTATGGCACACTACGCGGATTTGTCATTGCACAAATCCATCAACAAGTGAAAAGTTTTTGAGAATGTAGAAGAGCTATAATACAAGCCCCCTTTACAGGGGGCGAAAAGTATTATAATAAGCTCATGCCTACATCTCAAACTCTTATTGTTTATTAGCCCTAAATATAGAATCTATCATTCTACGGCTGGATTGTCCGGATATGCAGATTACCAGCAGCGTGTTCGCTGGCGCCTCATACCAGGAATATGGTAGGATAGGGGAGGGATGGGATAGATATATCTATCTTTTTCGATAAAATCGCACTATAATTTGTATATATCAAGAAATTTTACTACCTTTGCGATTTCAATTGGAAAAGGTACAAAAAACACTATATTATGTCTGTCAAATTCTACAAATCAGAGAACCAAGTGCCATTAGAAATGCACAAGGTTCGCGTGGTACAAAAGCTGAATCTATTGCCAGTGGATGAGCGCCTTCGCGCTATCCAAAAGGCGGGTAATAACACCTTCTTGTTGCAAAACAAAGATATCTACCTAGATATGCTGACCGACTCGGGCGTGAACGCTATGTCTGACCGTCAGACAGCGGCGATGCACTTGGCAGACGATAGCTACGCCGGTAGTGAGACATTCAACCGACTCAAAGCAGCGATGAAAGAGGTGTTTGGTACAGACAATATCTTGCCAGCGCACCAAGGTCGTGCGTGCGAGAATATCCTGGCAGAGCGCTTTGTCAAACCAGGTATGATTGCCATCATGAACTTCCACTTTACTACCACCAAAGCCCATGTGACCCGTTGTGGTGGCGAAGTAGTGGAGGTGCTGCATAAGAAAGGCTTAATTCCACAGAGCGATGACCCCTTCAAGGGCGATATGGACTTGCAAGAGCTACGCCGCGTGATTACCGAATACGGACCAGAGAAAGTGGCGTATGTACGCGTGGAGGCAGGTACCAACTTGATTGGTGGTCAGCCAGTTAGCTTGGAGAATATGCTGGCAGTAGCAGACATCTGCCACGAGTTTGGCGTACCAAGTATCTTAGACGCATCGCTGTTGCAAGACAATATCTACTTTATGAAGACCCGCGAGGCGCAATGCAAATACATGACTCCCAAAGAGATCTACCACTTGCTGGCAGGCAAAATGGATATCATCTATTTCTCAGCGCGTAAGTTGGGCTTTGCTCGCGGTGGCGCAATCATCAGTCACAATACCGAACTCATTAAGAGCATGATGGAGTTTATTCCATTGTACGAGGGCTTCTTGACTTATGGCGGTATTGACGTGCGCTCCATCGAGGCCATGGCAGAAGGTTTGTACGAGTCGCTCGACATGGACTACTTGAGCCACGGACCAGAGTTTATCAACTACTTGGTAAACGAGTTGGACGCCTATGGCGTGCCAATGATCAAACCTGCGGGTGGACTAGGTGCACACATTGATTGTCAGGGGTTTGTGCCTGATATGCCACACGATCAGTATCCTGCAGCCGCAGTAGCCACCGCCTTATATATCGCTGGCGGTATCCGCGGAATGGAGCGCGGAACATTGTCCGAGCAACGCGAACCCGACGGCACAGAACGCTTTGCCGAGCTGGAGTTGATGCGACTAGCAATGCCACGCCGTGTATATACACTTTCGCAAATTAAGTACGTGGCAGACCGCGTGAAATGGATGTGGGATAACCGCCAATTGATAGGGGGATTGAAGTGGGTAGAGGAGCCACAAGTACTACGTTTCTTCTTCGGACGACTCAAAGAGATTGGTCACTGGCAAGAGGAGTTGGTATCGAAGTTCAAAGAGGACTTCGGCGAGAGCTTGTAAGGAAAATCTTTGATTTATCTATAATCAACAACACCAACAACATACTATCAACAACTTGCGCCCGAATCGTACGCGGAGCGATCGTTCGCCCGAAGAAGATAAGAACTTCCTCGGGCGCTTTTTTTATAAAATCGTTAGATTTACTTGCATATATTGTATTTTTTTTGTACCTTTGCACGCTTTTTTGTGTAAAATAGAGTAGGAGAGCCAAATCCCAACCATTTTGAACCACATTGAACCATATTGAACCATATTGAACCATTTTGAACCATTTTGAACCATTTTGAACCACATTGAACCACATTGAACCACATTGAACCACATTGAACCATATTGAACCACTAAGAATATGTTTAGAACCAACACTTGTGGCGAGCTTCGCCTCGCCGATGCAGGCAAAACAGTGACCCTCGCAGGATGGGCACAACGAATCCGCAAAATGGGCGGTATGACATTCATTGACCTTCGTGACCGCTATGGTATCACGCAGCTCGCATTCCAATCCGACGGCAGCGCAGAGCAAGACGCATTGCTGGAGAAAGCCAATGGGGTAGGGCGTGAGTTCGTGCTCCAAGTAACGGGCGAAGTGATTGAGCGTCAAAGCAAAAACAACCAGATTCCTACTGGCGAAATCGAAATCAAAGTAGCCGAGATGAATATCCTCAACGCAGCCGTGACTCCTCCGTTTACGATCGAGGATGAGACCGATGGTGGCGACGATATTCGTATGAAATACAGATACTTAGACTTGCGCCGTAACTGCGTGAGAAAGAACCTTGAGCTCCGCCACAAGATGGCCTTCGAGGTGCGCCGTTATTTGGACGAGAAGGGCTTCCTTGAGGTAGAGACACCAGTACTGGTGAACTCAACCCCAGAGGGCGCACGCGACTTTATCGTGCCAAGCCGCATGAACCCAGGACAGTTCTACGCTTTGCCACAAAGTCCACAAATCTTGAAGCAACTCCTTATGGTCAGCGGTTTTGACCGTTACTTCCAAATCGTGAAGTGTTTCCGCGATGAGGACCTTCGTGCCGACCGCCAACCTGAGTTTACTCAGATCGACTGCGAGATGTCGTTCGTGGAGCAAGAGGATGTGCTCCAACTCTTCGAAGGCATGTCTAAGCATCTATTCAAGTCCATTCTCAATATCGACCTGCCTGATTTCCCACGTATGACATGGGCAGACGCTATGAAGTATTATGGTAGCGACAAGCCTGATACACGCTTCGGTATGGAGTTCGTGGAGCTGCACGACATCTTCCACGCCATCGAGGAGCAAAAAGAGGAGAAGTTCAGCGTGTTTGCTAACGCTGCCTATATCGGTGGTATCTGCGCAACTGGTTGTGCGACATACACTCGCAAGCAAATTGATGCGCTCACCGACTACGTAAAACGCCCACAGATTGGCGCTAAGGGCATGGTTTATGCCCGCGTAGAGGCCGATGGCAACGTGAAATCAAGCGTAGATAAATTCTATACACAAGAGCAACTGCAAGAGGTGGCTAAAGCCATGAACGCTCAGCCAGGTGACCTCATTTTGATCCTCTCTGGCGACGATGCGATGAAAACCCGCAAGCAATTGTGTGAGCTTCGTTTGGAGGTCGGCAAACAACTCGGATTGCGCGATCCTAAGAAGTTCTCATGCCTCTGGATTGTGGATTTCCCAATGTACGAGTGGAGCGACGAGGAGCAACGCCTCATGGCAATGCACCATCCATTTACCAGTCCAAAACCAGAGGATATTCCTTTGATGGACACCGATCCTGCAGCCGTTCGCGCAAACGCTTACGACATGGTTATCAACGGTGTAGAGGTTGGTGGTGGTAGTATCCGTATCCACGATGCGGCACTTCAACAACGCACCTTCGAAATCCTTGGCTTCACACCAGAAGAGGCACAACTCAAGTTCGGCTTCCTGATGAACGCCTTCAAGTTCGGTGCGCCACCTCATGGCGGTTTGGCATACGGCTTGGATCGCTTCGTAAGCTTGTTCGCTGGTTTGGATAGCATCCGCGACTGCATCGCATTCCCAAAGAACAACCAAGGACGCGATGTCATGCTCGGTGCTCCTGGCCTCGTTGACCAAAAGCAATTGGACGAGCTGATGATTGATCTGCGCGAACTCAAAGCAGAGTAATACTGTCGAGCAGATATACTATATATAAGGAGTATATGCATGATTATACGTGCAAACTCCTTATATAGTTATAAAATAATAAATAGATGCTAATTTGGATTATGTAAAATAGCGTCTATAGAGAAGTACCCTATAAAACAATATTGAACAACATTGAACTACATTGAACTATTTTGACTATAACACTTATGACCTACCTTGATGAATTACTAGACGCGCAGAATCAGCCAGATGTGGAATACATACCTTTGGTTGAAGAGACTGATGATGCAATCGAACCTAAACTAAACGACGGCGATGTGTTGGGCGTACTCCCGCTCCGTAATATGGTGCTTTTCCCTGGAGTACTTTTGCCAGTCACCGTAGGAAGACCCAAATCCAAAAAACTTGTAGCAACTGCTTTTAAGAACGACCAACTATTAGCAGTATGCTGTCAAAAAGCACAAGATGTACAAGAGCCATCTAGTGAAGACCTATACCCTGTAGGCACTGCAGGGCGAGTAATGCGTACCTTAGATATGCCTGATGGAAATCTCATGGTGATTCTTGAGGGTGTTGAACGTATTCATGTTCAAGAGATTGTGGGTGTTCGCCCATATATGAAAGCTAGAGTGCAAACAATGCCAGAGGAATTTCCAAAACGCAATGACAAAGAATTTGTGGCATTAGTTAGCAGTCTAAAGAATGTGGCCGAGAAGATTATCAAGAGTATGGAGAACCTACCAGCTGAAGCTGGCATGACACTCCGCAGTATAGATAATCCCCCTACTCTAGTTAACTATATTTGTGGTAACTTTGGTGTAAGAATTGCTGATAAACAGTTACTTTTAGAGATAGACTCTATCAAAGATCGTGCACTCTCTCTACTTGAGATCCTCAATAAAGAGGTGAAGATGCTAGAGATGCGTAAAGATATCCAAAACAAAACAAAGGAAGATATTGACCGTGAACAGCGCGAATACCTTCTTCACCGTCAGATGGAGACTATTCAAAAGGAGTTAGGAGATTCTGACGAGCAACAGGCTAACGCAATGCTTGAGCAATCCAAGCAAAAGAAATGGGGAGATAAGATGCAGACCATCTTTGAGAAAGAACTGAAGAAGTTGCGCCGCATGAACTCCCATTCGCCTGAGTATGCTACCCAACAGAACTATCTGGATACCCTACTTGACTTGCCCTGGAACGAATATTCTGAGGATAACTATGATATACGCCATGCCCAAGAGATATTAGACAAAGACCACTATGGCATGGAGAAGGTAAAGGAGCGTATTATTGAGTATCTAAGTGTGCTGAAAATCAAATCATTGAGCAAGAATCCGGACAATATGAAGGCCCCTATCCTATGCCTCTATGGTCCTCCAGGCGTGGGAAAAACTAGTTTGGGACGCTCGATTGCTGAAGCACTTGGTCGCAAGTATGCGCGTATCAGTTTAGGGGGTATGCACGATGAGGCGGAACTTCGTGGCCACCGCCGTACATATATTGGTGCAATGCCTGGACGTATTATTGAAAACTTGCGCAAGACCAAAACTAGCAATCCTGTTTTTATCTTAGATGAAATAGACAAGATAGGCGCCGACTACAAGGGAGATCCTACTAGCGCATTGCTAGAAGTTCTTGATCCTGAGCAGAATAACACTTTCCATGATAATTACCTAGACGTAGATTATGATTTGAGCAAGGTTCTCTTTATTGCTACAGCTAACTCGTTGGATACTATTCCTCGTCCATTGCTTGATCGTATGGAGCTCATTGAGATGACGGGTTACTTACAAGAAGAGAAAGAAGAAATCGCAAAGCGTCATCTTATTCCTAAGGAACTTGAAAACCACGGGCTAAAAGCATCCCAACTTAAGTTTAAAAAGGGCATTATTTCTGCTATTATCGATGGTTATACACGCGAGTCTGGTGTACGTGGATTGGAAAAACGCATTGCATCTGTATGCCGCAAGGTGGTTACTAAGATCGCCCTAGAAGAACCTTATAACATTAGCGTTACTGAGGAAGACATCGTAACATACTTAGGAAAGAAACGCTATACACGCGATGAGTGGGAAACTAATAAATACATAGGTGTAGTCACTGGATTAGCTTGGACATCGGTTGGAGGTGAGATATTGTTTATTGAGACCTCACTCTCCCCTGCAAAAGTACCAACTCTCACGCTTACAGGTAACTTGGGCGATGTGATGAAGGAGTCAGCTACTATTGCATTGGGCTATATCAAAGCGCATGCTGAGCAATTTGGTATTGCACGTAAGAAACTTGATACCCATTCCGTACATATCCACGTGCCAGAGGGTGCTATTCCTAAGGATGGTCCAAGTGCAGGTATAACTATGACGACTGCGTTGGTAAGCGCGTTTACGGGCAAGAAAGTGCGAGCACGTATTGCCATGACAGGAGAGATGACGCTCCGCGGTAAGGTATTGCCAATAGGTGGTGTGAAAGAGAAACTGCTGGCTGCCAAACGTGCTGGCATCACCGATATTGTACTCTGCGAGAAAAACCGCAAGGATGTGGAAGATATTCCAGAGAAATACCTCAAGGGATTGAAGTTCCACTATGTGCAAGACATACAAGAGGTTATCGACTTCGCGTTAGTTTAAAACATAAGTTTTTTACAATGATAAATAAATAGAAGGGCTGTAAATTACAGCCCTTCTATAGTTATAAATGATGCCGATGTACAAACCCTATAGGGTTCAATCGATCTTGTAGCGAATGACTTCTATATTTTTATAGGCACCATCTTCTTGGGGTTCTTTTACCGTTTTGACAGGAGCCTTCTTTTCTTCTACTTCGATCTTTTCTTCGATCTCTACTTCGATCTCTTCTTCTACAATAATCTCCTCCTCAGTCGTTTCATTGGTGATGATGGTATTCTCCTCAATGACATCATAATTTGGAACAGTATCAGTAACAGATGGTTTGGGATCATTGTATTCTGTAGCAGATTGGGTAGTTTTGCAAGATGTAATTGTAACTACCATCAAAATCAATAGAAATAATGTCAATTTTTTCATGATAATTTTCGGTCACTTATTGCCCCATTGACCATCGGGATTAGAACAATTAATGGATTATCAGTTATACATCTATGGTATAAATTTATTTACGATGCAAAATTACACATTTTTTTTAAAATGAGCAAGAAGTTCGCAAAAATAAAATAAAAAAACATTAATTAATGATGTTTTAATGAGATTTTTTTTGTACCTTTGCAGAGTTTTATGCAGATAAATGACTTGGAACATATAATGGGATTGCATCCAGAGGTGGACGTTCTATCTCAAGAACTAAGTAAACGGGTGAATAAGCACATTTTGCTCGCTGGTTTGCATGCATCTGCTCGTGCGATGATTCTAGCAGCCATGTATTCTCGTCTCAAGCAACAAGGTGCACCACCAACGATGCTCATTGTGATGGACAATGCCGACGACGCGCAGTATATGTACGCTGATCTCAAGACCTTGACTCAATCGCAGAATGTGTATTACTTTCCTAATAGCCATCGTCGTCGTCAAGGAAAAGATGAAACCATGGCTGTGCAACGCACCGAGGTGCTAAGCGCATTGTTGAATACAATGCGCAGTTTAGAGGACGCTTCGCTACAGGACGGCAGCAAAACTGCCTACAGTTTAAAGGCGAGACCTATCATCATAACCTACCCTGAGGCATTGATGGAAAGTGTGCCTCACCCGCAGTTGTTGCAGGGAAAAACCATCACCCTCAGCGTAGGTGATGAAATAGCCATCTCGCAACTCACAGAAATGCTATTAGAGCTGGATTTTAAGCGCGTGGATTTTGTATATGAGCCTGGTCAGTTTGCTGTACGAGGAGGAATAGTGGATGTATATAGTTATGCATGTGATATTCCTTTGCGAATAGATTTCTTCGGAAATGAAGTTGATAGTATTCGCGAGTTCGAATTGGAAACACAACTATCTCAAAACAAGGTAGATACAATAAGTATTGTTGCGTCTAGTGCAGACGAACAATCAATGACCGATTTGACGACCTATTTACCCTCTACAACGCTATGGATAAGCAATGATTTTTCTCTTGTTAACTACAATATCAAGAGCGCTATCACCGAGTTTGATGCTACTGTCTTATCACAAGCGATGGAAGTGGCAACAACTATTGAATTAAACCAAAAATCCACCTATTCCAGCTATAATCAACTGGTCTTTGATACCCTACCTCAACCTACTTTCAACAAGAATTTTGACCTATTGATAGACGACTTGCAGCAGCGCAGCCAAGATGGATATCGCATCTATATCATGGCAGACCAAGTAAAACAAACCGACCGCCTAAAAGCTATCTTTGATGACAAAGAGTCGTGTATAGAGTTTGTTGCAGTGGATCATGCTTTACACGAGGGATTCATCGACCATGGTGCGAAGATATGTTGCTACACTGATCACCAGATATTTGAACGCTACCACCGTGTAACACTCCGTTCGGAGAATGCGCGTCGTGGCAAGGCCATCATCACACTCAAAGAGATCAACCAACTGAAGGTGGGCGATTATGTGGTGCATGTGGATCATGGTATTGGTCAATTTGCAGGATTAGTGACCACGAACTTCAACGGCCGTCCACAGGAGACTATCAAACTGACATACAAAGGTGGAGATACACTATTCGTAAGTATCCATAACCTACATCGTATATCAAAATATAAGGGGCGTGAAGGTAGTGAACCTACCATATCTCGATTAGGATCTGGTGCTTGGGAGCGTATGAAAGAGCGCACCAAGGACAAAGTGAAGGATATTGCGCGCGACTTGATTAAGCTATATGCCACTCGCAAACAGCAAAAGGGATTTGCTTATATGCCTGACGGATATATGCAGCATGAGTTGGAAGCATCGTTCCTCTATGAAGATACACCCGATCAAGCAAAGGCAACATTGGATATCAAACATGATATGGAAAGTCCCATGCCAATGGATCGATTGGTGTGTGGCGATGTGGGCTTTGGCAAGACGGAAGTGGCAATGCGTGCTGCGTTCAAAGCCGCTACAGACGGCAAGCAAGTGGCAGTATTGGTACCTACAACGGTGTTAGCATTGCAACATTATAATACATTTAGGGAGCGTTTCCGCGATTTCCCGGTGCGTGTGGAGTATGTTAGCCGTAGCAAGACTGGTAAAGCGCTTAAGGAATTACTGGAAGATCTAAAGCATGGCAAAATAGATGTTCTCATAGGTACGCATAAGTTAGTCGGAAAACAAGTGGTTTGGAAAGACTTAGGTTTACTTATTATTGATGAAGAGCAAAAATTTGGCGTAGCTGTTAAAGAAAAACTAAAAGCTTTACGCACGAACGTGGATGTGCTGACATTGACCGCTACTCCAATCCCTCGTACACTTCAATTCTCGCTCTTAGGCGCACGTGATTTGAGCATTATCAATACGCCTCCTCCTAATCGCTATCCTGTTCAGACAGAGATGATTACGCTGGATGATGAGGATATTATGAAGGAGGCAATTCAATTGGAGATGCAGCGTAACGGACAGATATATGTGGTCTGCAACCGCATTGAAATGTTGCCACGTATTGAGAGTCGCATCCACCGTTTATGCCCAGAGGCACGTACCATCATTGCACACGGACAGATGCCACCAGGCGAGATGGAACAAGCATTAGAGGACTTTATCAACTACGATTACGATATCCTGATCTCCACTACCATCATTGAATCAGGTGTAGATATTGCTAATGTAAATACGATTATAATTCATGCAGCGCAGAACTATGGTTTGTCTGATTTACACCAATTGCGTGGCCGTGTGGGACGATCCAACAGAAAAGCATACTGCTACCTCGTAACACCAGATCGAGAGTTGCTGACGAGCGATGCACGCCGTCGGTTGGATGCTCTGACCACCTTTGCCGAACTGGGTGCAGGTTTCCAATTGGCAATGCAAGACTTGGATATTCGCGGTGCAGGAAACATGTTAGGTTCGGAGCAAAGTGGTTTTATTGCAGATTTGGGATACGATACCTACCAACGTATCTTAAACGAAGCAGTAGAAGAAATTCGAGAGGAATTATCCCTAACCTCATCGCCTGATAATCTCTTCGCCTCATCGCCTAGTAGAAATAAACACTGGTGTAATGATAGCCAATTAGAGAGTGATCTATCTCTTGGATTTCCACCAACGTATATCGAAAATATTGCCGAAAGAATTAGTTTGTACCGCGAATTAGATAGTCTGTCAAATGAAGACGATCTTCTCGCCTACAAAAAGCGCTTGATTGACCGTTTTGGTGCTTTGCCAGAGGAAGCTGAGCAACTGCTGAATGTAGTTCGCTTGCGTTGGTTATGCTGCAAGATGGGTATTGAGAAAGTGATGCTCAAGCAAGAACGATTGACCCTTGTATTTACCCGTACCAACGATAAATATTGGCAATCTGAAGTGTTTGGAAGAATCGTAGAGTTCGTATACTCTCGCCCACAACGTTGTCGCATAGCAGAGGACAAAGACAAGCAAGGAAAACCAACAGGTCGCCGCTATGCAACTATTCAGCAGGTTAAGACCATCTCTGGTGCATTAACCCTACTCAATAAAATCTTAACAGGAAAAGGGGAATAATTGATTATTCCAATGTATCACCTAAGGCAGAGTACATATTTAGCGTGTCGCGGTTGACAGTGCTATGTTGTTGTAAAGTATAATCAGCTTTTATTTTATCTAAAATACGCTTGACTATCTCCATCATCTGACCTTCTTCGGTATAGTCAGCAGGACAAGCGAAGTTAACGCGACCTTCAGAGAGTAATTGTTGCGCTAGCGTTCGCTTTGCTTCATTGCCATAGACTGCAAAACTATGTCCTCCGTTACTTTTAACGGTGCGCATACATGGTACATCCGTCTCGCCATCTCCGAAATAAATCATCCGCTCGAATGGTACAGGGCGTTCCTCTGTAGGTACAAACTCGTTGATACGAACACGGTCGCTCACCTCGCGTATACCTTTGTTGATCTTAAAAATGAACTGCGTCTTTTTGGTATAATCCACAACCACAGATGGCCAGCATGCATCACCATTGCTATCATATAAGTAGGTGCAAGCATATATCTGCTCAAACTCATGGGCAATAGCACACCCTTCGACCATCTCTTTGATCCCCGAACTATTAATATAGTGCTTGACTACAATGCCAATCTGAGCAGCGTACGCATTAATCTTTTTGAACCACTCTATCACGCCAGGAAAGAATTGTACGGTCTTACCAAACTGACGTAACATATCTCGTGTGCAGCGGATACCTGTACGTTGTGCTTCTGCTTGAATGGCATACATTACCACGGCTATACCACCCGCATCGTTGGTCTTAGCGATGCGATCGCATAGGTCCCAAAAATCATTAGGGTTAGCATAACCAATCGCCTGCAAGAGTCCGAACTCTTGCATATTGCCAGGTGCTAAAGTGCCGTCGAAGTCATATATGAGTGCTACAGTTGGGAGCATATTAGAGGGGGTAAAGAATTTAAAGTGATCTAAAAGTTTTAAGGATTTCTGCAGCAAAGGTACTGCTTTTTGTTGAATATTGCAAGAAAAAAGTTCATAATAGTAAAAATTAGACACAAATAATTTGCAATTGTACGAATTTTGTTGTAATTTTGCAAACGGATTTTAATCACTAATAGCATGAAAATACAATTCTTAGGCGCAGCACGCGAGGTGACAGGTAGCAAACATTTGATCACTACTGATTCAGGAAAAACTATTTTGTTGGACTGCGGTATGTACCAAGGAAAAGGAATGGAAACAGACGAAGCTAACCGTGAACTAGGCTTCGATCCAAAAGATATACACTATTTGGTGCTTTCGCATGCACACATTGACCATTCCGGATTAATACCTTATATATATAGCCGTGGATTTCGTGGGAAGATCTATTGCACAGCAGCTACACGCGATTTGTGCCAATTGATGTTGCAAGATACTGCTTTTATTCAAGAGCAAGATGTGCGGTGGTACAATAAGAAGATGGATCGCCTGCATAAACCTAAGATCAAACCTCTCTTTGACACTAATCACGCGCAGCAGGTAATGAAATTGTTTTACACTGTGGAATACGATACACCTTACCGCATCGATGAGCAGATACAGGTGCAGTTTTCTAATTCAGGACATATGCTTGGTTCGGCAGTTATTAGTTTGGCAATCGAGGAAAACGGCGAAGTGAAGCGCATTGCCTATACAGGTGATATTGGGCGTCAGCATAGCCATATACTAAGCACACCACAGGCCTTCCCACAATGCGATTACCTGATATGTGAGTCTACTTATGGAAACCGCTTACACGAAGATAAACTGGTGTCGGAAGAGCAATTATTAGGGGTTGTGGAAGAGACTTGTATGTACAAGAAAGGTAAACTATTGATACCATCATTTTCTGTAGGTAGAACGCAGGAGATTGTGTATGTATTGAATGAGTTATACAACGATGGAAGGTTAGAACGAGTGCCGGTGTATGTGGATTCGCCGCTGTCAGCTAATGCCACTGAGATCTTTCGTCGATATGCTGACACACTGAACGAGCAAGTGCGTGACACTATGCGCTTTGATCCCGATCCGTTCGGATTTAATACACTAAGGTATATTACAGACCTTAATGATTCTAAGGCATTGAATAAGAGCCAAGAACCATGCATTGTAATTTCAGCATCGGGTATGTTGGAGGCGGGGCGTATTAAACATCATGTGTCGAACCATATTGATGATCCAACAACGACGATATTGATTGTAGGCTATTGTACCCCAACATCGTTAGGTGCACGCATACAAGACCCTAGTTTGCGCTATGTGAGTATATTTGGATATGACCACAGAATTCGTGCACAAGTAACCAAGATAGAGGGCTTTTCGGGACATGGTGATTACCAAGAGATGATACACTATTTTACTGGTTGTCAAGACATTGCGCAAATACGCAAGACCTTTATTGTACACGGCGAGAGCTGTGCACAAGATGCAATGAAGGATCACTTATATGAAGCAGGTTTCCGCAATATACAGATTCCTGAAAAGGGAGAAGAGGTAGAAATATAATATATATTCTGCCGACGGCATCCTAATAGTGCGGGATTTCTTCGTAATCCCTAAGTCTGCCGACGGCATCCTTGCAAATAAAAAAAGAAATCTGCTTGCTCAAATAAATTTGGACAGACAGATTTCTTTTTTATTTGCGGAAAGTGGGGGATTCGAACCCTCGATACGCTTACGCGTATACCGCATTTCGAGTGCGGCTCTTTCGACCACTCAGACAACTTTCCTTTAATTCGACTGCAAAGGTAGTACTTTTTTCTTACATACGCAAATAATCTGCTATTTTTTTCTTTTTATCGTTCTTCATAAGTACCATCAGAATAGAATATAATCAACTTTTGAATGGTACGAACTGAGGGGGCTGTTCTCACACCATCTTTCATAGAAGTAGTTGCTGATACCAACGAAGTTTCGCTCTGTGAAAGTGGCTTTGTTGGAGCAACAATAGATGGATTATTGATTTGAGAAAATAAATCAGGCTCACCCGTTGACATTTGAGATACTGGTGGCTCGTAATCTGATGTATACATTTCACCTTTACCCAAGAATAACCAGTCAGATTGAATCGTGGGATAGTGAGCAGCTATACTTTTTAGCAATTCTAGACTTGGTTTGTTGCGTCCACCTATAATATTAGATAGAGTACCAGCACTAATACCTAATTCTAAGGAAAACTGCTTAGCAGTAACTCCTTGAGAATTCATTATTTCAATTAATCGTTCACGCTCGTCCATTTTACGCGATTCTCAATAAAGTTAATCTTATCATTGTTTCATTGAACTGAAATTTATCGTTCAAATTTCGTCTGCAAAGGTATAAAAAATATTTCACATATGCAAATAAATAAATTCACAATGTAAAATTAGATAATATTCACTCATGTGAATTTCATACAATTCACAATGGTGATATGAATGGTATGCATACCTACTAAATACTCTATGAGATATTATTCTATTACTTTAAATAATTTGTTTATTTATATTGATTTATAATCACTTATGGATTTTATACATATATTTTGTACAGAATAATAGGGTATTGCTGTATTTTGTTATAAATATTTAAACTATTACTTTGTAATTTTTGTATAATACGTTGATTTATAGTTAATTTGAAATAGATATTAGTTTGTTTTGTTAGTGTATTATGTAGCTAATACGTGTCGTTAATAAACAAGTTAATAATGGTGAATATATTTGTTTTGCAATGTGAATTGCTGATCAATGAATATTGGTATAAGTGTGTTTAATTTAGAAATTCACAATTGTGCATTGTGGAAAAATAACCCCTACTCTCTTTAATGAGCAAGAAATATGTAAGATATATTTAAGTTGTTCAACGAAATCTATGCATACCTACAAGTATGGATTTTATAATAAAAATCGACGAGAATGGCATATTTTACTCAAATATGAATCATTGGTAAATAATATGCAATTCTCGTTAGTACTTATAACAAGTGCGTATCTATTCTTATAGATCGTTTTATATTACGGGTAGCGCAAAGATGGCGTAATGGTAGCCAAATGAATGCAGCTATCCTAAGCTACATAAGATAGATAATAATAAGAGGAGATGTATGAGAATTATTTGTTTTTAATGGTATCGAATCCTTGGCCAAAGACACCACTGACATTGGCTTGACTAACAAAGGCATTAGGATCAATGGATTTGATGATATGGAAGATCATTTGGCTCTCTTGTTTGCGGGCAAGTACAGTGACAATATGGATGGGTTGCTGGCTATACCACCCTTTTCCATCCAATACTGTCACACCACGATGGACTGTTTGGTTGATAGCCGTAGCAATCTCTGCATATTTGGCAGAAAAAATAAAGAACTGTACCGATTGGCGCATGCGCGACATAATCCAATCGAGCGCTGCTGTATAGCTGACGGTCATACATAGACCATACAGAATACGCTTAATCTTGAAATCCACAATGTCCATTTCCTCTACATAGAACTGATCTGGAATGGGCAGGAAATAACTGCTGGCAATAATCACTGCATCGCAGATAACCATCACTTTACCCAACGATACATCTTTGTAGTGATTAACAATCATTGCCACGATGTCGGTACCACCCGATGAGCCGTTGTTGAGCATTACAATACCTAAACTCAGACCAAAGACCACACCGCCTACAATACAAGCCGTGACAGGGTCTGCAATCAATGGCTCTACACGCATAGGTATCACACGATACCAAAAAGCCAATGCCAATGCACCCACCAACGTGCGCACGCAGAAACGCCAACCCACAGTGAGCATGGCAATAAGAAGCAATATAGCATTGATAGACAAGGTGCTTAGCCACATAGGTATAGCACCACCATATTCAGGGAAAAGATTAGGGAAGAGCCCTTGCGTAGCGTAGTAAATGATCGAACAAATACCCGTCAGACCAGCACCTACTACATTATGCGGCACAAAAATCCAGTTGACCATCAAGGCAAAAGGAAACAAGCCGAGAATGATGAAGATGTATTCTCGAACAACTTTGCTGATTGGGTATTGCGTGTAAGGAGTCATGAAAGGTAAAAGGTGAAAAGTGAAAGGTGTTTATTTACTCATTGGGTCGAAACCTTGTCCGAAGACTCCACGCACTTGGCTTTGGCTGACAAAGGCGTTAGGATCAATGGCATTCACCAAACGGAAAATCTTAGCCGATTCGTATTGGCGAGCAATTACGGTGATCACTTTGCCTGGGTTCTTGGTGTAGCCACCTTGTGCTTCGAGGAAGGTCACACCGCGTGGGACTTGGGTCATAATAGCTTCGGCAATCTCCTCGTACTTGCTGGAGAAAATGAAGAACTGCACCGATTGGCGAGTACGATTGAGTACCCAATCTACAGCAGTTCCTGCCATGAAGGTATAACATAGACCGAAGAGAATCTTCTCTAATCCTTGGCCAAAAGGCAGTTCTTTGATTTCAGGCAAGAAATATGCACATAGGATAATTACAATATCGCATGCCATGAGTACTCGTCCCATAGGCAAATGCTTGTATTTGTTGACAATCATTGCAACGATATCTACTCCACCCGTGCTACCGTTATTGAGGAATACCACACCCAAGAAGCAACCCATAAATAGACCACCTAAGATGACTGCCATGAATGGGTCTGAGACAACAGGCTCAGCAGGTATTTCAATCACTTTGAGCCAGATCGTATACCATAATACTCCCCATAGGGTACGCACACAGTAGCGCCACCCAACCGTGAAGTACGCAGCTATTAATAAAGCAAGGTTGCATACAAACGAACTTAGCCATATAGGAATAAATGTATCCGTTGCAAAGTAGATAATCTCACAAAGACCCGTTAGTCCTCCTCCTACAATGGTATGTGGAACTAAGATCCAATTTACAGCAATTGCGTATGGGATGGTACAAAGAATAATCATTATGTATTCTTTGACAGTAATTAGCGGTTTCATGCGCTTATACCCCTTGAGTTGTTCACGAAGTTTTCCTTTAGACATAGTGTGTTGTGTAGTATGGTGTAGTATTGTGTAGTGTGGTGTGGTGTAGTGTTGTTTAGTATGGTGTAGTGTGGCATTTTTAGAAGCGTGCAACGAGGTTGCGATCGCCCCAACCGTTATCCACGCGAGATACAGGTATCCAGAACTTGTTGGCTTTCACCCACTCTGCTGGATAGGCTGCTTTCTGGCGGCTATATGGGTGGTTCCACTCGTCAGCCACTACTTCATACTCTGGGTGTGGCGCATTGAGCAGTACGTTGTCTTTCTTATCCACCTCGCCACGCTCTACCTCGGCAATCTCCTCGCGGATAGTGAGCAGCGCGTCAATGAATTGATCCAACTCGTGCAAACTCTCGCTCTCGGTTGGCTCTACCATCAATGTGCCATGCACAGGGAAACTCAAAGTAGGCGCGTGATAACCGAAGTCCATCAAGCGTTTAGCAATATCTGATTCGGTGATACCGATACTATGGAACTGACGGCAGTCGAGAATCAACTCGTGACCTACTCTACCGTTCACACCTGTATAAACGATGCCGAATGCATCTTTCAGTTTCTCAGCCATGTAGTTCGCACTTACGATAGCGGCTGCAGTAGATTCGCGCAAGCCCTCTTCTCCCATCATACGGATATAGCCATAGGAGATGAGTGCCATGTTCGCATTGCCATAGAGCGCACTTGATACGCGATTATTCTCAGCTTGAGGCATAGCATCCACCAAGTGTGCAGCGCAGCATATAGCACCTACACCAGGTCCGCCACCGCCGTGAGGACTAGCAAAAGACTTGTGCAAGTTGAGGTGGCAGACATCTGCTCCGATAAAACCAGGATTGGTATAACCAATCTGTGCGTTCATGTTCGCACCGTCCATATATACTTGTCCACCGCAGTCGTGTACGATTTGGCACATCTCGCGGATAGCCATCTCAAAGATACCGTGTGTTGATGGATAGGTAATCATACAACCCGCCAAGTTATCCTTGTGTTGCTCGGCTTTCTCGCGCCAGTCAGCGAGGTCAGTGTTACCGTTCTCGTCGCATTTCACTACAACAGGAATCATACCTGCTTGTGCACAAGAGGCAGGGTTAGTACCATGAGCCGAAGCAGGAATAAGGAGGATATTGCGGTGGTCTTGACCTTGTTGGTGGAGATACTCGCGGATAGTCACCAGACCTGCATACTCGCCTGCAGCACCCGAAGTAGGTTGCAAGTTGCATGCCGCAAAGCCCGTGATAGTAGCCAATTGTTGCTCCAAGTCTTCCATCACCTCCATGTATCCAGCCACTTGCTCAGCAGGTGCCAATGGGTGAACGCCCATATAACCAGGATAGGTCACAGGAATCATTGCAGCCGCAGGGTTGAGCTTCATGGTGCACGAACCCAATGGAATCATTGTATGCGTCAAACTAATATCTTTGCGCTCCAGACGTTTGAGATAACGCATCATCTCGGTCTCGGTGTGATATAGTTTGAATACCTCTTCTTGCAGGTAATCTACCTCGCGAACACGATCTTCGTTGATTGCCCAAAGCCCTTCGAAGGACTCCTCGCTATCTTCGTATTGCGCCATGTTACCAGATGCGTTAGCAAAGAGCTCGATGATGTCGTTCATATCATCCACTGTCACGCTCTCGTCCAGTGAGATGCCAATCCAACCTTCCTCATCATAGTAGAGGTTGATGCCCAATTCTTCAGCCGCTTCACGCACTGCCTCTACCCCATTCTCGTGGCGGATTTTCAGTGTATCAAAGAACTCGGTGTTCTCTTGCTCATAGCCGTATGCTTGCAGCATCTCGCTCAGATACACGGCTTTACCATGAATACCCTCAGCTATCTCACGTATGCCTTCTGCACCATGATACACGCCGTACATACCAGCCATCACAGCCGACAAGGCTTCTGCGGTACAGATATTCGATGTTGCTTTCTCGCGTTTGATATGTTGCTCGCGTGTCTGCAAAGCAAGGCGGAAAGCAGGTTTCTCGTAGGTGTCTTTGCTCAAACCTATGATACGACCTGGCATATCGCGTTTGTACTCCTCGCGAGTAGCCATGTATCCTGCGGTAGGACCACCAAAGCCCATTGGCAAGCCAAAGCGTTGTGCTGTACCACACATAATATCTGCGTTGAGTGGCTTAAGCAATGCCAATGCCATCAGGTCGGCAATCACCGTCACTTTCATGCCTGCGGCGTGGCAGTCATCAATGAAGGCGGTGTAGTCTTCAATCGCACCATCTGCATTTGGCCATTGTACGATTGCACCAAAGAACGGACCATTAGCTGCGAGCCAATCGCTTGTCACCATTGCATAATCCACCATCACGAGTTCGATGTCTTGTCCTTTCGCGCGTGTGCGCATTACGTTTAAGGTGTTGGCAAAGATTTTCTTGTCCACCAATACCTTCTTCACGCCTGCTTTCACCATATCACGGCTACGTAGGTTGCGCATCATGGTCACAGCCTCGGCTGCAGCTGTCGCTTCGTCGAGAAGCGAACAGTTGGCAAGTGGCAGGCCTGTGAGGTCGCTAATCATCGTTTGATATACAAATAATGCCTCCAAACGACCTTGACTCACTTCGGCTTGGTATGGAGTGTAAGAGGTGTACCATACGGGGTTCTCCAATATATTGCGTTGAATCACAGCAGGCGTATTGGTGCCATACCATCCGCGACCGATATAGGAGCGATAGAGTTGGTTCTTCGCTGCCATTTGGTGCATGGTGTTCAGGTGCTCTTGCTCGGTGAGTGGCTCATCGAGGTCAAGTGGCTCTTCCAGAAGGATATCCGCTGGCATCGTTTGTGCGATGAGTTCATCCACACTTTTCACTCCGATTACTTCCAACATCTGCTGTTGGTCTTGCTCTGTCAGACCAATATGTTTGCTTTTCAAGTAGTTAGTTTTCACAATATATTGCTTTTAGAGTTAATACACATTTTAGGGTGCAAAGTTACAATTTTTTTTGAATATACACAATAGGATAGGAAAAAATACTCTTTTTTTTTGCTCAATTAAAAATATTTCACTATCTTTGCAGTCGCAAACCTGCGCCGAGGGATGTCTGCACATCAGCGGCGAGGGGAGCAGACATATGAAAGGCGTTTATTAGCGCTTTGTTCTGACGTCTTGAAACTTCGCAACTTTCAAAAGGTATTCGGAACTGAGCAACGGTAGATGTCCAACGGGATATAAGATAATCCCTCTTGTGCCAATTTGGTACGCCATTTGCGTATATGCATATGCGCACACGCGTACCTTAACTATGATATAGCACGAGAGTATACTTTATATTCGGCGTGGGCTTCGCGTTGTCGTTTCAATACCTAGGGCAATGCGAAGGCCTCAAGACGTGGAACGGCAATAGTGCAAGTTTCACGCTTTTTTTATGTCCATATTGTACAGTCAAACAATAGGTGGACATGTTTAAGAAATTCGGAGAAGGATGTTGGGCACTCGGATTTATAGAAGGCGGTATCCAACAAATCATGGAAAACGACACTTACGAAGTTAAGTGGGTAAAGGTACCGAAAGAAAGATGGTATGCTGATCCATTTATTTTGGATGTAACTGATACTGAGATCTTAGTATTAGTTGAGGATTATGCATATGATTATAAAAAAGGAGTCATCTCGCTGTTACACATTGATCGCCAAACGATGGAAGTTGTACAGCGAAAGGTTATTCTAGAAATACCTACTCATTTGTCTTTCCCCAATATTTTACGAAAGAATGGCAATGTGTACATTTATCCAGAAAGTGCTCATAGCGGTCAGTTGGATATTTATAAGTTTGACTTTGATTCTGAATCCTTAACGCATTGCGCTACGATATGTAATGATTGTATCTGGGATTCAGACATTACAGATGTATTTGGCGAATCACTTTTGTTTACTGCTGCTCACAATGATTATTTGTTAGATATTTATCATTGGAACGAGAGAGAGAAACGCTTTGTACTCTGGAAAAGTATTCCTTCTGAAATTAAGAACTCTCGATTAGGTGGCGCTCTATTTAAATATAAAGATAGAGTGTACTATCCTGCACAAAACTGCGAAAAAGGCTATGGTTGTGCTATCAATATCAAAGAAATCGAGTATAAAGATGGTAATTTTTTGATTTCAGATGTAAAAACAATCAAATCAACTCACAAGCGTTACAATATTGGCTTGCATACTCTTAATGAATACAAAGGTGTTGCTGTGATTGATGTTCACGGATATAGGTATGGTGTAGTAGGAAAATTGATTACATCCTTAGTGAAAATGAAAAAGTATCTTAAAAAGTATCTATAGTATGGACTCTATCAAACTACACAAACATATTATTATCACAGGAGATCAAGTAAATCCTCTAGGTGTTCTACGGAGTATTGCTGAGGGTGGTATAACTCCTATTATAATTTATGCGTTTGAATCTCGCTTCCGTAAAGTTGTTATTAGCAGTAGATATGTCAAAAAATATCATAAGGTATTTTCTTATGAAGAAGCAATTGATTTATTGATAGATACGTATGGTAATGAATGTGTAAAACCTTTTGTATATACATGTGATGATACCATCGCTTCATTGATTGATTTGCGTTATGATGAACTTGTAGATAAATTCTTTTTCTTCAATGCAGGAAGGCAGGGAAAAATCAATGAACTATTGAATAAGCAAGTACAATGTAGATTAGCCGAAGAATGCGGATTGGCTATTCCTAGACAAGAAGTGGTTGATACAGGTGTTTTGCCCAAAACTCTCAAATATCCAGTATTGACCAAAACATTGAAGTCAACAATGGGACGTTGGAAAGAAGACTACTATATTTGTGAGGATGAAGAACAATTACAAACTGCTTATCAATCAATTCAAAGTCCTAAATTACTTTTGCAAGAATATATACATAAAAAGAATGAATTAGAGTTGTGGGGATATTCAATTAATGGTGGTGAGCAAGTATATTTACCCTTTCAGAAATCATATTTTCGTCTTTCGAATGAATCTTATGGAGGATATATGTATTTTACACCAACTCAAAATCAAGAGTTAGTTGATAAAATTTCAAATTTGATAAGAAGGTGTAATTATACAGGCTGTTTTGAGGTAGAATTTCTGGTTGACAAAGATGATAGTTTGTGGTTTCTAGAGGTGAATTTTAGATTTGCGATGTCTAATTATGGTGTAACATTCGGAGGAGTAAATTATCCACTATCATGGGCTAAGTCTCTTATAAACAATAGGATTGAAACTAATTTTCAGTTAAAAGAGTCTTTCACAGCTATAAATGAAGCTGGTGATTTTGGGCAAAGTGTAGCTACTAGAAAAGTATCACTATTTCAATGGTTAAAAGACATTCGTAGTGTAGATATGTTGTTTTATTATAATCCAAAAGATCCTTTGCCTGCATGGTCATTTTGGTATTACAAAATAATTCGAAAGATACGAAAAAAGTTATTCAAGAAGTCATGATTCCTAAAATAATTCATTATTGTTGGTTTGGAGGTAATCCTCTGCCTGAATTGGCAAAGGAATGTATTGCTTCGTGGTGTAAGTGTATGCCTGATTGGGAGTTAAAGGCATGGACTGAAGATAATTTCGATATACAAACGGCACCCCAATATGTACAAGAAGCATATCAAGTCAAGAAATATGCTTTTGTGAGCGATTATGTCCGTTTGTGGGCATTAGAACAATATGGAGGATTGTATATGGATGTAGATTTCTTCGTATATAAATCATTTGAGCCACTATTGATTCATCATGCTTTCGTGGGATATGAAGGATGCAAACGAGGGGCTGTAATGATGGGAGTGATTGCTAGTGAAGCGCACCACACCTGGATTAAAGAAATGATGGATAGTTACAAACATCGTCCATTCATTTTGCCAGACGGTAAGTATGACCTTACGCCAAACACTTCGTATTTCACCACCGAATTAGAGAGAAAAGGATTGGTATTAGACGGAAAAGAGAAAGATTTTCAAGATATACATATTTTCACTGTAGATTATTTTTCTCCTATTTTAACTTCTGGCGAAGATGTTCGTTCTGAAAATACCTATTGCGAGAGCAAACAGTTACGCTCTTGGAGCAAACATGAAAGTTGGAAAACTATCATATTGAGCTACTTAAGTCCTGAGTGGCGAGTAAAAATAATTAAACTAAAACGAAAACTATTTGGATAATATGACTACAGAAAGCAATAATAAAGTGATAGGAATGTTTGGGTTTTCGGCAGAAAATCTAGATGTATTTCGTGAGTTATTTGATGCAAGTGTGGAGATTAATCTCTTTGAATTGCCACGCGAAAACACCAAAGACACTGTAAAACAAGTGGATAACTTCTATGTTCATCAATACGAACTTGCTGAGCAAAGCGCAGAACCTCGTATCAATGAGATACTTCGTGATATGTTAGCTATTCATGCGGATTACTATTTCATTTCACAAAGTGCCCCTTTTTACAACGAAGTGTACAAAAGTTTAGTACACTATGGTTATAAGGTGGTGGTTATGTGATTCATTCGGATTACTATAGTTGGGGTGATGCCCTGAGGATATTTCGGTGAAGTTAGGGTAATCATTCGGCGAAGTCCCTATGAAGTTCCTATGAAGTCCCTATGAAGTTCCTATGGAGATAGGTGGCTGATAGGGGGCGATCCAAGGGGAATCAAAAGGCAATTAGGTAGAATTAATAAAAAATAGAGTGCAGAACGGTGTTCTACACTCTATCGGATATTTATTCTGTTTTGGATTCTTCGCTTGGTGCATCAAGTACCTCTTCCGTTTCGCCCTCTGGAGTGCTGCGCATGACCACAGGCTTGAAGCGTTTTTGGCGAAGTTGCCAGCGTTCGCGAGCGTATTGCTGCATGTCGGTGACTACGTCCATCTCGTCGATGATTTCCAGACCGAAGATAGTCTCAATCACATCCTCAAAAGTGATGATACCTTGCAAGCAACCATACTCGTCAATCACGACACCAATCTGCGACTTCTCCTTGAGCATCGCGTCGAAGATATCTCCGACATTCATCTCTTCGTTGAAGTACAAGAGTGGGCGTTTGATCTCGCCGAGGGTCTTCTGGAATTGGTCTTCGGTCAGGTCTTCCAACGCATCGCCACGCAGGACATAGCCCGTGATGAACTCTGGCGAGTCGGCATAGACAGGGATACGCGAGAAATGGTCGTATTGGTCGCTATCGTAATACTCGCGCAGGGTCATCTTCTCCGAAGCAATAGCCGCCACCACGCGTGGGGTCATCACCTCGTATGCCTTCACCTCGTTGAGACGCATGACATTGCGGATAATCTTGTTCTCGTCCTCCTCAATCACGCCCTCTTCTTCGCCCACATTCGCCATAGCAATCACTTCCTCACGGCTGACAGCCGCTTCGTCGGGCTCTGGGAAGAGGCGAGCAATGAGCTCGATGATCTTCACCACAGGGAACATCGCCCACACCAATACACGAATCACATTGGCAGCAAAGCCCATGAGTTGTTTCCAATAGGTAGTACCGATGGTTTTAGGGATAATCTCTGAGAAGACCAATATCAGCACCGTCATCACGCCACTCGCAACGCCAAACCACGCTTCGCCAAAGGCCAAAGTGGCTTGCAGACCCACGCCAGAAGCACCTACGGTGTTGGCAATGGTGTTAAGCGACAGGATAGCCGCCAATGGACGCTCGGTGTCCACTTTGAACTTCTTCATGAGTTTGGCGGGCTTGTATCCCTCCTCTTCACGAAGATTGATATACGACAAGGTGGTGGACATCAATACCGACTCCAACAAACTACACAAAAACGATACGCCTATGGCGAGAAATAGATATACTAATAATAAAGGTATATGCTCTTCTGATTCCATAATATTATAATTACTTGTTATTCATACGATTGAGGAAACACTCGATTGTGTTGCGCATGAGCATGGTGATGGTCATAGGACCTACACCGCCTGGGACAGGGGTGATAGCACCTGCCACTGGCAATACTGCTTCGTAATCCACATCGCCCACGAGTTTGCCGTCCTCGGTGCGGTTGATACCCACATCAATCACAGCTGCACCTGGTTTGACATACTCGGCAGTCACCATCTTTGCACGACCTACGGCAGCCACGAGGATATCTGCTTCGCGGCATACAGCAGCCAAGTCTTTGGTGCGGCTATGCGCGATAGTTACAGTAGCATTGCGGTCGAGCAGGAGTTTGGCAACTGGCTTGCCCACGATATTGCTGCGACCGATGACTACGGCTTTCTTGCCTGCCATCTCTACGCCCGCTTGGTCAAGGAGCTCGATGATACCTTTTGGGGTACATGGGAGAATGCAGTGTTGGTTGAGCCACAGGCGTGCCACGTTCTCTGGGTGGAAACCGTCCACATCTTTCTCGGCAGAGATAGCGGCGATGACTTTGTCCTCAGAGATATGTTTTGGCAAAGGCAATTGCACGAGAATACCGTCCACGAGTGGATCGTTGTTGAGTTTGTCGATCTCTGCGAGGAGTGTTGCTTCACTCACATCTTCAGGCAGTTCAACCAAATGGCCGTCAAAACCACAATACTCAGTTGCTTTGATCTTGCCGCGCACATACGAGCGGCTGGCTGGGTTGTCACCTACGATGATGACCATGAGGCATGGGCGGCGACCATATTGCTCCGCCAATGCATCTACTTCAATCTTCATCGCATCCTTGAGGGATTGCGAGATTTGTTTACCGTCGATTATCATATTTTTAGTTCAAAATTGTTCAATATGGTTCAAAGTGGTTCAATGTTGTCCAACGTGGTTCAATGTTGAACTAGGTTGAACGCGAAGCGCTGAACAGCGACTTCAATCGCGTTGAACAATGTTATAGCGCCCAATGCGCAATGTCTTTGCGGTAGAAGAGGTTATCGCAGTGGATTTTCTCTATCTCCTTATATACTTTAGCTTGTGCTTCGGCGATGTCCTTACCTGTCGCAATACACATCATCACGCGACCGCCATTGGTCTTCAGCACACCATTGTCGTTCTTCGTTCCCATGTGGAAGACAGGACCGTCGAAGAGTTCAACTCCTTCAATAACAGCGCCTTTCGCATAGTCGCCTGGGTAGCCCTTAGAAGCAAGTACTACACCAATAGTAGCTTCGTTCTTCCATAAGAGTTGAGAGTTGAGAGTTGAGAGTTGAGAGGTAGCGATGCCATAGAACACATCGTAGGCATCAGACTCAAGGAGCGGAAGAACCACCTCGGTCTCGGGATCGCCAAAGCGAGCGTTGAACTCAATCACCTTCACGCCTTGTGCGGTCTTCATCAGTCCGCCATAGAGTACGCCTGTGAGTGGCAAACCCTCTTGGCACATGCCTTTGGCTACGGCTTCGAGGACATATTTGCGGGCAAATGCCTCATCTTCTTCGGTCACGAATGGTAGCGGAGTGTAGGCACCCATACCGCCCGTGTTAGGACCTTCGTCGTTGTCATAAGCGCGCTTGTGGTCTTGCGACAGAGGCATTGGATAGACGTTCTCGCCATTCACAAAGCACATGAAGGAGAACTCTGGGCCTTCCAAAAACTCCTCTATCACCACTTTGCCTTTGCCAAATGCCTCATTGCAGAGCATATCTTGCAGCGCAGCATCTGCTTCTTCAATAGTGTTGGCAATGACCACACCCTTGCCTGCTGCCAATCCGTCGTACTTCAATACGATAGGCAGACTGCCTGCTTTGACGTATGCCAATGCTTTTGCATAATCGCTAAAGGATTGATATGCAGCAGTTGGCACCTTGTATTTCTGCATGATAATCTTGGCAAACTCCTTGCTGGACTCGATTTGTGTGGCTGCTTTGGTGTGACCAAAGATAGGCATACTTTCCGCACGGAAGGCATCTACCACACCTGCTGCCAATGCTGCCTCTGGACCTACTACGGTGAGGTCCACTTCCGTCTCTTTGGCAAAGAGGAGCAGTCCTTCTACATCGGTGTCTTTGATAGCTACGCACTCAGCAAACTGAGCGATACCTGCATTACCTGGAGCGCAATAAATCTTCTCCACCTGTGGGCTGCGAGAGAGGGCATACACGATTGCATGCTCTCTTCCGCCTCCACCTATAACTAATACTTTTTTACCCATAAATTAATGTTTGAAGTGGCGTGTGCCAGTCATGAGCATGCAGATGCCGAGTTCGTCGGCTTTCACTACGCAGTCGTTGTCGCGGATACTGCCGCCAGGTTGAACGATAGCGGTCACGCCATATTGTGCAGCCAAAGCTACGGTATCGTCAAATGGCAAGAAGCCATCAGAAGCGAGGATAAGACCTTCGGTCACACCTGCAGCGTGGGCTTGCTTCATAGCAATCTCCGCACTACCTACGCGGTTCATCTGACCTGCACCTACGCCCAGTGTTTGGCCGTTCTTTACGACTACTATCGCATTGGATTTCACATGCTTAACGATATTCCAACCAAATTGCATGTCTGCGAGTGTAGCTGCATCAGGTTGCACCTTAGTAGCGCACATATCGGCTGTGATAGTCTCGATTTGGGTATCGAGGTGTTGCACAAGCAAACCACCGTTTACACTCACATATTGGTCGATGGCCTCGGTGCTTGGAGTCATATCCACTTGGATAACACGGAGGTTCTTCTTGGTAGCGAAGATTTCCATCGCCTCGTCGGTAAAGTCTGGCGCGATAACAATCTCTAGGAAGATAGGCTTCATACCCAAAGCAATCTCCTTGGTGATGGTGCGGTTGCAGATCACAATACCGCCGTAGATGCTCACGGTGTCTGCTTCGTATGCCTTTTGCCATGCCTCTTCGATAGTTTCAGCCACAGCCGCGCCACATGGGTTCATGTGCTTGAGGGCTACGCAGAAAGGTTGTTGGAAGTCGCGTGCGATATTGAGCGCAGCGTTGGCGTCTTGGATATTGTTGTAAGACATCTCCTTTCCTTGGAGTTGTTTGCCACTGGCGAGTGAGAATGGGATAGCTTTGGTAGAAGCATAGAACTTAGCTGATTGGTGAGGGTTCTCGCCATAGCGAAGACCTTGCTTGAGGTCGAACTCAAGGAAGAGTTTCTCATTGAGGCCTGCCTTCTCGCGCATGTAAGTAGCTATGCAGCAGTCATATTGCGCGGTATGGGTGTATGCTTTAGCAGAAAGTTGCAAGCGAGTTTCGAGAGTGGTGTTGCCAGTAGCGTTGATCTCAGCGAGGATAGTATCGTAGTCCGCAGGATCGCAAACGACAGTCACATCGTTGTAGTTCTTCGCTGCAGAGCGTAACATAGATGGGCCACCTATATCAATCTTCTCGATGGCTTCTGCCATAGTAGTTCCCTCTTTGGCGATGGTCTCGCGGAATGGATAGAGGTTCACACACACGAGGTCGATGAACTCAATACCGTTCTCCTGCAATGCTTGGAGGTGAGATGGTTCATCGCGGCGAGCGAGAAGACCGCCGTGCACCTTTGGGTGAAGGGTCTTAACGCGACCGTCACAGATCTCTGGGAAACCTGTTACATCGCTGATACCGATAGTTTTAACACCTGAATCTTCGAGGAGTTTTTGTGTACCGCCTGTGGCGATAATCTCCCAACCTGCTGTTTGCAGGCCCTTTACAAAATCAACTAATCCTGTTTTGTCGCTTACGCTGACAAGAGCTCTTTTTGCCATATCTTTTTTATACCTTAAAAATTTGATTTACTAATTAAATAATCTCGTTCTCGCCTTCGATGACTTTACCGATGATTTGGGCTTTGTCGCCGTGTTTAGCGAGGATAGCGATGGCTTTCTCTGCGTCAGCAGCAGGCATAGCAATCACCATACCAATACCCATGTTGAAAATGTTGAACATCTCGCGGTGAGGGATATTGCCCCACTTCTCCAAGCATTGGAACACTGGTAAAATCTCCCATGAACCCTCTGTCACGCTGAAGCCCTGACCCTCTTTCAAGATACGAGGGATATTCTCATCAAAGCCACCGCCCGTGATATGTGCTACACCGTGCACATCGCAGTTCTTGATAACCTCCAGCACTTGCTTCACATAGATACGAGTTGGAGTCAGCAGCACTTCGCCGAGTGGTTTCTCGGCATTGAGTTCTGGATAAACGGTGTGAAGGTCAAGTCCTGCATCGCTAACTACTTTGCGCACGAGACTGAAACCATTGCTATGTACGCCTGAAGAAGAGATACCTACCAATACATCACCTACAGCCACTTTGCTACCGTCGATGAGTTGGGATTTCTCCACCACACCTGTGGTGTAACCTGCGATGTCGTATTCGCCATCACCGTACATACCAGGCATCTCGGCTGTCTCGCCACCTACGAGTGCGCAACCTGCTTGGCGGCAACCTTCTGCCACACCTGCTACGATAGCCTCTACTTTCTCAGGGATATTGTGACCGATAGCCACATAGTCAAGGAAGATGAGTGGTTCTGCACCTTGTGCAAGCACATCGTTCACGCACATTGCCACAGCATCAATACCGATGGTATCGTGCTTGTCCATCGCGAAAGCGAGTTTGAGTTTGGTACCTACACCATCGGTGCCACTAACGAGCACTGGCTGTTTGATGTTGAGTGCCGAGAGGTCGAACATTCCACCAAACGAACCGATATTGCCCATTGAGCCAAAGCGGTTGGTACTTTTTACGTGTGATTTAATACGACTTACTACTTCGTATCCGGCTTCGAGGTTCACGCCGGCTGCCTCATAATGTTGTGCCATAATATTTTAGTTACATTTCATTTCACGTTAGTGGCTCCTAAGGGAGCGTTGATGGTTCGCTGCGCTTCACGAAAGGTGGCTGCGCGTTAGTACTTCCCAATGTCCGCCTTTGGATGGGCCTACCCATTGAATATTGTAATACTGTCGTAATGCATCTATATCGCGTCGTATGCTGCGTATTGTGATACCATGAATAGTAGCCATTTTATTGGCAGATATGGTATTGTCCGTTGTTATGAGATGCAAAATTTCCTTTTGTCTATCGGTTAGTTTTTGGGTGACATTTTGGGTGACATTTTGGGTGACATTGCTTTGTTTTTCGCCTAAATATGGTTGCTCTTTCCATTCGGCAGATGGATTGATGTGCAAGTATCTGTTGCGTAGATCCCATTGCTCTCCTAACAATAGATTGCGGAAGAAGCGTTCCAAATATATTGGCGAGTAATCAATGCCTTTGACTGCGTTCTTGTAGTTGGCTCTTACTAAGGCATTGCGGAAGTACCACGAATATTTTGCAAACAAATCGTTATCTACATTGAAACCTATATGACGCAGATACAGGATGGTAAATACTGCCGTAGTGCGTGTGTTGCCCTCTCCGAAAGGATGAATTTGCCACAATCCCGAAACGAATTGTGCTATGTGCACTACTTGTTGCTCCAGTGATAGGTTCTTATAACTGAAATTACGCTCTTGCTCTATGTCAAACTCCAATGCACGGTATAGGTCTTCCCAGTTGAGATAATTGACTGTATCAGAGTCCAATACCCATTCTTTCTTGGTGATATCGTAACGGCGTATCTCGCCTGCGTGCTTTAGTACTCCGTCAAATATCCTTCGATGCAAAGCAACAAATCCTTTCGCACTAAAGTCCAGCGATACTGAAGATAGAATCTTTGTGATGTTTGCCGATGCTTTATCTGCCTCACATTGGTCATCATCGATTGGCTCGCGTGATGCTTTGGATTGATAATAGGTCTTTATCAAATGGCGTGCCTCGTCAATATCAATCTTGCCCTCTATATGCTTTTTTGCTGTTTCTTTCAGGTAGTCAGATGTTTGCAATCCATCCACAGCCTGCAAACCAATTGCCGTCCGCCAAATGGCAGCTCGTTCTTGCTGATTGGGCTCACCCTGACGGATGTATTCATCAAACTCCAAAAAATCAGTCATTCTATTGAGATTTTAGAAAATTCTCCGCGCAAATTACTTTCGGGTGCAAAGTTAGTCATTTTTTTGCATATATACAAGGAAAAGGGCAGAAAGTTTTTTGACAATCTACATTTTGTAAAATCGGGTGTGAAATTCTCTGTAAGTTTCGGGATGAAGGAGTGCGACGGAACGCACTCCGAGCGAAATGCCCGAAGAGTCTCCACTCTGAGGAATTAGCATGAGCATAGAACAAAACAAGGACGTCTATGGGACTTCTATGGCTTTTTTGATGCGTCTCTATAATAATGCTGCAAAAATCTTCGGCGCAGAAGGGGTTTTGCGCCGAAGATTGGAGATTTTGGAGGGTAAAATGGTATATATAACACGCGGGATGTTTAGTATTTACAGGGCTTCCCACGTGAGTGTATTTTTTTGAAAAAAAGTTTTCGCGCGCCGAAGATTGTGCCGAAGATTGTGTCGAAAGTGAAGTAACAAGAAATCCTTGTAGGTTTAATTTCTCAATCCAGTCCGTGACAATTTGTCACGACCTCACTTCCCTCTGCTTTAAGGCGTTGTTTTAGTTTGTACCATCTGAAGGGAGAATATTTGTGGTATACCACAGAAAAAGTACCCTAAAGATGATTTATTTGGTTTCCGATAAGCCACATTATGAGAATGTGCCCTTCGAAATACCAGAGAGTTGGGAGTGGTGCAGATTGGATGAATTGTGTAGTATAAAAGGAGGAAAACGAATCCCAAAAGGAAAAAATTTTTCAATTCTTCCTACTAAACAT
>JAZNJI010000032.1:0-92718 GCA_045577965.1 Paludibacteraceae bacterium
ACTCGCTTCGCTCATCCGCTTAATCTTATCAAATGTGACGGTACACATTTCAGATTCGGTGCAGTTAAGATTCAGCGCACGAATATCGCTCAGGCGATATGAGGAGCGGTGGTAATAGATTTCGGAGAACATCGAGCGAACGAAGTGAGCAATGAGATTAATAAGATTTCGTGAGCCATTAGGCGAGCAGGAGATCAAATCCATAGCAATCCGTGAAGATTAGTGAGTTTACAACAACATAAACAACTTTATTTAACAACATTGCGCTCGCAACGTACGGCGAAGCAGATCGTTCGAGCGTAGCGAGATAAGAACACATTGCGCTCAAGGAAAACAACACTACACCATCCTACACAACGCTACACCACTCTACTCAGCGCGAAGCGCTACAGGCGAGGGGCGAGGAGGCGATTAGGCAATAAGGCTATTGGCTATTCTTATCTCGCCTATAAGGCTCGAACGATCGCTCGTTGAACTCGCGTACGGCTATGGGCTATGGGCGGGAGATACCCGAATAGCATTCGGGACAATGAACATAGGAGCGCATGCAAAAAACGCATATGAGATGCACAATTGTTAGTCTAGCTTTTCAGGAAAGGGGACAACTTTTTTAGAAAACGATATTCCAATACTTCATACCATTGGCGGTCGTGCCTACCCTGTACGGCACTACCCTTTAGCCATACGGCTGCGTACCCGCGAGGAGTACGCCATTCTATGTATTGCGCTCAATCCTCAAAGTGGGGACTTTTCGGGCGCAATACTCGAAGTGCCATTCAAGGCACTTCTTCACGGTCATCTCTCGGTCGTAGGTCGGTGTTTTTAGGGAAGGTAAATAGGAAATAAAGAGATGGGAAATCTTAATAAACAAAACTTTTACGATTATTGCGTTTTAGGTTCGTCGTTGGTTACCAACAAAGTAGGAGAAAGAGGTATTTGAGGATGTAAATCTTAATTTTAGGGATAGACGATGGTGCCTTAGAAAACAAGAAAATAACCACCTAAGATGCGGTGGTTATTTCTATTTTTGTCGGGATGACAAGATGTTCTGCGTAAATCTTGCACGGCGGAAGGGTTGATTGCAAGCATCTTCGGAAATTGGATGGAAGTATCCATCTTTTTTATACTCACTCATCTCACTCAAATAAATTTGGTGAGACTACTGAGCATAAAAAAAGGAAATGAAAACATTTCCATTTCCTTCGATGCTAGTCGGGATGACAAGATTTGAACTTGCGACCTCCGGTCCCCCAGACCGTTGCGCTACCGGGCTGCGCCACATCCCGTCGTCGGAATGCGCTTGCAAAAAGAAACTCGCCTTGCGAGTTTAGCTTGCCGCGATTCCTCCTCTTAACTCGGACTTACAGAGTCCTCGTTAGTTTAGCTATGCGGAGTCGTGTGAACAGAATACGCTTGTCGCACGAACGACGCCTAACAACATCGTTGGGGCGACAAGCGATTTGGTTTAAGCTTCAGTAGCTTCTGCCTCAGCGGCAGCAGCCTCTTGAGCAGCCTCTACTGCAGCAGCAGCGAGTGCATCAGCAGCCTCTTGGCGCTTCTTTGCTACCTCAGCAGCTTTTGCCTTGTTGGTCTCTACCTCTTGAGCGAGCAATGCTTTAGCAACAGCAGCTTTCTTGTCTGCCTCTGCTTGGCTGATCTTACCATTCTTAGCATCCTTTTGTGCTTTCCAAGCGTCGAAACGCTTTTGAGCCTCCTCAGCAGAGAATGCACCCTTAGCAACGCCACCGTTCAAGTGCTTCATCAGCATAACGCCCTCACCAGAGAGGATGTTGCGAACAGTGTCAGTAGGTTGAGCACCTACGTTTACCCAGTACAAAGCACGATCAAACTTGAGATCTACCTTAGCAGGGTTGTTGTTTGGGTTGTAAGAGCCAATACGCTCAATGTACTTGCCATCACGTGGCGAACGGCTGTCTGCTACTACGATGTGGTAGTAAGCGTAGTCCTTGTGACCATGACGAGCCAAACGAATTTTTGTTGCCATTTGTTTGTTGTTATTTGTGGACTACAACTACACGAGTTGCATGTCCGGGTTAATATTAATGGTATGCTTTTTACACGAAAAAGCGTGCAAAGGTACTGCTTTTTTTTTATATATGCAAGAAAATGGCAAAAAAATCGCCATTTTCAGTTTTGTGGAGGGCACGAAGTGCCTATAGTTTAGAGGTTAAAGGCTGGGATTACTATTCAACCAACTCAAAATCAATGAGTTTGCGCTCGATATCCACTTTAGTAACTTTTACCCGTACTGGATCGGATAGAGTATAGGTCTTGCCGCTTCGTGCCGCAATTAAGCAATAATTTTCTTCGTCAAACTGCATGTAATCGTTCTTTTCAATGGTGCGAATGGGCACAAGTCCTTCTGTCATGGTTTCAGTGAGTTGTACGAAGAGTCCGAACTCAGTCACGCCGCTGATGATGGCATCAAACTCCTCACCGAGGTGGTTGTTGATCCAGCGTGCGTGCATCTCTTTGATGGAGTCACGCTCTGCCATTTGTGCTGCTAATTCACATTCGGAACAGTGCACGCATGCTTCTTCTAGCTCTTCTCGCTCGTGTCGGCAGAGTGTCTTGGATTGTAGCAAGTAGCGTGATACCAGTCGGTGTACCATCATATCGGGATAGCGGCGGATTGGGGAGGTAAAATGCGTGTAGTATGGGAATGCCAGACCATAGTGCCCGATATTATCGGTGGAATAGACTGCTTTGGCCATTGCACGGATGGTCAGGGTCTCTACCAATGATTGGCATGCTCTGCCCTGACAGTCATCGAGTAATGCGTTGATATGCTTGTGGGTTGTCTTGCTATTGGAGGATATCTTGAGGTGCAAGCCAAAGCGCTTGATGAAGGTGCTGAGTCGTCCAATTTTCTCTGGGTCAGGGTTGTCGTGTACGCGATAAACAAAAGGCCGGGATGCCTCTTTGGTCTCACCTTCTTTATCTTTCTTTTTCTTACCGATCTCTGCTGCTACGATACGGTTGGCTAGAAGCATAAACTCCTCGATCAAGTGGTTGGTGTCAAGTGAGTTGTGGAAGAAAATCTCGGTTGGTTCGCCCTGATCATCAAGGCGGAAATGCACCTCTGGAGATTCGAAGTTGATTGCGCCTTGACGGAAGCGATTGGCGCGCAATAGTTTGGCTAGTGTGTCCAGCACATGCAAGGCTTCTGACAAGTGTTTGTCATTGGAGCCAGAGAACGAGGAGGTAGCTGTATTCTCCAATATGTCTTGCGCTTGGCGATAGGTTAGGCGGAAGTTCGAGCAGATAATGGTTCTACATATCTTATGACGGACTACTTTGGCGTTTGGATCCATCTCCACTACTACCGACATACAGAGTTTGTCTTCGTGTGGACGAAGGCTGCATAGTTCGTTGCTTAGTCGCTCGGGCAGCATAGGTATAACCCTGTCAACTAGGTAGATACTCGTGCCTCTTTGGTATGCTTCATCGTCCAATGCTGTTTGTTCTTGCACATAGTGTGTGACGTCCGCGATATGAATGCCGATCTGGTAATTACCCGTATCGAGAATTTGAAATGATAAAGCGTCATCAAAATCCTTTGCTTCATCGGGGTCAATGGTGAAGGTGAGTACGTCGCGCATGTCGCGACGACGCAATACTTCCATCGAAATGGCGTCTTGCGGCAATCGCTGTATATCTGCCATTACTTCGTCGGAGAAACCGGTGGGAAGGATATATTCAGGCTCTTTGTTGTCAATAACGTCGCTTGATTTCTTCGCCAATTGTTGGTTCTTGTTTTTGCGTTGTGTCGCTTTTTCTCGACGGAGTCGTTTGGCTATAAGATCTTTTGTTTTCATTCTATTGGTCAATTGCATTCAAATGTCGCTGTTTTGTGTACAAAAACTATGCAAAACCATGCAATTTTATGTTTTATGGCATAACATTGTGAAAACCTGCCAACTTTTTTTGCAGAAAATTTGCGTGTTTGCGATATTTATTGTACCTTTGTCCAAATTTTTAGTATGTTAGGTGGTTTATTGTTTTTGTAAAAATGTGACAGTATGAGTGTACTACAAAATATGACAGCAATCAAGATGTTGCAGTTGAAGGCGTTTAAGTTTCAACTTAACAACCCTATTAAGTGGGCCAATGGCTGGGCATCCCCGCTTTATTGCGATGATCGTAAGATACTATCTTATCCTAAGATTCGCGATTTTGTGCGTATAGAATTAGCACGCACTATCGCGGAGATGTATCCTGATGCGGATGTGATAGCGGGAGTAGCGACGAATGCAATCGCACACGGTGTATTGGTGGCGGAGCAGTTGAGTTTGCCATTTGTGTATGTACATCCAACGCCCAAAGATCATGGTTTGGAAAACCAGATTGAAGGTGAGTTACGCCCAAGGCAAAGCGTGGTGATTGTAGAAAATCAAGTGAATGTAGGCAGTAACTGCTTGAAAGTGATAAAGGCACTGAAGGATAGTAGTTGCAAGGTGTTGGGTGTTGTAACGATTTTTGATTATGGTTTCGCAAGTACCTATAAGAAACTAGAAAAAGAAGGTGTTGACTTGATTGCGTTGACCAATTTGGAAACAGTTTTACACCATGCTGAAAATATGAATATTATTGATAGCGAGGAGAGTAAAGCCATACATGCGTGGCAACGAAAACCATCTAAATGGACAAAATAAATTATGGCTGACGTTAAATACGAAAGTAAAATAGGGCAGATAACAGCGAATGACGCTGCTGTGTTTGCGGTGCTGAGCAATTTGGAGAATATCAATCACTTTCGTGATGTGATACCTCAAGACAAGATACATGAGTTAGAGGTGTCATCGGATCGTGTTAGATTCAAAGTGGAAGGATTAGGGCAAAAGATAGCGATTGTGATTTTGGAAAAAGAGGAATACAAGACAATTAAATTTGGGGCAGAGAATATGCCTATTCCATTCAATATTTGGATTCAACTTAAGCAGGTGGCCGAACTAGATACCCGCATTCGCATTACTATCAAAACGGATATGCCTGCTATGTTTAAGATGATGTTTGATAAGAAAATGCAACAAGGTCTTGACCAAGCTGTAGATATGCTTTGCCAAGTGCCTTATAACAATATGTAATCATGGGAAAAAAGAAACGTAATCTTCGTATTCACCGAGAAGGTCGTAGCATTATTGTTGGTCTGACATTCTTAATTTTTGCTATCAATGTACCAATTTATATGTTTTTCGAAGAAGCAAGATGGGTCTTTGCTATCACCTTGCTTTTGTCGGCTGTTTTGTTGGTGTTTGTGACTTATTTCTTCCGCAATCCATATCGTATGTTGGACGTGGATGATCCTAATTTCTTAATTGCTCCTGCGGATGGACGTATAGTGGTGGTAGAACCAACGATGGAAAATGAGTATTTTCATGAGAAGCGTTTGCAGGTAAGTATTTTTATGTCTCCATTCAATGTGCATGCTAATTGGTACCCGATTGAAGGGACTGTGTTGGTGTCTGAGCACCAAAAGGGTAGCCATAAAGGGGCTTGGTTGCCAAAATCCAGTACGGAGAATGAGCGTTCGTTGGTGGTGATTGAGACTCCCAAGAAGGTACAAATAGCAGTGCGTCAGATTGCTGGTGCTATGGCTCGTCGTATTGTGACGTACGCCAAACCTGGAAAACAGTCGCGTCGCAACGAACATCTCGGATTTATCAAGTTTGGTTCGCGTGTGGATATGTATTTGCCGCTCGACACCGAAATATTTGTAGCAGTGGGAGAAAAAGTGACAGGTAATGAGACCATTATCGGAAGAATTAACTCGTAGTGTTTAACCTATAGTATTGTGATAAGATGAATAATTTTGAAGCTCTTTTTGCGGAATATCCATGCGTGCTTACCGATGAGTTAGTAAAGGCAGCTGCGTCAGATATATTGACTAACCATTTTGAGGAAAATAATAATGTAGAGGTGTGGAAGCAATGTTTGCACTCTATTGATCTGACTACCTTGAATGGTGATGACACAACAGAGAAAGTGGAAACCATGGCACAACGTGTCAATGAATTTGAGGATCATTTCCCAAATGTGCCTAATGTGGCAGCGATGTGTGTATATCCAGCTTTGGTACAAACGGCATCTGATACGCTCACTGAGCCTATTGGTATTGCTGCTGTGGCTGCAGGTTTTCCTGCTTCTCAAACATTTATTGAGATAAAAGTGGCAGAGGCAGCTATGGCTGTGGCTGCGGGAGCTACTGAGATTGATATTGTGATTTCCATTGGTAAATTCCTCGAAGGGAATTATCAAGAAGTGTTCGATGAGATTTCTGAGATCAAGGCGGCGATCAAAGATGCACATCTCAAGGTTATTTTAGAGACAGGTGCTCTTAAAACTGCGGAAAATATCTACAAGGCATCTATCCTCGCTATGGCTGCAGGAGCTGATTTTATTAAGACATCTACAGGTAAGATCGCAGTTAATGCTACACCAGAAGCCACCTACATCATGTGTACCGCTATCAAAGATTGGCAAGCAAAAACTGGCAAGAAGGTCTGCTATAAACCTGCAGGTGGCGTGAGCACTACCGATGAGGCAGTGCAACACTACACCTTAGTTAAAGAGATACTCGGACAAGATTGGCTCAACAATGAGTCATTCCGATTTGGAGCAAGTCGTTTGGCGAATAACTTGTTAACTAGTATATTGGGTCAGGAGATTAAGTATTTCTAAGGATAATACTCGCTATTTTGGATTGTCCCGCTAAGTTGGGATGGATACCGTCGGCGCATAAGTAACCCTTTCCATTTCCTAATGAGGTTGTTACATCAACTAACATGCTGTTGGTCGCATCAGCGATCCGCTTGACTGCGTCGTTATATAACTCATGTCCTGCCCATATGGTTTCTGTGCTACCCTTGAGCCATTTTAGCACATTGGCTTTTTGTTCCTCAGTGAACGTGGAAGTGAAAAAATCAAAATATTGTTGCGCATCCATTGGAGGTAAAGACATAACTAGCGGGGTATACCCCATATCACGTACCTTATTTACAATGCGCGCGTAAGTCTTTTCGAAGATTCGTAGTGGTGTTTTAGGGTGATGCTTTCTATCTGGGTGGTCTGCAATGGCTTTCCAATCGTAGTCGCTATCATTACCTCCGTAGCACATTAATACATATTTTGTACCTTCCAAACTATTTATATGACGCTCCAAGATGCGTTCACCGGTCTCAATGGTACACCCCATTTTTCCTAGATTCACTACTTCACAGTGCAAATTATCTGCTACCAGGTCAGCTATATTGTGATCCGACAACGAATAATGTCCAAAACCATTTTCTTCTGGTGTGAATAATACTCCTTTAATAATAGAGTCTCCTAGGGCTGTTAATTTCATAATCAAATCCATATTATTTCTATCCTTTGTTAGATTGTTACATGCATTTTTCTCAAATGCGCTGCAAAATTACTGCCATTTTTGCAGAAGGGAAAATATTTGTGATAATACGGCATAGTTTTTGTGGAAAACAGAAATGTAGTGACAAAATAATGAAATATGTGACAAAATATACTAGTGCGTAATTTTGTCACATCTAAAAAAGTGACGTGAAAAATGAGTAAATTTGTTCCAATCATGACTGCTTTGCGCAGTAATATAGTCTTCATGATAGCAATCCCTGTTTTCTGGTTGTCATTTGTATTGCTTTATCAACCTATAAACTTGGTCGATCTGCTGAATATGAATGAGAATAAGTTGAATTTCAACACAACGATAATCATGTGCATCCTATTTGGAGTGATGATTATTTCTCGAGGTGTATTTATGGCTATACATCGTACCTTGAAGATGAATTGGTGGAAGATGGTTGTTTGGGAGTTAGTGGAGTTGTTTACAATGAGTATGTTTACTGCGCTTTATCTCACATTGATGTACCAAGGGCATTTCACGTATTTTCAAATGGTAGGTCAATGCTTGTTTTATTTGCTGATTATCATGATTTTTCCATATGTTATTTTCAATTTGACATTTGCCTACAAGGGAGTACTTGTTCAGGATACACTCTATGATGATAGCCTAATGCGTTTTGTAGATAGTAGCCAGAAACTGAAATTGATGATTGCTTCTTCGGCTGTATTGTATATTGAAGCTGATGAGAACTATGTGCATGTTCGTTATATGGAAGGAGAGAAACAGAAGGAATATCCGCTGCGTGCATCAATGAAGTCTTTGGAGGCATTGATGGAGAAGCACGGATTAATCAGGTGTCAGCGTAGTTATTATATTAATCCACAGCATATTAAGGTGTTGCGCAGAGATAAAGAAGGAATGATATCCGCCGAATTGGATGTACCGAATCAAAAGTCAATCCCTGTTTCACCAAGATACTATGATTCTTTAGCTAAATGGCTATAAATAGTTAGAGATTACTTAGTGATTAGTTAGTGATTCGCGAGCGTTTAAACTAAAATTGCAAATAGTAGATGGTAAATTTTGTAAATTGTAAATATTTTCGTACCTTTGCAGCATGAAAAAGTTTTATATTGAGACATATGGTTGTCAGATGAATGTGGCAGATAGCGAGGTGGTTGCTGCAATCATGCAAACTACTGATTGTGAGTTGACAGATGAACTCGCCAATGCTGATATAGTAATTCTCAATACATGTTCTATTCGTGATAATGCCGAGCAGAAAGTCCAACATCGTTTGCAAGAATTGAACGGAAAAAGTGGTAAGGGGAAGATTATTGGTGTAATTGGTTGTATGGCTGAGCGTATGGGCGAAGAATTGGTGCGTGAATTAGGGGTGAATTTTGTCGCGGGGCCTGATGCCTATTTGGATATTCCTAATCTATTAGCAATGTGCGAGAAAGGTCTTCCTGCAATCAATATTGAGTTAAGTACTACAGAAACGTATCGCGAGGTAATGCCAGCGCGTATTGGTAAGCAAATATCGGGTTTTGTGAGTATTATGCGTGGATGTAATAATTTCTGTTCATACTGTATAGTACCTTATACCCGCGGCCGAGAGCGTAGCCGTGATGTTGAGAGTATTTTGAATGAGGTGCGCGACTTGCAGGAGAAAGGCTATAAAGAGGTAACGCTATTGGGGCAGAATGTTAATAGTTATAGGTACGCGCGCGTATGCGAAGATGGTACAGAGGAAGTGATTGGATTTGCGCAATTACTCGCTCAAGTTGCTGAAGCGGTGCCGAATATGCGCGTGCGCTTTACTACTTCACACCCTAAAGACATGTCGGATGATACTTTGGAGGTAATTGCAAAATACAAGAACCTGTGTAAGTTTATTCATTTGCCAGTGCAAAGTGGTTCGAACAAAATTCTAAAATCCATGAACCGCAAATACACACGCGAATGGTATTTAGATCGTATTGCAGCAATTCGTAGAATTATTCCTGATGCAGCAATTGGTACGGATGTATTTTGTGGCTTTCATGATGAGAGCATTGATGATCACCAAGAAACCCTATCGCTCATGCGAGAAGTAGGATTTGATACTGCTTTTATGTTCAAGTATAGTGAGCGTCCTGGCACGCATGCACAAAAACATCTTCCAGATAATATATCGGAGGAGGAAAAGGTAAGACGATTGAATGAGATTATTGCCTTGCAAAATCAATTGTCATTAGAGAGCAACCAAAGAGAGATAGGTAAAGTGGTCGAAGTCTTGGTAGAGGGGTATTCTAAGCGTAGCCGTGAGGATATGTACGGAAGAACATCTCAGTATAAAACAGTAGTTTTCCCACGAGAAGGACGTAAGATTGGGGAGTTCGTCTTAGTGAAAATAGAAGAAGCTAGCGCGGCTACTTTAAAGGGAAAACTTGTATAATTGGTTGATTTTTAGCTAAAATAATATGTTTTTTAATCAAAAAAGGCATTTTTTTTCTAAAAAATTTGCATGATTGATAAAAATGTAGTACCTTTGCACTCGAAAACAATAAATTTTCATAGTTAAGGTTTAGGTTTAATGGCAACGAGAGGCTGGGAAGTTTCTCGTTGTTTCTTAAACAATCGCAAAATGAAGATATTGTTTTCTTATTTTTTTTGTATATATGAACGAATTAGATAATAAGAACCAAGAGAATCCATTACTCGTAGATTTGAGTGATGCTGAAGATGCTCGCAAAGCTTTTATTGCGAGTGAAATTTTTAATCGTAAATATTAAAGATAAATATGGCAACAACTTACATGACCGCAGAAGGTCTGCAAAAATTAAAAGATGAGCTCCAATTTTTGGAGTCGGTAGAGCGTCCTCGCGTGATTGCAGCGATTGCAGAAGCACGTGATAAAGGTGATTTGAGCGAAAATGCTGAATATGATGCAGCGAAAGAAGAGCAAGGTATCTTGGAGAGCAAGATATCTTTGATCAAATCTAAAATTGTAGATGCTCGTATTATTGATGAGACAGATATCAATACTGATGAAGTACAAATTTTGACCAAAGTGCGAGTGCTGAACATGAAGACCAATCAAGAGAAAGTATATCAATTGGTTACTGAAGGTGAGGCAAATATCGTTGAAGGTAAATTGGCAACAACTACTCCAATCGCCAAAGGTCTGCTTGGCAAGAAAGTGGGCGATATCGCAGAAGTAGTAGTTCCCGCTGGAAAGTTGCAATTTAAGGTTTTGGAGATTAGTATTTAATATAAAAAATAGCAAAAGCAATGACTATTTTTACTAAGATTATCAATGGCGAGATTCCAAGCTACAAAGTGGCTGAGAATGATAGGTTTTATGCCTTTTTGGATATAAACCCATTGCAAAAAGGCCATACTTTGATCGTGCCTAAATTGGCGGAGCCTGAGGCAGACTATATTTTTGATTTAGAGGATGATATCTTGAGTGAGATGTTAGTGTTCTCAAAGCGCGTAGCGCACGGTATCAAGGCTGCAACAGGTTGCAAGCGTGTGGGGGTTGCAGTGATTGGATTGGAAGTGCCACATGTACATATGCACTTGATTCCAATCAACAAAGAGAGTGATATGTCTTTCTCGAATCCAAAAATGACATTGCCTTCTGATGAAATGGTAGAAATTGCAAACTCAATCGCAGAGGCGATAGGATGTTAGGAAATAAAAATGACTGCAATCGCAGTCATTTTTTATTTTTGTTAGTTTAAACTGATCACTTAGGCAACCATGTTTGGCTTCTTCCTAAGATTCCGGCTTTGTCTAAAGAGCCGCGAAGAATGAGTTTCCCGTCTTTTAAGTAAATTTTCGCGTAATAGAATTTCCCATTGTCAGGATCAAGTACCTTACCTCCACGCAATTCTCCATCTTTCAGTTGCATATCACGAATAATAGTGAGTCCTACGATAGGTTGGTTGTGTTCAGCTCCTTCACACTCTTGACAAACTGCTGTTGTTGCATCAGGGCCAAACAGCTCAATAATATCACCATAATACTTGCCATTATCAGCTTGATAAATGCGCACAACTGATTTTTGCTCCCCGGTAGCATCATCTACGGTAATCCACTCGCCCAAAATAGGGGTTTGGGCCAATATTGTAGTAGCAAAAAATAGTGCTACAACAAGAAAAAGATTTCGTTTTTTCATAAATTTTACTATTTGTTTATAGGGTTATTACTTGAAAACTCGCGGCAAAAGTACAAAAAAATACTTGAATATACCAAATATATTCCGAAATATTTTGCTATTTGCCCAAAAATCTGTAATTTTGCGGAGTGATTAATTGACTTAAAATGTATGAAATTAGTATTTGCATCCAATAATAAACACAAATTAGAAGAAGTACGTCAGATACTTCCGGCCAATGTGGAAGTAATCAGTTTGCGCGAAATTGGTTTCTTGCAAGAGATAGATGAAACTGGCACAACATTGGAAGAGAATTCCGCAATAAAGGCTCGAGAAGTGTGGAGTTGGATGGTGGATCATTCTATGTTAGCCAGTGTTGATGGTGTGTTTGCCGATGATACAGGTTTGGAAATTCATGCGTTAGGAGGGGCGCCGGGGGTACGCACCGCGCGTTGGGCTGGCAATGAAGCATGTGATATGAATAACCGACAAAAAGCGTTGCATGAACTAGAAGGTGTGGCAGATAGAGCGGCGCGTTTTAGAACGGTGGTGTCTTTGATTATCAATGGAGAGATGATGCAAGTAGAAGGCATCGTGAATGGGCAAATAGCACTAGAGGAAGAAGGGAATGGTGGTTTTGGATATGACCCTATATTTATTCCTGAAGGTTATCACAAGACATTTGCATCGCTATCTCCTGAAGAGAAAAACGCAATTAGCCATAGAGGTAGAGCAATGGAGACATTGCGAAAACTAATTAACAAGATAGGGTAATTATTCTGATTATGAGGCGGATATTATTAGCGTGGTTGTTTTTGTTTTGCATAGGAAATTTGTTTGCTGAAAACGATCAGCAGACTGATATGGTGTCTACTTGGGACATCGTTGATGATGAGGAAACGTATGGAAGTATGTATCGTTGGCGTTCCCATGCAGCGTTTACTAAAATAGATGAAGTGGTAGTGATGGGAGATAAAGTCTATGGCTTGTCTTCTAACTCTTTGTTTGCAGTAAATAAAAAAGATGGAGAAATCGAATATTATACGAAATTAAATGGATTAAGTAGTTCTGTAATAGATCATATTGCGTATAATAGCCAATTAAATAGGATGTTGATCACTTATCAAAGTGGTTTATTTGATGTTATGGATGCAAAAGGGAATGTATATACTATTTCGGATTTGTACCTAAAGTCAATGAGTGGCTCTAAACAGGTAAACGATATTTGTATGCATAATGATAAAGCTTTCTTAGCGATGAGTTTTGGTATATTAGTGGTAGATATGAAGAAGGCTGAAATAACGGATACGTACTATATTGGCAATAATGGAGAGGAGGTTAATGTTAATTATATTACAACTACGAATAATACTATATATGCAGCATCAACCACATCAATCTATCATGGAGATCTGGCAGCTAATTTAACTGATTATTCATATTGGAGAACAATGATGTTTCCTACTGGAACAATGAATGGTATGCGTGCATATAATGATATTGTACATGTATTAGTAGATCATAAATTATATGTGTTGAAAAATGATAATTGGTTGCCAAATCCTACAACAAATCTACCGTTATTCCGTAGTTTGTGTACCACTGTACATGGATTATTTGCAATGCCAAAGGATATGTATGGCGTTTGGAAGGTAAGTGCTGATTTTGCCGTGGTTCGCCACCTTACGTATGGCTATAATTATGCAATACAAGAAGACGATGATAAATATTGGTTGGGATCTTATGCTAATGGATTGATCTGTGTACGCAAAGTGGATGCCCCACAATATCAGTGCGATATTCAAGAATATTATCCTGATGGACCAGTGAGTAATTTTGCTTATCGATTGCGAGTTTTTGGCGATAAATTATATATGCTTCCTGGTGGGCGTTGGGCTGAAGAATTTAAAAGACCTGGCGAAATTATGATTTATGAGGATGGTTTTTGGAAAAACATTAAGAATAATAAATTAGTAGAGCAGGCTGGGGGGCACAAATTGTGTGATTTTATGAATGTAGCTCAAGATCCCAACGATGCTAGTCACTATTTTATAACTAGTTATGGTAACGGATTATTAGAAATGAAAGATACAAATATTGTCAATATATACCTACCATCTAATAGTGGACTTTCTTCTGCAGATCCTAATGATCCGAAACATTACACTCGAACCGATGGTGCTATGTATGATGATGAAGGTAATTTATGGGTTCTTAATGCTGGAGGTGGTAAAGGAAATGTGCATGTTGTATCATCTAGTGGAGTTTGGAAGTCATTTGACTTATATGATAATGGGTTAAGAATCGAATTGACTACTCCAGGAGAGATACTTATGGATAATCGCAATTCACAATGGAAGTGGATACCCTTGGTGCGATATAATACTGGATTAATTTTATTAGAGGATAATGGCACGCCTGCAGATTCAAATGATGACAACGTGACGTATCGTGCAGATTGGCTGGATCAAAACAATCAATCTATTAAACCAAGTAATATTTATTCTATTGCGCAAGATTATGAACATACGATTTGGGTAGGTACTTCTTCCGGTATTTTTGCTATCCCAAGTTCTGTAGATTTTACAGTATCTAATAAATGTGTTCGGGTCGTTATATGGCGTAATGATGGTAGTGGATTAGGAGATTATTTGTTGGATAACGAACAAATCAATGCTATAGCTGTTGATGGAGCTAATCGGTTATGGGTAGGTACTGCAAATTCTGGTCTTTATTTATTGAACCCAATTGGATCTATAACTGATGCCAGTAGTTATACAATGGAAACTGTGGCACACTTTACTACAAATAATTCGATCTTACCAACCAATGAAATCATGTCTATTGCTATTCAAGAATCCACGGGAGAGGTGTTTATTGGTACTGGTGGTGGATTAGTGTCTTATATGAGCGATGCTACAGAACCAATGGAAACATATGATGAATTATATGTTTATCCAAATCCTGTATATCCGACATACCATGGCTATATAACATTTAAGGGACTAGTTGATGAGTCTGAAGTACGTATTGTAGATCCTAGTGGCAATCTCGTGAAAATTTTACAGGGTACTGGAGGAACTGTAGTTTGGGATGGTACAAATGTTCAAGGAAAACGTGTAGCATCTGGTGTATATACAGCTTTGTGTAATACCAAATCAGGCAAAGAATATGGATCCGTTAAGGTTTTGATAATGAATTGATTTGAATGAATCCTATTGTTAATCGGGTCATATTATTTTTATACCTTGCTATCAACACTCTATTTGTTGAGAAGTACGTTTCTCGTGTTACATCATATCATTGGTTAGTAGTTATTATATATATAGTAGGGGTGTGTTTGATCTTTTGGTCGATGAATAAATTATCAAAAAAGGTCAAATCTTTTTCCAAGATATTTATAGGTATATTGATCGCAATATTAGGTATTGCAATTGGTTTGCAATATATAGTTGATCCGCTTTTAATCAATGTGGATAGGTGGTCTGCAATTCATAATTTTCTATCTGCTATGTTACAGGGACAATACCCATATGGTCAACAAACACACCTTGGAGGGTATGGATCACCATTTCCTGTCTGGCAAATATTACATTTACCATTTTATGCCTTAGGTAATGTCGGCCTGTCTATAATTGTTGTAACTTTATTGTTTTTACTGACCATTTATCGTATATACTCAAATAAAATAGCATTGTTTGCAAGTGTACTATTGTGTATTTCGCCTGCTTTTTGGTATGAAGTAGCAGTACGCAGTGATTTGATCACCAACATTATGCTTTCTGCTATAATATCTGAGTGGTTGGTTTATAAAAACGTCAAACTAACTGATAATATTGTCAGTATTAGTATTATAGTGGGATTGTTATTATCAACACGTTTAATATCCGTAATACCTATATGTGTAGTTTATGGATATGAATTTATACAAATGAATTGGAAAAAGAAATGTCTCTTTGTGTTGATTGTAGTAGGTGTTTTCTGCTTAACAATGTTACCATTTGTATTCTGGAAAGGAAGTACTCTACTATTTTTTGAATACAATCCATTTATATTACAAACAAGACAAGGAAGTTGGCTTGTCTTGCTAATATTTGCAATTATAGCGATTACGATTGTAGTTTGGGTCCGTGAAAAAAAGACCTATCGCTTAGCAGTAACTGGTTTTCTGCTGACCTGTTTGGTGGCAATGGCCTTTTTAGAAAAGATGTGGCAATATAATCTATGGGACCAACTATTTTCATCAACATTTGATATCACCTACTTATCCATTGCGTTGCCTTTTTATGTTACGCACATATCAAAGTTTATCGAAAAAAGTAGTGCTAGTTGCGTATCAAGTTCATAAATTCTTCTCGTGTTTCTGGGCGGTTGAATGCACCTGTAAAGTCACTTGTAGTAGTGATCGCATGAGGTTTTTGTACCCCACGCATCTGCATACATAGGTGCTCTGCTTCGATTACGACCATTACTCCAAGAGGATTAAGTGTATTCTGAATACACTCTTTGATTTGGGTTGTCATGCGCTCTTGTACTTGTAAGCGGCGAGCAAATACATCTACTACACGAGCAATCTTGCTTAATCCTGTAATTTTTCCATTGGGAATATATGCTACATGTGCTTTTCCAAAAAATGGTAAGATATGATGCTCGCATAACGAATAAAATGGAATATCTTTTACTACAACCATCTGGCGGTAATCTTCTTCAAACAATGCTCCACGTAGTATTTCTTCTGCATTTTGTTGATAGCCTTGCGTGAGGTATTGCATAGCTTCACCCACACGAGTAGGAGTCCTCAACAAACCTTCACGTTGAGTATCTTCTCCCATCAAATGCAGTATTTCTTCAATATGATAGGCAATTTTTTTTGTCGTTTCATCAGATGGAATAAAGGGCGCAGTCATATATGAGTTTTAGTTGAGGATAATTATTTTATCAGGTACAACATATGTACTATTTTGTAATTCTGGGAATAACTCTAGGATGGATTCTTTGTGTTGATTGGCTTCGTCACGTGTCAAGAAATTTCCGATACGCACTTTCCAAAATGGCGGTTCTGAAATCACATACACAGGATCAGAGAGTTTCTTTTCCATTTCTTGTTGTAATAATATGGATTCATTTTTTGCTATTTGTTGCTGATTAGAAGCATATACTTGAACACGAAAGCCATTGACTTCTTGTTGTTGGCGTTCAATACCAAGATATTTATCTATCAAAAGACGATATATAGATGAATCTTGATGTATAATCGCATTTTCCATTACATCAGTTAGAAGGGTAATATTAACTGAGTCGCCTTGAGAAATGCTATCATTCACAACTAGGTGTTCCTCGATAAACACACTGTCTTGCGCTAATGAGTAGCAGCCTATAATGAGATAAGCGGTTAATAAAAATAGATGTTTCATGATTATCCAATTATTAGTATCTAAATGAACTACCTCCCACAAACTCTCGTAAGAATGATGTTGGTGGTATCTCCTTTTCTGAAATAGATTCGAAATAACTCAAATATTTTTTCAAACGGTGAGCTGTTGTATATTCATCACAGTATTTAGGAACCTCATCTAAGATTGGCTCAGCGTGACGTTTTAACACAGCTAATTCAAATAACAATGCAGAGTTAAACATAACATCCGCTTCTTCTTGGAATGGAGCTATCCAACGATCCTCGCCGCGTTGAACGCTGCCTAAACGTGCTATGGTTTCACGTGCAGAATAACCACGATAGCGATAATCACGAACAATACGACGAATCAATCGTACATCGCTTGTTGGAATCCAATTGTGGTTATCCAAATTAACAGTTGTAAGTGAACTGACATAAATTTTGAATGTCATCTCACGTGGAATATTGGGTATCAATTCAGGATTTAATGCATGCAATCCCTCCAAGATAACAACAGTATCCTTTTCCAAGCGTAAGGTATCACCGCGGTACTCGCGCATACCCGTTTCGAAATTGTAGAATGGCAAAGAAACTGTTTTTCCATCCAACAAATCAGCCAACTGTTGACGGAATAGTGGTAAATCAAGTGTTTGAAAATGTTCAAAATCCCATTCACCATTTTCATCGCGGGGAGTATCTTCGCGGTTTACAAAATAGTTATCCATGGATATCACAACCGGACGGATTCCATTTACCATCAGTTGAATTGTCAAGCGTTTCGAAAACGTTGTTTTACCTGAAGAACTTGGTCCTGAAATCAGCACAAAACGTGGTACTCCGCCCTCGTGATTGGCTATCTGGTCTGCAATTTGTGCTACTTTCTTTTCGTGCAAAGCTTCGGATAGTTTAATCATCTCTACACTTCGCTGATTTTTGTGTGCCTTATTGAACTCTCCTACGTTGCTGATGTGAAGCAACTTATTCCAACCAACATATTCTTGAAATATTCCAAAACGCTTATCTTGTTTGCAATGTTTTTCTAACTGATTTGGATCTTGACGACAAGGAGTACGTAGTAAAATATTGCCATAATATTCTTCAATGTCGAACAAATGAATATACCCTGTTGATGGCATGAGTGCCCCTGTATAATAATCAATGTAGTCTCCCATACGATAATATCGGCAATAAGGATTGCCCAGGGTCTCAAACAGGGTAGTTTCTCCGTCATTACGATCACCAAACAAACGAATAACCTCTTTTGTTTGTCTTTCTTCTGTAATGATTGGACGATTTTCTGCTACAATTTGTAGCATTCGCTCTTTTAATTGTTTGACAATATCTGATGTGATTTTTTTTGCCGTTTCACGTGACTCGCGAATGGTGCAGTAAAAACCTTTGCTGATGGGGTGTTCAATACGCAAATCGCAATCTGGCCATAACTCGCGAACTGCACATGCCATCAACATGCTTAATGTACGGATATAGCATCTTCTACCACTTTCGCTTGTTGCATCAATAAATTCAATATCCTTTGGTTTGTATATCAAGAAGTTTAGACTTTGTACCTTGTAATTCACCCGTGCGGCAATTACAGGGTGAGGCATTTCTAATGCCAATATTTTATATAAATCCTTCAATGAAGTTCCACAAGGAATATCATGATATTGTTTGGTGTTTTTACAATAGATAGTAATCAAATTCTGCATACTTCTTGATTTTTAGATATTTATTATCCGACTTGACTGCCGTTCTTAACTTGAGCAGTAACGCTGGTAACTACCAATTTGCCATCAGCATCTACAGCAGAAAGAATCATACCTTGAGACTCAATACCCATCATCTTACGAGGAGGGAAGTTCGCAATGTAGAGCACCTGCTTACCAATCAATACGGATGGATCGGGGTAACTTTGTGCGATACCAGAAAGTATTGTACGACCACCCATACCATCATCCAAACGGAATTGCAGCAGACGATCTGACTTCTTAACTGGTTGACAATCAAGCACAGTAGCTACACGAATATCCATTTTTGCAAACTCATCGATATTTGTGTTTTCTTTGATTTCTTCAGGTTTCCAGTTCTTTAGAGCCTCTTGTTTCTCAGCTTCTTCATTGGCTGCTTTAATGTTAGCCAAGCGGTCAAGTTGAGCCTGGATAGTAGCATCCTCAATCTTCTCAAACAGCAGGCTTACTTCACCTAATTCTTGTCCTTCTTTTAGCAAATCAATATTGCCCAATGCCTCCCATTCTACTGCTTGCATAGATAGCATATTACGCAACTTAGCAGATGAGAATGGTAGGAAAGGCTCGAACGCAATGCTCAGATTAGCAGCGATTTGCAATGCTAAATGAAGAATGGTTGCAGTACGATCCATATCAGTCTTTGCAACCTTCCAAGGCTCGGTGTCTGCGAGGTATTTATTACCAATACGTGCCAAGTTCATAGCCTCTTTTTGTGCATCGCGGAAGCGGAAGTCATTGAGCAACTTTTCTACTTCAGCTTTCACATTTTGGAACTCAGCAATAGTTGCTTGATCATATTCATTGAAAGTACCTGCTGCAGGAACTTTACCATCAAAATATTTCTTAGTAAGTACCAACGCACGATTTACGAAGTTACCATAGATAGCCACAAGTTCGTTGTTATTACGTGCTTGGAAGTCTGCCCATGTAAAGTCATTGTCTTTGGTTTCAGGTGCGTTAGCGGTTAGTACATAGCGCAGAACATCCTGTTTATCAGGGAAATCAACCAAATACTCATTCAACCATACTGCCCAGTTTCGAGAGGTGGAAATTTTATCACCCTCCAAATTCAAAAATTCATTAGATGGTACGTTGTCTGGCACTATATAACTGCCTTCTGCTTTCAGCATTGTTGGGAATACAATACAGTGGAACACGATATTATCCTTCCCAATGAAGTGAATCAATCGAGTAGATGGATCTTTCCACCATGTCTCCCATTTACCGAATTGCTCAGGTTTGGCATCGCAAAGTTCCTTAGTGTTAGATATATAGCCAATTGGCGCATCAAACCAAACGTAGAGTACTTTACCTTCCGCACCTTCTACTGGCACTGGAATTCCCCAATCCAAATCACGGGTTACAGCACGAGGACGCAAGCCGCCGTCCAACCAAGATTTACATTGACCATATACATTTGGACGCCACTCTTTATGATCTTGCAAAATCCACTCTTCCAACCATTGTTGATACTGATCAAGTGGTAGATACCAGTGTTTAGTCTCTTTCTTGGTTAATGGATTGCCGTTGATAGCATTGTACGGATTAATCAATTCGTCTGGAGACAAAGTTGCACCGCATTTCTCGCATTGGTCGCCATATGCGCCTGCTGCATGGCAGCGAGGACATTCTCCACGGATATTGCGATCTGTGAGAAACTCTTGAGTTTCTGGATCATAAAATTGCTCTGAAGTCTGTTCTACAAACTTACCTTCATCATATAATTTACGGAAGAAATCTGATGCCAATTGGTGATGAATCTTGCTTGTAGTACGTGAATATACATCAAACGAGATCCCAAAACCCTCAAAAGAATCTTTGATGATGTTGTGATAGCGGTCCACCACTTCTTGAGTAGTAATGCCTTCCTTGCGTGCGCGAATAGTAACAGGTACACCATGTTCATCGCTTCCTCCCACAAAAAGAACATTTTCGCCTTTTAGGCGGAGATAGCGAACATAGATATCTGCGGGGACATATACACCCGCTAAGTGTCCAATATGCACAGGACCGTTGGCATAAGGAAGGGCTGTGGTTACAAGTGTTCGTTGAAATGTCATATAGTTCTATTTTTTATTATTTCTTTTTTTATTTTCTGTTTCAATGTTAAATGCTATTGCAAGTTGTTTTTCTAGTTCTTCTTTCGTAACTCGCTGAATAGTATCTGATTTAGCTACAGAAATGTTGCCCGTTTCTTCCGATACAACAATCGCGAGCGCATCCGTTTTTTCGGTTATTCCAAGAGCAGCGCGATGGCGAAGACCATAACGTTTGGGCAAATCGGTTCGTTTAGAAACTGGTAAGATGCACCCTGCTGACCATGCACGTCCGTTGCGAATTAACAGTGCACCATCGTGTAGTGGAGTATTCTTGAAAAAGATATTTTCAATAAGGCGCGTAGATAGGGCGGCGTCTACTATCTCGCCTGTATCTGCAAATACTTTCAGTTCTTGTTGGTTGGTTACAACAATCAATGCTCCGGTTTTGCTTGCGGACATGTGTTCGCAAGCTATCAAAATTGCATTTATTTGATTTTGTGTGTTCTGTTGATGTTTAACCTTTGACCAACGATCTTTGAATCGTTCCATATTAAACCGAGCACCAAGGCGGTAGAAAAAGCCACGTATTTCCTCTTGGAAAATGACAATCAAGGCAATGGCGCCAACACTAACAAAACGATCAAACAATGCGCTAGTTAATTCCAAATGGAATACGTAACTAACTAATAACCACGTAATAATAAATGCCAATATTCCCCAGAATAGGTTGCTAGCACCTGAGCGACGAAGGATGCGATAAATGGTAAACAATATAAACGCAACCAGTAGAATATCAATAATGTCTTTAATTCCGAGTAACATATGATTCAGTTTGTTTATGCGTTAGTAAATGAATTGCAATCGCTTGTTTCGCAGCCACCACATCATGCACACGTAGTATACTAGCGCCGTGTTCCAATGCAATGGTATTGGCTGCAATTGTAGCAGCTAATACATCTGAAGGACTTTTTTCTAATGGCTTGTATAACATTGACTTACGTGATATACCTACTAAGATTGGTGCACGCAAAATAGACAATACTTCTAGTTGTCGAAGTATAGTATAGTTCTGCTGTTCCGTTTTGCCAAATCCAAAACCAGGATCGATAATCACATCTGCTAGCCCCATGCGATGTAGTTTATCTAATTGCTCTTGAAAAAAGTCCACTATATGACTCATTGTATAATTATAACCCTTTGAATCTTTAGGCAATTCTCGTGCACATGTTAATATGTAAGGCACATGATATTTTGTCACAACTTCCCACATTTTATCATCAGCGTCCCCTCCATACACGTCATTTATTATATCCGCTCCAGCTAAAATCGCCTTTTCTGCTATCTCCGCACGAAAAGTGTCTACTGATATAATAACTTTTGGAAAATGTGTGCGGATTGATTTCAATGCAGGAGCCAAACGATTCCATTCTTCTGTTGTATCAACGGGTGTTGAGTTAGGACGGGTGGAACATGCACCTATATCAATTATATCTGCTCCTTGATCAACAAACTCCTGTATCTGATTCAGTAAATCGTCCTCGTTCTTGTTTCCCCATGATGTATAAAAACTATCAGGGGTAATATTCACAATGGCCATCACGACGGGCGATGACAAATCTATCAATTGATCACGTATGTTCAAACTCAATTGCATTTGAACTGCAAAATTACTATTTTTTTCTCACATATACAAAAAATAAAGTTATTTTTTTGGGCATTCAATGTGTTTTTTCTCACGTAGTAATTCTTTCCATATATTATAATTTGAGTTTTAATAATAAATAGTTAGTGATTAGTTAGCGATTAGTTAGTGATTAGTTAGTGATTAGTTAGTGGTTAATGATGGTTTAGCGAATAATTTATGGATACAGAATGTAAGGTTGGGTTAAATAAATAATCCTCTAATAATAATCTAACCTTTAGTGAAAAGTTGTGAAAAACAACCTATTTTCTATGAAAAAGAGATTTTTCGATGTTTTTTTGAAAAAAAATTAGTGTGTTTCGTTTTTTTTTTGTAACTTTGCCGGCTGAAAGAATATTTTGTAAAAAAAACAACTAGAAATATTATGAAGATTAAAGCTAAAGTATCAAAAGTTTTTGTTGCATTTATGGTGCTAACATTGGCGGCTTGTCAATCATCCCACAATGCTGACCTAAACACCAAAACATCCTTCCTGACTGGTTGGAAAAATTTCGATCGTAATACCGTCGTTTTCGAAGCGTATGAAGGCAATCTTTCTGTCGCTCCAACGGGTATGCTTCCTATTGAGGGTGGAACATTTACAATCGGACAAATGGATGAGTTTATTACTGCCCCTCATAATAATGACCGTAGAACGCTGACTGTTAGTTCTTTCTTCATGGATAAATATGAGGTGACAAATATTGGATGGAGAGAGTATTTGCAGTGGAATGAAGTTGTTTTTAGAACATCAAAGCCAGAACTGCTCAAGAGTCTTTTGCCTGATACCACCGTATGGCGAGATGAAATGGCATATAATGAACCTTATGAGGAATATTATTTCCGTCACCCTGCGTATAGCTTTTATCCTGTAGTAGGTGTTTCTTGGGATCAAGCAATGGCTTATTGCCAATGGCGTACTGACCGTGTTAACGAGCATATTCTTGTTTCCCAAAAGTACATTCAAATGCCTCCATATGAACTTCTCCGTTATTATATGACAGATGAAGAAATTACAAAATTCTTGGCAGACCCTAAGCATCCTGAGTATGCTAAATATGCAGCATATCCTAAGAAACAGGTGAAAGTATCTGTAGAAAAGTTGAAAAAAGAAGGTCGTAAAGTACAAGCTACTGACGGAGACAATGCAATATTGTATCAATTACCATATGAATGGATTCGAGATCAATTTGTATTCAACACCGAAAAATACTTGAAAAGCAGTGATTATAACCCAGAAATGAGTACTGGTGCACGTTTAAATGCATCTAACACTCCTCGTAAGTTGAATAGCGCAGATGGTGTTCTTTTGATTGGATATCGTCTCCCTACTGAAGCGGAGTGGGAGTATGCTGCTTTTGCGCCTATTGCTGGCGAAGATGGTCTGCCTATTGAGGGAAAAATCTACCCATGGTCTGGTTATCATCCTCGTGACTTAAGTTCTAAAAACAAAGGCAATATGCTTGCAAACTTTGTTCGCGGAAAAGGTGATATGATGGGTGTCGCTGGTGCGCTAAATGATGAATACGTAATGACTGCTCCTGTAGATGCATATCAACCAAATGACTTCGGCTTATACAATATGGCCGGTAACGTAAACGAATGGGTATTGGATGTTTATCGTGAAACTACATTTGAAGAAATGACTGAATACAACCCATTCCGTGGTAATATCTATGCTCGTGTTAAGTTAGGCGAGGATAGTTTGCCTATTCTAAATGCATATGGATGTTTGGAAATTGAGTATGAGGGAGAGGATGATAAACGTAATTTCCGTGATGGTGATAAAGGTTCTTTATTTGACACGGATTATCCTCTAGATACCCTAAATCTTACTGACGAGCAAAAAGCAAACGTTAAGTATGATCCATCCGATATCTTGGTTCCTCGTGTAGACGATCGTAGCCGTGTGTATAAAGGTGGTTCGTGGAATGATCGTATCTATTGGTTGAATCCTACAGCACGTCGTTATATGCAACAAGACCAATCATCTAGCACTGTTGGTTTCCGTTGCGCAATGAGTATTTTGGGTAAAGATTAAAATTTAGAACGTAACATATAACTAATTTTAATATGAATATTCCATCTAATTTGTACTACACAAAGGAGCATGAATGGATCCGTGTAGAAGGTAATGAAGCTTTTGTTGGTATCACTGACTATGCTCAGTCTGAACTTGGAGAGATCGTCTTTGTTGATATCAATACCGAAGGCGAGACTTTAGGCCAAGGAGAAGTATTTGGTTCTGTAGAGGCTGTGAAAACCGTTAGTGATTTGAATATGCCTGTCGAAGGTGAAGTATTGGAAATCAACGAAGCGATTAACGATCAGCCAGAGTTGGTAAATAACGATCCATATGGTCAAGGATGGATGATCAAAATCTCAGTTGCTAATGCAGATGATTTGAACAATCTTTTAGATGCTGCTGGTTATCAAGCATTGATAGGATAATTCAACTCAACGAAACTAATAAAAACGACTACTCACTGTGAGTAGTCGTTTTCTATTTGTGGATGATCTTTTAGCAATTTCTTGCTACGTAATGTTCTTGTGTGATTCTTTAGTGTGTACGATTAAAACTACAATATACCATCTCGATATTCATAGGGTTGACGGAATTCGCAGCAGAGCGAATACGGGTCGTAGATATTGTTTGTAGTTGTCTAATCGAAGTGATAGAACCTGTAGATGAGTTAGAAGTGATAGAAACCGGAATTAAGGCAAATTTTAACTCATCTAACTTTTGTTTTTGACGTAGTTGTAAGGTAAGTAATGTAGATAAGTCGTAGGTGTAATGATACGAGATTTCTCCTGATTTATCCGCTGATGCAGATAAGGGGGATACTATGGCAATAGAATCTAATGTCGTTGTGTTTTTAGCGAAGAAATCCTCTAAATGACTTTCTCTAATCAACATCATATGTGAGGCTGGCACGTCCCAATTATCTCTTGGACGACCAGTTACAGAATCTGAATACAATACATCTACTGTCAATTCTGCTTTGTTTACATACACACTGTACAACGTTGAATCGTTACCCAATTGCTCGTCAATACGATTAAAAATAGAGTCCATTCGCACAGATAACTGTGTATAAATATTTGCTGGCGAAACAATGTAATTAGTATCTTTAACCAAGGAGTATTGGCTTAATATGGTTTGTCGATTTGGATATTCATAACGATTGACCTGTCTAACTTCTTCATTTACATAGAATGATTTAGTATCGTAAATCACTGAGTCTGTAGTGCTTGGACGAGGCATAGTAAAGTGGTAGAATACTATCATAACCATATCTTTGATATACAATACATTGCTGCCTCCAAAGTCAGTGCTGATATACAAACCCTTGAATTGTTCATTAAATGTTTGTTGAGAAGAAAATTCTTTAATCGTGAAAAAACGTTGTGCAAACTTATCCGACAATTTGATACGAATAACTGAAGTGTATTTCTCTGTTTCTGATGAGTAGACAGAATCGGTAGGTGTATTAGGCACTATGATTGTAGAGTAGGATGTCGCACGCGTGGAGTCACCTAGACTACAATAATCTGTTACTTGCAAATCGCTTGGATAACGTTCATTTTCTTGTAATGTCTGGCGATCCATCTCATACACATTAATACCTAGTGGACTATTTCCATCTCCGTACCAGGTGTTATAATATAAGTATAGACAAACTGAATCCACAATGGGATCGATTTGAATCGTATCTCCAGGGGCAACAGCCAATTTGTCTGGATACTTAAAGCCTTCTGGGCAAGCTAATTGTGTTAAAATATCTGCTTTGATGGATCCGAAATGAGTCTCACACTCTCCTAAAAGAAATGAATCAGGAGTTAATACGATAGCCTTACATGAATCCAATGCAGATACAACACCAAACGTATCTGATTTTACTTTTATTCTATCTTCCTCAGATAATATTGATTCACCTGCGTTATGTGTATCGCCTTGGCAAGCATTCAAAAGTGCAAGGCATACAAAAAACATTATTCCTACAACCCAATTATTCCTCATTCTTTTCTGATAAACTATTATAGAAATCTAAATATGATTGTTTGTCTTCTCCTACGTAAGGCATGATTGGTTTTCCGCTGTTTTGAGCGTAATTCAACAAACGTTGATTGATATTTTCGGATGCTAAAACGATAGCGTCAGAATAATCAATAGCCAATCGCATTAAGTCTTCGTAACCAACAGGCAAGCCTGCTATACCGCGAATATCGCTATTCAGAATTCCTCCTCCTAAAATCTTATTCGTGAATTTTGAACCAAATGGAGTAGTATACTCTTCATTATCCAATGATAAAATGATCTTGGTCTTCTCAAAGAAAGGCGCATCTGCATATAATTTCTTTAGAAATAGAGGAGTAAGCGCAGACATCCAACCTGAACAATGAACAAAATTTGGAGTCCAACGAAGTTTCTTGACGGTTTCCAATACGCCGCGAGCAAAGAATATACAACGCTCATCATTGTCTTTATATTCTTCGCCATTAGCATCCACCAAACCCTTGCGACGATAGAAATAATCATCGTTATCAATGAAATAAATCTGAATACGAGCTGATTGGATGCTAGCAACCTTAATGATTAAAGGATGGTCTGTCTCAGAAATGATGAGATTTATTCCAGACAAACGAATCACTTCGTGCAATTGATTTCTGCGCTCATTGATGTCGCCGAACTTAGGCATAAACGTACGTGTCTCATAGCCATTGGCTTGGAACCACTCTGGCAACTTCCTATTCAACGTGCGAATAGGGGTTTCTTGATCTAAAAATGGATAGATCTGCTGTGAGACAAATAATATTCGATTGGGCTCTTTCATTGGATATATTTTTACTAAGGTACAATTTCCCGCTACAAAGGTACGAAAAAAATCTGACATTACATAATTTTTGGGCAAAAAATTTTCTTTTTTCCTAGATTTGTTGTACCTTTGCAGACTTTTTTAACCAAGAATATACATTTTTTTATCAATACATATGCAAGTTTTAACCACAAAAGAAAATCTTATTCGTCAGGCCGAGGCATGCCTTCGTCAAAACAAAACAATAGGTCTCGTTCCTACTATGGGTGCCCTGCATCAAGGACATGCTGCTTTAGTACGTCGTTCTGTTGCGGAGAATGATGTTTGTGTCGTAAGCGTCTTTGTGAATCCAACTCAATTTAATAACAAAGAAGATTTGCAAAAATACCCTCGTACGCTTGAGAAAGATGTTGAGTTATTAACACAATTAGGAGTTCACTTTGTTTTTGCGCCTTCTCCTGAAGAAATGTATTCTGCCGAAGAAATGAATACACAGTTTTCCTTTGATTTCAACGGTCTAGACAAGGTTATGGAAGGAAAAATGCGACCTGGTCACTTCAATGGGGTGGTACAAGTAGTGAGCCGCTTGTTTGAATTGGTACGTCCTACCCGCGCATATTTTGGAGAGAAAGATTTTCAACAATTGGCGATAATTCATCACATGGTCGAACGTTCAACCATGAAAACTAATTTTACTGATCTCAAGATTATTGACTGCCCCATTGTTCGCGAAGAGAGTGGGCTCGCGCTCAGTAGTCGAAATCAACGCCTTTCTGAGGAAGAAAAATCAATAGCACTCAATATTTCAAAAACCCTATTCGCTTCCTTAGAGTGGGCGAAAACATCTAGCGTGCCGGAGGTTGAAAAACGAGTGATTGATACTATCAACGCCATACCAGGATTGGATGTGGAATACTACGAGATTGTGGATAAAACTACTCTTCAACCTACCAATACGTTCCAAAATGCTATCGGTTGTATCACCGTTTATTGTGGACCAGTACGCCTAATAGATAATATCCAATATTAACCACACTACAAAACCTTCCACTCTACTACACACGTCCCTTATGCTCGTTATTATAGACAAAGGAATTCCTTTTCTCAAGGGAGTATTTCCGTCGGAGATAAATGCCATTTACCTCTCTCCAGAAGAAATAACTTCTGAAAGTGTACGTAATGCTGATGCACTCTTTATTCGCACGCGTACGCAGGTAAATAAGGGATTATTGGAAGGTAGTAAAGTTCGTTTTGTAGCCACCGCCACAATCGGATTTGATCACATAGACCAAGAATATTGCCGTCAGGCAGGTATACATTGGGTGTCCTGTCCAGGCTGTAATGCGCAAGCCGTTTGCGACTATGTCGAGGAAGCCATCGCCACCTATAGCGCAGCGTCCGATAGCCCACAAAGTGGGCGTCCTATAGGCGGAACGCCGTCCTATAGCTCGCCTTGCGAGCGTCCAATACTAGGTATCGTAGGCTATGGACATGTGGGCAAACTGGTTGCCCAAATGGCTGAGCGTAAAGGCTATCGCGTGCTACTATCCGACCCCCCATTAGGTATTGGTTCGTCTTTGCAAGATATGGCTCCGCAATGCGATGTCCTCACTTTCCACACACCACTCACCTTCGATGGCGAACATCCCACCTATCACCTCTGCAACGCAGATATTTTGCGCCTCTGCAAACCAGGTACCCTTATTATCAATGCTGCACGAGGTGGTATTATCGACGAACAAGCACTTCTCTCAATTCTCGCCTCATCACCTCATCGCCTCATTGCCTCAATCGACTGCTGGGAGGGTGAACCGCAACTTAACCACGCATTGCTCCAACTCGTAGACTTGGCATCATTTCATATTGCGGGATACTCCATCGCGGGCAAAATGAACGCTAGTGAGATGTGTTTGCGTGCTTTTTGCGAATTTTTCTCGCTTCCGATTTTGTCAATCAACAAAAAAGTAGTACCTTTGCACGGTGATTCGGCTCCTGGTTGGCTTAAACGCATTTCCGACCAACTCAAAGCCCAACCCAATCAATTTGAACAGCTGCGGAAATTATACCCGCTACGTTGAACAATTTTGAACAACATTGAACAACATTGAACAACATTGAACCATTTTGAACAATATTGAACTAAAATAACAATACTATAATGGCAAGCTTTCAAAAACTCACCCCTCGAGCTACAGACTACTCGAAGTGGTACAACGAACTAGTAGTAAAAGCAGATCTCGCAGAGCAATCAGCTGTACGTGGATGTATGGTCATTAAACCTTATGGCTACGCTATTTGGGAGACCATCCAAGCAGAATTGGACCGCCGTTTCAAGGAGAATGGCGTAAAGAACGCATATTTCCCATTGCTCATCCCTAAGTCTTTCCTTAGCCGCGAGGCTGAGCACGTAGAGGGCTTTGCCAAAGAGTGCGCCGTGGTTACCCATCACCGTCTTATGAATGACCCAGATGGAAAAGGCGTAGTAGTAGATCCTAAGGCCCGCCTAGAGGAGGAACTTATCATTCGTCCTACTTCTGAGACAATCATCTGGTCTACATACAAGAACTGGATCTCCTCTTACCGCGACCTTCCTATCCTCTGCAACCAATGGTGCAACGTCATGCGTTGGGAGATGCGTACACGACTCTTTTTACGTACAGCTGAGTTCCTCTGGCAAGAGGGACACACCGCGCACGCTACCAAAGAGGAGGCGGAAAACTATGCAGCCACCATGCTCGATGTATATGCCGACTTCGCAGAGAAAGTGATGGCTATTCCTGTTGTTAAAGGTGTGAAATCTCCTAACGAGCGCTTCGCAGGCGCACTCAATACTTATTCCATCGAGGCAATGATGCAAGATGGTAAGGCACTCCAAGCGGGTACTAGTCACTTCTTGGGTCAAAACTTCGCGAAGTCTTTTGACGTAACTTTCCTTACCAACGAAAATAAATACGAGTATGTCTGGGCTACCTCTTGGGGTGTATCTACCCGCCTAATGGGTGCGCTCATCATGACCCACTCCGACGACAACGGTCTCGTTCTGCCTCCTAATCTTGCTCCTACTCAAGTGGTTATCGTACCTATATTCAAGAAGCAAGACCAACTTGATGCCCTCATGGCCAAACTGAATCCTTTGGCAGACGAACTCAAGAAGCTTGGCATACGTGTACAAATCGATGCTAGCGATAAGGCTACTCCTGGTTTCAAGTTTGCTGAATACGAACTTAAGGGTGTACCTCTTCGCCTCGCTATGGGTGGTCGTGACTTGGAGAACGGAACCGTTGAGCTAGCTAGACGTGATACCTTAACCAAGGAGACTGTAGCATTCGATGGCATTGTAGAGACAATCCAAAACTTGCTCAAGCAAATCCAAGATAATATCTACCAGAAAGCCCTCAATTTCCGTCTTGAGAACACCCGCGAAGTGGACACCTGGGAGGATTTTAAAGAGGAAATCAAGAAACCTGGCTTCTTGCTTTGTCATTGGGATGGAACCCCAGAGACTGAGGAGAAGATCAAGGCTGAGACCAAAGCTACTATCCGCTGTATTCCTCTAGAAGGCGAAAAAACTCCGGGCAAGTGTATATATACCGGAAAACCAAGTAACCAACGCGTGATATTTGCCATAGCATATTGATGCGTATGCTCAACGCGTCCATCGTGCTATATCACCCCAATTGGCAACAGGTAACTAATCTCACAGAAGTTATCTTGCAGTCTGACTATGTGGATTGCGTTTATTGGATAGATAATTCTCCTACTAAGCAAACATTCGAATCACTAGATTCGCGTATAAAGTATCGCCATAATCCATACAACATGGGTTATGGCGCTGCTCATAATATAGCCATCCGCGAGAGCATCTACGACGATGTCCCATTTCATTTGGTTATCAATCCCGATATTATTCTTACACGCGAGGCGCTAGATTCAATGCTGCAATTTATCGCGCAACATTCCGAAGTGGGCTCGTTGATGCCCAAAGTCATCTATCCTAACGGACAGCTCCAACGCCTTTGCAAATTGCTGCCCACGCCAATGGATGTTTTTGGCAGAAGATTCCTTCCTGCCAAATGGATGCAGCGTCGCAATCAAACCTACGAGCTGCACGCTTCGGGCTATGATCGACTTATGAATATCCCGTATCTCAGCGGCTGTTTCATGCTTCTACGTACGCAAGCGGTACAACAAGCACGACTCTTCGACGAACGATTCTTTATGTACCCCGAAGATATGGACCTCACACGCCGCATCCATCGCGACTATTTGACGGTCTTCTTCCCGCATGCCACCATTATCCACAATCATGAAAAAGCATCCTACAAATCTCTGAAGATGTTGTGGATTCATATGGTAAACATGTGTAGATACTTCAATAAATGGGGGTGGTTCTGCGACAAAGAACGCACACTCTTCAACCAAACCGCCATCCACGAATACCTATAATCTTCAATTTCATTTTCTAGGGATTTATATACCTATTGAACCTTAGGGAGTTTTCCGCCACATTCTTTAAGATTTAGCGGTTGCGTTTTGGGATGTTCCCCAAAATGCAGAGCGGTTGTAATGTATTGCGGAGCACCATGTTATGGGCGGATGTTTGCGCAATAAGATTAATAAGATTTCTGCCGAAGGCAAGGAGTTTATATTTAAAAGTTGTCGATAAGATATGATAACCATATCTCCGCACAAAAGGGGCTACCTTATTACAGGCAGCCCCACTATATTGTGGTTTTCTTAAAATACGCTAATTAGAGAGCGTTAGTGTGCAAAGCCAAGCTAGACTTCAAGTTAGCTGCTTTGTTGCGGTGGATGATGTTGCGTTTTGCCAATTTATCCAACATTGAGCTTACCTTTGGAAGGAGAGCCTCAGCTGCAGCTTTGTCTGTAGTAGCACGCAATACACGAACTGCGTTGCGAGTAGTCTTTGCGTAGTAGTGGTTGTGAGCCTTACGAGTAGCCGTTTGGCGAATGCGCTTCAAGGATGATTTATGATTTGCCATCTCTTAAATGTAATGTAATTTAGTTGTTATACTTTTCGTTATTTGTAGTGCCACGGGGAATCGAACCCCGCTTTAGAGAATGAAAATCTCTTGTCCTAACCGATAGACGATGGCACCTTTTTCTCCACTATGGGCGAAAATCGGCTGCAAAGGTACTACAAAAAATGCAAATACGCAAATATTTTTAGAAAAAAATGTATTTTTGTGTTAAAAAATTGCATATTTCCGCAGAAAATAGTACCTTTGTAGCCTCAAAAATATTGTAAAGCAATGAAAACGCGCATTTTTTCTATAATTCTTTTGGCTACAATCACATACGCTAATGCCGTAGCCCAGGATAATAAAACCACTTTACCTGATCTCCAAACATCAGAATCTATCTTCTTTGATCCTAATGAAGGAAAGAAAGCCGATCCCTATCAGTTTTCTACTCCATGGCGTTTGGAGCTGGGCTATGCGCAACTCAATCATCGCACAAACGACACCTCCGCTATCTATATGCATGGCTTGCGACTAGGTGCTACCGTAGATTTCGTCTTGCCTCATAATTTCAGCATCCAAACGGGTGCCCTAGCAACACTTACCTATGCAAAAAACAACCAGCATTGGCCTTTTATCGAGGATGAGAACGCGCAAATTAATCTGCTTCAGCACAACTTTGTCCAACTCCAACTTACCATACCTGTGCGCGCATACTATAATATAAAGTTGTGGAAAGAACTTCGTATGTTCTTCTTTGCTGGACCACAATTGCAACTTGGTTTGACCAACTACGATATAATCAATAACAAAACATCTGCAGAGGTTACAGCTTGGCTGGAGCAGAATAATGTCCCTACGACCAATTACGACCGATATGTGAAGCGCGAACTCTACCGCACCAATATCCAGTTCGGTTTGGGTGGTGGATTCGAGTGGGATCGCTATCGCCTCCAAGCTGGATACGACTTCGGACTTAACAATATTCTCCGCACATCCCTTTTGCCAAAGCAAAAGACCAACGAGTGGGGATGGTTTTGTACCTTCTCCTACCGACTATAATCCTATCAGGGTCCCCGAAAATCTGTTGATTTTTGGGGAGAGGAGAAACGGCGGCAACCTCAACGAGCCAAGCGAGTTCATTGTTGCAAGCCTGTTTCGACGAAAGCATAATACACCCCCGAGCACAAGCCGAGTGCTTATGGGATATTAGCTAACTATATTATTAACTACAGGGGTGCCTCTCACGGCTGAGATTATACCCTTCGAACCTGGGCAGGTAATGCTGCTAAGGAAGTATGAAACACTTCACTATTCTTCTATCCGCCGCTTTGGCGGCAAGTGTCGTTGCACATGCACAATCCGACACTATCCTCCTCACCCGACAACTGGATGAGGTCACTGTCAACGCGCCTGTAGCGCAAGTTACTAACAACCACACCGCTCTTACCAATGAGCAGCTCAACCAGAGCAACGCGGGGCAGAACCTCCCCTTCTTGCTCGCCTCTACTCCCGCACTCGTGGCTACCAGCGACGACGGACTAGGCATTGGGTACACTTATTTCCGTATCCGAGGCACCGACCACACACGCATCAACATGACCCTCAATGATGTGCCGCTCAATGATAGCGAGAGCCAGACCGTCTTTTGGGTCAACATGACCGACATGGCTAGCAGCATGTCCTCGCTCAATGTCCAGCGCGGCGTAGGCACCTCTACCAACGGCAGCGCCTCCTTCGGCGCCAGCATCAACATGTCCACCTCGGAAACAAATTCCCTTCCCTCTAGGGAGGGGACGGGGGTAGGCTTATCCTTCAACGGCGGCATGTACAACACCTTCCGCGAGATGATCAACGCCCACATCGTGTTACCTAACCACTGGCGTGCCAACGCCCGATTCTCCAAGGTCAACTCCGATGGTTTTCTCTATCGTACCACCTCCGACCTCTACTCCTACTATGGCGACCTCGGTTGGTATGGCGCTAAGACAGAGGTAGTTGGTCGCTTCTTTGGTGGTAGCGAGAAGACAGGCATGGGGTGGGATGGAGTGGACTACAACACCGCCTATGGCATCAATGGTGCCGACCGCCGCTATAACCCTGCAGGCGAATATACCACTATTGCTGCCGACGGCTCCGACTCTACTGCCTACTACCCCAATCAAACCGACAATTATGCCCAGCAACATGCACAATTATCTATCAACCACCGCTTTACTCCGCAATGGTCACTCTCCGCTACTGCCCACTATACCCATGGCGCAGGCTACTACGAACAGTACAAACGCAAGAAACTCTCCTATTGGGGCCTCCCTTATTCGCACAAGGCCTACGGCATGTACCGCAAGCAACTCGACAACCATTTCTTTGGCGGAGTGGTGGCTGCTAAATATATTTCTGAGCCAGTAGATGTGCAGTTTGGTGGTGCAGCCAATTACTATATGGGTGACCACTTTGGTACATTGCATTACCTCGAAGATTCGCTTATCCTGCCTATCAATTACGAATACTACCGCAACGATGCACGCAAGACCGACGCCAATATCTATGCCAAAGCCAAATATCGCCTTATCACCTCATCGCCTCATCGCCTTACTCTCTATGCCGATCTCCAATACCGCTATGTCCGTTACGAACGCAATGGTATGAACGACGAAGATATGACCGACCTCCCGCTGGAGGTGGACTTCCATTTCTTCAACCCCAAGGCGGGATTGACCTACCAAAACCGCGGTCACTTACTCTCTGCTTCCTTTGCCATCGCTAACCGCGAACCTAGTCGCAACAACTACAAGGAGAATGTGGTGTATGATGCTTCGACAGGCGAATATACGGGCTTGCCCCATGCGGAACGACTATACGACTATGAATTGGGCTATACCTATTCCCATCCTCGCTTTGCTGTTGGCGCCAACCTCTACTTCATGGACTATGACAACCAACTCGTCCTCACGGGCGAATACAACGATGTAGGGGCATACAAGACCAAGAATGTCAAAGATTCGTATCGTATGGGAGCCGAACTTACCGCAGGGGTCAAGATTACCAACTGGCTGCGTTGGGACGGTAACCTTGTGGCATCACGTAATAAGATTCTCAACTACCACCAATACATTGATCTCTACGATGACCAAGACAACTGGAATTGGGTAGGGCAGGATTCTGTGGTAGGCACTACTACGATTGCCTTCTCGCCAACCCTTACCGCTTCCTCCCTCTTTACTTTTGATGTAGCGGGCTTCACAGCTACCGTGCAAACCAATGTAGTGAGCAAGCAGTATTTGGACAATACCCAGGACGAGAACGCCATGCTCCGTGCATATTCCACCACCAACCTCAATCTCCAATACCAATTGCCAATTAAAAAGTCCTTCCCTACTATCCGCCTCATGTGCCAGATCAATAATATCTTCAATGCCAAGTATGCGAATAACGGTGGTGCTGAGGCAAGCCGCTTCACCGACGGCAGCCGCTGCTGCTGGTACTATGCCCAAGCGGGTATCAATGTCCATGCTGGATTTGTGATAGAGTTTTAGAAAAAAAGACAACATATACGAGTTGATACCACAACTGAGACGTGATGCGAGTTATTTTGTTTAACGACAACTTAAACAATATTCCGCGCCAATCAACTCCCTGGCGCGGCTTGGGGAAATCTCATATAGGTGTTAACAGGTATATAAGTTCCTAAAAAAAAGACAATATATACAACAATTGCGCTCGCAATGTTGCGAGCGCTTTTTGTTTATCTTACAATATGCTTTATGGGGGATTTACTTTACAGATACACCCAACACATTGTATATCTTTCCATTGTGTAGGATCATCAGTTTGCCTTCATGGAGAATCTTCTGATAAGAAGATGGAGACGTAGGTCTCTCTACCGCTGTAGGGTCTTGGTTATAGACACAACCGAAGGTTTCGTAGTCGGGGTGATTGGTGGTGTAGAGGCAACTATCTTCGCGCCAAGCACAGAGCATGACTGAACTTTCTGTTTCGCTGCTATGGGCACTTCTAGCTGGAGCAGCGTGAGCGTTGCTTGTTCGTTTGGCTGCGTTATGCACAATGCCGTCCACAGAGCCGAGGCCTGCTAACCAGATTTTTTCTGCATGTGTGGCTGTGGCATTAGTTTCTTCTGGGAATACAACTTCCAACAACATGCGGCATGCACCGTTTTCGAGGGTGTCTTTGCCTGTAACTACGTGTGTATAAACACTATCGTGAGGGTAGTTGTTGATACCTGCAAAGATTTCCACAGTGTCGCCTATTTCGGCGGTGAAGTCGTAGAGCACATATTCTACTCCATCGCGGAGGAAGTACACGCGGTTGTCTTCGTCTTCGCCGAAATGCAATGCTCCCACAAAAGATTTGGTGATAGCCGTATCTTTGGTAGATTGGTGTGCGAGTTGGTAGAAGGTCTTCCCCTTTGTAACGATGGAATCATTCTCTAAAGTGTAACTAAAGGTCTCTGCACGCACGATAGTTGGGGTACCGTCCATCTCTTTGGTTTCTACTTCTAACATATTCCATTGAGTAGGAGTAGGTCTACCACCAATTTTTCCGTTCTTGGCATTATCTTTTTTAGGACCACTATTATATTCACATAGGCACTCTGCGCCTAATTCATCCATTTTAACTGGATCCATCTGGTAGAGGAGTTTGTTGTTCTTGCTTACGCAAACTAACAGATCTCCATAGTAGCAAGTTGGGAGTTCTTCTGGTCTTATTAATCCAAGATAGTCTCCTCCTCCATATCCTTCGCTAAGTATGCCTATTCCCTCTACATAAGTTATTCCACCTGCCCATCCTGTAGCCAAATGCCACGTTTTATACTCTTTACCATCTAACAAAGTAATAGTAGATATTTTATCTACAGCCACTTTATCCGTAGGTATAGTATCCGTGATTAAATCTCCATTCTCATCAAAATCTACAATCACTCTGTAATCTACCACGGAAACTGCATATTCGGGATAAACACCATAATCCATTGCAAGTAGAGATATGGAGTCGCCTACTTCTAAATTCCAGTCATAAAGAACGAGATCTTTATCATAAGCAGCGCTGTATATTAATACTTGATTATTTTCCTCACGAAGAAACATTTTACCAAAACGCAAGTATGGTTTGTCGTTTATAGTAACGATTTCATTTGAAGCGGTCAATGAAGAATAGCTATCTGAACACTCGGTATAGTGATAAAAAGTTGTTCGCTGCAAACCCCAGAGCGTTGGGAAGAGGTCTTTGGGGGCTATGGTATCTTCTTGGCTTAAGCATTCACAAGTCAATGTGAAACTATTCATTTCCTCTTGGGGCATTGAATAGAGTAGTTGTCCATTTTTGCTAACGCATACGAGATGATCTCCTACATATTCTGTTGTATATGGATGATCATGTATCAATCTAAAAAAGTCTCCAGAATGACTAGTATTTTCGCCATAGCAACCAATACCCTCTACATATTCTATTATGGGGAGATATTTATTTTTTAGAATCCATTTTTTGCGCTCTATACCGTCTAAAAGTGTAATTGTAGAAACATCAGTAACAACATATGTAAATATATTTTCTGCCTTGTCAAGTTTTGTAAAATGGTCATCTGAAAAATAATCATGATCACTTGTGATTGCAGGTAGAGAGTCTCCGAGTTTTAATGTATAATCATATAATACCAAGTCATTTTGCAGTATGCTGCTATAAATCAGAACTTTATTATTCTCCTCGCGCAAGAAAAAAAGTGAATAATTAGAGCCATTAACATGGTCACCAAACTGCAAATATGTTTTACCATTAATAACGGTATCTTTTACAGATGCAAAAGGCAATGGATAACCGCCACTGCGCTTGCCATCATTAGGAGCATGGTCATACATCTCTATCGTATGTGTTCGTTGCAAGCCCCAAAGCGTTGGGAAGAGGTCTGCGGGATTCTGTTCTGTAGCGTTATACTCGCAACCGTAATCGTCTTGGTATAAATCGTTTATATATTGTAGTTCATCATCTTTATAAGCACACAGAAGTTTACACCCAATACCACCAACCCATCCACAAGGAGGATAGCCCATTAAAAATCCGTCTGTAGAGCCCACTCCTTCTATCCATTGCACTGGACAACAATCCCACAAATAAACCCAGTCCTCATCATATTCATCATCTTCTATTCTGCAAATGGGGTATAGGGTTATCGTTTTACGATTTGTTGCACCATCAATATCTATTTGATGCACAAGTAATTGTTGAAGCATACTACCATACCCAACTCCGACAATTGTTTCAATGGTATCTCCCACTTGAACAGAGAAATCATATACTAAATATTCTGTATCACCAAGAAGTGCATATACTTTTTGGTCTTCCGTAAAGCGCACGAGCGCTATTCTATATACCTTCGATTCTTCAAGTGTCCAATAATAATTAACACTGGTATATGTTTGACCATTGATAATCGTATCATTCGCTAAATAATGTCGCCATGTTTTTTCTGTGTCAGAGGTCATACCCATATCATGTTCCATCACATTCCATGTGTCGCACCATTGGGATTTGTAGGAAGTTTCCTTGATAGGTAGAATAGAATTAAATAGATTCCATTGTTCAGCTTCTTTATACAAATTCAGAGATTCTGCTGGAACATAAAGTGTATCTAATTGATATGGTCCCATTTCCAAAGACCCCCACTCGAAAATATTTTCTCCTAAGATGGGGGGAGTAGTGTTATGACATTTAACAGAGGTTAAAGAATAGCACCAACGAAACGCCTCATTCCCTATATTAGCAACATTATTACCAATAACTACTGAAGTCATATACGTACATCCTTGAAATGCCATCGCTCCAATGTTTATGACACTATTAGGGATTGTAACGGAATTCAAAATGGTACAACCATCAAATGCTTCTTCCCCAATCTCTGTAACACTAGAACCTATATTAACAGAGGTCATTGAGTAGCAATACTTGAATGCACGATTTCCTATTCTAGTCACACTATTAGGAATAGTAATAGAAGATAAGAAAGAACAACGAAAGAAAGCACCATCACCTATTCTAGTCACTGCGTTACCAACATCAACGGTTGTTAAATCGTCACAACTATAGAACGCTGTATCTCCTATATATGTCACACTATTTGGAATTGTTACAGAGTTCAAGGTTCTGCATGCATAAAATGCTCCATCTCCTACTCTTGTCACTGTATAGGTAGTGTTATTGATGGTCACTTCATTGGGAATGTTGATAGAGTTTATATACTCATTGACATATTGATTAACATGCGACCCCTTAAATGTCACCTCGACATTATTCCCGTCTAAGATATTGTAATAAATACCATCGACAGAAAAATCATGTGCTTGTATTGACACACTTGCCATGAGGGCGAGGGTGAGAGTAAGGAGTTTGCTGCGGAGGGAGTTGATTGTTTTCATATCGTTATGCATTTTAGTTTCTTATGGTATTTCTATACTAATATATCGTTTATCTATCGTGTATCTACCGTATATCTACCGTATATGTACCGTATATCTACCGTATATCTACCGTAATTGACAGCGGAGAGATATTGAATTTTCTTGCAAAGGTAGTACATTTTGACAATATATGCAATAGGCAAAAGCAATTGTACAGACCGCAAAAATGTATAACACTTATATTCTGATAGTTATAATTGAAATGTACAGTTTTTTGATTGTAGAACACATAATGTTTAGAGCTTTATTTTTTAATCAAATAATACATTGCAGTTGTATAAAAGTCCGACAAATATGGAATTTGCAGGTATTTGGGTATTATACGAGGGTGCAAACCGAATTTTATCTCATAGTTTGGATTGATGAAATAATGTGTATGTTTTAATATCTGGTATTGTTCTTTGCGCAATATACTTTCGAAGCGGGAAAGACTAATACCTGTGGCTTTGATGTCTAAAAGGGCCTTGATTGTGGAAGCACTTTCTCCGCCCAATTGTAATGCCTTTTTATATAAACGATTAGGCAGCAAATGCAGCCAAGGGGTATGCGATAACCACCTGCTGCGACATATTTGTTGGTGTCCACCGAAGGGATTGCACCATACGGGAAAACCAAAGAAAACAACCGATTCGCTATGCATTAAACATTTGAGTTGGTGCATAAATAGTTCTTGATTTGGTAAATGTTCTATCACATCTCTAAGTATAATCAAATCAAAATTGCCTATTTCATTAGGTGATACCTTATAAATATCGTTCACTATAAGACGAAGATTTTTGTTTAGTGAGTGGTTGGCAAAAAATGCTTTGGCTTTTTCTAACTGTGCAGCATCTATATCAATCCCGACACAATGGCATCCTATATCTAAGAATGGCTTTAGGTTACCTCCTTCGCCACAACCTATCTCTAGAACACGGAGATTGGATTTAATACATAGCACTTGTTCGATATACGGAATAACATATTTTTGGGTACATTCCGTTTGCTCTCGAAAGTAAATCTCTCTGTTTTTGTGTCGTATTTGCATTGTTGCAGTGTGTTAAATTCACTGCAAAATTACAGCAATTCTTCTACCTCAGCAATAGTAAAAGGTAGTTGTACTGTTTCCTAAAATAAATGTGGTTCATTATCAATTACCTATCTATTAAAATGTACAGTTTCTATTTTTCGCTTTGTAGCATCTCGTATAGGAAATGATACAATTCTCGGGTGGGGATTCCTATCTTTTGTGCAATGCGGCGTTTGAAAGTGCTGACGCCTGTGGCGGAGTAGTGCATCCAATCAGCCAAATCCTCCAACGAAGCGGTGGGATAAAGGAGCATATAGGTACAGAAGACATTCTCGCGGTTAGAGAGTTGGTAGGTCTCCATTTGAGATAGCCAGTCGTGGAGCTGGGGTTCTAAGTCTTTTTTGAGTTCGTTGTAGTCGTTCCACTGTTTGCGAGGGCGTGGGTAGGTCGCGCGGATATTGGAGAGCTGGGCACTGATAGATAGGTCTTCTATCTGATGATGTGCCACTTGCAAGCGGCGGTCAGCATATCTGCGATGTAGCACGATAGCGATAACCAGCAGCAGGCAAGCCACAAGAAGGCATAGAAGCGTGATCCATGCCCAACGATAGGGATAAGGATTCGCTAGATGTTCTTCTAACAGCGTTTGCGCGCCGTTGTAGTTGCCTACACTTTGCATCAAGAGTTCGTTGGCATCTTGGCGCGCGTGCGCATACGCGCTCAGTTTATTTATATCTCCGCGCGCCTTGGCATCTTGCATGAGGCAGTAGTAGGCATTGACCAGATCGTTGGGGTCAGCAGATTGCTCCACCATAATCTGTGCGTAAGGCAAAGCAGACGCTTGGTCACCCATGTCGAGATGGACTTGCATGAGTTTCTTGTAGGTATAGAACTTATCTTCTTCATATTCCCAAAGGTGTAAGGCTTGGTGGAAGTAGTGGATGGCAGAGTCGTATTGGAGTTGCTCGTAGAAATAAAGACCTTTGGTCTCGTAGTAGCGTGCTAGGTAGTAATCGTCTAAATCATAAGACTGCGCGATACGGAGTACGCTGTCGGCTTGTGAGTAGTGATGGAGATAGGTATGAAACTCGCTAACATCCAATAGGGTATGTGCAAAGTACCAATCCTTGCCACTGGCTTTAAACGCTTCGTTGGCACGGAGGAAGAAGATAAGGGCGAGGCTATCGCTCTCGTTTTGTTTGGCTATATGCGCTAGGCAGGAATTGATGCGTCCACGATAAATAGGGTCATCTATCTGTGCGCGGTCAGCAGCGATATAATGCTCTACGGCTTGGGTAATTTGGTCGTTGAGACTGAGATGACGTCCGAGGTAGTAGTGCGCTTTGCCGAGCTGGTTGTGTGCGAAGAGTCTTCCCAAAGGGTTGTCAAGCGTGTGGATGGCTTGCTGAATCGCTGCGGTGTCGTCGTAGAGGGTGTGCTCGGTTTGGTCGAGACTATCAGCAAGACAAATTACCTGCTTCGCCTCCTGCCAATGGCAAGAGGATAGCAAACTAATCAATATTATGACCAAACAGATATTTCGCATGGTAGCTGATTTCGTATGCAAAGGTAGTGAAAATATTTGAATCTGTCAAGTCTGCGGGGCAAATGTACATGATTTTAAGGAAATATTGATTGATAATGTGGCAGTTGTGAGGATTTTGTACAGACGAAAATAAGTAATGAACTATGAGTGATAAGTGATGAATAAGTGAATAGTGCGTAATTTCCTAATGGTTGTGTATAGAGATTAGGTATATAACAAAATCACCTGTACCGTGGCACAGGTGATTTATGATAGGTATTTCAATCTATGGATTAGTACGATGTACGTTGGGTAGCAGCGTAGCTGATCTTCAGTGCGTATGCACGGCGAAGCTCTTGCTTGATGTCTGCAATGATACCCATCTTTGTCTCCTTATCAGCCTTGATTGACACGGTCATCAAACCTTGGTCTGACTCTTTCATAGATGAACGCTCGTTGATGATGAAGTCACCAATCTCTTTTGCGTCAGCGAAAGCATCGTCCAATTGGATACGTGTCTCAGCTCCGTATTGCTTGCGGAACTCAGCTGTAGGAGTACCTACATAGATGTAACGAACCAATGATTTCTTCTCTAACTTAGTCAACTCTGTAGCTTGAGGATTGGTGAAGTGAACCTTGAAGTTAACCTCCTTCATAGAAGTTACTGACATGAAGAAGAACAAGAGCATGAAGATGATATCTGGCAATGAACTGGTGTTCAATGCTGGCATCTCACGTTTATCGTTTCTACGAATTTTTGCCATACTTATTTTCCTCCATAATTTTTAGGTTCAGCCTCCGAAATCTTTTGAGGGTAGATCTTAGAAATCTTCTTTTGCCACTCCTCATCAAGCTCGTTGTAAGACTTGTGGAAATACTGTTGCGCACATTCCTCGCGCAATTCATTGTAGGCGGCAACGAGTTCGTTTTGCACATCCAAATATGCTTGGTACTGTGTTTCCATATCGTTTTGTACAGAAATCACGTGCTCTTTCGTATATTTGAGCGTACCGAAAGGTTGACCAAAGTCCTCTTCGTAAAGCTTTGGCATATCAGCCTTGTCCTCTGGGTTTGCAATAAACTCCTTCGCCTTCGCGCGCAGTTGCTTAATATCTAGTTCTTGACCTTGAACAAGGAGCTTGTTCTCCCAGTTGATCTTCACCACAAACAAGTTACGCTTGTTGATATCGGTGTCCTCTACCTTTTGATCGGGTGGAATAGGAGGTGGCAAACGACGTGCCAAACCTTGATTCACATCCATGGAGGTGGTCACCAAGAAGAAGATGAGAAGCAAGAACGAGATATCAGCCATTGAACTGGCGTTAATCTGCGGAATTTTCTTTGCCATAACTACAATTTACTTTTTAACTTTTGTATAAATAACACCCCATACCAATGCTACAACAGTAGAAGCAGTGAGGATGTAAACAAGATACATAATAGCATCACTCATACGAGCCATGTTACCAACGTTGTCGGTACCCTCGTAACCGAGAATCTCAATTTTCTCAGGGCTACCCAACCACCAGCAGAGAGCGCAAAGACCTACTGCTGCTAGCACTACGCCTACTGAACCAAAAGCTGATTTCTTGTTCACCTTGAGGGTATCAAACCATTTCCATATAACAAAACCGAAAGTAACAAGGATAACAAGCGCAACGAGCGCGTAAATCCAATAGAGGAGCACATTGGTGAACTTAGGAATATCCAAGAAGTCACCAGCTACCTCCAACGAACCTTCAGAGCCTCCGAGGAAGAACAACGCAGTTGCTACGATGCCTACCAACATGAGTACCCAGAGGGTTACTTTTGGGAATAATTTATAATTCTTCATAATAATCTATAATTTTGCAAGTTTAACAATTCAAGTTCTGCACAATGCAAAATAGATTATTTCTTTTGTGCTGCGTCGTATTCAACCACGAGGTCGAGCAAGCTAATTGAGCTGTCCTCCATCTCGTTAACGAGACCCTCGATCAAGCTAAGGATGTAGTTATAGAATACTTGAAGAATAATAGCGATGATCAAACCGAGGAGAGTTGTCAAAAGAGCAACCTTGATACCACCAGCCACAACAGTTGCAGAGATATCACCTACTTGTTGGATCTTATCGAACGCTTGGATCATACCGATAATGGTACCCAAGAATCCCAAAGATGGAGCGATAGAGATGAACAATGAAATCCAAGAAAGGTTCTTCTCCAAAAGACCGAGTTGAACACCACCGTAAGATGCTACAGTCTTCTCAACTACGTCAACACCTTCGTTGTAACGGCTCAAACCTTGGTAGAAGATACTTGCTACTGGACCACGAGTGTTGCGGCATACCTCCAAAGCAGCCTCAATACCACCTTGCTTCAAAGCAGCCTCAACCTTTGCCAACAAAGCTTTGGTGTTAGTTTTGCTCAAGCTCAAATAGATGATACGCTCAATACAGAGAGCCAAACCGAATACCAAGCAGATAAGAGTTGCAGCCATGAAGCCAGCACCACCTTCAATGAACTTGGTCTTAAGAGTCTTGTGAAGAGCTACTACAGCACCTTCTTCTGCCTCTACTACTTCTTCTACTGCTTCAACTGCAGGAGCCTCAACAGCTGCAGAATCTACAGTTACTTCCTCAGCTACAGGAGCAGCCTCTGCTGCATCTTGAGCCATTACTGCAACGCTTCCGAAAGAAAACATTGCCAACACCGTAAGGGTTGCAAAAATTTTTTTCATACGATTTTGTTTTTTAGTATTAAGATTGTTTATAATTTATTTTGTTCGTTTTACTTACGTTGATGGCTCGCTGTGCGAGCGGTATGGTCCGGATTCGAGGGCACCCTGGAGAGAGGAGGATTTCTTATCTCGGCGTTGCCTCGAACGATTATTTCTTCGTAATCCCCATAGTCTGCCGACGGATGGGATTCGAGGGCACCGACCTCGCTATGCTCGCCCACCTCGAATACCCACAGTCTGCCACGGGCATCCTGTGCAATCCTTTTCCATTCGCCCTCTCTCAAGCAAGCTTGGACGAGTTCTCTCGGAAAAGTCTTGCGGAGAGAGGGGGATTCGAACCCCCGAAACCCTTTTGGAGTTTACACGCTTTCCAGGCGTGCCTCTTCAACCACTCGAGCATCTCTCCTTCGTCGCAACTGGCTTGCAAGAAGAAACTCGCCCTGAGAGTTTGGCTTGCCGCCGTTGCTCCTCTTAAATCGAACCCACGAGGTTCGATTTATTTTCTATTCGGTCCATGACCGACACAAGTTTTCAATGAACATTTTTGATGTATCTAGCGGATTTGTTTTCGTTTACAAAACGACGCAATACACCTAATGACCCGCAAAGGTACAAAAAATATTTGATATATGCACAATAATTTGCACTTTTTTTTGATTTTTTTACAAATTCATAACAAAAAGTGCTTTTGCATTGGCTGTAGTTACTTCATTGACCTGTTCTATTGAGCATTGATATACCTCTGCCAGACGCTCCACTACATGCCACATCCACTTGCTCTCGTTACGCTTTCCGCGATGTGGAACAGGCGCCATATAGGGGGCATCCGTCTCCAATACTAAGCGCTCTAATGGAATACCTACTAAGTGCTCTGCCAACTTGCAATTCTTAAAAGTTAGCACGCCACCAATGCCCAAATAATACCCCATTTCCACCACCTGCTTTGCTACCTCATGACTACCGCTAAAGCAGTGCATTACTCCTTTCACGCTAGGAAACTCGCGTATGATTTTCAGGGTATCTTCCGTGGCGTCGCGGCTGTGAATCATCACAGGCAAATTATACTGCGCTGCCCAACGCATCTGCTCGCGCAGTGCCTCATGCTGCTGCTCCTTGAAGCTAACATCCCAATGATAGTCAAGGCCTATCTCGCCGATGGCAATAAGGCCTTTGTAGGGTATAGGACGCTCCGCTATTGGATATGGGACGCCCTTTGGGCTATTGGACATGCGCATATCGACTGCCGCCTTGATAGTAGCCAATTGCTCACGCCAATCTTCTTTGACATTCTCGGGGTGGAGACCCAAGGCTGGGAAAAGATATCCAGGATACCTATCGCACACTGCCAAAACATCCTTGACGGATGTCTTGTCCACACCAGGTACCAAAATGGCTTCTACACCGCTTTCGCGTTGCTCTGCCAAGAATGCATCCAATTCATCCGCATATTGCGGATCGTCTATATGACAATGAGTATCGATCATAGGCTCGTTAAGTGTGGTTTAGTGTTGGGTAGTATTGTTTTTGTATAGAATACTGCTGTCGCCATAACTCAAGAAACGAAAATCATGGCTTAGTGCATAATCATAGATCGTATGCCAATCACCACCCACGAATGCACTAACGAGTAACAGCAATGTCGATTTGGGTTGATGGAAATTAGTAATCAGCTGATCTACAACGCGAAACTCATATCCTGGCTTGATCATAATCTGCGTTTCGGCATGCAACACTTCTTGCTGCGTAGCATCCAAATAATTCACAATTGCTTGCAATGCCTCACACGTGGTCAATCTATATTCTTTCGTGTAGGGTTCGAATTGAGCAACGGAAAGTGTTGTGTAGTGTTGTGTAGTGTTGTGTAGTGTTGTGTAGAGTTGTGTACCAATGAAATACAGGCTTTCCAAAGTGCGCATACTCGTTGTACCGACAGCCACGATATGGCCAAGATTTTGAATAATAGCCTCAATTGTCTCCTTCGATACTGCAATAATCTCCGTATGCATGGTATGTTGGTTGGCATCTGCTACTTTCACGGGTTGAAAAGTTCCTGCTCCCACATGCAATGTCACCTCCGCCGTTTGTATCCCTTTTTCGCGCAATCCTCTCAAAACATTATCTGTAAAATGCAATCCTGCAGTAGGTGCGGCCACCGAACCTTTGATTCTTGAATAGACCGTCTGATAGGTTGTTTTATCACTTTCTTCCGTCTTACGATTCAAATAGGGCGGAATAGGCAACTCGCCTACTGCGTCCAAAATCTCTGCAAAACTGAGATTTAGATAGTCTCCGCTGTTAGGTCGTTTCGCTGAAAGATTCCATGAGAAGTGAACGGCAAAGGTGTTACCTGTTTGTACACCTTTTTCGGCTATAAGAGTGATTTCCTCGCCTGCTGCCAAGGTTACTGGCAGCGACAATATACCAGATTTCCACTTCTTTGCATTACCAATCATGCACTTCCATGTACAGCCACCTGTTGCTCCTAACGCTAATTGATAGTCATGTGGCTCCAAGGGCTCAAGGCAGAAAATCTCAATACGAGCACCTCTCGCTTTATCGCCTGCTTGTCTTATCGTCTCACCGCCTGCTTCCTTATGAAACTCCAAGCGCGCTTGTATCACGCGCGTGTTATTATATATAAGGAGAGAATCTTCGGGTAGGAAGTTGCCTACGCGGAAAAACCGATCCTCGCTCACTTGTCCATCGCGATATACTAGCAACTTACTCTGATCACGCTCTGCCAATGGATACTTAGCAATGCGCTCATCTGGCAATGGATAATTATATTCTTCTATAAGGATTTCCTCCATGTCTTGCGATCTCCTTTGAATAGCACATATTGATTAAATAGGCAATCTAAATCGCCATTTACTAAGTGAATTTTCTTAGCCGGACGTAGGCCGACGCACTTTAGCGCCTCTTCATTGCTAGAGATAATCCATGCCGTTGCGCCACTAAATTGGTGTTTTAATACGGTGCCTATATCTTGATAGAGCCGTAACACGTCCTTGTCTTGTGACAATCGCTCTCCATATGGAGGATTCATCATTACCAATGCCCCTTCTGTCTCTTTCTCTGCCAAACGCAGTTCTTGTACACGAATCTGCTTTATTTCTATATCGCGTTGTAGATTAGCTGCTTGTACGTTCTTTGTTGCTGCCTGCATAGCATAAAAGCCAGCATCTGAACCATATATCTTGTGATTGAAATCACGTTCACGACTATCGTCGCTATAGATATCTTCAAATAAATCCGCATCGAAATTTGCCCATTTCTCAAATGCAAATCCTTTGCGGTAAATGCCTGGAGCGATATTGCGTGCAATCAATGCCGCCTCTATCAGCAATGTGCCCGAACCGCACATTGGGTCGTAAAAATCACTTTGTCCTTTCCAACCTGCCAATAATAGCATTCCAGCTGCCAATGCCTCGTTGATAGGAGCTTGCGTATTGGCTACGCGATAGCCGCGCTTGTGCAAACTCTCGCCGGAACTGTCTAACGACACAGTCACTATATCACCACCAATATGCACATTTAAATAGATGTCTGGATGGGTGAGTTGAACATTCGGACGTACACCTCCGTGTTCCATCCACCAATCTACTATAGCATCTTTTACGCGATAGGTCACAAATTGTGAATGACGAAAGAAATCTGAATATACCGTGGAATCAATTAGAAAGCTCGTCTTAGCGGTCATGTATTGCGCCCAATCGATTTGCTTTACTTGATTGTAAATGTCATCGGTTGTTTTGGCTTTGAATCTAGCAATAGGGACCAATATGCGTGACGCAGTACGCAAGCAGAAGTTTGCCGTATATAGCATACGTTTATCACCAGTAAACGATACGGCTCGTCGCTCTATTTGTATATTGTTGGCACCTAATTCTACCAATTCACTGGCTAAAACTTCCTCCAATCCTTTGAAGGTTTTGGCCAGCATTTTAAACTCCTTGTTCATCTCTTAAAACAAACTCAATTGTTCGTCCACAGGCTTACTATCTTCTGGTACTTCATTGGTAATAGTAAATGGCACATCCATCACAACCTCCTCTGTGCTTTTCTCCTCGCCATCTTCCTCAATTAGTTCGGGTTCTGGCTCTGGCTCGGGGGTGATATCTTTTATCTGTGCCACCTCTAAGGTAGAGAAGCGTTTGCCTTTTGCTTTCGGTGACTTGACATCAATAAACTCAGACATCAACACTTCCATCGCGGGTTTTGTCACGTCTGTAAATGTGATGCGAATTTGCGCCTCCTCACGATCAGACAATACTACAATCTTGCTATCACTATTCTCGCCCAGCATATTTTGCAATTTCGCTTGAGCATCCAATTGGAAACGTTTGCCATAGTAATAGCCTAAATCGGCATTCCACATAGCCAGCGACCACACCTTTTCGCTATCGAACTTCTCAATACGCCAGATGTTTTGGTCGAAATGCGCTGTCAACTCGAAGGTTGTCAAGTAGTAGCCACCAGTATTTGTAATCACTAATATACGATCATTTTCTACAAACTCACCCAAATACATTCCTTGGCCATCGTAATTCAGGCGCAGTACGTCGGGATCAAACCACACTTTACGACCGCCCAAGGTAGAGTGACCTTTCTGCTTCAAGGTAATAGACTTGACCTCGTATTTCGTCAGTACATTGCCACGTGCGGTACGACTCTTGATCGCTAATTCACTTAGATCCTTGATTACATCCAACTTCTTGATATGCAACGCTGGCTTTAGTTGAATCTTTATTATTTCGGCTTCGCCATTTGGATTAGCGGTAAAGTACATCACGCGGGACCCTGCTTTACCTTGAGTTAGATCATATTCTTTATCGCGAGCCACACCTGTGACTGCAAAACGTTTCATATAGTAAATACCCTTCTTACCATCACGGTAGATGGCATTGTAAATGGTACGATGGTCATTCTTGCGGAAGATATCGATGTGAATAATATCGCTTCCGACGAATACTTTGTCTGCTACACGAACAATCTTATATCTACCGTCCTTGTGGAAAATGATTACTTCATCAATGTCCGAGCAGTTGAATAGGTATTCATCTTTCTTTAGTCCAGTTCCGATAAAGCCTTCAGCACGGTTGATATACAGTTTCTCATTGGCCTCCACTACGGTCTTGATATTGATATTCGCAAAATTGCGAACCTCTGTGCGACGTGGATACAAATTCCCGTATTTTGTTTTCAACGAATCAAACCAAGCAATCGTATAATCGTTTAGATTTTTCAAATTCTTAACCGTTGCCTTAATCTTCTTATCCAAGTCGCGCATCAATTCATCCGCTTTCTTCGAGTCAAAACGCGTGATACGAATCATGCGAATCTCAAACAATCGTTCGATATCTTCACGGTGCACTTCACGGATTAGTTTTTCCTTCCAAGGCTCCAATGCTTTATCCACAAAAGCAATCAACTTCTCTTTGTCTGGAGCATCTTCGTACCCTTTTTCCTTGTATATGCGGTTTTCAATGAAAATCTTCTCCAGTGATGTGAAGAAATACTGCTCTTCTAGCTCTGCTTTGGCAATCTCCAACTCCCATTTCAACAACGCCTTAGTATGATCTACCGACAATCGCAATAATTCACTCACGGTTGTGAAAATAGGCTTCTTATCGTGTACTACGCAGCAGTTAGGCGATATATTCACCTCACAATCGGTAAATGCATATAGTGCATCGATCGTCTTGTCTGACGAACTACCTGGTGCCAATTGCACCTCAATACGAGCGTTTTCTGCGGTGAAATCATCCACCTTGCGCACTTTAATCTTGCCTTTCTGAATAGCGCGCATAATGGTCTCGATGATCTTCGTAGTGGTCGTGCCGAAAGGTATCTCCGTGATAATCAATGTGCGATTGTCGTCCGACTTCTGAATCTTCGCACGAATACGCACTGCACCACCTCTTTCGCCATCATTATAGCGACTCACATCAATCTCGCCGCCTGTTGAGAAATCGGGGTACAACTGAAACTCCTCTCCGCGCAAATAGGCTAATGCAGCATCGCAAATTTCGCAGAAGTTATGAGGCAAGATCTTTGAGTTTAATCCTACCGCTATACCTTCTACACCCTGCGCTAATAGCAACGGGAACTTGATCGGCAAATGAATAGGTTCTTTCTTTCTGCCATCATACGACATCATCCATTGCGTCGTCTTTGGATTAAATACCGTCTCCAACGCAAACTTGCTCAATCGTGCTTCTATATAACGTGGAGCGGCAGCACCATCGCCTGTCAGCGTGTTACCCCAGTTTCCTTGGCAATCAATCAGTAAATCTTTCTGACCCAATTGCACTAGCGCATCACCAATGCTCGCATCACCATGGGGATGATACTGCATTGTCTGACCTACGATATTGGCTACCTTGTTAAACTTGCCGTCATCTACACATTTCATCGCATGCAGGATACGACGTTGCACAGGCTTCAGACCATCCTCTATCGCAGGGACAGCACGCTCTAATATCACATAAGAAGCATAGTCCAAGAACCAATCTTGGTACATGCCCGTCAAATGCTGTTTGATTGCATCTGTGTGTTCAGCCATAAATCGCTTGACGGCAATGAGCTATTTAGATGATTAAGATAACTTCTTATTGGTAAAAACGTAAGTGAATACACCTACAATTTCCAAACCTAAACCGGATGCTAACAAAATGTTAGGTTGGGTAGTGCTGAAGAAATAGACTGCTAAACAAGCAACACCTAATAATACCAAAATAGTACCTAAAAATTTCAAAAAAGTATTCATATATATATTTTTTTTATGAGTTTTACAAAAACGCTGCAAAGATACTAAATTTTTCGCACATACACAAGAGAATCAAAAAAAAGTTTTCTTTTTACTCTCACATAATCATACGCCACATGCCGCCAGGCATTGATTTTACGATGTCCTCCAACTCTAGCATCACTAATTCTGATGATACAATACTATATGCCAATTGCGTTTCTAGCACCAATTGATTGATATGTAACCCATTCTCTGCTGCTTGTAGTAAATCAACCAATTGTTTTTGCACGGGAGTCAACTCCACTATCATATTTACCATCGTGGTCTGTCTACCCTCCGTGCGCATATCCTCCCACTGCATACTTGATATCAAATCATCTGCGCCCTCAATCAATTGTGCTTTATTACTTTTAATCAGACTATTGCAACCTGCACTACACGTGTCATCCACTCTTCCTGGTAACGCAAAAACGTCACGACCATAATCAATAGCCATATTAGCAGTGATCAACGAGCCGCCCTTTACTTTCGACTCTACTACGACAATGGCATCTGCCATTCCTGCTACAATCCTATTACGTGCTACAAAATTGTGTCGCTCAGGCTCTGTGCCACAGGTGTATTCGGTCAATATTCCACCATTCTGCAGTGCATTTATTGCCACCGAGCGATGCACTGAAGGGTAAATCCTATCCAAACCATGAGCAGGAATGATGATTGTCTGCTTACCTGCTTCTATGGCTGCTCGATGAGCAACAATGTCTATTCCATATGCCAAGCCACTTACGATCGTCAAATCAGGAACACGCTCGGCTAAATCCAACACTAGACGCCTACACCAGTCTTTCCCTCGCTCACTAGGCATTCGTGTGCCAACCACACTCACCACATGCTTTGGGTTTACATCCAGTTCACCTTTGGCGTACAACAATAGAGGCGCATCTACGCATTGTTGCAAACGATATGGATAATTAGCATCCTTGTAGTAATACAGCCTAATAGCATGCTTGTTAATGAATTCTATCTCCTTCTGAGCATGCATCAGTGCCTCTCTGCTTATTAACTCGGGACAACGCTGAGCGACCTCGGTGGCTGTCTCATATTTATCTAGCATTTGTCGTATACTACGTAAACGCGTCCTATGACCCCAAGTTAGAGCTATTCTATTAATCCATTCTTCTTGCATATTCCTCGTTTTATTGCCCATAAACCTATGCCTATCATTACTCCTGCACAATCTGCGACCCAGTCCAGCCAATCGCCGGTGCGAGGGTAGAAAACATATTCTTGCAATACTTCAATAAGCCCTCCATAACCCATAGGGAAGACGATGAACACTAACCACCATCTCCATGACTTCCAGTAGTATTTCCCGTTACCACTTCGATACCACTCTGTAGCTTTACCATCCCATAGTAGCATCCATGTTAATACCAAATACATTAATCCATGTATGTATTTGTCAATGCCATTTATTGGAGGCAATGCCACACTAGGCTCACGCAATAAACTTACATAAGCTATTGCGCAAGCCACAACGATGCTTTTCCAAAATATTAAAGCTTTTCGCCAAAGCATAAGTCGCCCGCATCACCCAATCCTGGAACAATATATTTCTTCTCGTTCAACATTGGATCAATCACTGCGCACCACAAGGTTACATTCTCTGGCATCGTTGCCTCCAGATGCGCTATCGCTTGTGGTGTTGCAAACAAACAGGCCAAATGCACGATCTTGGGTTTCCCATGGCTCAATAATGCTTTATAACCGACCTCCATAGATAAACCCGTTGCCAACATTGGATCTACCAGTAATAGCGTCTTGCCCTCAGTGTTTGGTGCTGCCAAATATTCTGATACAATCTCGATCTGCGTCTCGCCTCGTCTACCGATGGTCTCCTTGCGATAAGCACTGATAAAAGCATTTTCGGCTTTGTCAAACATATTCAGGAATCCTTGATGCATAGGCAACCCAGCACGCAACAATGTGCCCAACACAATTTGGTCTTGAGGTACCGCTACTTCGGCTACTGCTAATGGTGTTTGTACTGACTCCACTGCATAGGTTAACTGCTTGCTAATCTCCACAGCCATTATCTCACCGATACGCTCGATATTACGACGAAAACGCATACTATCTTTTTGCGTATCCATACTACGCATCTCTTTCAAATACTGATTCAGCAACGATGGTTGCTCAGATAGATTAATTACTTTCATGGTTGATTGCTTAAATTTCTGCAAAGGTACTACAAATAATGCACAAATGCAAATTATTCATCAATTTTTTACAATTTCACTCTCACTAGCGCATGTACATCCGTGCGCGACCTTTTTTTATCGTGTTCTGCTGCCCATGCCCTCTGATACACCGTCTCGCTTAAGCGCAGATATAGCGAAAATGTATCATTAATCTTGTATCTCGCATTCAACAAAAATCTACCTCCTATACCATATACGAAAGGCATTGCGTATGCGTATAACACATCATGTTCACATATATATATTCTATTTGTCCATTCGCGTGCATCAAAAAATTGTGCACGCATCTGCACCACAATAGGAAATCCTGAAAAACGATATTCTACATCCTGCAACACAGACCAACCATATGTCAATGCACCCTTCACCAAATTACCATCTGCCTGTGTCTTCATCTTCCATCTACCCATCTGGTACGCCATGTTCCATCGTAGTGAATAGGTGCATGCTTCGTCTTTTTCTTTCACTCGAAAACGCATATGCATATGGTAGTTTTGTTTCGGTAACCAATCGCCTTGTGCCATTACTTCATATCCGTTTTTCCAAACATCTGCAAACGTAGATAATTGCCAGTTTTTCAGTTTGTTATATTCTAATCCGATATATCCTCCATGCTCATCACGCATCCTTGACCACGAGCACAATGCGTTTGCGTATGGATTACTATAATAGGGAGAATAATATCGATAAATCGCTAACAGATTTACATCCGATACAGGAGTATATCGCATGCCTGTAATACCCGCAATGCCCCATTTGGTGCCTTGACTAACTGCTACTTCGCCCCATAAATCAATCTTGCCATAATTATACCTTGCATTCGCGCCTATCAATGCTTGTGTGTTAGTTTCTCGCTTTTCGCTTTGCGGCTCATTCTTTATATCGTTCTCAACGAGGGCTTGGGTAGGCTTTGAGATATTCTCTATTGCAGTCACTCCTACCTTAATTTTTTTCCATTTACTTGTTACGTTTATACCTACTACGTGATTCCAACTATTATTCTTCTCGTTTTGCAATGAATAAAAGGTACTTATATTCGCTTTTTTACCCATGCTTGCCATCATGCCGATACCGTGAAAGCCATTGTAACCATCACCTATCGAACTTAATTTCTTTAATCCTTCATCAGTGGCTGCAGTGGATTGAATATATGCCGTTTTCCCCCGTTTAAACGGGCTGCCAACCACCAATCCATATCCATACGTTGCTTGATAATCACCAGCTACTAGGGTCTTAATCTTTCCAAGATCATTCAACTGAATATATCCACCGTAGTCCCATTTTTTGCCGTTCAAGTTACTGCCTTCATGCCTCACAATACTTAGTCCTGCTTGTACTTTATTTTGATAATTAAATCGATAACGCAACTTGCCATATAACGGATCTCCTTCATTGCTCTCGATATCTCGTGCATCAGTTCGTAAAGTGACCTCGTGGTTGGCGTAATGAAACACCTCTCGGACATACAATTTCTCTTGCTCGTTTTCCTTTCCTACATATACAAATGGCAGTAAATTACGAATGTCATAATCCTTCAGGCAATCAATGAGTTGTAGTTCGTATATCTCCTTGAAACAATGTTCGTATTGATATAACAAAATAGCATCTATTTGCTCATCGCTCAAGAATCGTAACCGACTCAATTCATCTGCATTTGTATGATTTAAATTAATGGGGTTAGCTGCTATTTCTAATAATTCTTCTTGCACACTTTCCAAGACAATGTCATTATCTTCTTCCATTTGATTGTAAATGTCTTCCAATACATCATCCAAAGAAAAAGACTGAGCATACGTTGCTTGAGCAACGCATAGTATTAAACACCAAATGATATGCCTAGTCTTCTTCATTTCGGGTACAAAAGTACTAAAAAATACCGAAATATCACGCCAGATAAGCAAAAAATTTTGTGTTTACACAAATTTTTAGTATCTTTGCAGCCAAAATGAAACAAAACCGACCATATTTACGTATTTTCAATATTCTGCTCATCATAGCAGCGTATGGTTATTTAGCATATCGTTTGATCATTTTCGACGACTATGCTTCTTTTTTCGAGGCTTTCCGTTCAGCGGATATCTGGCGATACCTTATCTTAGCAACTGTTGTGCTGCTTATGCCTCTTAATGTTTGGTGTGAAGCTGGTAAATGGCGTTTGCTTTTGCGTGATATTGAGCCTATGACCATTTGGGGTGCACAACGCCAAGTTTATTACGGCTATGTGGGTGCATTTATTACTCCATATCATGCTGGCGACTATCCCGCACGAGCGATGTTGCTCAAGAATAAGAGTAATTGGTCTGCAGCTGTTGGTTTAGGCTTAGTAGGTACTGTTGCGTTACTCGTGGTAGAGTTGATTGTAGGTATTCCGTCTACATGGCTTTTACTGAGTTATGATCAGTCGCTGCCAATGCAATATTTTGCAGCAGCGTTTATCATCATAGTTTTATTAATAAGCTTCCTACCGCATATCGTGCGATATCTCTCGCGTCGTGAATGGAAATCTGCGCAAATGCAGCAATTAGCAATTGCATTGTCGCAACTTTCTTATACTCGCTTTATGAAAGCCATAGGGTGGTCCTCTATGCGCTATATTGTATGGGCAATGCAATTGGCATTGACATTGCATTTCTGCGGTGTGGATATGTTACCTGTAGAATACCTAATTGCTATCCCATTCTATTACATGGTAGTAGCAATATTCCCTTCTGTACCTGCGTTAAATATAGCTATTCGTGGTACGTGGTCGCTTATTATCTTTGACACATTCTGCGATAATGCAGCAGGTATTGCGCTGGCTGTAGTCACCATTTGGGCTGTCAACACAGTATTGCCGATGATTATTGGCTCAATCTTATATCGCAATGGAAAAACAAAATGATATTTCTAAATTTTAAATTAAAACAATATGAATCTCTCTTTTTCAATTAATTATCAAACGCAATGGGGGCAACACGTTGCGGTCCTTTATGCAGCAGATGCTGACCTTGCGACTGCTTCGCCTTTGCAACTTGATCTCGAGTGCCATGGTTCTGCAGAGTGGGCTGCACAACTCACACTTAGTGACATTCATAAGTACATCTCGTATTGCTATGTCATTGTGGACGAGCAAGGCAATATCCTCCGCCGCGAGTCTATGCCTCACTTCCTCGAGTGCCAACCTGGCAATATCGTGTTGCGCGACCTTTGGCAAGACAAATCTCAATCGCTCTTCGCTTCTAAGGTCTTCAGCCAAGTGCTCTTCGCACATCGTGCTCCTGTAGCAGCTAAGAAAGCTACTGGCAACATCACCCTCAAGGTCAATGTACCTCGCCTCGAGCGTCATCAGGGTGTGGCTATCATGGGTAATATCGCCGCTCTCGGCGAGTGGGATCGCACCAAAAAACTCCCACTCACCAATTGCCAATATCCAATAGGCGGAACGCCGTCCAATAGCGAAGCGTCCTATAACCCAACCTGGACCGTCACTTTCCACGCTAAACTCGGCTCTGTAGTGGAGTACAAATATGTCATCTACGACCTCAAGTCTGGCGACATCGTGGACATGGAGTGGGGCGAGAACCGCAAGATCTGGGATGTACAACGCGCTAAACACTATGTCATCTCCGACTCTCCTTTCCGCTACACCCAAGCCAACTGGAAGGGTGCTGGCGTAGCTGTGCCTGTCTTCTCTCTCCGCTCGGAGAACGGCTTCGGTATTGGTGAGTTCCAAGACCTCAAGCTCCTCGCTGATTGGGCTGTACTCACAGGTCAAAAAATGATCCAGACCCTCCCAATCAACGACACCACCCTTCGTCACAACAACCTCGACTCGTATCCTTACAACGCAGTTAGCGTCTTCGCGCTCCACCCAATCTACCTCAATATCGAGAAGATGGGTACCCTCACTCCTACCCAACTCAAGCGTTATCGCAAGACACAGGAGGAGTTCAACGCCAAGACCATCGCAGACTACCAATGCGTGTATGACGAGAAGATGAAGTACTTCAAGTCCCTCTACAAGGCCGACAAAGCTACTCTCTTCGCTTCTGACGAGTATAAGACTTTCCTCGCTGCCAACGAGGGCTGGCTCTTGCCTTACGCAGAGTTCCTCTCTAAGCGCGACAAACAACCTAAGGACTTCTACTGCTACCTCCAGTTCCATGCGGACAAACAACTCCGCGAGGCGGTGGACTATGCACACTCTGTAGGCGTGGCATTCAAGGGAGATATTCCTATCGGTATCTCTCCTGACTCTGTGGACGCTTCCACCGACCCACACCTCTTCAACCTCTCTGCTTCAGCAGGTGCGCCACCCGATGACTTCGACGCACGTGGTCAGAACTGGGGCTTCCCTACCTACAACTGGGATGTCATGGCACAAGACGACTACCAATGGTGGAAGTTCCGTTTCACCAAGATGGCGGATTACTTCGACGCATATCGCGTGGACCACATCCTTGGCTTCTTCCGTATCTGGCAAATGCGCAAGTCGGATGTTTGGGGTCTCTGCGGTCACTTCTCTCCTGCTATGCCATATTCATTGCAAGACCTCTGGAACATGGGCGTGAAGCTCGACGAGGATCGCCTCACCAAACCATATATCCGCGCTAACTTCCTCGGCGACACCTTCGGCTACGATACCGAGTATGTGAAGAACAATTTCCTCCTTACCAACGACGGATACATCTATTTCTTCCCTGAGCATCTCGACACCCAACGCAAGGTGCAACAGTTCTTCCTCAACCCTGAGAACCGTGCGGCTCACGAGAACAACTGCAATATCGACAATGTCCTCAACGGACTCTTGTATCTCCATTGCGAGGTGCTCTTCGTGCGCGACCAGAAGAACCCATCGATGCTCCACCCACGCATCGCGCTCTACCAGTCACACAACTACCAAGAGCTCTATGCCGACCAACGCCAACTCTTGGCTGACATCCACAACGACTACTTCTACCACCGCCACACTTCTTTCTGGCGCGAGTCTGCACTCAAGAAGTTGCCTACACTCATCGCTTCTACCGACATGCTCTGCTGCGGCGAAGACCTCGGTATGGTGCCATCATGCGTGCCTGATGTCATGAACCAATTGCAGATCCTCTCGCTCGAGATCCAACGCATGCCTAAGGATCCAACCGTAGCTTTCGCTCACCCAGCGGATGCTCCTTACCATAGCGTTTGTACCATCGGTACCCACGACATGAACCCTATGCGTGCATGGTGGGAGGAAGACCGCCAAGTCACTCAGAAGTTCTACAACGAACAGATGGGCTGGTGGGGTGAAGCTCCACAGGAGATGTCACCAGAAATTGCCGAATTCATCGTTAATCAGCACATGTATAGCCCAGCAATGTGGGTGATTCTCCCATTGCAAGACTGGTTTGCTATTGATGGTGATATTCGTTTGGCTGACCAACACGCTGAGCGTATCAACTTGCCTTCTAACCCAGAACACTTCTGGAACTACCGCATGCACCTCACCCTCGAGGACTTGCTCAAGAAGGACGCTTTCAACGCCCACGTGAAATCCCTCACCCAAGTGCGTTAGTCTCTGCCTATTTCCAATAGCCCAAAGGGCGTCCAATAGGCGGAACGCCGTCCAATAGCCTCTCCGAGGCGTCCAATATCCAAAAGTGCTCGCATCCCGCGAGCACTTTTTTGTTTGTTAATTATTCCCGAATACTATTCGGGTAATCCTCTCCTCTAACCTCATCACCTTTCGCCTATAAAAAGTACTTTTTTTAAGATTACCGTCTTTTTTACTTCTCTTATACCTTGCCTAATTCCACCGAGAGAACTCCGAGAGACGACCGAGAGATGACCGACAGAACTCCCCGTAACCAAAAAGTGCTATTTATTAATATTTGCTTTCCTGACAGAGTAACCTACTTTCCTAAAAAGGTTGACTCGTTTTCTAAAAAAGTTGTCCCCTTTCCTGAAAAGCTTGACTAACAATTGTGCATCTTATATGCGTTTTTGCATGCGCTCCTATGTTTATTGTCCCGAATGTATTCGGGTATTCTTGCTTCTTTGTCCATTAGCCCCCAATTGTATTGGGGCACTTGCCTCCGCTGGCTGTCCAGTTCTCGGCGGGGTCCCCGATAACGCTCGCGTTATGGGGTGCACTTGCGCTAATTCGCCGAGTAAATATTCTTCCACTACGCTCGACGGTGTCCCGTCTCGCGTGTCCCGACTCCCTAATCTTTAAGCTCTAAACTGCATCTTTGCTGCCCGCCTTTACACTCTACATCCTACACTTTACACCCCAAAAAATCGCATAGCCCTTGCGCATATACGATTTTTTTCGTACCTTTGCGCTCAATAATCATAAAATTAGGGATTTATATACCAGTTGCACTATTAGACGTTTTCCGCCACATTCCATAAGATTCAGCGGTTGCGTTTTGGGATGTACCCCAAAATGCAGAGCGGTGGTAATAGATTACGGAGTACTTAGGAGAAAAGCGAGGTGCAAGCGTGGCAAGCAAGATTTATAAGATTTCTGCCGAAGGCAAGGAGATATTTAGTGTCAACACATACATATAATCATAAAATTACCCATTAACCCCATTTATTATGACTAAGAAAATCGTTGTTTTTACAGGAGCAGGCGTATCTGCAGAAAGCGGATTAGGTACTTTTCGTGGTTCTGACGGCATGTGGGACCGCTATCGCATAGAAGATGTATGCACCCACGAAGCATGGCTCAACAATCCTCAGCTCTGCGTTGAGTTCTACAACATGCGCCGTCGCGAAGCCCTCGCAGCCCAACCTAATGCTGCCCATTATGCCATTGCTCGCCTACAAGAAGTCTTCCCCGACACCCAAGTCATCACCCAAAACATTGACAACCTCCATGAGCGAGCAGGTAGCCACGATGTCATTCACCTGCATGGCGAATTGACCAAACTGCGTTCTGAAACCAATGAACTGGCAACCATCGACTTAGACGGTTGGGAGCAACACTATGGCGACCGCCATCCAGACGGCTCATTACTCCGTCCTTATGTAGTTTTCTTCGGTGAAGATGTGCCGTATTTCCCTTTGGCTTGCGAGGTCGCCAGTCGGGCAGATATTCTTATCGTGGTGGGCACATCGCTCAATGTCTATCCTGCAGCATCCTTATTGCAATATGCGCCCTCTTCAGCAGAGATTTATGTGATTGATCCCAACACTCCAGAACTCGGCATTTACCGCCACCGTGCCCACCACATTCAGAAAAACGCCTCTGTAGGTGTTCCCGAATTGGTAGAAAAACTGATTGAATCCTATAAATAAGTATCGTTTTTACATAGGTTGTACATGTAAAAATATATTAATTTTTCTGCCAATCACATAGTTTGGCACGCTATTTGCATTTATACCTATGCAAAGGCAAACTGGCAAGCAACCTAACAAGAGGATGTTGCCATCAAACCTAAAACCTAACTATAAAATTTATTGTTATTATGTTACCTACTATCAAAAGGCAAAACAACTGGTTGCCAACCATTTTCAACGATTTCTTCAACGACGATTGGTTTCCTATGCGTGCTGTAGCTGCTACTGCGCCCGCTATCAATGTCAAGGAAGATGACAAGGCCTTCACCGTGGAGATTGCTGCTCCTGGCATGACCAAAGACGATTTCAAAGTCCATGTCAATGACAAAGAGCAACTGGTCATCTCCGTGGAGAAAAAGAAAGAAACCAAAGATGAAGACAAATCGGCTAAGTATCTGCGCCGCGAATTCAACTACACACGCTTCGAACAAGCATTGCTTCTTCCAGAGAATGTGGACAAAGAGGCCATTACAGCCAAAGCATGCAGTGGTGTGTTATGCATCACGTTGCCAAAATTGGCTACGATACCAGACAAACAACCCACACGAATGATAGATATTCAATAGATATATGTCCGTTAGCGTTCCTTCAAAGAGATAAAGTAATGCTAGCATTACTAACAAGAGTATTTTCATTTAACGGATAAGGCGCAAATGTGCGCCTTGTCTTTTTTTGTCAAGCATACTTTTCAGATTAGTATTTATTTTTGTATTTTCTTGTGTATTCCAAAAAAAAGTATTACCTTTGCGCCGCTTTTTGCGCGTGCATGCGGTGCGCACGCGGAGCTCTATGAGAAAGTAAGTACAAAAAAGAATAAAAATTAAGATTTATGGTTATCAAAGTAAGTAACACCAATCAACCAAAATGGACAGATTTGAACATCCATGCAAATCTGCCTAAGAACCTCAGCAAACTCCAAGAGATCGCTAATAACCTCTGGTGGGTTTGGAACTCTGAGGCTAAAAATCTCTTCCGTAAAATTGACATCGATGCTTGGCATCAAGCGCAATCAAACCCTGTCGTATTGCTCAACACTATCAGCTATGATCGTATGTTGGAGCTCAGCAAGGACAAAGCGTTTATGAAGGAGCTCGACGCTGTATATGCAGAGTTCCGCGCATATATGGACGAGCCAAAAGATCCTAAGAAACCAAGCGTAGCATACTACTCTATGGAGTATGGTCTTACTCAAGTACTTAAAATCTATTCTGGTGGTCTTGGCGTATTGGCTGGTGACTACCTCAAAGAGGCTTCAGACTGCAACGTGGACATGACCGCTATCGGTTTCCTCTATCGTTATGGTTACTTCACACAAACACTCTCTCCAGAAGGACAACAAATAGCAAAATACGAGGCACAAAACTTCTCTAACCTTCCTATCTCTCAAGTGAAAGAGGCTGACGGAACCCCAATGATCATCGAGGTTCCTTACCCAGAGCGCACTGTGAAAGCTTACCTCTGGAAGGTAGCTGTAGGTCGTATCAACCTCTATTTGCTCGATACTGACAACGAGATGAACTCTGAGTGGGATCGCCAAATTACTCACCAACTCTATGGTGGCGATTGGGAAAACCGTATCAAACAAGAGATTATGCTCGGTATGGGTGGTACACTCGCCCTCAATAAACTCGGCATTAAGAAGGATGTTTACCACTGCAACGAAGGTCACGCAGCTTTCATGGGTCTCCAACGTATGCTCGACCTCGTAGAGAAAGAGGGATTGAACTTCCAACAAGCATTGGAGGTAGTTCGTGCAAGCGGTCTTTACACTTGCCACACTCCAGTACCTGCTGGTCATGACTACTTCGAGGAGGGGCTCTTCTACAAGTATATGAACGCTTTCCCAGCACGTCTCGGTATTGAGTGGCACGATCTCATCGGTATGGGTCGTCAAAACCCAGCAGACAACACCGAGAAGTTCTCTATGTCTGTATTCGCCCTCAACACCTGCCAAGAGGCTAACGGTGTGAGCTGGTTGCACGGCGAAGTGAGCAAGAAGATGTTTGCTCCTGTATGGCCAGGTTACTTCCAGGAGGAGCTCCACGTAGATTATGTGACCAATGGTGTGCACATGCCTACTTGGGCGGCTAGTGAGTGGAAAGCAATCTACAAAGAGATTTTCCCAAAAGAGTGGATTAAAGATCAATCTAACCTCGCTATGTGGGCTCCATACAACGATATGCCAGAGGAGAAGATCTGGGCTACCCGCATGAGTCTCAAGCACAAACTCATCGATTACCTCAAGGAGCAATTCCGTGACAACTGGATGAAATCTCAAGGTGATCCTGCTCGTATCGTTCGCGCATTGAACGAGATGAACGCTGATAACCTCATCATTGGTTTCGGTCGTCGTTTCGCAACATACAAACGTGCTCACTTGCTCTTCACCGACTTGGAGCGTTTGGATAAACTCGTTAACAATCCTAGCCGTCCAGTACAATTCTTGTTTACTGGTAAGGCTCACCCAGCTGATGGTGGTGGTCAAGGACTCATCAAGCGTATCATCGAGATCAGCCGTATGCCACAGTTCCTCGGTAAGATCATCTTCTTGGAGAACTACGACATGCGCCTCGCTAAGCGCCTCATCTCTGGTGTAGATATCTGGTTGAACACTCCTACTCGTCCTCTCGAGGCTTCTGGTACCTCTGGTGAGAAAGCACAAATGAACGGTGTGTTGAACTTCTCTGTCCTCGATGGCTGGTGGAAAGAAGGTTATGTAGAGGGTGCTGGTTGGGCATTGACCGACAAACGTACCTACGAGAACCAAGCTCACCAAGACCAATTGGATGCAGCTACTATCTACCAAATGCTTGAGAACGAGATTATCCCAATGTACTACGCTAAGAACAGCAAGGGCTATTCTCCAGCATGGATTCAAACTATCAAGAACTCTGTAACTAAGATCACCCCACGCTTCACAACCAAGCGTATGATGGATGATTACTTCGAGAAGTTCTACAACAAACTCGCTAAGCGTCATGCATTGCTCGGCGCTGATAACTACAAGATCGCTAAGGAGATCGTAGATTGGAAGCAAAATATCGTAGCTCACTGGGATAACATCGAGGTAGTAAGCTCTATCTTTGAGCCAACTGAGTTGCCTGCTAATGTAGGTGGTAAGTGCAAAGTGGCAGTAGAGTTGGATACCAAGGGCTTGAACGATAAGGGTATCGGCGTTGAGTTGGTTGCAATCCGCACTTCTACTCACAACAACGATAAGCTCTATGACGTAAAACAACTCAACCTCGTGAAGGCAGAGGGTAGCCATTTATTCTTCGAGTTGGCTTATCGTTTGGACTACGCTGGCGGTATGAAGTTTGGCTTGCGTATGTATCCTAAGAACGATTTGCTCCCACACCGCATGGACTTCTGCTATGTACGTTGGATCTAATCCAAAGAGAATATATCAAAAAAAGCATCTCAAGCGAGATGCTTTTTTTTGTTTATAGGATGCCCGAAGGACTATAGTTTTGTGCAGGGGATTATTTTTTGATGATCTTCTCCGCAATCTGTACAGCATTCAAGGCAGCACCTTTGCGGATTTGATCGCCTACACACCAGAAGGTGATACCTTTCTCATTGGCTAAATCTTTGCGAATACGGCCTACATATACATCGTCTGTGCCGCTCAAATATAGTGGCATAGGGTAAGGGAATGAGCCATTGGATTTGCTTGGATCATCCATCACTTGTACACCTTTCGCTTTAGATAATGCTACGCGTACTTGCTCTGGTGTGAGCGCCTTCTCTGTCTCCACCCAAACGGCCTCTGAGTGTGCGCGCAATGAAGGAACACGCACACAGGTGGCAGATACAGCAATATCTGAGTGCATAATCTTGCGAGTTTCGTGGTACATCTTCAGCTCCTCTTTGGTATAGTCATCATCACCAAAGACATCAATCTGTGGGATGAGGTTATAAGCTAATTGATAAGCGAATTTATGGTGCTTAACCTCTTCGCCATTGAGAGCTTGACGATATTGCTCCTCTAATTCGGCCATTGCGCTGGCACCCGCACCAGAGGCTGATTGATAAGAGGATACGTGTACTCGTTTGATGTGGGAGAGTTCCTCGATAGCTTTGAGACATACCGCCATGATGATGGTGGTACAGTTAGGATTAGCGATGATACGTCGGCCACCCTCTTGCAGGGCTTGTTCGATGTCGTCAGCGTTGAGTTCAGGTACTACTAGCGGACAAGTCTCATCCATGCGGAAGGCCGACGAGTTATCAATCATGACTGCTCCATGACGGGTAATATCTTCAGCGTATTCTTTAGAAACGGACCCTCCAGCAGATACAAAAGCAATATCAATACCTTTGAATAGGTCGCCGTGTTGTAACTCTTCTACGGTGTATTCTTTGCCGCAGAAACTATATGTAGTGCCTGCACTGCGTGCCGAACCGAATAGTCTTAGGTTGGTAATTGGAAATTGGCGTTCAGCCAATATCTTTAGTAGTTCTTGTCCTACGGCGCCTGATGCGCCTACGATAGCTATATTCATAGTAGCAGAATAGTATGGTTATTGTGCGGTAATAGTGCCGAATTAATAGTCAAAATAAGGCTGTTTGCCCGAAGTCAAACAGCCTTATAAAGAAGTTAGAGAAGTGTGATTGTCAAATCTTCGCCTTCTGTAAAAGATACTTTACCCTCGCGAGCCAACCAGCCCAAAGCAAGATAAAGTTCATCATTTTTCAATTTTGTAGCTTTCTTCAAAGCCTTCATTGTGAGAGCACCACTTTGTAATGCGTTCCAGATCAAACCTGCGTTCTCACCAATTTTAGTTGTAATCATAATAATACCTTAAAAAATAAAACAGTTAATATATTCAGCGGCTGAGCCGCATTCTTAAAAGTGCAATAAGTTTAGAGCTTTTTAAATAATAAGCAAGCATTATGACCTCCAAATCCAAAATTATTACTCATCGCGTAGTGGATGTCTCGTGACTGAGCTTGATTGAAAGTAAAATTGAGCTTATAATCAATTTTTGGATCTTCATCTCCCTCTTCGTGGTTGATAGTTGGGGTGACCATACTATGTTGCATTGAAAGAAGAGAAATAATAGCTTCTACCGCTCCAGATCCACCAAGTAGGTGTCCCATCATTGATTTGGATGAGGTGAGGGAGATATTGTATGCATGTTTTCCAAATAAGTCTTGTATTGCTTTTACTTCTGCGACATCACCGATAGGTGTAGAAGTACCGTGGGTGTTGATATAATCCACTTGTTCTAGCGATATACTGGCCTCGTTGAGGGCTTGTTGCATTGCATTTCTTGACCCCGTTCCTTCTGGGTCAGAAGCTGTGATGTGATAGGCATCTGCTGTTAGACCGATACCCACTAGTTCTGCATAGATATGTGCACCACGAGCTTTGGCATGCTCATACTCCTCGAGTACCAACGAGCCAGCCCCTTCTCCTAGTACGAAACCATCACGTGATGCCGAGAATGGACGACTTGCTGTTTTTGGAGAATCATTGCGGGTGGAAAGTGCATGTAAGGCATTGAATCCACCAACTCCACAATATTCAATTGCAGCTTCGCTACCACCAGTTAGGATAATATCTGCTAACCCCATGCGTATTTGGTAGCACGCATTGGCGATGGCATGTGAGGAGGATGCGCAGGCAGAGGTGGTACAATAGTTGATACCTTTGAATCCATGGCGTATTGCTAACATACCAGCTGCCATGTTGGTAATAATCATAGGGATAAAGAATGGGCTATATCGAGGAGTACCATCTCCGGTAAAGAAACCTCCAATATTGGTGTCTAATGTGTTGACACCTCCCATTCCGCTGCCATAAATAACACCACAACGCAATGCGTTTTCCTCTTCAATATTGATTTGTGCGTTGCGAATAGCCTCGTCTGCCGATTTCACCGCATAGTGTATATAACGGTCATAACGACGCATCTCTTTCTGATCAAAGATAGCTGACATGTCAAGGTTTTTGACCTCACATGCAAACTGGGTCTTGAATCTAGAGGCGTCAAAATGTGAGATTTGATCAGCTCCGCTTTTACCTTGGAGCAAGTTTTGCCAAGTAGTAGCTACATCATTTCCCAATGGTGTAACCATACCGATCCCCGTTATAACTACGCGCTTTTGTTGCATATCCTTAAAACATCCAAACGAGTTTGCGGATTAATCCACAAACTCGTCCATGGTAAAGTTTAAATACGTAAAAGCCTTATGCTTGAAGTTTCTCGATGTAATCGATAACGTCTTGAACGGTGTTGATCTTTTGAGTGTCCTCGTCTGGAATAGAAACGCCAAACTCTTTCTCAAATTCCATGATCAACTCTACAGTATCCAAAGAATCTGCGTTGAGATCTGCTGTCAAACTTGCATTTGGAGTAACTTGTGATTCTTCTACACCTAATTTATCAACGATAATTGCTTTTACTTTTGACTCAATTGCTGACATAATTACAATTTTTTTAGTTGTTAATTATATTAATTTTATTATTTTCTTATATTGTGATTTTGAAATCGACTGCAAAGTAACTAATTTTTTTTGGAATACGCAAATTTTTCGCAACAAATATACTATTATTCCTGCATTTCGACCTTAATTTTACCAATTCTAGCTCCTGCTTTTCCCGTTTGCATCAATAAAACGCTATCACCATCAATGTTCGGTATGTATAGGTTTTCTACAATTTTATGTGTATGTGCGCCAATGATAATATCAATATTTTTGGTAGCCTGCGCTAGTTCCATATCCGATAGTTTTCCGTCTGTACTAATGTGAGTGCCTTGGTGGCTGAGGCATATGATGATATCACATTTCTTCTCGTTCTTTAAGGTGTTTGCAACCTCTTGAGCTTTCGTGATAGGATCGAGATACTGTAATGGATAAAAGTTTCTATCCGCAACAAGTCCTTTAGGGTCTACTCCGATGCCGAAAACACCAATACGGAGATTACCACGGTGAATGATTGTATAGGGTTTAACAATGCCCTCTAAGGCAGAACCTTTGACATCGTAGTTTGCACAAACGATAGGGAATTTGGCCTCCTTTAATACAACAGCTAGTGTGTCAACACCATTGTCAAATTCGTGGTTTCCTAGCATTATTGCATCATATCCCATACGATTCATCGCTTCAATTTCAACACGACCATGGTAGAAGTTGAAATAAGGTGTTCCTTGGCTGAAGTCACCAGCATCGAATAACAATAAATTAGGATCTTTTTTACGTTCTTGATTAATGAGTCCCATACGTCGCGCATATCCACCGCAGAGTGCATCGCGTTTGCCCTCTTCTAATGGTTCCACTTGTGAATGGGTATCATTGGTATGAATGATAGTCAATGTTTGTATCTTAGATTGGCTACAAGCCACGCAACAGCAACACAAGAGTATGCTGATATATTTAGAAACGTTTTTGTATGTCTTCATGGGTGAGGATTATACTAATTGTTTGTCCATTAGGTAGATAGCGTGAGGATGATGCTTGTTGTAGTCGATCTATAAGGTCGCGCATTTCTATATCCGAAAGTGCTTTCTCTTGTGGGATCGCCATTTGTTCTGCTAGGCTAAGAGCTATCATTTCTTGCCATTGATGTTGAGCTGAGTGCTCGGTATCTTGTACACGATGAATCACTTGCAATATGGTGTCAGCAGCATTCTTTTGTCCTAATAGTGCAGGTACAGCTGTGATAGAATACGCGAGGGGAGAGAATTGTTCTAATCCAAAGCCAATGCTCTGTAATTCGGGGAGCAATTGCTCTAGGGTGGTCAGGTCATCTTGTGAAAGCTCTACAATCTCAGGGAATAGTAGTGGTTGGGTAGTGGCTTGTTGATTGGTTAACTGTTCAAGCATCACCTTGTATAGCACGCACACGTGTGCGCGATGTTGGTGTATTATATGTAATCCTGCCTTTGTAGGTGCAAGAATATAACGATTGTCTAATTGGAATAGGGTTGTGTATTCTATAGTTTCAGGTTCTTGAAAAAGATCTTCTGTTGCTGCTGCTAATTGGCTTTCTGTATGCGTGTATAATTGTTCCCAGCCTGTTGTTGCACTGCGTATCGGTTGTGATTTAAAGGGGTTATATTGGGGATCTACTTGGATACGAGGGGCTGCGATAGTTGTTGCTTGTGTAGGTCGGTTAGGGAAATCAATATGGGATTCTGTAGTGAAATCCAACGATGGAGCCACATTGAATTTACCTAATGATTCTTTTACTGCAGCTAAAAGGATCTGAAATATAGCTTGCTCATCGGCAAACTTGATCTCTGTTTTTGTGGGGTGTATATTGACATCAATGGCCTCGGGATCAATATCAAAGTATAGGAAATAGGAAGGAGAATGTTCGGGGAGTAACATTCCCGAATATGCTGTCATTAATGCTTTGTGAAAATATGCATGGCGCATATATCGACCATTGACAAACATATATTGTTGGCTATTTTTGCCGGTTGTCTCTGGTTTTCCTACAAATCCAGAGATGCGGATTAATTCTGTCTCAGTGGCAACATCTACTAGATGACTAGTAAATGGTTTGGATGAGTGTCCAAAGACAGCCTCGATGCGCTGTTTAAGAGTAGAAGGTGTTAAATCAGACAGGATTTCATCATCGCTAACAAACGTGAATTGCACTTGCGGGTTAACCAGTACGATGCGATTGTACTCAGTGATGAGATTACGTAATTCTGTTTGATTGGTCTTAAGGAATTTTCGTCGTGCAGGTACGTTATAGAAGAGGTTTTTAATCTTCATATTTGTCCCTGTAGGACATTGTACCATCTCTTGGGATAACACCTCAGAACCTGCAATCTCTAAACGTGTACCTACTTCATCTTCTGTACGGCGAGTCTGTACTTCTACATGCGCAACGGCACATATACTAGCCAAAGCTTCACCACGAAAGCCCATTGTTCGTAGTTGGAAGAGGTCGCTAGCTTGGGTGATTTTAGATGTGGCATGACGCTCGAAAGCCATGCGCGCATCGGTAGGGCTCATTCCTTTACCATCATCGACTACCTGCAATAGTGTGCGTCCTGCATCGCGTACAATCACTCGGATATGCGATGCGCCTGCGTCTAAAGAGTTTTCAACCAACTCTTTTAGACACGAAGAAGGACGCTGAATCACCTCGCCAGCCGCAATTTGGTTGGCAACGCTATCGGGTAGTAGATGAATGATATCACTCATAGCAGATAATGGAATACAAATATCAGTAAGATCAACAATGCAACCCACAATAGCAATTTGGATTTGCGTTTTGTTTGAGCCTTGCGGTTGTAAGTGTTGGCTTCGTGAGCTTCACGAAACGAACCACGATGAAGACGCGCAAGTTTCTCCTTGCGCGCCTCCTTTTCTTTGTCGTAGTAAATGGGGCGATAATCCCACTTACGTGGTTTTGGTACTTTTGGAAATAATACCGACATTATTTAACGATAGCTTGGAATGTCTCGTCTGTGTGGTATTTTGCAAACTCAACATCGTGTTGAGCTTTAGCCTTGAGGTTAGCATCGCGTTGGATAGCTACCTTTAAGTTCTCGTAAACAGCCTCACGAGCATTTGTACGTGCACTTACTACTGCGAGCAAGTAAGCTGTTGTAGCGTTAGGGTTAGCTACTTTAGATAATGTTTGGCGAGCACCAGCATAATCCTCGTTCAAGATTTGTTGAACAGCTGCGTTGTTGCTTACAGTATTACCATATGCGTTCTTAGCAGCAGCATAGTTACCTTTCATGGTATAGAGTGTACCCATTGCAGCGTTCAAGTCGCCTTGTGTACCAGCAGCCTTGCCAAGATACTCCTCTGCTTTTGCCAAATCGTTCTCAGCCATAGCAGCAACACCAGCGTTATAGTTAATATCAGCATTGTTTGGCTCCAATTGCAATGCTTTTGCATAGCAACGACGAGCCTCTGCTACGTTGCCTTGAGCGAAGCATACAATACCGAGGTTGTTGTGTGTACGATAATCGTTACCGAATTGTGCAACAGCTTTTTTGTAGATAGCAGCTTTCTCACCAAGATCGTTGGTCAAAGTAGCAGCGTAAAGCAACTCTTCTACATTCAAGGCAGCAGGATCATTCTTTGCCAATGTGGCAATTTCCTCGTCAGATTTGCCGATCAAATCTGTTGTCAAGATCAAACGGCTGCGACGAAGCTCAGGGAGAACCTCTTCTGCAATAGTCTTGAATACTACACTCAAGTTTTTGATTTGTGCCTCACGCTCCTCTGGATCGGTGTACATGCTAAGTACACGAAGAACCAACTCCTTGTCTTGGATGTTGCTTGCCTCCATAGCAGTTTGGAAACCAGCCCAGTCCTCAGCGGTTACATTAGATTCGATAGCGGCATTTACTTTCGCTTTCTTCAATTGTTTTTGCAAATATTTCTCTGTTTTAGCTTGACGAGCGTCTGCCAATTTAGCATTCAAATCCTCCTTACCATCAGGAGAAGCGTAACCTGCAACTTCAAGTTTATTGATAGCTTTGTTTGCGGTGGTGTCTGCATCTTTGATAGCTGCGTGAAGATCTTTCAACTCTTGAGATTTCAACTCTGAGTTGCGCAAGTTAGTTTGTTGGATCAAGAATTTGATATCAGCCTCTTGTACCTCTTGGATGATGCGTTGGAATTTGTCAGCAGTTACTTGTGGCTTAACATCTTCAGCTACTGCCAAGTGTGATGTTGTATTTAAACCCTCTAGAATCACTTGGTCTGGAATTTGAACGGTTTTCTTGCCGTTTTTAGCATTATATCTAAAGACAACTTTTGCTGCTGTTGGATTCTTACCCATTTCTGGGATGTAGTCAAAAGAGGCCTTAGCTTGGAATTTGCCACCCTCTTTGTAGTAAACTGTAGCACCATTCTCTTTTGCTTTTTCGCCAACGAAGGTTACGGATTTGCCAGCAACCTCACCACCTTCATAAACCAATACAGGGGTAACAGTAACAACAGCTTTTTTACCAAACTTCTTCACTGGGAATGTACCAGTAATGTCTGTTTCAATAACGCCACCAACTACGGCTAATTGATCTGGATTTGCTTTGAATTCAGGTGGTACAACAGCGGTACCGCAAGAGGTCAGAATAGCAATGGCCATTACTGACGCAATCAATTTGAAAGTTTTTTTCATACGTGAGATAATTTTATTATTTTGTTATTTTTTTACAGTTTGTGACATTTGCTACAAAAAGTGTGCAAAGGGCATACTATATCGGCTGCAAAGGTACAAAAATATTTACAAACGTGCAAATATTTATTGTTTTTTTTGAATGTTTTTTTGAAAATAGTTTGTGTAAACAAAAAAAAAGCAGTACCTTTGCCGTTGCATTAGCAATTATGGAATGCAATTGGACGGAGAGTGCCGAAAATCCGATGAAGAGTAGGCGTATAATTTTAATATAACAGAATTATGGAAAAACAACAAGTAGAATTGTATTTGGCAGCAAACGCTGACAAATTTCCTGCAGATCAAATTGCAAACATCAAAGTAGCTCTTGAGAATGCAGATGAGTCTAAAACAGCAGCTATCCAAGCTCTTGAGCTTAAGAACCCTACAACTATGCTTATTATTGCATGGTTCCTCGGTAATTTGGGCGTAGATCGTTTCATGCTTGGTGAGACTGGTCTGGGTGTAGCTAAATTGTTAACTTGTGGTGCTTGTGGTATCTGGACTATCATCGACTTGTTCTCTGCAAAAGATCGTACTCGCGCATTCAACCACAAGAAATTGCAAGACGCATTGCTCTAATATCTTGTTTATCAACTTTTATGGCAAATGTTTAAACGCTATAAGTTGTTTATAATTATTGTGACTATTCTGGGATTGGCATTCTTTGGATTATTATTATCTGAAAGGATGTCAATTCCTTTTGGTTGCCCATTTAAAGCGATAACTGGCATCCCATGTCCTGGATGTGGAGGTACGAGAGCACTGCAAAGTATCTTAAATGGAGATATTCTACATGCTTTATATATCAATCCGTTGTCGTGTTTATTTATTTGCTTTTTGTGCATATTGCCATTCTGGGCATTTTATGATGGGTATAAGCAGAAAGATACCTTGATGAAAACCCTTCGTACCCCTTGGCCGAAACCTTATCTAATCATATTAATCTGCATTTTACTAGCAAATTGGATTTGGAATATCATTAAACAATTATAATTCATGAGAAAAATTCTTGTAATAACTATACTTATGATAGCTCTTGTAGCTTGTCAACCTTCCGATGAAGAACGTGCTCAATCATTGGTCTCTGAAGCGCAAGCGCTGGTGGATAATGGCGAATGGCAGCGTGCGCGCATAGTAATCGATTCTCTGCACAGTACCTATCCTAGAGAGGTGGCTCAACGTCGCTTAGCCAAAGCTTTGTCGGATAGTATTACCTATCTAGAGGCGCAACAGACAATAGCCTATGTAGATACCTTATTGCCTCCACTACTGGAGCAAGCGGACGTGCTTCTGAAGCGTTTTAGCTACGAGAAGAACGAAAAATATGAAGATCATGGGAAATATGTGCACCGTCTGTTAGCCACAAATAAGAATACTGCCCGCAATTTTATTCAAGCTTATGTGCTAGATAATCGTCAAACAGTTGTCAAGAGTTATTATTATGGTTCAAGGCAGATGAACCAACAGTCGGTCACGGTTAGTGCGGGTGAGGACAATCGAGTGTTTAAAGGAAGTAATCATCACTTCCAAGATGGTGGGCATTATGAGATTATGACATTGGACAATGACAACTCTCTTGCTTTGCTCAATTTTATTAGCATACACAACCATGCACGTCTTCGTGTAGAAGGAATAGGTGATAAGACCACACGTAATTGGGTATACTATTTGAATGATAAGGAGAAAGAAGCACTTTCTGACACCTATCAGTTGGGTGTGTTGATGCAGGATATAAATCGGTTGGAGCAAATGCAACGTGTGGCGCATGCTCAAACACTCCGTTATGCTGGTAAATAGATCGAAAAACTATTTTTTTTAAGAATAAATTGCAAAAAAATGCTTGAAAATTTGGTCAGTCCAAAAAAAAGCAGTACCTTTGCAGCCGCTTTCGAGAAAAAAGCATGGCGGGATAGCTCAGCTGGTTAGAGCGCATGATTCATAATCATGAGGTCCCCAGTTCAATCCTGGGTCCCGCTACAAAATGAAAATCAGACATTTAGGTTTTTCCTGAATGTCTGATTTTTTTTTATCTTACCACCAATAAATTCTACAATAAATCTTCTATGGTTGGTACCAGTCCAGATAATCTTCTAGGCTAAATTGTACTCCTAGCAAGTCTGCATTCGCTTTGGTAATACAAATGGCTTGTACGTTTTTTGATGCAACCGATACTTGTATTTCTGGATTTTTCATCAACATATTGTAGTACCATTCGGCGTCATCTAGTTTTTCGAATCCTGATATTTGTAATGCACTTTGATTTGCAGCAAAGGTAGGTAATTGCTTGATATCAAAGTCTCGGATCATAAATTGTGAGAAATTGAAGAGTGCAATATCATACAACAATTGATTCATTTGTTGTTCGTCTTGTGGCATCACTAGTAGTACAAGCGAAGTTGTATTGCGTTCGCTATCAAATGTGATAATGGTGCTATCTTCTTGAGCGGTTGTTGTTTGTGTGCTTCGTTTATCTAGCAATGATGTGCTGCCCCCAGGCTGAGTTTCTGCACCTTGCCCCATAAGTGCAAGCATATCTTTTGCCATTGCCGACAATTCATTTTCTGGATAGCGCGTTACCATATCTTGCAATTGACCGATAAAGGCCTCTTGTCCGTCTGTTTTTGCTACAGCAATGGCGTTTAAGAATAGGAATCGTGGCATCAACGGACTCAGAGGATATTTATCTTCGGCATATAGTTTGTTCTGCTTAACGTTGCCAAACTGATTGTTGCAATATGCCTTGTATGTGTTTTCATACAGCGAATCTTGCTCTTGTGCCATTTGACGGAGCTGATTGAAATAGTCTGGTTGGCTAACAATATATGCTTCTCTTGAGTCGGGGAAACGTGTTTGAATCTCTTTACTGTATTGGGCTGCTTCAGACATATGGTTATTTTTCAATGCAGTGAGGTACTGCATATAGTATAGGTCAATCAGCAGTTCATGCTCAGGGAAACGTTTACAAAACTCTCGGAGAGTCTCATCGGCCAATGATTGGTCACCCACACGGTCGCGATAGATATATACCATATTATACAACGCGCGCGCGAGGAGTTCGTTGGATTCTGCGATATCTGCTGGAGTTTTAGGTATTTGTTGCAGATAATATTCTGGTTTGTGAATATCAGTTTCCATAGGTGCCGTTTTAGCCAGCAGTGCAGAGTCTGTTGCTGTAGAGTCGGCCGCCATAGCATCTTCTTCTATGTATTCCTCCATCATTGTAGTAGTGGCTTTGCTCAGTCGACGCCAGTTATCTTCCAATGTCCGATTATCCCATTGGGTGCGGAAGGTTTGTTGGCCAGAGCGGATTAGTTGTGGATTGTAGAAGTACCATTCTTGACTGCCTCCTCCGCCTACCATACCTGCGGTGTTTACACTGCGAGGCCCTCCGCCATTCGCGGCTTCTCTAGCAGCTTGAGCTTCTCGCTCTTTTTGTGCTTCCTCTTCTCTAATCAATCGAGCAATGATGCTATCCACAACTACCCGTTGTTCTTCCTCGGATAGTTTGGCAAGGCGTTGTAGAGAGTCTTGTAAGATCACCATAGAATGCTCTACTACTAGTTCGTCCAAGGTCTCAGAGCGATGCTGTATACGTTGATATTGTTCGCTCTCTGCGGATAGGATAGAGATCGCCTCTTTGTAGCAAGGTGATGCCTGAATATAGTTGCATTGTTCGTAGTAGATATCTCCTGCAGTGACCAACACTTTGGCCTTCGCGTTGCCATTTTGAGTACTCGCTTCAATACCTTTCTGATAAAACTCTAGGGCTTTTACCGTATCTTGTTGGGCGAGATAAATATCACCGATAGTTCCATATATTTGATCCAATTGATCTTTATGTTTGTCGAGTCGTGCCATTTTATTAAGCTGCTTAATGGCGTCTTGAGGAGACTTCTCTAGCTGTGACATGTTGATTCGTGCATTGAAATCCATCTCGCTAGAGGGTTGCAACTTTAGCACTTTATGGTATGCATTTCGGGCATTCTCTCTCTCTCCATGCATTTGGTATAATTGTGCTAGCACATACTGAAAACGTGGTTTATTACCTTTTCTATCCTCATTTGTTAGGGCTATCTTAACAAATGGAATAGCCTCTCTATAGCGTTTCGTCTTCAATAGTAAATCTGCACTGACTGCTGAATACAATGGCGCATTTTTGCGGCTCAGGTTATCTACTTGTACCTTGTTCAGTACATCTTCCGCTTCATACAACCATCCCATTTCTGCATATGCTCTCACGGTCCATAGTTGGCATTGTGCTATTATGTCGGGGTCGTTAGCATAGTGTCGAGCAATATAATTGAAGGTGCTAACACTACCTAGAAAGTCGCCCTTATGAAATTCTGCGATAGCCAATAGCAGCCATGCATTGTCGATCTGGTTATTGAACTCTTCTTGTTCTAGCCATGCTGCATATTCCGGATTGCTACGTCGCTTGTCATGATTCACTTTAGGACGCGCCTTGATACTATGCAACTTAATACACTTACGGCACTTCTCAATGGTGCGGTCCATTTGTGCTGCGGACGCTTGTGCTGCATCGTGATTGGACACAGCATAAAGATTTAATATGGTCGAATAGTCATCTTCGTTTGCCTCACGGATAGCCTTTTCTCCCTCTTGGAAAGAAAGAGCACCATTGTGGTAAATGTTGTATCTTGTTTTCATCTGATGAAAACTGCGTGTCGCCCATGTGTTCTTTTTGGTAGAGCATGACCACATGCCACTCGCCAATACGAGCAACAGCAATAGATATATCTTGTTGTTCATTCTCATAATCAATCCAATCCTTTTATGTGGCTAGCAGCCGCTACAAACTCTTTGAGATAGAAGGGTTCGTAGTATGCCATTTGTTTGATATCCAATTGTGGCGCTTTCTCTGCTAAAGCACCCATATGTTTTGCTTGTGGAACTATTCCGTCAATAAATTGGGCATTCTTCGATAGGATAACTGTCTTGCATTTTTCTGCACCATTTCCAAAGAAATATATCGTTTGCTCTGCCAATTCACTGGCAAACGACTGTTCATCGATAATTTTGGCCTCCACATCGCTCAGTGCTTTCAGGTCACCTTGCTTGTACATGGCGGTATACACTTCCATGCGTCGTGCGTCCAGCATAGGGCATAGTACTCCATTCGTATCGCCATGCTGATCTCTTGCTGCTGCGCATAGCACTTGCAGTGTATCCACGGGTATTAATGGTATATTCAATCCATAGCAGATTCCCTTGGCAGTGGCAGCGCCAATGCGCAGACCAGTGTAGCTTCCTGGTCCTTGGGAGAAGGCTACAGCATCCAATGTCCAACCTTGCTTGCTGGCTGTATCTAATAATTGCTCTATAAATACAGGTAATTCGCTAGCATGGTTTGCTCCTTCTAGGTTCTCTTTGCTGGCTACTGCCTGTCCGTCTATTGTGATGGCTGCCGAGCAGCAGTTGGTGGATGTTTCTATGCACAATATTGTCATAATCAGATGGTTGTTGTTTTAAATTTTCGCATGTCGCGATTGATGACGATCGCAGCCGTGATGACGGATAGCGAATCACTAATAGGTAAAGCCCACCATACCCCCCAAATAGCTGTCCAACCGATATACTCAAAGAGCAGAGGTAGACATATAATGAGTGGGATAAGGAATAATATTTGGCGTGTCAAACTCAGGAAGATCGCTTTGGGAGCCATGCCGATGGATGTGTAGAAGTTTCCAGTAATCATGGGGAAACCAATCGCAAACATCACACATAACATAATTCGTGCGGGAGCAACCGATTGCGCAATCAATATCTCGTCGTGGGTAAATAGTCGAATGAATCCTTCTGGCCAGGCTAGACCGAACAACCATAAAACTCCCATCACACAGGTTGCACAAAAGACCGACAACTTGAATGCTCTGAGCATACGATCTTTCAAATTCGCTCCATAGTTATATCCCACTATCGGCTGCATACCCTGCTGAATACCCATTACGATCATCGTGAAGAAGAACATAAATCGGTTGGTCATACCAAAGGTGGCAATGGCCATATCTCCACCGTAGCGCTTGAGTTGATTGTTGAGCACAATCACCACGAAGCAAGATGCCATATGCATGAGAAACGGAGCTAAACCTATTCCAAGGGCGCGCATGGTGATGTCGCGTCTCAGACGCCAGATACCGCGATGAAAATGGATGACCTCTTTAGGGTTGAGGAAGATAATCATTTCCACTATAACGGATACAATTTGTGAGATGATAGTTGCCAGTGCAGCACCGCGCACACCCATATCCAATACAAAGATAAATATTGGGTCTAACACCACATTCAATGATACCGCCAATATCGTTGCATACATGGATATGCGTGGATGACCTACGGAGCGTAGCATACTATTGAGACCGTAATAGATATGCGTGATGATATTTCCCAAAAGGATAATCTCCATGTATTCATGGGCATATACGATCGTTTCATCGCTAGCACCAAAGGCATATAGGATAGGGTCTAGCCAATATAGGCCAATTACCATCACCAATGCTCCCAATAGCACATTCAGCAATATCACATTAGCTAGAATATCATTGGCCGAACGATAGTCTTTTTCGCCTAGTTTGATAGCTACCAGCGAACTGGCACCAACTCCCACTAGTGTACCAAAAGCAGCACATATATCCATAAACGGCTTTGCCACTGTCAGTCCTGATAAAGCCAATGCACCTACGCCATGTCCGATAAAGATGGAATCCACCATGTTGTATAACGACATGGCGGTCATGGCAATGATACCGGGCATAGCATACTTCAGCAGCAGGCTACGGATAGATTGTGTACCGAGTTCGGTTATCTTAGCGTCAGACATATTGATTCAAATATTTGTGCGGCAGGATGCCCGTCTTGCAATGCGATAGGTGTACCTTCGTCGCCTCCTTCACGGATGGATTGCACCAATGGCACTTGTCCCAACAATGGGATATTCAACTCCTCTGCCAATTGCTTACCACCATCTTTACCGAAGATATAATAGCGGTTTTCAGGTAGCTCTGCAGGTGTAAACCACGCCATGTTTTCTATCAATCCCAATACGGGTACATTGATCTTCTCGTTCAGGAACATATCCACGCCCTTGCGTGCATCCACTAGCGCTACAGGCTGTGGCGTGGTCACCACGATAGCGCCCGTCAGATGTAGGTGTTGCACCAGTGTTAGGTGAATGTCGCTAGTCCCTGGGGGGAGGTCGATGAGGAAGTAATCCAAATCGCCCCAATGGGCATCTTGTATCAATTGTTTGATAGCATTGCTAGCCATACCGCCGCGCCATACTACAGCTTGCTGTGGGTCAACAAAGAATCCAATTGACAACATCTTCACGCCATATTGCTCGATAGGCTCAATCAAGTTGCGACCATTCACTGGGGTGGACACCGGTCGACAACCTTCGGTATGGAACATCTTGGGCACGGATGGACCATGTATATCGGCATCCAATAACCCTACCTTATACCCCATCTTCGCCAAGGCGATAGCCAAGTTGGCCGCCACAGTAGACTTGCCCACACCGCCTTTGCCCGAGTGGATAGCGATCACTTGCGCAGCGCGCAGGTTCTCCACACTGTCGGTCTTGGGAGCCATGTTTTGCTTCACGAACTTGGTGTGGATATGCACAGCGGCATTCTCATCCACATAGGTGTGGATAGCAGTCTCGGCTGCTTTCACCACTGACTTACGAAATGGGTCGTTGTCCTTCTCAAAAATGAGCGAGAACGACACCTCCAGTCCCGAAATGCGAATATCATCCTCCAGCATACCTCCTTCGATGAGGTTCTTGCCTGTGCCTGGATAGCGCACATGCTGTAATGCGTCAATTATCTGTTGTGGATACATAGTTTCTTCCGTATGAACGATAAGTATCTTTTTCTATTTCAATTTCTGGTTCGACGAGATTGTCGGCATGCGACAACTCCCAACGCAAGTATTTGATGGTCAATCCGCGATCCAACCATTGATGCTCATAGTGCGTCTGCAACGCCCTCGCCTCCTCAATATCGGATTCCCGATTCCCGATTCCCGATATTTGATCCGTGTTGTACAAATCCGCCGTATCCACCAACAGCGGATACTTATTTTCCTTCACCATCGCTTGGGTGTAGGTGTAGAGGAAGGGACTATCGGTCTTTAGGTGAATGAGTCCGTTCTTCTGCAACAATTGTGCATAGCGTTGCATGAAATAGGTAGATGTTAGTCGTTTGGTGGCTTTCTTCATCTGCGGATCGGGGAAGGTGATCCATATCTCTGCTACTTCATTGGGAGCAAAAAAATGTGTCAGCATCTCGATATTTGTACGCAGGAAGGCCACATTCTTCATGCCTGCCTGTTCGGCTTGCTTGGCGCCTGCCCACATACGAGCTCCCTTGATATCGATACCGATATAGTTTTTGTTAGGGTAGCGTGCTGCTAGTCCTACTGTATATTCACCACGACCGCACCCCAACTCCAATACGATAGGGTTGTCGTTGTGGAAATACTCCGCATGCCATTTCCCGCGCATGGCTACCACTGGACTATCTTCCACCATCTCGCGTGCTCCGCATTGAAACACGTTGTGGAAGGTCTCCATCTCAGCAAATTTCTTCAGTTTATTCTTGCCCATTATAGAGTGTTAAAGTGCTTCTAAATGTTTTAAGGGTTGTTCTTGACCAATTTCAATCCCACATTGCTTACTCCACGTAGCGATTCCTCGCGCATGCCCTGCTGAATGCCAATGGTGTATTCGCCCTGAGGCAATGTGATGTTTTCTAAATATAGGATGGGTAGCGTGTATTCGCTCAATCCCCGGCCATACCATTCGCCTCGTGAATTGGCCATCTGTGCCTCAATCGTATCTCGACGAAGTAGTACACTATCTTGCGCTACATCTACAAACATCCACATATTCTGGTATGGATATCTATCCGTATGACGAATGGAAATCAGCATTTGATAATTACCAATACTATCTTCTATTGTTGGATGAAATACCATTACGGAATCCATATCCCAGCCACTAGCAGGGAGAGATTCGTACTCTGTGAATACTACATTCTGTTGACATGCTACCAACAGCAGACTACTGATTGCGAGCAGAAGAGCCTTTTTCATTGTTTCTACGTTGGTGATTATTGCGGCGGTCGTGATGACGATGACCACGATTGCCGTCATTATTCTTGTTGTTCTTTTTCTTGTCGAAACGTGTTAATTCATCCTGTCCTACTACGTTTTGATAATCCGTTTCTGCCATAATCACTGCCGACTGCTTGCCGCCTAAGTTGATTGGCTTTTCGCCACGGCGATTCATATCAATGATCTCGTGTGCTCTAGCGGGCGTGATGGTCTCCAAGTTAGTTGGGCAATGTGCATCGGTAGAGTAGGTCACCGCATTGGCCAGTGGATCTGCCGAGAAATAGTAATAGGTGGCATCCTGAGTCTCTAATTGGATGTTGCGCGATGGTAATTTCTTGGATGCCTCTTCGTATATAGGCACCTCGTAATTGATACAGCATTTGAGTTTTGCGCATTGTCCCGCCAACTTCTGTGGATTGAGCGAAAGATTTTGTAGGCGTGCTGCGTTCGTGCCCACTGTGGAGAATTGTGTCATCCATGTTGAGCAGCACAACTCTCTGCCGCAAGGACCTGTACCCCCAATGCGACCCGCCTCTTGGCGCGCACCAATCTGCTTCATTTCGATGCGGATACGGAAGGCCTCGGCATATACTTTGATCAGTTGGCGGAAATCCACGCGACCATCGGCAATGTAGTAGAAGATTGCCTTTGATCCGTCTGCTTGGTATTCCACATCGCCAATCTTCATCTCCAGGCCTAAGTCTTTGGCAAACTTACGCGCTTGAATCATGGTTTCTTGCTCGCGTGCATGGGCTATCTCTGCGCGGTCTATATCATTGTCTGTGGCTAGACGCAGAATATTACGAATCTCGTAGCGCTCCAGATTGATATGATATTTCTTCATCTGTAGGGGCACAAGTTCGCCTACCAATGTCACTTCGCCCATATCCACACCTGGGTTGGCTTCTACCATCACGGTCATGCCTTTTTCTAAGGGCAGGTGTTCGCTATTGTGGAAATAACCTTTGCGGGTGTTCTTGAATTGTACCTCCACTAGGTCCGTCTCGCTGCCAGTCGCAGGGATATCACTCAGCCAGTCCACCACAGGCAACATATGCCTAGGATTGTGATTCACCGCTTTTTGGGTGATATGACAACCGCTGTTATCTATTGTAAAATCTTCTTTCATATATTCTTGTTCACTTTGTTCACGAAATTGGTTCCGCTGTCGCTTCACGAATGATGGTTCGTTTCACTCACGAATGATGGTTCGCTTCGCTCACGAATGATGGTTGCACGAAATTTTCGTCGAAGACCACTATTCGCGTAGCCTAATTGGCGAGCCACTGTTCGTAGCCTCCGGCTACTTAATCATCACGATCATCTGCAGACATAGGTCGAAGAATATGATCTTCGCATTGCCGTTCTGTGCGATTTGTTGTTCGGCTTTCGCCAGTTCGTTCATCATTTTCTCCACATTACCATCGTGGATAAATGGTGCAAATTTCTTCGAGAAATCCTGCTCTTTGCTGGTTTGATAGTTCATCTCGTCGTAGCCAAAATTGCGGATATAGTTCTCGCGTACTTGCTTTTGTGCGTATTGCAGGAATGCTTTTTGCTTCTCGCGCCCCATTTTGCTATCTGCCATATCGTTGCTCCATTGGCGCAGCTTCAGTAATGCACTGTAGTCTTTCTTTTGTCCCACCAACCATGCATTGCGCATCAGTGATACAAAGTCATTGAAGTAGCCCTGTGTATCTTCGCTTTCGTTCATCACGCGCAGCGCAGTCAGATAACTGCCATTGGCCATATGTGCCACGTCTATTGCATCTTGGGCATCCATCCAAGGGTAGTCTTTCTTCAGTGCCTCCACCAGCACTTGTTCGCTCAGTCGTGGGAGACGCACCTCTTGCACGCGCGAGAGAATGGTGCTCAATAGCTGCTCTGGGCTGTCACTCACAAGTAGAAACAAAGTCTTTGCGGGCGGCTCTTCCAGCAGTTTGAGCAGTCGGTTAGCAGAGGTGCCATTCATCTTCTCGGGTTGCCATATCACCATCACCTTGTAGCCGTCGCCAAAACTTTTGAGCGACAGCTTACGCATAATCTCGCTGCTCTCTTTCTCGTAGATCATACCCTGTTTGGTCTCTACTCCTAGTTGGCGATACCAATCATCCAAGTCAAAGTATGGACTTTCCAATACCAACTCGCGAAACTTATCCACAAATGCGTCGCACACGTCACCCGCATCGGTCTTCACGATCGGGAAGGCGAAATGCAGGTCTGGGTGCTGCAGCTTCTGGTATTGCATACAAGTCGGACATGTGCCGCACGAATCCTCGTCGGTGCGATGAGGGCATGCGATATATTGCGCATAAGCAAGGGCCATTGGTAGGTTGCCTGTACCCCAATGACCGGTGAACAATTGCGCATGCGCGATACGATTCTCACGCACGGATTCGCGCAACTGACGTTTGACCTCTTCTTGACCTATTATCTCACAAAATCGCATATATTAATTCATCATTATTGGTGATCTTTCTTCTAATGTGGAATTTATAGAAGCGACCACACACAAATTAGCCCGCAAAATTACTGAAAATTTCGCACATATGCAAGAAAAATAAGAAAAATTCTTATTTAAGGTTTGAATTTGCTCTTTCTTTCGCCTTTTATTTCATCAAATTCTCGATGATACCTGGAATCTCTTTGTTTTGGAATATGCCTGCAAAATGCTCCGCACCTGCCCCATAGGCAAAGATAGGTACAACGGTGCCTGTGTGTCCCTTGGTGTGGAAACCTAGTTGCATGTCTTGTGGCTGGTTGATAGGGTGCGATTGGTAGCTCACGCAGGTACCTCCTGTCTCATGATCGGCTGTGACCACTAGTAGCGTATTGGGGTGCTGATCTACGTATTGTACCAATGCCTTGAGGGTGCGGTCAAACTCTTGCATTTCCTCTACCATGCCTTTGGCATCGTTGTTGTGTCCGTAGCCGTCGATAATGGCACTTTCCACCATCAGAAAATAGCCATTAGGTGCGTTCTTGGAGAGTTGTTCGATGGCCTTTATACACGCCTTCTCTAGATAGAGGGTAGGCTCGGCAAAGCGGGTGGTGTCATGGTCGGATGATTCGGCTGCTAATTTAGCTGCCAGACATACCTCCGCACCGTCTGCAGCGCTAGCGGTGGTACGCACTTTATTACGGCGATGTACGTCGCTCATTTCGAGGATGCCAACAAACTTTTCAGATTGGGTGTTGAGCACATTTTTCCAGTCGAGATACACGTCGTATCCTTTCTCTATGAGCACGGCTGTAAGGTCCACGGAATCAGGTCTTTGTACGAATGCGGATAGCCCAGCTCCGATGGCAATATCTACATTGCTTTCGGTGAATTGTTGGGCAATCTTATAGCTCTCTTTGCGCGATGTCACACCGGCATAAAATGCACCTGGTGTGGCTTCGGTGAGGGTGGTGTTGACCACGATGCCAGTCTTCTTGCCTTGTTGCTGTGCTTTCTTGAGAATGCTGACCAATTGCACGCTATCAGGACCTACTCCGAGGAAGCCATTGCAGGTGCGTGTGCCAGTAGCTAGTGCGGTACCTCCCGCAGGAGAATCCGTCACATAGTTGTTCGCAGAACAGGTCTCGTTAAGGCCAATCACAGGGGCCATCTCAAAGCCTGTTTCGGTGTCTTCAGTGAGCAATAGGGCTGATACGGCGCCAAAGCCCATTCCGTCGCCTATGACATAGATGACGTTGGTTGGTTTCTTGACTTGTTGGGTGCATCCTATCAGTAGGATCGCAGCCAGTAGAATGAGGAGGGTGTGTAATTTTTTCATGGTGTTTATTTTTTTTGGATTTATATACCTGTTGACACTTTGTGTTGCTCCCGCCACATTTACTTAAGATTAAGCGCACGAGTTTCGCGTGAAGCGAAATGAGGAGCGGTGGTAATATATTACGGAGTACCTCGTAAAAGCGTGGCTCTAGAGTGGCAAAAAGATTTAATAAGATTTCTGCCCAAAGGGCAAGGAGATATTAAGTGTTAACATGTATATAGTTCCCTATTTTTCTTTGCAAAGGTACAGAAAAATACGCACAAATGCAAGAAAAATGAGCAAAAGTTTACTTTTAAGGTTGTTTTTCTTTTATTTGGGCTGCGTAGGGTGAAGAAGTGCCTCGGATGGCACTTCGAGTATTGCGCCCGAAGAGTTCCCACTCTGAGGAATCAGCGCAATACATAGAATGGCGCGACCCTCGCGGTCACGCAGCCGTATGGCTATAGGGTAGTGCCGTACAGGGTAGGCACGACCGCCTATTGTCTATAATATTGTTAGTTTTAATCGGCATATAAATCACAAGGCAGATGTCCGAAGGTACAAAAAAATACGCACATGATATTTACTAAAAATATTAAAAACATACAATTCGTTATGATATTTATGTTTTGCAACATGTATTTGACATTTTTTATTTTTTTTGTTTTGCAGTGTAAAAAAAAATAAGTAACTTTGCAGCCCAAATGAGAGTGCATACTATGTGTAGCAAAAAGCTGCCTTTGTTTGCTACCTAAAAATGCGATAAGTACAAACACACAACAAACATAATAAACGTGGGTGAAAATCCCACATAATATTAACAAAAAAACAAACGTTATGATGAAAAAACACAACGAGTATGGCTTTCGTAGCCTCCTCATGACATTTGCTGTATTTGCAATGTCGTTGGTTAGCATCAATGCTATGGCAGATCCTATTTCAATCGTAGGTAAGGTAGTAGATGCTAATGGTGAACCTCTTGTAGGTGCTAGCGTTGTAGAAGCAGGTACATCAAACGGTACTATTACCGACCTTGATGGTGCTTTCATTCTCTCTGTAGAGAAGAACGTTACCTTACATGTATCCTATGTTGGTTACAAGGATTCAGAAGTTCGCGCTCAAAAGGACATGGTTGTAGTACTTCGCGAGAACACACAAGTGTTGGACGAGGTAGTAGCAATCGGTTATGGTACGCAAAAGAAGGCGAACCTGACTGGTGCTGTGACAACCGTAGATGTTTCTAAAACTCTCGAGTCTAAGACCGAGTCTGATGTGGCTAAAGCATTGCAAGGTGCTGTGCCTGGTTTGACTATTACCAACACAACTGGTGACTTGGACGCTGATCCTACCGTAGTTATTCGTGGTATCGGTACTTTGTCAAACAGCGGTACTTCTACTCCTCTCTACATCGTTGACGGTGTACCTATGGAGAACCTCGGTTACCTCAATGCTAACGATATTGAGTCTATCAGCGTATTGAAGGATGCTTCTGCTACCTCTATCTATGGTACGCGCGCGGCATTTGGTGTTGTATTGGTTACCACCAAGACTGCTAAGACCCAAGATAAGGTTTCTGTAACTTATAACAATAACTTCGCATGGAGTCGTGCTACCGCTACTCCTGATTACCCAACCGTATATGCTCAAGCAGTAGCTATGTCAGAAGCTAAGGGTTATCTTGGCGAGCGTGCAGAGCTCTTTGGTATGTATGTAGATGAAGAGGCTTATCAAACTAAGGCACAAGAGTGGCTGGATTGGGCAAAAACTCAAGGTTGGAAGAATAACAAGTCTCCTTATCGCGAGATGGTGTACGGTTTGGACTATGACGAGAATGGTTTTTATGCAGACTGGGATGTAGCTGGTATCTTCTTCAACAATGCTACTCCTTCACAAAATCACAACCTATCTGTTTCTGGTAACTCAGGTAAGACTAACTACTATCTGTCTCTCGGTTACAATCACCAACAAGGTATCTTGAACTTCAATCCTGATAAGATGGATAAGATCAATGCTACTATCAATGTTTCTACCAAAGTTAACAACTGGTTGGAGGTTGGTGCTCGTTTCAATATGCAACACCGCAACTATCAATATCCAGAAAACCGTGTAGGTGGTTACTCTAACCTCTGGCGTTGGGGCTCTTTCTTTGGCCCTTGGGGTTATTTGAAAGATGAAGAGGGTAACGTATATGATGGCTATACATTCCTTGGTGGTTTGAAAGAGGCTGGCGAAGCTTACAAAAAACGTATGAACCTGCGTGCTGGTGGTTTCATCAAATTGAACCTCGCTAAGGGGCTTACTTTCAATGGTGATTATACCTTCACATACCGCGCTGGCAATGAGAAAGCAATCGGTATGCCTGCTAAATATCAAGTAGACACATGGAGTCCAGGTAAATTTAAAGAAGATTGGAGTAGTGCAATAGATCCATATCCAACAGATAGCTATCTCACCCAAACTAATTCACACTACTACAATCACGTAGCTAACATGTTCTTGAACTACAATGGTTCATGGAGTGGCCACAACCTCAACGTAATGGTAGGTGCAAACATCGATAAGAGCGATTATCAATATCTCACACTTACTCGTAAAGACTTGCAAGATCTCAACTTGCCAGAGATGATTCTCACCTCTGACTATAAGTCCTTCAGCCAAGCACACAGCCATAGTGGTTCTGCTGGTGTATTCGGTCGTATCAACTATGACTACAAGGGTATCTACCTCATCGAGTTGAGTGGTCGCTACGACGGTTCTAGCAAGTTCCCAACTCACACACAATGGGCATTCTTCCCATCTGGTTCTGTAGGTTATCGTATCAGCGAGGAGCCTTATTTCCAACCTGCTAAGGATTATGTTAGCAACTTGAAGGTTCGCGCTTCTTATGGTGTAATCGGTAACCAAGAAATTGGTGCTAACATGTTCCTTGAGACTATGTCTAAATACACCAATGAAGTAAACTGGTTGGGTTCGGGTGACGTAAAATACGACTACTTCGGTCAACCTAAGATGGTGGATCCATCACTCACATGGGAGAGCATCGCAACTACCAACATCGGTATTGACCTTGGTTTCCTCAACAATGATTTGAACGTAAACTTCGACTGGTATCAACGTGTAACCGACGGTATGTTGGCTCCAGGTAAAGAGTTGCCTTCAGTACTTGGTGCTAGTGCAGCTTTTGAGAACGCAGGTCAACTTCGTACCCGTGGTTGGGAGTTGAACATTGATTATCGCCACGTATTCCAAGAGGCTGACGGTTTGGCTGTTCACGCTAACTTCAACCTTGCTGACTACAAAGCAACTATTACTAAGTGGGATTCTGATAACCTTATTAACACTAGTTATAGTGGTAAAGAGTATGGTGAGATATGGGGCTTTGAGTATGATCGCTACTTCACTCCAGATGATTTCAATGCGGATGGAACATATGCTGACGGCATAGCAGACCAAACTCTCCTCGCCAAAGATCCTAAGTTTAGCTTCGGCCCTGGTGATATCAAGTTCGTTGACCAAAACGGTGACGGCGTGATCGATTGGGGTGATGGTACAACTGAGAACCATGGTGACCTCGTGAAGATTGGTAACACTACTCCTCGTTGGCAATACTCATTCCGTCTTGGCGCTGATTGGAAAGGATTTGACCTTGACCTCTTCTTCCAAGGTGTGGGTAAACGTGATATGTGGAGCACATCTGCATTCGTTATGCCTATGATGCGTGCAGCTGACGTGACTATCTACGCTAACCAAACTGATTATATCACCAAGGCTGAGATCGAGGCTGGCAACATCCGTCAAGATGCTGACTATCCACGTATCTTCCCTGGTAACGAGGGTTATACTGCTTCTTCTTCTATCATGGATGCAGGTCGCAATAACTACGTTCCACAAGATAGATATTTGATCAACATGGCTTATCTCCGTTTGAAGAACTTGACCGTAGGTTACACCTTGCCACAACACTTGACACGTAAGGCTACTATCGAGAAAGTACGTATCTACGCTTCATTCAACAACTTGGCTGACCTCGTAAACCATACTGCTAAGTACGGCTTCGATCCTGAGGTCTCCAGAGGAAAGGAAGGCGCTAACTATGGTAACGGAGCATATGCTCGTACTACACCGCTCATGCGCTCGTATTCATTCGGTATTCAAGTAACTCTATAATTAATGTTTAACTGTCTGATGAATATTAATTATTAATTATTAACTATTAACTAAATTGAATACAATTATGAAAAAGATAATTTTAAGTTTGATGGCTGGTATGGTGCTCTTCACAAGTTGCGACTTGTTGAACAATGACCCAGATGATTCTTTCACCAAAGGAAATTTCTTTACCAGCGAAACTAACGTAGAAATGTATACCAACTATTTCTACAGTGAATGGAGTGGTTATGGAAATAACGGTTCATATGGAACATTCTATTTCCCAACCCTCAATGATAACCAAGCGGTTACTGGTATCACTACTTGGGATTTCACTACAGTATCTGCTACTGATAATACATGGGATGCGAGTTATGCCGAAGTACGTCGTGCTAATATCCTTCTCGAGAACATTGATGGCGTTGAGATGTCTGCAGCTTCAATGGCATACTACAAGTCTCTTGGTCATCTCTATCGTGCATGGCAACACTTCTGCGTAGTACGCAAATTCGGTGATTGCTATTGGGTAGATCATTCTCTCACTACAGAGGATCAAGATATCCTTTATGGTCCACGTCAACCTCGCAACGATGTGATGGACAACATCTTAGCAGACCTCAACTATGCTGTTGAGAACATGGGCGAAAAGAATGCAAGTTCTCGCACCGCTTACAATGTGTATGTTGCACAAGCTATTAAAGCACAAATCTGTCTCTTCGAGGGTACTTATGCTAAATACCACAAGAATGACAAAGCTCGTTCAGATAAATATTTGGCAGAAGCTAAAGCAGCTGCAGAAGCTATCATCAACTCTGGCAACTTTGTCTTGACTCCAGGTGCTGAAGGTTATCGTGCTAACTACAACTCTCTTGAGCTCGCTGGTAATACTGAGATGATTATGTACAAGAACTACGTACAAAACGTTCTCCGTCACGCTACTCAAGACTACTGCTGTGGTTCTACTCCAACCAACGGTATGAGCAAGTCTGCGTTCAATGCATACTTGAAGAAAGATGGTACTCTTGCTGACAAGAATGATGATCATGGTGTACTTGGTACTACAGGTTACGATGCTGGCAAACCAGTTATCTACCACCTCCTCGAGGCACGTGACCCACGTCTTGCTCAACAAATTGACGGCTATCTCTGCTACGTAGGTAACAACCGCGCTCGTTATGAGGACATCCCAGAGCAACAAGGTGCTGCTGAGAATACAGTAACTACTGGTTATGGTATCTTGAAGTTTGACGAGCCTGTTACTCCATCTTCACTCCGTCAATCTACTACTGGTAACGTAACTGACTGCCCACTCTTCTGGTTGGCTGAGATTCTTCTTACCCACGCAGAGGCATGTGCAGAATTAGGTGATGAAGCTGCAGCTAAAACATCTCTCAATAAACTTCGCGTTCGCGTTGGTATGCCAGAGTATGCTCCAGTTAATGACCCTGCAAACACTATTGGTGTAAGCGATTTGATTTGGGAAATTCGTCGTGAACGTCGCGTAGAGTTGATGTTTGACAACAACGACCGCTATTGGTCACTCATCCGTTGGCACCAATTGGAACTTCTTGATACAGAGAAGTATCCAGACCAAACTAAGGGTGCTTGGATCGATGCTTCATGGCCAGGTGCTGACCAAGTGAAGCGCGATGCTAATGGATATATCGATCTTACAGATACTTATGTTCGTAAGTTCGAGGAGAAACATTATCTCGCTCCTATCCCAAGTGGTCAAATCGTTTTGAACCCACAAATAGGTCAAAACCCAGGTTGGTAATAATACTAATTCCTAATATACTCAAGAAGGCTGCCACACGGCAGCCTTCTTTTGTGTTATCGTCGAAGATACCAGCGCAGAATAATATACACAAGACTAGCCATAATTATCGCCCATAGCGCCCAAGTGCAACGCTTGTAGAACTTCGGCACATACTTCTCTGGCGGATGTTCGATGACTCGGTCGCGGTATTCCACTACGCGGACTGTGTCCGCTTGTGTTGAGTTATGAGCTATGAGTGATGAGTTATGAGTATCACGGTACACTTCTTTGGTGATATACACCGTGTCGTGGATCGTACGCTCGCGCAGCACTACGCTATCGCGAATCATGACGCTATCCTGCACCACAATGGTATCAACCGAGCGAACAACGCTATACAATGCTACACTATCCTGCACAGCCCGTAGGGCGTCTAAACCATACTTATGGCTTTTGCAAGATGCGCAGGCAGCAACAAGTGCTAGGCACATAATTCCTTTAGCAATCATCCGAGAGCCTCGTGGGCTTGAGGATAGAGGAAGGATGGCGGCGAGCAAAATTCGCGCAGCGGATTTCTTTCTCGCTAGCACATTCTGACGAAGGGCAAGGAGTGTCATAACCATAATCAGTGCCAGGGCGAAAGTCGACGACTTCAAGGATGATTTCTTCATGATCATTTTGTGCTTTTAATAACAATTGGGTTAGGGATTGCTCTACATCGGCCGCTGAACGACCACAGATGCTATTTTTGTTTGACGACAAGGAAGAGTTATTATTTGACGACAATGGCGACAACATTCCGCGGCAATCAACTTCCTGCCGCGGCGAGGAATATTCTCCTTGAGCGCCCAAGGGATATTGATTTGGGCGCAAGTTGTCGGTATTGTCGTTAATATTGTCTGCGACAACAAGAATACATCCAGTGGAGTGCTCGGGTTTGCTACCGCGATGGAAGCGGATGCCTTGCCTACCCCCAGCCCCTCCCTGAAGGGAAGGGAGTTTTTCGTCGGAATTAAAGTCCTTCCCTTTAGGGGAGGATTTAGGTGAGGCTGGTACATTCTGTACCAGCGGCAGCAGCCGCTTGAACTTCGGTGATATTGTCACGGCTACATGGTAGCAGAGTGCGGGGATTTGATACCCGACACGCTCGAGGGTATTGCAGAACCATCGACCATTGATGACGAGGCGTCCGGTGATGGCGGAGCCTTTGGATTGATTGCGGATGAGTTGGATTAGCATAATCGTATAGGGTTGAGTAGCGTTGAGTAGCTTTGAGTAGCGTTGAGTAGTGTTGTATAGGGTTTTTATTCTTTGTAGCGGTAGTGGTAGTCAATGCCGATGAGGGAGCCGGAGAAGGTCAGTATCTCCCCAAACGCTATCAGCAGCGAGTGGTGTATCTCGCCCACTGGCGGGCAGAGGAACCCCGCGATGAGCAATGCGCCTCCAAATATGCACAGATTTACTGATAATATCAATTGTACTCTTTTCATAATGTATTCAACACTTATTGATAGGGATATACCTCCCATGAATCTCACAGATCTTCACGGA
>JAZNJI010000033.1:0-71193 GCA_045577965.1 Paludibacteraceae bacterium
TATGCACTTGCCCTCGCCACCCTCACGACCTGCACGTCCTGTTTCTTGATAATAACTTTCGAGGCTCTTGGGTATGTCGTAGTGTATAACATAGCGAACATCGGGTTTGTCTATACCCATACCAAAAGCTATGGTGGCTACTATAACGTCGACGTCTTCCATCAAGAATTTGTCCTGATTTTCGTTTCGGGTTTTGTTATCCATTCCTGCGTGGTATGGTAGTGCTTTAATGTTGTTTACATTTAATAGTTCGGCAAGCTCTTCTACTCGTTTGCGAGTAAGACAATATATTATGCCCGACTTGTTTGGGTTTTCTTTTATAAAACGTATTATTTCTTTATGCAATTGCATTGCATTGCTCGACTTTGGACGAACTTCGTAGTATAAGTTTGGGCGGTTAAACGAGGATATAAATAAGTTGGCTTTCTCCATTTTTAGATTTTTGACAATATCTTGTTGCACTTTTGGAGTGGCTGAGGCTGTAAGGGTAAGGATTGGTGCTTTTTTGTTTATATTGTCGATGGCGGCTCGTAGTTTGCGATATTCGGGTCTGAAATCGTGTCCCCATTCCGATATACAGTGGGCTTCATCGATGGCAAAAAACGATATGTGTAGTTGTTTCAATAGTTCCACTGTGTCGTCTTTCGATAGTGTTTCGGGTGCTATGTATAGTAGTTTGGTTTGTCCCAAAAGGATGTCATCTTTTACTTCTTTTATTTGTATTCTGGATAGCGAAGAATTGAGAAAATGAGCCACAGAGTCGTTGCCCGAATTGTAGCGTACTGCATCAACCTGATTTTTCATCAATGCAATGAGTGGCGACACCACAATTGCCATACCATCGAGTATCATTGCGGGTAGTTGATAACACAGCGATTTGCCACCTCCCGTAGGCATAATAACAAAAGTGTCTTTTCCACCCAAAATACTGCGAATTATTGCTTCTTGCTCGCCTTTGAATTGGTCAAAACCAAATGTTTTCTTCAATATTTCTTGAAGATTTATTGCCGTATTTTTTTTCTTTTCGTCTGATTGTATTGTCATTAATCTATTTCTTTCAAAAAGTCGTAAAAATATTCTTCAAAAAACGCAAATATTTTTGTAATTTTGCGTCCGATTTCTGATTGTAAAGTTAAGAATAATTTTTTATACTACAAAATATTTTTGTCGTGAAAACAAATAATGAAATAAAAGAAATTGCTGTTCAGGTAATTAGAAAAGAAAAAAAAGCTGTCGAAAAATTGGAAAAATACATCAATAATGACTTTTCGGAGGCTGTAAAAACCATTTTTTCGACCAAAGGACGTGTTATTATTACAGGTATTGGAAAGAGTGCAAACATAGGTATGAAGATAGTGTCGACACTCAATTCTACGGGCACTCCTGCCATATTTATGCACGCCGCTGATGCCATACACGGCGACCTCGGTATAATACAAACCGACGATGTGATTATATGTATTTCGAAGAGTGGAAACACTCCCGAAATAAAGGCTCTGATACCTTTGATAAAAAATACATCAAATCCGTTGATTGCTATAGTGGGTAATACCGATTCTTTTTTGGCTACACAGGCTGATTTGGTGCTTAATACCACCGTGGACGAAGAGGCAGACCCTAATAATTTGGCACCCACTACCAGTACCACTGCTCAATTGGTGATGGGCGATGCTTTGGCTGTGGCTTTGCTGCAATGCCGTAAGTTTACTGCTCAGGATTTCGCTAAGTATCATCCTGGGGGTGCTTTGGGAAAACAACTATATTTGAGAGTTGAGGATTTGTATAAACAAAACGATAAACCAATGGTAAGTCCAAACACCTGTGTGCGTGATATTATTTTGGAGATGACCTCAAAGCGATTGGGGTGTGCTGTAGTAGTGCAAGATGATAGGGTAGAGGGTATAATAACCGATGGCGATTTGAGGAGAATGATGAAGGCTAACGACTCCTTTGCTCATTTGCAAGCTAAGGATATAATGACGGTTAATCCAAAAACAATATCGGAGGGCGAATATGCCACAAAAGCTTTGACTATGATGAGAGCTTCGTCGATAACTCAATTGATAGTGGTCGACCATCAAAATCATTATCTTGGAGTGGTGCATTTACACGATATTTTGCGTGAAGGAATACTTTAAAAAAAATGACAAAAAACACCTCGAAAATGGTAGAAAAATGATTTTTTTTGAGCAAAAAACAACAAAAAAACGATTGAAACAATATAATATTGCTGCAATTTAATTGTTTGATAAATAATATGATGAAAAATATTTTTGAAAATAATTGCCAAATAAGTTGTTCGATTCAAATAAAAGTAGTAATTTTGCAACCTCAAACGAAGTGAAAAAACACGGTTTGACTAAGTAGCTCAGCAGGTAGAACACATCCCTTTTAAGGATGGGGTCCTGGGTTCGAGCCCCAGCTGAATCACAAAGTAGAGAATCAATGAGTTATGTGTTTTACACATCCAAAATTCTCAAAGTGGTAATACACTGATAGTAAAATGATAGCCGAGAGATACTTTGGGTTATCATTTTTTTTTCGTAAACAACATTTCTATCTAGGAGTAAATCACTGCTTTGCTGTGAAGAAAAAGGTTAATTTTTCAACTGTTTTTTTGAATGGCTGTAAAATTAGGGTGTCTTAGGCTCTAATAAATGATGAACATACAAATATTCCTGTTCGCTTTGGCCTGGAGTGGGATGGAATTCAGCTTTGTGGAGAACTCCTAAAGCATCTAGATCCATGATAGTTGAATAGCCACTGCGAGCAATAATAGTCTTCACTATTTGCGATATTGTATACAGTTTATCATCTGTGATAGATGGTATGATTGTGATATTTCCTCGTTGGATAACTGTTTGAGGATCAGATACTTTTCCGCGTACCAATAATATGCGCTCTTGACTATTAACAAAGCGTTGCAGGAGTTCCCGCTCAAAGATTGTACGTTGTGGCTCTAGGCCAGAGAGAAGAATTAGTGTAGTGTAAGGCGTATTGTGTAGTGTGGCGCCATGTAGTGTAGAGTGGAGTGTAACGAAGCGGGAAAGGGGACCGATGTATTTGGCACGATGGTCGAAGCGTCCTCCGTGGCTTAGGGAGCCTGAAAGGTTATGAGATGTGTCGGCGTAGTCGGGGACCCATACTTCAGCATATCTCTTGTAGATAAACGCATGCAACGCGCGCGCGAAGGGTTGAAAAATTTGTAGTCGTTTGGGCAATATAGGGTAGAGTTGGTGCGTGATATACACTGAGCGCACATTGCGAGAGCAACAACCAAAACGATTATCTGATATAATTAAATCAAAAGACTCAATAGCCAAAACTTTTTCCAGGTAATGGTGGTCGGCAATAGTAGAACGTATCAACTTCCAGATAGCACGAATATAGAATCCTTTTTGCTGAGAATTAGAAGTATAACATAGTTCTAGGGAGGGTAAATCTATTGCACGCAATTCAGGAAATGTTTTGCGGAGCAACAACAGACTATCTCCATCTCCTGCTAAGACAACTTCATCTCGTTGTGCAAGATAATGTCTAATGATAGGGATACATCGAGAGGCATGACCCAATCCCCAGTTGAGTGGTGCAATCAGGATTTTCATATACTAACGATGACATCAATACCTTTTTCTCTCAAGGGTTGTGCAATTTGTTGCATTTGTTCTGCGGGTATCTTCTCTAAGGTTTTGAGTGGTGTCTCGCGGTCAATGACGTAGATCATGACCTGCTGTGGGCGTAGGATATCGATGATTTCATACCAGGCATATAGCTCCTCTGGAGTGGTGTTATCGATGACATGACCCTGGTACTCCCCTCTTAAGAAGCATGTTTGTAGCGTAAACTGCCCTTTGAAACATTGTAACCATTGTACAATTTGATGAACAGTAAGTTGGTGATTGACAGGCTTATCAATCAAACGCATGGTGGCATCTATAGCCGAATCAAGTTTAAGAATACGGTTGTCGCATAAACGTAGTGCTTCCACCACATCTTTACGTCCCAATTGTGTGGAGTTACTGAGTACCGAGACTTTTGCCTCTGGGTAGAACTGATCACGCAAGTCGCAGGTATCTTGTATAATGCCTAAGAAATCGGGGTGCATCGTTGGCTCACCATTGCCACTAAATGTGATTACATCAATGGGATTATCAGACGATTGGGAAATAAGGCTAGAGGCTAGTGCCTTGCGTACTTGCTCACGCGTAGGTAACTGTGGATGCAAGACAGGTTGATTCCACCCGCATTCGCAATACACACAGTCAAACGAACACAACTTTGCGGTGGTTGGCATCAGGTTCACGCCCAATGATATACCTAGGCGGCGAGAACGGATAGGACCATATACAATAGAGTTGAACAACATATTAGTGCAAAATTACTCGGTTACCTAAGGCTTTGCATAGTTGTTGGCGTAGATTAATAAGCATAGGTTGTTGTTCCAGGATTGTGCGGATAAGTTCCCAGTCATTGCGGGTTTGTGCGTCTCTAAGCATGATTTGCATGGAGTCTATACGCTCGTTGACAATCGTATATTTTAACTCCAATAGCATGCGTTGCACAATCTCTGGCAAGATATCTGCTTCAGTAGGGAGTTCTATCTCTTTTACTACATTCTCGGAAACAACTTGTTTTCCATACATCCTGCTCAACTGATATTTATCTGCCAACATATTAACGGCAAACTGGCTAACTTCGGCATTGGAATGGTATTGGAAATAATTGGCAGCAACCCAATTAGGTTCTTGATAGTGACGGAGATATTCCTCTATAATTAGTGTATAAAGCGGGTTGCCTAGGGGGATATTATCCTTTCGTAATTCGCTTATAATGAACTCACCAGCACGCACAACCACTTGCTCGTCTTGATGGATAATCTTCTCACCGTGGCGGATGATCAGTTGCATGATGTTACGGATATTCCGGTCTTTGTTTGACAATTGCACAGGTTGAGTAGGGGGAAGAGGTTGCTCTGGTGTCTCTGTGGATGTTGATGTGGAGGGTGCTAGACGCTCTTGGTTTTGTTTCTTCTTTTTCTGTTCATCTAAATTGCGTTGTCGGATCTCAATCACTTTTTTGATTAAAACTTGTTCCTGTATTTGCAAAGTAGTTGCGCAGTCCTTGATATAGACTTGTCGCTTGATAATATCAGGGATGATAGCAATCGATTCTACGATTTGGATAATCATCTCCGCCCTTTTGATGGGGTCATTACCTGCTTCGTTATAGAGAAGTTTGGTCTTGAAACGAATGAAATCTGTCTGATTCTGCTGGATATATTCAAGTACTTCATTGGCATTATGTTTGCGTGCAAAGCTATCCGGATCTTCTCCTTCAGGCAATAGCACAACCTTAACATTTATACCTTCTTCCAGCATCATGTCTATACCACGTAGTGCTGCTTTGATACCTGCGCTGTCGCCATCATATAAAATGGTAGCATTGTTTGTGAATCGATGGATGAGGCGAATCTGAGGGAAAGTAAGAGCTGTTCCTCCTGATGCAACCACATTCTCAATACCAGACTGAACTAGCTGAATAACATCTAGTTGCCCCTCTACCAAATAGCAGCAATCTTCTCGCTTGATGGCCTGTTTGGCTTGGTAGAAACCATAGAGCTCGTGTTTTTTCTCATAGAGAATAGAGGTAGGAGAATTGACATATTTACCTGCCTTGTCACTTTGTTTGATTAATCTTCCTGCAAAACCTGTAACCTTACCACTAACGGAGAAGAATGGAAAAATTACTCGTCCACGAAAACGGTCAAACAGATGACCCTTTTCGTCCTTGATACACACACCTGCGCCAATAAGTTTGTCTGGGTCATTAATTAAATAAGTCTCTTGGTAACCAGCCTTCTTGGCTTCTTCCCATAGTCTAGCTTTCTCAGGGGAGTAACCCAACTGAAATTTTTGGATAATATCTTCGCGGATACCTCTTTGGCGTAGATAAGCCATACCTACTGTTGATCCTTCCGGTGTGTCATGTAGTTGTGATTGGAACCATTTATTGGCAAAATCGTTTACCACAAACATGGACTCGCGGTCATCCTGGCGTTGCTTCTCTTCTTGAGTCAACTCGCGCTCTTCTATTTGGATATGATAGCGTTGAGCTAGCTGTCGGATAGCTTCAATATAAGAGCATTGCTCCATCTCCATTACAAAGCGCACAGCACTACCCGCCTTGCCACAACCAAAGCATTTGTATATTCCTTTGGATGGTGAAACGGAAAACGAACTTGTCTTTTCATGGTGAAAAGGACAAAGCCCCCATAGGTTGGCTCCCTTCTTCTTAAGGGAAACATAGCTGCCAACGACATCTTCAACTTTAGCAGCCTCGAAAATTCGGTCAATGGTTTCTTTTGGAATCATTTCGGTTTAGTTAAGTTTATAGTTTAATGAATATGGATGTCTCTATTAAAATTCCCAAAGATACATGCCTAATTTGATTTGCCATTGGTCAAAACGGCCACGGGTATTTACGTCTATACCCATAAATGATTGGGATTTGTATGGATTGATTAAGCCAAAATCATATCCGCCACGCAAGAAATAGCGTTGGTATTGGAAACCAGCACCAATTCCCCAAGTTACGTTTAGGCGCTTAAGGGCGTGGTCCTGCATATCATCTGCAGAATAGATGTTTTCCTCTACCAAGATACTTTGCGACTCTTTATCAACACGCACGTACCATTTGTCCTTAAACTCCAAACCGCATTGCAGGGTAGGACCTGTATAGAGCATAAGCCAGGTATTTTGCGCTATTTCAAACTTATATTGCCAGTCTACAGGTATCTCCAATTGATGGTATTGTCCACGTGAACGCACCTGTGGGTAATCAGTGGGTTGAGTGTGAATTTTCTTTACCCAATCGGTTGCATTTGCACCAAATGTATAGTTTAATCCCATTGTTACGCCGAAGCCCTTTATGATAGTTGCATCATATATCACACCTACTTTCAATCCATTATATCCTGTAGGGTGGAGTGTTTCTTTAGCCATGGTCGAAGGTGCGTTTAGGCGTGTGATAGAGCGTGCGTAGCCCAATTGAACACCTAAATAATTTTCCGCGTAGATACTAGTCATTGACAATACAATGACACAAGTTAGAATTGCTATTCGTTTCATTATCAGTTGTTTTTATCAATATTCATAATTTTCTTCATTCTCCTCTTCGTCCTCTTCATCTTCAGCTGAAGCAGATACTGCAGAGGCGTCAGGGCGTAGCGTACGGGTCGGGTGTAGGAATACATCTCCTGGCATGCGTGGGCGCTCTTGATCTGCCCAGAAAAAGGTTACAAGAAATTTGTCTTCTTCGGTGGCTTGATCCATTGGTAGCATCACACCTGTAGTAGCGCTAGTAAACAAAATACGTTGTATTTGACGATTCTCAAGGTAGAGCTTGACAAAACTACTTTGTGTGCGATTAACTCCCATATAAGTACCATCCTCCTCCCTAGGATAGAACACTGTCTCGGCATTGCCTTGCACATCCACGCGATACACATCGTTGTCACGTACATAGGCAAACATCTCCTTGCCCGCCAACTGGTTGTATTCTGTATCGCTCTCTTGTTTGATAGCTATTGCGTTTCCCAAACCATGCAGGTAATCCACTGTGCCGTTCTTGATATAGATGGTTACTGTGTCCGCTGATACCTGATTTTGTTCATTCCAACAAACGGGATCGCCGCATAATGTGGCGATCGAATCGCGGCCGTTGTAGTGTGCAGAATCGCATACGGCTTGCATGTCTTCGCGGAAGATGCGAACATTATAGTATGCTTGTACTTGTAGGTATGTCGTATCCACCCAAAGGGTATCAGGGGCGGGAAGTACCCATACGGAATCTAGCAATATACTATCTTTGGCAACTAATTGCATATATTGATAAGGAATGTGTTCGGTGAATAGTGTGTCCGCATGCATGTACGTATACATGGTAGAGTCAGACCACTCAACCAGCAGCGCGCTATCGGTTACATAGCCATGCTCATCATGTTCCCACATCTCGCTCTCGTTGCCGTACAGAGTGATTTGATTGGTGGAATCAACGCTCTCAATATGGCCCAGCACTTTACCATAGCCGATGGCCTTGTCATAATAGATAGTATCGCCCGTGAGAGTCATACCATCGGTGTGGATAATCTTAGATCGATCCAGAAGCAGGGATTTTTCTGTTTGAGTATTGTACCATCCTTTGGAGGATAAGATGGTAGTCTCGTGCTCATACACGATGGTTGTTGGGCTAACTAGATCAGCCTGATAAGTCTCTGTGTTATAGCACAGGGTGTCTGTTGTCAATACAAATTTTTCCTGCACCAATTTGACATTGTTGCTAAACAACGCTTGGTTATTCTCCGGCGTGTATTGCCCCCAGGTAGATGTCAGCGTGTTGACGCTGTCTTCAATCATTCCGCCTGAGAAATAGTACGCTATATCCTTCATTCGGTCATAGTTCATACTATCGGTAGTAAGCGTGGTTGTGCCGTTATGTATCAATTTTACATGCTTGCGAAATTTGGCCATCTTGGTATTACCATTGTAGTACAATATATCACCAAATCCCTCAATACTATCTCCTTGAATCAAGTGGACATGACCAAATGCGTGCAAGGAGTTTTCTTTGTCAAAGAAATAGGCAGAGTCGCAATACATCAATGCCGAATCATGGCGAAAACGCACATCCCCGCGCAAAATTTGCGCATCAGGTAAACGTTTTTCGTCAAACGACAAGGTCTCAGAATGCTCCAAATACACCATCTGCGGAGCCTTCTCCTGAGCCATGCCATTTATCGCCAATAGGCAAGCCAATACTATGCTAATTCTGCTCAAACGCATCTGTTCATTCTACTTCACCCAACCTGGATATTGGAAATCACATCCTCTCCAAGCAGGATCAATTTGCACATAGATATCTTTTTGTTTGTCGCGTATCCATTTCTCAATTGTTTCTGCACTTTGCTTCTGTTGCAACATCTGGCGGATCACTTGGAAATCATCCACAAGGTTGGCCTTGTGCGCGTCGCGCTTGGTCTTGAGTTTGACGATAACGCAAACCTCTTTGTTTTTAGTGCGGTCCATCATCACGAATGGAATACTAATATCGCCCTCTTTCATCGTATAAATTTGTTTTGCGATCTCCGGAGGCAATTCTTGGTATTCAAATTTACTTGCGCCCGTGTTAGGGTTAGTCATCAATCCGCCGCTCATTACGGTGTTTTTATCCTCCGAGTAACGAGCTACGGCAGCTTCAAATACCAAACCACTATCTACCATCAAGCCTCGGATTGAATCAAGGCGTCCAAGCGCATTTATCTTGTCTTCTGCTGATACATGGGGTTTTAGCAATATATGGCGGCAATTGATGCGCTCGCCTTTTCTCTCGATGAGTTGAATAATATGGAAGCCGTACTCGGTATTAACTATACGAGATACACGCTTAGGGTCGTTCAAGTTAAATGCAACCTCGGCAAATTCGCTAACCAATTGTCCTTTACCTACAAATCCCAATTCACCACCACGTTTAGCCGACTCTGTATCCTCTGAGTATAGACGCGCTAACATACTGAAGTCCGCTGTCCCATTGTGGACGCGGTCTGTAAACTCCCGCAAACGGGCTTTAATACGCTCTGTCTCCTCCAAAGGAACGGGCGGATCCATACTCAATATTTGTACCTCTACCTGTGCAGGAACCATAGGAATAGAGTCTGCTGATAGCATATTGTAGTAGCGACGCACCTCTGCGGGGGTAGGGGAGATGTTCTCTGTCAGTTTGCTTTGCATCTGTTGGATAATCATCTGATTGCGAACACTTGTCATCATTTCTTCGCGAATTTCGCTGCTCGTCTTGCGGAAATATTCCTCCATCTTCTCTTTGCTACCAATCTGCGAGATGTAATAGTTCATACGCATATCCACTTGACTGCTTACGCTAGACTCGCTCACTTCAATAGAATCCAATTCGGCTTGATGCAAAAATAGTTTTTGTATTGCCAATTGCTCTGGAATCACGCAATAGGGATCACCTGGGATAGGGGTACCCTCGTATTGCGCGCGCAAACGCTCCTCTTCTACCTCACTACGTAAAATAGCATCCTCACCCACAACCCATATCACCTCATCAATGATATTATCTTGAGCTTGTGCTACACCACCAATAGCCAATAACCAATAGCCAATAATCAATAATTTATTTTTCATATATCTTTAAGTTACCTTGTTGTACTGCGTCGTGGTAGAGTTCTTCGCGCATGTTACGAAGAAATTCAACTTGACGTCGACTCAATAACATCTTCTCTATCTCGCTACGTGCGTAATCTAGTGGCTTGTAATCGCCAGCATGATACACATCTATTACCTGCAACAAGTAAGTGTTAATGGAATCTTGTATCTCAATTTGCTTTGTCTGTTTTAATTGTTTGTGAAAAGTGATCTTATCAATGGGGATGCGTTGCAAGAGCTGATCACTGGTCTTCCAATCTTCTAAAAACAACTCATAGCCGGTTGCATATTGATATGCATACTTTTCAATCCATTCGATGTTCTCCTCTTCAGCAGGATCTGTGACGTACTTGCGCAATTTATCCATATTAGGTGCACCATTAGGAATGATCAATATCAATCCCTTTAAAATTGGATCGCGAAGAATAAAATGGGATTGATTGTTTTCGTAGAATGCAAGAATCATGCTATCTTCTACGTGTTGTGGCATTTTTTGCCTTACTACACGTTGTTCCCATTCGTGCAGACATAGCGAACGTTGATAATCAGCTACTTTCTTTTCAATTTCTTTATTGTTGAGACTCCTAGCTTCCTCCCAAACTAATAGGTTGGTTGCCCATTGACGGATGTATTGCTCTGCTACACGTACACTATCCTCTGCCGACAAGTTTGCCGTCAGAGCATCAATCTCAACTTGCGTAATGGTCTCGCCGTGGTATTCTGCTATTACACCATTTCTGCGCGATTGCTTAAAATCTGTACAACCAACACACGCACAAATAGCCAACAATAAAAAACAAACTTTTTTCATAAACATGCTTTTAACTTGCAAAGATACTGCTTTTTTCTCAAATATACAAATTTTTAGCATTTTTTTCAACATATACACAGTGTCCATCGATCATTTGTGGTTGGGTTGTAAATGTATAAGCGGGGGCTTCTACTCCGTTCCCATCTCCTATACATTCGATCTGTATATTCCCTATTTCAACATGTACTTCATCATATATGCCACTCGAAAGAATGCTATTCAACAAGGTAGCTCCACCCTCAACTAATATCGAATGGATATTACGCTTTGCCAAATCGGCTAAAAGAAATTCCCAATCGGTATTCTCATGATATACTATCGTTTCTGAATCGCTGGAAAATATCTTGCTATCTGCAGGTAATACATGATGCCTATCTAATGTCACACGTACTGGATTCCTGCCACTCCAATGGGTCGTCAATAGTCGAGGGTTGTCCATTAGTACAGTTCGTGTACCTACCATAATGGCCATGTTTTCAGCACGTTGCTGATGCACTAATTGCTTCATCAATGGCGTAGATATCACTAGAGGGGCACTTCCCCCATCATTTGACTCTTGCCGATAATCAATATATCCATCTGCTGTTTGTGCCCATTTAAGGATTACATATGGGCGTTTCTTCTCTTGCAAACAGATAAATCGTTTATTCAATGCCCGACACTCGTCTTCTAATATTCCCACAATTACTTCTATACCAGCTTCTCGCATCATCCTCACTCCTCTACCTGCTACTTGAGGATTGGGATCTAAACAACCAATCACGACACGCCCAATCCCCTTCTGAATAATCAATTCTGCACATGGAGGAGTCTTGCCATAATGGCTGCAAGGCTCTAAACTGACGTATAGTGTACAGTGTTTATAATCAATACCTTCTGGGTGCCTATACTCTGCATCGCGCAAGCAGTTTGGCTCCGCATGAGGACCTCCATATCGCATATGCCAGCCCTCACCCAAAATCTGAGGAGAATTAGTGGCTAGTTCCTCCTGTGAGTATCCATAATCGGCAACCAATACGGCACCTACCATTGGATTAGGAGCAACATAGTATTCGCCCAATCGAGCTAATTGTAAACATCGAGCTATGTATAATTCAAATTGCTGCATAGATGGTTTAATTACGCGACAAAGGTACAACTTTTTTTTGGAATGGGCAATATCTTACTCGATTTTCTTCTTGACGATCTTGCTACATCCTCACTGTTATGTATGATATTTCATCATCCTACTACTATTCTACATAATGTATAATTAGTTATTAGTTAGTTATTAGTTAGTTATTAGTTAGTGATTAGTTAGTGATTACGCTATTTTTGATGATATTTTTTGTGTATTCCAAAAATATATGCTATCTTTGCGACCTAATTTGTGCTTATAATATCAATATGGCTATAGAAATCAGACAAATAACCAGTAAACGAGGTTTGCTGCGTTTTGTGAAATTTGGAAACGAATTTTATAAAGATTGTGAATATTTTTGTCCTGCACTTATTTTGGATGAATTGGATACCTTTAATCCCAAGAAGAACCCTGCTTTTGAAGTTTGTGAGAATATTTTGTTCATGGCATATCGCAATGGTAAGCCTGTAGGACGAATTGCAGGTATTATCAACCACCAAGCCAATGAAAAATGGGGCGTCAAAAAAGTTAGGTTTGGCTGGTTCGATTTTATTGATGATAAGGAAGTTAGCAATGCTTTGTTAGATGCTGTGGTAGAGTGGGGAAAGAGCAAAGGAATGGACAAACTCAACGGCCCTGTTGGTTTTACTGATTTTGACCACCAAGGACTTATTATTGAGGGATTTGAGCACCTCGTGCCAATGGCATCGCTCTACAATTATCCATATTACGTCAAGCATATTGACGACTATGGATTAGTGAAGGAAAACGACTGGATTGAAATGCAAATCTATCCTCCCCAAGAACTTCCTGAACGATTTGGAAGAATGGCGAAAATCGTTGAACAACGTAGTAATGTGAGAGTGGATAAGGTAAGATCTGTCAAGGAGTTGAAGGCGAAATATGGCATGACTTATATGGATGTGATTGACGTTGCGTACCAAAAACTTTACAACTTCCAACCGCTTACTGAACGTCAGAAAAAACAATACTGCGAAGCATATTTCCCACTTCTCAATTTCGATTTTGTCACAATCGTTGTCAATGAGAAGGATGAAGTTGTTGCTGTGGGTGTGGGTATGCCTGATATATCAGAAGCACTCCGAAAAACGCAAGGAAAAATGTTCCCATTCGGATGGTATCACCTTTTGAAAGCTTTAAAGTCAGATCATTATGAGGCATTTGATTTCTTACTTATCGCCGTACGCCCTGATTATCAAGATCGAGGACTCAATGCAGTTATTATTGCTGACCAACATCCTTATTTCGTTAAATATGGTATTCAACGCATTGAAACTACTGCGATTATGGAAACTAATTTCAAAAACCTCAATCATTGGGAGGCTTTCCCTCATAAATACCACAAGCGTCGTCGTGCCTACATTAAACACATTTAAATAAATGCCAAACAAGAAGGAAGATATATATCGTCGAGCGTATGATCAGTTATGTGCTTATATGGATGAGCACAAACTGCGTCATACACCTGAGCGATTCAACATCTTGTCTTCAGTGTGTACGCTTCAACGGTTTAATATTGACGAATTGCGCGAATCCCTCACGGAGTTGTTAATTAGCCGCGCTACGGTGTATAATACCATAGAACTATTCGAAAAAGCGGGAATTATTCGTCATATCGAAAAAGAATATGGTGTACGCGCAGGACAGTATGAGTTGTCATTTCTAAAGTCCTCTTCTATACATATTATATGCCAGCGCTGTGGACGTGTACGTGAAGTGAAAGACTCAACTTTTTCGCGAATTCTAGAAGATAAAAGAATGAATAACTTTGTGTTAGAACGCTATTCGTTGTATTTATATGGACATTGTAAGGTGTGCAAAAAGAAAACTAAAAAATAATATATAAAACTTATAACTATGGATTCTTATTTTATTTTATTTATTGTAATTGCCCTTGCTAGTTGGGGCGTTAGTGCGTTGCTTAATAATCGGTTTAAGCAATATTCTAAAGTTTATATTCCTCTAACTGGACGTGAGGTCGCAGAGAAAATGCTACGCGATAATGGCATCACTGATGTCCAAGTTATTTCTACTTCAGGACATTTGACTGATCATTACGATCCACGCAACAAGACTGTCAACCTCTCTGATTCGGTCTATAATTCCAATAGTGTGGCGGCGGCTGCGGTAGCAGCACACGAATGTGGACATGCCTTGCAGCACGCATATGCCTATGCTCCCCTCAGTATGCGTTCTGCACTAGTACCAGTAGTTAGTTTTGCATCTAAATGGGTAACATGGATATTATTGGGAGGTATTTTATTGCTTGAGAGATTTCCACAATTGTTGCTCGCGGGAATTATCTTATATGCATTGATCACTTTGTTTGCCTTTATTACTTTGCCTGTTGAAATCAATGCCAGCGTACGTGCTGTCGCATGGCTCGAACAGGCGGGCATTACTGATAGGCAAACGACACCTATGGCTTCTACTGCTTTGCGCACTGCGGCATACACATACGTGATTGCGGCATTGTCGTCGTTAGGTACATTGGTGTATTATATTTTGATTTTAGTTGGCGGTAGACGCGATTAAATTGGTAGCCGTAAGGCTATTTTCGCGTTGACCAAATTCCGAGAGGCCCTGTAGCTTAGCTGAATAGAGCGTCAGATTCCGGTTCTGAAGGTCGTGGGTTTGAATCCCACCGGGGTCACATAGAGCTTACGACACCGCAGGTGGAGCAAGGTCCTATAGCCCCACCGGGGTCACATGGAGCTTACAATCTTGATGTTTGTGCAACAAAATTCAAAAAAAAATCGTCTGAATTTGCGTATGTCCAATTTTTGTTGTACCTTTGCAGTCGATTTTGAGCCGCGATGGTGGAATCGGTAGACACGAAGGACTTAAAATCCTTTGGCCAGTGATGGCTGTGCGGGTTCAAGTCCCGCTCGCGGTACTGAAAGAAAAACTCAAAAGCACACAAGCTTGCTTGAAAGTGTTTTGAGTTTTCTTTTATAAGGAGTGCCAAGGGACTTACATCGAAAGTCCCGCTCGCGGTACTGAATAAAATGCAAAAATCACATGAGTGCTTAACATGAAAATGTTAGGCACTTTTTTATGCACCAATTAATGCAGAACATGAAAGATATTCAACAAAAAAAGTATCCTATTACATTACTTTTTGTGAGCGTAGTTTTATTATTTATGACCGTTCTTCGCTCAAAGCAAGTAGATGAAATCAGAAATATTGATGTCAATGATGTCAATATAGTATATCAAATCAAGGGTAGAGAGCATGCAAAACCTGTTATCCTCCTTCATGGAAATGGTGGCGAACATGATCATTTGAGTGTGATGGTGGACCAACTTGATTCTGCTGGCTATCTCGTATATGCTCTTGATTCGCGTGGACAAGGCGCAAATGCCCCTTTGGAGGAATACCATTATGTTGACATGGCAGAGGATGTGTATGCCCTAATCCAGGAATTAGACTTAGAAAAACCTGCATTATTTGGTTGGAGCGATGGCGGAAATATCGCTTTGCAAATGGAAGTTCTGCATCCTGGTACCGCAGGTGCTATAATCACAACTGGTGCAAATATTTTTCCTGAGGGTGTTGAAACAAGTTTTTGGGCAGAATTTTCCAAGCAAAAAGAACTTGACACCATAGCTCCGCTAGTTAAAATGATGCTCTACGAGCCACAAATGACTTTTGAAGATATGCACAATATCCAATGTCCTGCATTAATAGTGGCAGGTGAGCACGACCTTATTGACAGCGCGCACACGCGCGCAATAGCAGAAAATATTCCTCACGGAAAACTGCTTCTCCTTCTTGGAGAAGACCATGGCTCGCATGTCTATAAGAGCCCCAAAATGGGAGAAGTCATATTAGACTATTTCAGAGAAATAGGTTATTAAGGCGTGAGCATATTATTCAATGCCCTACGTAATGGTGCTAGATTGTGCTCGTCTTTAGGATGAACACGATTGGTAAGCAGTATGATTGCTCGTTTCTCTTCTGGCAAAATTGTTACACTTGTGCCAGTATATCCTGTATGGCGGCAACTTGGAATGGACACTCCTGCTGATGTAGTTACGCTATCTGTCCATAAACCCGCGTTGCATCCATTTATGCGTGTTTCTTCTGGAAGATTCATAAACCATATTGCCCAATTGGCTACCTCTTCGGCTGTAGCAAACACACCGGCATTGCCTGATACGCCAGTCATCATGATGCGAGCCAATGGGTCATGCACGTCACCTATAATGCAAACGTCATCGATACATTCTGTTGGGGCAATTCGATCAAGCAGAGAATCTGCAGGTAACCAACCCATTGTATTATTTCCCAATGGTCGGTATAACTTATTTCGCATGTATGTGTTGATGTCTTCTCCGATAATGGCTTCTACAACTTTTTGCAATGATATGAAGTTGAGACAAGAGTAACGGTATTTTTCTCCAACTGCTGATGGACGTTTGCAGCGTGCAATCGTATCAATAGTAAATGCTGGACGTGACATCTTCGTACCGCGAGCAAGGTATATACTGTCCAGTCGCGCAGCAGTCATATAGGCGGGTAAACCCGAATAGTGCGTCATTAAGTGACGAATTTGTACATCACTATGATATTGAGGAATATACTGCGATACATAATCATTAACATTCAGTTTACCTTCAGCACAGAGCAAGAGAGCAGCAGAGCCTGCACCTGTAGGCTTGCTTACTGAAGCAAGATCAAAAATGGTGTTTGTCGTCATAGTCTCTTGTGCAGGAACTACAGCGCGATTACCATAGGCTTGGAGATAGGAAACATCGCCATTTTCTACTACGCATAGTACAGCGCCTGGGATAATGGAATCATGAATAGCTTTGATGATTACACTATCAGCTGATGCTTTTGGGAATGGAGTACTGGCTGTGCATAATGCACCATATACCATACATAACGCACTCAATACAATAATACGTAAATTTTTCATATGTTCATTTTTTTTGCAAAAGTACTTCTTTTTTTGCATATTTCAAAATAAAGCACTATCTTTGTCGCAAATTATTATTTTTTTTATATGAAACACTTTAAATTCTTTTTTCTAACGGCATTATTAGTTGTTCTTCTGCAAGCTTGTAAAACCGATGATACAATTCGTGTTTTATGTATTGGCAATAGTTTTTCATGGGATGCGGTGGAGCAAGAGTTAGCCCCTTTATGCGAAGCTGGTGATCAGCCGATTATTATTGGAGATCTTTATTACGGTGGTTGCTCGTTGGAGCAACACCATACTTTTCTACGTCAGGATACTGGGGTATACCATTTTCGATACATTGAAAATGGAGTTCTTACTGATACTAAGAAATATTCCTTACGTCAAGCACTCCAACTTATGCAATGGGATTATATTTCCTTTCAGCAAGCTAGCCATGATAGCGGTATTCAATCTACTTACGAACCTTATTTGAGTGCCTTAATTGATTCTGTTCGTGCATATCAACCTCAAGCTAAACTATGCTGGATGCAAACCTGGTCATATTCACAAGACGCAAAACATCCTCAATTCCCTCGGTATCAGAAAAACCAACAGATAATGGACGATAGTATTCATTCTGCACTTCTTGCTTTACTAGAGCGTCACCCTGAATTGCACCTCATTCCTTGCGGGAAAGCAATTTCTTTTGCAAGGCAAACTAAATTGGGTGATACACTTTGCCGTGATGGTTACCATCTAAATTATGAATATGGTCGTTATACTGCCTCATGTGTGTGGTATGAATTTCTTACTGGCAAAAATTGCAAACGCAATAAATACATGAATCCTCAAATGACAGAAGAGCAAAAGAAATTTACTCAAAAATCTGCTCATAAGGCAATTAAATGGGCAAAGAGATTGTAAGGTTAGATTGCTGCAAAGTTTAATATACAAAAAAGGAACTACCAATCGGTAGTTCCTTTTTTATGTCATCCTTTCGAATTAGCGGAGTAAATACACTTGACCATTTTGGATAACAATACCTCGGTAGTTCTTATCCACTTGACGACCTAATACATCGTACATTGGAGCATCTGTATCTAGTACGATGATGTTCATCACACCAGATTCTACCTCTGTAACAGTAACTACACAGGTTGCAGTGAATCCACCATCTACAGTAGTTACTGTGATAGTAGCTGTACCCTCTGCTACAGCAGTTACTATGCCTTCCGCTACAGTCGCTACAGCATCGTTATCAGATGCCCATACAACATTCTTATTAGCTGCATCTGCAGGCTCTACAGTAGCATTCAGTGTTGCGGTAGCAGGAACTTCCAATGTCAATTCGGTTACGTCAAGAGTAACGCCGGTTACAGCTATTACTGGAGTTGGAGCTGCATCTGCCAATGCGGTACGTGCAGGAATCAATAGGCTATTGTCTGCAGTTGGCATGGTGAAGAGGGAAACGCGGCCTGCTGCAGAAGCTACGAGGTGACCTGCATAGTCGAAACTCAATTGGTGAACAGGACCGAGGTTGTGAACAAATGACTCTACATACTTCACGCTGAGTTTACCGAGAGAATCCCATGTGCACTCGAATACCACGAATTGGTTGTTATCGTCAGGCAATACCAGATACTTTTGATCGTTGCTGAGTGCCAAAGCACCGTCGTTACTACCGTTTACATAACCCACGAACTCATCGTAGTGAGTAGAGAACTCGCACTCCTCATTGAAGTTGTAGTAACGAGCAGAAGTAGCATAGCTGTTGTTGCCACCTGCGTAGCGGAGAGTAGAAACGAAGAATCCATAGTCCGTCAAGATTGGTTGACCGTTCTTGTTTACAAGACCTGCCAAGTTGCTTCCCTTACCATATACCTCAGAAGGAGCAGCGTCCCAAGTCTTAACAATAGAACCATCTTCTTGACCAATGTTGTAAATCAAGATATTACCGAGTGAAGAACCGAAGTCCTCGTTGTAAACTACGAGCTTAGACTCAGCACCTTCTTTATATATAGAGATACCTGCGGTAGAAGCACCGACGTTTACGCCATTGTTGCTAATGACGCCAGCGCCATCGCGTGTACCTACGAAGAATGGGGTGATACTCTCTGGATTAGCAGGATCCATTACATATACACCACTATGACCGTCGCTATACTCAGCGATGAACAATGTTCCGTCAGAAGCTACTGCCAAACGTTTAGGAGCATCCCAAGCAGCATCGGTAGATACATAAGGAGTTGCGTTGAGGCGGTTCATCTCTGGGTCGTAGATGTAAACACCCTTATTGTCACCAGAACCTTCCATCACATAGTATTGTGCGAAGTTCTCTGTGAGAGGATGGTTGTTAGTAATGACATGAGGTTTAACAAGTGTAGAATCTACATAATCCGCTACCATACCCATACCAGGAACGGCGCCACCTACGAGGCTCAATGCCCAAGTCTCTGCGCCTGCTGGAATATCTGCTGCAGGAACGACCAATTCGTTCTTGCCTTCTACTACGCTAGACAATGCTACTGTACCTACTTCTGCATCTGCGTCGTAGAATACCAATACGGCTGCGTTTGGAGTTTGGTTAGCAACAAATGAGAAGCGATAATCACCATTAGGATCTTTAGTTACATTCAGACTGTGAGCACTCACGCGGGCTACGATAGGTTGTTGTACACCTACGGTAGAGAATGACCATACGAGACCATCTACATAGAGATAGAGGTTGAGCACTGCGCCATCCACATACGCACCTGCGCTAGCATGTTGGGTAGGAGCGCCATAAGGCTCGAAGAAGCCATAATCCAACTTCACCTCTACTGCTTTATCCAAACCTTCGGTAATGTCAAAGAGTTTTAGACCAGCCACAAAGCCCTCTTCGTTCTCGAAAGGAGTGACCATCATGTCGCGACCAGCATACTTGAAGTAAGATGCACCTTGGAACTTCACACCGATGAGCTCAGCTGGGAACTCGCCAATAACTACAGGATCTTCATTAGGACCAGCCGTCTTGAACTCTACCGGAGCCATCTTCTCAGCATCCATGATAAAGTCTTTCTTCTCGCCACGTGGAGAGAGTGTCAGGCGGAAGTCTGCTCCATCCACAGCCTCATCAAAGACAGCCGTTTCATCAGTGGTTGCATCGCTTAGTCCTGAACCTAACTGATAGCCAAAGTATGTTTCGCTAGCAAGCATGTCATTTACGACATTGTAGATAGTGAAACGTGCACCATTACCATAACGGTGAACACCAGTGGTAAGGATAGTGCAGTTGCTAGACATACCATAAACTGCCATAGTATAACCTTGATCTGATTTGAAGGAGTTGCTGGAGAATTGCGATGTGAACCAAATTACAGGATCTGCAAAGAAGTCTTCCCAAATATAGACACGAGTAGTACCGCGTTTGTAGCCACTTTCTACAGCATCATCTTGATAGTTACAACGGATATAGTTGATACCAACCAATTTATTATCACATGTGATAGCAATATCAGACAGTGCAAGGTGGTCGCCTGGATTGGTAGGATCCACTGGCACAATACCTACCGTAGAGATGGTGTCAAGTTTACCAGTGGTATTGTTGAGTACATAGATATGTGCAGTACCATCTTCCTCGTGGGTGAGGTAGAATACAGAGTCAGCATATTGGATAGTGCGCTTGATAGTACCCTTGATAACTGCTGTATTGTCTTTAGGGTCATTTTGCTTCATATTGAATTGCTCAGGAACAGCCGCATAAGCTGGTTGCTCAGGCTCTGGGTAATCTACATATACATTGCTGAGATCAATCCAAGCAGTATCCTCCAAGAAGAGGAATGGATAGCTGGTAGCATTAGCCTCAACCACTACAGTTTGATATTTGCGGTGGAGTGGCTTATACCCATCAGCCACAGCGTCCAATTTGTATGTACCTGGCTCTAGGTCAGGGAAGTAGAACAAACCGTTGTAGCAGCTATCTACTTTGTAGGTAGCAAGCACTTCGCCAGCCTCTGTACTCAATGTTACGACTGCACCGTTCAAAGGTTTGTATTGGTCATTGGTGTTAGGAGCATATTTGTAGAGTTCGTGGGTGAACGCATTGTGCTCATCTTTTACAGTACCCAAGATATAACCCTTGGTGTCTGGCTCTGCGCCGTAGAAATCCACGATACCGCGATAGTAGCGGATACCCTCTTGCTTGCAATAGTCTGGGTTGAGCGCACGGTGGCGTGCTGGTTGATAGGTGTGGAAATATCCCTCTACGAGGAAACCAGGCACACCGTGGTGCAATACGCCGAGGTAACCTGTATAGGTCTTACCTGAAGAAGGTAAAGTCGCTTCGTAGCTGCTTCCGTAGAAGTTGATGTCTGCCAAGATGTGCTTGGATGTCTCAGGGTCGCGGGTGTCGTAGTTGGTTGGCTCCAATCCGTCCATTGAGCGGCACTCAAATGCGTGATACCAACTGCGTTTGCAACGGTCGATAGCACCTGGAACAACGTGATTACCATCGTTGTCACCACGATAGAAATAGGCCATATAGTTCACTGTGTTACCATCGGTAGCAGCGTTTGAGTGAACAGAAATGAAGTAGTCCATATTGTTGGCCTCTGCCTCATCAGCGATGTCAAGCAATGGACGGTTGTATTTCTCGTAATCTGGCAAACTCTTGTAGTGCTCGTAAGTATAATCTGGATACTCACCATCCACTTTCTCGTATGGCCAAGGACCTGCTTGTGTGTGAGACATCATGACAAAAGCACCGGCAGCCTCAAGGCGGTCACGGAGCTCAAGACACTTCCAGAGGTTGGTGTTCGACTCGTAGAAACCGCATGTATCAGGCATGCCAGTAGATGCCAAGTTAGGATAAGGGATAGTAGCATTAGGACGGTCATTTGGACCCCAGCTACCGTGACCTGGGTTGATATAAATACGTTTGCCTGTCAAGTCTGTAGCAAACATGGCGATGCTAACTATGCATGCTGCCATAATCAATAATGTCTTTTTCATAGTAGTATGCATCATTTAATGTTCATAACATAGATTTCACCTTCTGAGGTAGAGTAAGCGATCTTACCGTTAGCTGCTTTTGGGAATACAGCGATTTGCTCACCATTGGTCAATACTTGCTTCTTGCCATCCAAACTGTAAGCTACGATTACAGACTCAAGCACCACTTCGCCATTATCCTTGGTATCGCAACCAACGAGGATATTGTCGTTGTACCATACTGGAGCGAGGCAGTTGTGACCAATAAATTGGATATTGCTGCCATCAATGTCGCATACGAAGCAACCTACTGCGCTGATGTAGTAAGACACTTTCTTGCCGTTAGGAGAAAGAGATGCCCAGTGGTAGCTGTATTGCTCACCGTTAGGAGAGAATACGCGTGTCTCGCCGTTTACGGTCATCATTAGTTGGCGGTCTTTCACTGAGAAAGAAGGACGCTCTACCTCTACAGCCATTGCCTCTAAGCTACGTTGGTTTTTAGCTACCATCTTGCGTTGGCCGCCAACGAAGTTGTGACGAACGATGTTGCTGCGGCGAATCTGATTCGCATCGGTCGTTACCTCTCGGTAAACGATTTGTTTGCCATCTCGTGCCATTTGCACATTGTAGCCAGCACCATCGGCTGTGGTAATAGGGGTAATTTTTTTACTTGCTAGATCAAAGCGTTGCAAACCTTGGTTACTAGTGTTCGTTAGAAGGAGATAGTCGCCTGTAGGACTGAAAGCCGCTACTTTCGCATTAGCCTCTTTTGCTACGCGTTCAACGCTTCCTACTTCCAACAATTGTGCGCTTGCTATCATTGGGATAGCCAACGCCAAAAAAAGATAGACTTTTTTCATGGTTGTTGTGTTTTATGGTTAATAATTGATTGTTAATTGCCAATTTGATTTAAAGCGCACAAAATTACTGCTTTTTTTTATATATGCAAACAATACTTATTTTTTCTAGAAATTATCAAAAAAAAAGAGGTACCCAACCTGCGTTGAGTACCCCCTATCAATTTAATCCAAGGATTATTTCAGCATGAATGTTTTACCGTTTTGGATCACGATGCCGCGATAGCTCTTATCCACTTGACGACCCAATACATCGTACATTGGAGCATCAGGATTCAATACTTGGATATCCATCACGCCAGATCCTATCTCTGTAACAGTTACGATACAGGTAGCTGTGAATCCACCATCTACTGTAGTCACTGTGATAGTTGCAGTACCTTCTGCTACAGCAGTTACTACACCATCAGCTACAGTTGCTACAGCCTCATTGTCAGAAGTCCATACAACAGTCTTGTCTGTTGCTTCTTCCGGAGCTACAGTAGCAGTCAATGTCGCAGTTGCAGGAACTTCCAATGCCAACTCGGTTACATCGAGTGTTACACTAGTTACTGCTACAGTTGCTGCAGGAATACTTACGGTCAACGATTTCTTAGCAGGAACCACAGTTATGTTTTCCTCTTTTGGCAAGCTTACGATATGGATACCAGCGTCACCAGAGCATACGATGTTACCAGCGTAATCCCAGTTCATCTGACGGATAGCAGAGATTCCGTGCTTGATGGTATAGCGGAGTGCCATAACTGGTTTGTCGCCTTCCCATGTGATGTCGAATACGAGGAATTGAGTATCACCGTCATTGAATACCATTACAGACTCGTCTGCTGATACTACATAACCACCTGCGTTAGAACCAGTGATGATCTCTTTGTACTCATCACTTGCAGATGACATTTGCTCGGTGCCATCGTTAGAGTAGAACTTGAGTGAGGTAGCACCGCTGTTGTTGTTACCAGAAGTACGTACTTGACTTACGAAGAAGCCGTGGCTGGTACCCCATGGGTTACCCTCGGTGTTAGCTTGACCAGTCAAGGTGTAAACTGCACTTGGAGCAGTCTCCCATTTGTGAAGGATAGTGCCATCCTCTTGACCGATGTTGTAAACGGCCATACCATTTGCAGGCAATGTACCCTTAGCATCCTCGTTGTAAACGAACAACTTAACTTCCTCACCATTGTCATATACATGGCAACCAGGAGTAGAAGAACCTGTGTAAACGCCACCATTGTTGAATTCACCATCGCTACCGCGTGTACCTGCGAAGAATTGAGTAAATGGTTGGGTCATATCAGCGGTGTTAGCCATGAAGATACCTGAGTGACCATCTGCCCAGTCAGCGATGTAGAGATAACCCTCGCGGTCCATAGACATACGAGTTGGGTTACCGAACTTCTCTTCGCCACCCTTGTAAACCTCTGTGTGAGTCTTAACGAGGTTGTGGTCATACTCCCAGATACCGCTCTTAGGAGCGTTAGCGGAAGTAGAAGAACCTGCACGGTGCATGATATAGATCTTACCAAAGTTATCCAACTCTGGGTTGGTGTTTACTGCATTGAACAAGCGAGAAGTGCCAGATTCGATGAGTGAGTTGTCAGAAGCGATGATACCGAAGTTAGCGATAGCGCCACCATCCAACTTCACAGCCCATGTCAATTCTTGGCCTTCCTCACCTGGCAACTCGCTAATAGCTACGGTAATGCTGTTCGCACCCTTCACTACTTGTACAGGGATTGTACCTGCCACTGTATCAGCAGCATAGAATACCAACTCAGCAGCTACAGCATTTGCGTTAGCATCGAAGCTAAATACATAGTTGTCAGCATCCTTAACAACATTCAAGTTATAAGCCACGATAGCAGGTACTACAGGTTGAGCTACGCCTACAGTAGTAAAGCTATACATCTTGTTGTCAACGAGCAAGTAGAGATAGAGGTCAGTACCTTTAACCTTAGCACTTGCAGAAGCGTAGGTAGCCTCTACAGCCTCAGCCAAAGTAGTGTTGGTGGTCTTAACCACAACTGCCTTGTCAAGACCATCGGTGATATCCAATACTTGAACACCAGTGACTTTGCCTAAAGTATCAGTAGCAGGAGCTGCCATCAATGCCTTGCCAGCATACTTGAAGTAGGTCGCACCGTTGAACTTCACGTGCATCAAGTCAGCAGAGATTTGACCCAAGATAGTCACGTCTTGGTTTTGACCACCTGGCAAACTGAATTCCATAGGAGTTGTCAAACTAGCATCAAAGATGAAGTCTTTTTTCTCACCGCGTGGAGAGAGGGTAAATTGAACATCCTCACCATGAGTTACTGCGTGGAGAGGAGCTCCTGCATTCAAGGTATTACCGTAGAAGATATAGCTTGGTGTACCATCGGTTACAGTATAAGCAGAGATACGCAACGCACCACCTGTAGTAGCATTGTAGTGACGTTGTGAAACGATCACTTGACAGTCTTTACTCTCGCCCTTAACAGCGATCGTATAACCGCCATCACTGCGGTAAGAGTTACCAGCGTCGTTTGCAGTAAACCATATACGTGCGTCACCTGCAAGCTTATCCCAAATATAGAAGGTCTTTACACCACGTTTGTAGCCTGCATCTACTTGATCATCACCATATTGGCAACGAACATAGTTCACACCTACTAGTTTGCCGTCGCAAGTCAATGCGATATCAGAAAGTGCGAGGTAGTCACCTACGTTGTCAGGATCGCGTGGAAGAATGCTATCTGTAGAAATAGTCTCGATAGTATTCAAGCTGCTCTTAATGAGGTAGATATGAGGTGTACCGTCTTCCTCGTGTGAGAGAAGGATAGTAGTGTCACCACTTTGGAGTGTACGTTTAACAGTACCCTTGATTACTTCTGCAAAGTCACGAACTGGTTGTTCTGTCATCTCAAACGCGCTTGGCAAACCAAGATATGCAGGTTGCTCTGGATCTGGATAATCCTCATAAACGATTGTAGGTGGTACGTATGCTGTGTCCACCAAGTAAATCATAGGATAGGTGGTCTCGTTTGCCTTTACTGAGAAAGGAACCTTGTATTGGTCTGCGAGTGGGAAGAAACCGTCGCAGTTTGCATCAAGTGAGTAGTCATCACCTGGCTCAAGACCTTCGAATACGAAGATACCGTTGTACATGGTATCTACATTGTAGCGAGCAACCTCTACGCCACCTTTCTTCAAGATAACCTCTGCACCATTACATGGTACCCATTGGTCGTTAGACTTAGGAGTGTAGGTAAATAGAGAGTGGCTCATCTTGTTGTATTGGTCTTTTACAGTACCTACGATATAACCTACAGTCTCTTTGTCAGCGCCATAGTAGTTGATGATACCGCGGTAGTAATCCAGACCTTCCATGTGGCAATAGTCTTGGTTGAGCGCACGGTGACGAGCTGGTTGATAGGTGTGGAAATAACCCTCAGAGAGGAAACCACTGGCACCATGTTTCAATACGCCAAGGTAACCACTATATTTTTTGCCGTTAGCATGTGTACGATCGCTGTGGCTACCGTAGAAGTTCCAGTCACCACGGATGTTGAGGTTAGTTGATGATGGTACATCAATACCCGCCTTCATGATTTTTAATCTCTCCTCGTTGCAGAATTTAGCCTTCTCGTAGCTACCTTCTACATATTCATATCCATCCACAGAGTTAGCTGTAGAATAAGAGTCTGGACCGCGATAGAGCATCAATGGGAAGTTAGCGGTACTACCCTCTGTGTTTGCATTAGAGTGCACAGAGATGAAGTAGTCGATATTGTTAGCCTCTACCTCCTCAGTGATTTCCACGAGGTCGCGGTTGTACTTCTCAATATCTGGGTGGCAGTAATAACCATCAGATGGTTGCCATCCTAATGTAGGGTCTGCAATAGTTCCTCCCTTATTGTATTTGTAATCAGGATAGTCACCATTTACCATAGTATATGGCCAAGGACCGCATTGTGTGTGTGAGTACATCACTTCTGCACCCATCGCTTGCAATTTAGCACCGAGGTACAAACATTTCCACATATTGGTGTTTGACTCATAAAAACCACAGGTATCAGGCATGCCTGTAGTAGGCAAGTTTGGATATGGAATAGTAGCCATTGGACGGTCGTTTGGACCATAGCTACCGTGACCTGGGTTTACATAGAACTTAATGCCAGTCAAATCCTTTGCTGACATTGACATACACAGCAGCACCGCTGCCAAGAGCATAAAACATTTTTTCATAACGGCCTGCTTATTTTACGTTCAACATATAGGTTTCACCTTCAATTGTACTAAATACAATTGCATTCTTGATTGCATATGGATACATAGCAATTATGCTTTCGTCGGTCAACGCTTGTTTCTTGCCATCCAATGTGTATGCATAGATTGTAGAAGCGGTGGTAAAATGACCATCATCGTATGTAGCCATCGCTACTAATGTGTTGTTGTCATACCATTTCGCTGCTTGACATTTATGACCAATAAATTGCTTGTTGCTGCCATCGATGTTGCTTACCCAGCAACCCTCGCCACATACGTAATAGCACAATTTGGTACCATCTGGAGAAATTGATGGCCAGATATAACTCTCATGACTGCCGTTAGGAGCCAATGTGATGTTCTTGCCGTTGCGGTTCAATACGATCAAACGATTCTCGATAGTTACCGACATTTGGGTATTAGATACCACCATTTTCTTAGCATCGCGTTGACCCTTTGCTACGGTCATGCGCTTTGCTGCTGCCATGTTCAGGCGAACTACATCGTGTTTGCGCAAGTGATCTTTACCTATGGTTGTCTCGCGGTAAACGATCTCTTGTCCATCGTTACTTACTTTTACGTTGTAACCAGCACCGTTGGCTGTAGAGAGTACGGTTGTCTTGCCTGTTGCAATGTCAAAACGTTGCAAACCATGATTCGAACCGCTTGTGAGCAGTATATATGAGCCATCTGGACTCACACCTGCTACTTTTGCATCTGCGTTTTCAGGGGTCGCTAATTTAGTCAATAGACCCACCTCAAACACTTGCGCTGAAGCCATCATAGAGACTGCCAACGCCAAAGAAAGAAAAATTTTCTTCATACAGAATGTTTTTAATGGTTATTAATTAATGTTAATATAATTTATTTGTGATGATTGCTGTTATGTATTTCAGCGCACAAAGGTACTACTTTTTTGTCAAATACGCAAGTATTTTTATTTTTTCAGGCGTAAATTCATCTTGTTTTCTATGAATCTCACACAGAAAATAGGATTCCGATTACTAGTAATGCTAGCAAAAATAGTGTATACATGCTACCACTAGCGACGGAGGGCCTACGGATAAGTAGTAGGGTCGTCACTAGAATGCCTACAGATACTCCACCTGCAATTGTCCAATCTAGCCACGATAAGGATGGTATATTATCCAGCCATAGCCACTCAAGCCAATTGAAGTAGTGCAAGACTATCATCAGTATGACTCGTAATGTAATGGCGATGATACAAGCTGCCAGCACGCGCCATGTCATCCATCCTTTGACAATCAAATATATCCAAAGTATTCCCATGCATACCAGCATAATTACTCGTGTAGGTAATATCATACAGCAGATGAAAGTACTCAGAAAGGCCTCTTCGGTCACATTGTCTTTATGTTTCGCGCTCGATAAGATCAAAGCAACAACTATTCCTACCAAAGCTACTAATTGTGTCTGCCAACAGCTGTGTAGTATCGGTACTGCAGACATGGACGTCCAATAGCTGGCTCCTACAAAGGGTGAAAGAAACTTGGTTATTCCACTTTTATAGAAGAATAGTGCGAATAGAAGACTATTCAGTGATGTAAGGGCTAGTGTACATGATACGGACGCGATATTCTCCTGCTGTATGATAGATAAGGCCCAAAAAAGTAGTCCAATGAGAACGAAAAAAATCGTTCTCATTGGACTACTTTGTGCTATATTTTGCAAGAAATATTTCATATCCTGAGTTAGACCGTTTTTGTGTTAGCTGTTAGATCGTTCGCTTGCGCTCGTTATTAGAAGTTAGACCGTTTCACTATTAGATGTTAGAATCTGTGAATCTAACAGCCCGAAGGGTGATCTAACAACGCAGTGGTCTATCAGGGCTTCAGCACGATCTATCAACGTAGTGGTCTAACAGGTGTACCTGGTCTTAATCAAAATCCACAACGCTTCATGTGGTGCTTAGCATCTGCATCCTTGCCGCGGAACTCTCGGTACAATAGCGCAGCGTCGCGTGTACCACCTTGCTCTAAGAGGCGAGCGAACTTCTTCGCCATCTCAGGATTGAAGATGTCACCAGTCTCTTCAAAGGCTGCAAATGCATCGGCATCCAACACGGCTGCCCATGTGTAGCTGTAGTAACCAGCCGCGTAGCCAGTGGTGAAGATGTGGTTGTAGAAGGTAGAGCGATAGCGAGTGATAATCTCAGGAATCATCTTCATATTCTTCATAGAAGCCTCCTCAAAGGCGTTCACATCAAATGCCTCGGTGCTGGTCATCTTGTGGTAGTCCATGTCGAGGATAGACGAACTGAGCAACTCGGTTTGTACAAAACCTTGGTTGAAGGTACCTGCCTTGTTGATCTTAGCCACCAACTCCTCTGGAATTAATTCGCCCGTTTGGTAGTGGAATGCATAGGTCTTCAGCACCTCTGGGTGATAGCAGTAGTTCTCCATGAATTGGCTTGGGAGCTCCACGAAGTCGCGTGGGGTGTTGGTTCCTGCCAATGATTGGTAGGTGGCTTTCGACATCAAGCCGTGCAATGCGTGACCAAACTCATGGAAGAGGGTCTCTACATCGTCCATAGAGAGCAACGATGGGTTGCCTGCAGTAGGTTTGTTGAAGTTACCCACATTGATGATCACAGGACGGTGATCCACACCCTCTGCATCTATATATTGGTTGCAGATGTTGTTCATCCATGCACCCGGACGCTTACCAGCGCGTGGAAAATAGTCGGTATAGAGGATGCCCACAAGGCTGCCGTCAGCGTAGGTCACTTTGAACACCTCTACCTCTGGGTTATATACTGGCATATTCTCCAGCTTCTCGAAGTTGAGACCAAAGAGTTTGTTTGCCAAACCAAACGCACCCTTGCGCACGTTGCTAAGCTCAAAATAAGGCTTCAATTCTTCCTCATTGAGGGCATATTTCTCTACACGCAGTTTCTCCGCATAATACCACCAATCCCATGGTTGTAATTTCTCGCCTGGGAGGTCTTTGTCCATCATCTTTTGCAATTCGGCAGCTTCGCGCTTAGCAGCAGCCAGACTTGGACCCCATACCGACTCGAGGAATGCGTCCACAGTCTTCGCATCGTGTGCCATGCAGTCTGCTAGGATATAGTCCGCTGGGTTGGTGTAACCAAAGAGTTGTGCTTTTTCTACACGCAGTTGCATGGTCTTGATGATCAACTCTTTGTTGTCGTTCTCGTTGTCATGGTTACCACGGGTGGTGTACGCCATCAGCAGCTCTTTGCGCAATTCGCGGTTCTCGCAGTATTGGAGTACTGGGGTGAAACTGGTGCGCTTAGGTGTGAACAACCATGCATCTTCACGGCCAGCTGCCACTGCCTCTTCTTTCGCTGCGGCTTTGGCGCTCTCTGGCAAACCCTTGAGCTCTGCCTCATCGGTGATAAAGAGTTGATATGCATTGGTTTCAGCCACTACGTTGTTACCGAATTGGAGTGAGAGCAAACCTAACTCTTGGTTGATCTCTTTTAATCGTGCTTTTTTGTCCTCTGGGAGGTTAGCGCCGTTGTTAGCAAACGACTTGAAGGTTTCTTCCAATAGACGCATTTGCTCGTCGTTCAAGCCCAATGTTTCTCGTGCTTCGTAAACGGCTTTCACACGTTGGAACAATGCATCATTCAAGATAATACCGTCGCTCAATGCAGATAATTTTGGAGATACTTCTTCTGCTATAGCGTTCATCTCATCATTGCCGTCGGCCTCAATCACATTGAAGAATACACCTATCACCTTGTTCAGCAGTTCGCCGCTGCGGTCGAGGGCCTCGATGGTGTTGGCGAAGGTAGGGGCTTCAGGGTTATTAGCAATTGCAGCAATCTCTGCTTCGTTCTCTGCAATAGCTTTCTCAAAAGCTGGCAGATAGTGCTCAATTTTCACTTTGTCGAAAGCAGGAACACCATATGGAGTGTCTTGCTCTGCGAGCAATGGGTTTTCGTTCTTTGTACATGCCATAAATGCTACGAGCATCATGCCCAAAAATAAGATTTTTTTCATATTGTTTAATTTGTTTAACTTGTATATCTTCTCTAAATAGTAGCCGCTTCGCGGCATCATGCTAAACTACAACTTCACATTCCTCCTCATCGACTCGCGAATCATTGCGCGCAGTTCCGCCGATTGTGTATCTACTTTCCTATGGAAGATAGGTTTGAAGTCCTTGGCGTACTTGCAGCGTGCCAACTTTATATCCAAGTCATCCAATGTACCAGATACGTTCACACCCAAGTAGATGGGCGATAGTACGTTTACATCGTAGTTGAAACTCATATCCAGATTGTGTTGTCCACCTAGTGCGACCATGTAATTATCCATCGATACGCAGAATGGATACACATCTATCTCTTTTTTATACAAGGTTATTTCCGCCGAGATACTATCTACCTTGTTCTCTGTTTTCTTGCTGAACAATAGCAACTTCGATATTTTGCTAAATGTCTCGCTGTCCATCACCACCAAGTCTTTTCCATAGATACTTGCTGCTCCGCGTAAAGTCGAAGGTTTAATCTCGTACTGAGCATTCGTATAGGTCTCTGCGGCTAAGTGAAACTCCGCCTCGCCCTTAAATGAACGGAGCATTGGCATCATTGTGTCGATTTGTGGAATCATACCGATCAACTCTTGGATGTTCACATTAATCATGTGATAGTCAAATCCTACATAGATGTGATTCCTGCGTGGAGTGCGGTACATGGCGGTCAACTGCAATCTGGCGGCATCGCAGATGAATCCCATTTCTTCCAATATCAGCGTACCATCTTTTATGTATATCTTACCGCCCAGATTCGTCGCGGTTTGATTAAAGAAATCAGCCTGTTGAATCTGCGTGTTAAGCACCAAATCTACATTATCTGGCACCAAGAACGGTTCACTTTCCTCTTGCTTTTCGCCTTCCGCCTCTATGTTTTCGCCTTTCGCCTCCTCTTCGCTCCCTTCATCTGCCGACAACAAGGCCAACAATTCATTGGCATCGGTGTGATTGCTGGTGAAATTCAGCTCGCCCTCTAATGTGCCTTGCTCTCTCAACCATCTGCCGATATGCTTCACATTTCCTGTCAACTCAAAATCCGAATTACCCAAAATCAATTTCGAACGCTCAATATGGAAATCTCTGTTCGAATATGCAAAGTCCATGTCAGGAATCAATAACTTTTGTTCCCAACCTGCGATAGTCACCTCTGCTTGGTTCATATCTACATTCAGTTTGGGTCGCCATGTCAGCAAAAAGTTATCTCCTCCATCCTTGTTGTATCTCGCTGCTGCATCTATTGCTACATGCTCTGTTTGGATAGCATAATTCTCACCCATACTGGCTTCCAAATTTTGAACCTCCAAGCCAGCCTTCATATGTGGTGCGTGCAGTGCAGCAGTGAGTTTTCCGCCTGTCACATCGGCTTGAATATCAGTGTAGTGACCATATAGTCGCTCAAAGGATATGGCAGCGTCAGCACTTGGCATTTCAGTGCTGTCTTGCATGTTGTATGTAGCACGTGCTGTCATGGTAGGTTGCGTCATAGTGATATCCATACTGTCCATCACTACATGTATCTGCTCCTCTGATTGCAGTGCAAGGCTAGCGTGAAGATGCGGAGCATCGCTCAATATATTGCTTACCTCTATGGATAATTTTGTCGCTCCCAGCTCGGTCTGCAATAGGCTATCTATCTTCACTTTGCCGCTCTTTGCACTCAGCTCACCTGCCAACCATCCCACTTCTTTGCGTGTGGGCTGTGGGTTTGGTATCTGTACCTTCAAGCGGTTATCGGGCAAGGAGGCATAGATGCCATCGGCATCATATCGTACACCTATCAAACGCAAATCGCCATTTATTGTACCCCTCTCCAAGGCCATCTCCAGCACATCATCCATATGGATTTGTATGCCAAGCTTACCTTTTATCCGACCTTCTGCCAACATCTCTTCGGGCAAGAAATAGCGAGCATCCGCCAGATTTACATCCAGATTTGTCTGCACATCGATCCACATATTTCCTAGCAAATCTTTCACCATTCCGTTGCCCTGCAGTGATGACTTGCTTGTATGTGCTCGCAGGTCATGGATTTGAACCATGGTTTGTTGCTCATCTTGCATATCCAGGTGCATGTCCGCATCCAATGCCAACGAGTGGAAACTGTATGGCAATGCTGAATATTTGCCCTTACCATCTTTCAGCACTAAATGTGCATCCACAATAGGCATCTTGTCTTCACTATATACGCCCTGGGCATGTGCTTCTAGCGATATGATGCCATCGGCCGTGATTCCCTCTAAACTGCTCAGCAGGGTAGGGGGCAATAGGGCTAGCACTTCGCCTATTGGCCATTCGTGTAGCGCAGCGCGCATATCTATCTCAATATCCTCTTGCGTTTTCACCCATCCGTCCAAGGATATTTCCAATTGGTTGATGGCTATAAGCGCTTGGTTCAGCGCAACACCCATTTGCTCGTAGTCCACTATGGCAGGGATGTCCATCGCCAAACGCAACTGGTTGGCATATTGCACCTCTCCCAGTGTCGCATCTGCTGCGGCTACAGCTACCTGTAGATGAATGTCGTTGATGCTCTTTGCTTTGGCATCCAACGCCAAACCCGCCACCGCCACATCCATCGAATCGCGTAGGTTGCAGAAGGTTACCTCTTGGGCTGATACATGCAGTGCATCTACCTTGATCTCTTGGAATGGCAATATAAAGGCAGTTGTATCTTCGGTGGTTGTCGTGTCGGGTGGAAGATTGAAGATATCAAAGTTACTTACTCCTGACTCATTGATGAACACATTCGCTACTATATTGGGGATATGCAAATCATAAATATGCAATTTGTTATCGAGCAATTCTGCTACATCTATGGTCGCGACCAACTCTGGCGCAGCAAATAGCGTATCACTTTGTGCTCCATCTATAGAGCTGATGATTACCACGCTGTCGATATCTAGCCCAAACTTAGGAAAGGTCGAGAAGAAGGTCAACTCCACCTTGCCGATTTGATGCTCACATGTGACATACTCTTTGGCTATATCACGAACAACGGGCGTCAATCGCTCGGGGGTAAACACCATCCAGATGGCTACACCCACTACCAGCAGTACCACGCCAATGATACTACCTAATGTTATTCCTGCTATCTTTAGTGCTTTCTTCATAACCGCTTCACCGTTTCACCGTTTCTCCGCTTCACCGTTTCACCCTTTCACCTTTCAGTTTTCACCGCATTTGTAATAATGGTGCGTCTTGCCGAAATCATCTTTGTATTTCAGCTCGTATTCCGTTAGTTTTTCAACTACATACACTTTGGGTATATCCGCACCGCCATTGTCCATCAGGTGGATCTCAGTAAGGTCGTTTTTCACAAGCTTATACTTGAACCATCCATTGCCGTATGGCTTGAGGTCTCCTTCGTATATGTCTTCGCTCTCGTCCCATTGACGACCGTATTTGTATTCGCCACTATCATCTATCTCGCCAGTAAAGCGCACGAACTTCACTGGTACGCTATCTTGTCCAGCGGCTTTACCTCTACCCCACAGACCGAGTAGGTCGGCTTCGGTGAATACAACTTCAGGCTCAGGATTCGTAAAACAAGATGTCATAGCAATGGCTACTATCGCCAATATGCTAACAAATGAGATTTTCTTTTTCATACGACAATTTTGCAAATATATAAAACGCGACAAAGTTACTATATTTTTTTGACATACACAAAAATTTTTATTTTTTTTGTAAAAATATCTCCTTCCATCTCTCTTCTCTCTCCTCTCGCTTCTGCCTTTAAAGTAATCTTTTCACGATTTTTTTTTGGTATGTGCATATTTTTCTGTACCTTTGTGCCCGAAATAAAATATTCACAAACATCATTCAACCATGAAGAAGATTTTTACACTCCTCTTTGCCATTATGGCCACCACTTGCCTCTGGGCGTGGGACTTCAAATCGGGTGACTTATTTTACAACATCATCAGCGATTCCAACCCATACGCCGTGGAAGTTACCTATCAGCTAGACAATCGCACCAACTATAGCGGTCTTGTGACGGTTAATATCCCCAATACGGTATCACATAATGGAAAAACCTATATGGTACGAAGTATTGGCGCAAATGCCTTCCGCGACTGTGCTACACTCAAATCTATCTCTGTACCCTCTAGCGTGAAGCACTTTGGCAAAAATGCATTCTACCATTGCAAATCACTCCAAATAACCAATTATATGGGTGATATAGCAGGATGGTGTGCCATGCGCTTCAGTGGATCCTACTCCAATCCTATCAGCCAATCCCACAAGTTTTATATCAAGGACCAAGAACTCAGAAATGCCTTTCTACCTGCGATAGATACGATTCCAGAATATCTATTTGACGGATGTACCTCCTTGGAGTCAATTACTATACCTACCAGCGTGAAGCACTTTGGCAAAAACGCATTTTACGGCTGCAACTCACTTCAAACGACCAACTACATGGGTGATATTGCTCAATGGTGTACCATCCGTTTCGATGGTAGCTACGCCAATCCCATCTGCCGGTCGCGTAATTTGTTGATCAATAATCGGGAATTAACCGAACTGATTATTCCGAATACGATAGACAGCATCGGTGACAATCAGTTTGATTGTTGCGCATCAATCACCTCCGTCACTATTCCTAATAGTGTTAAGTATATCGGCAATGGCGCGTTCTATAAATGCTCTTCCGTAGCAACGATTACCATCCCTGCTAGTGTAACTAAGATTCAAGATCGCGCTTTCTCGGGTTGCGATTCGCTAGTCATGCTGATGGTAGAAGAGGGCAATACGGTATATGACAGTCGCAACCATTGTAATGCCATCATCGAAACTGCTAGCAATACGCTAGTTGCGGGATGTGCCACCACTATAATACCAGAGGATGTGACCAAGATTGGCAAAAATGCATTTTCTCATAACACCTCGCTTTTGTCAATTACAATCCCCGCTAGTGTGAAAATAATTGATGATCTGGCTTTTAATCAATGCTCAGCCTTGGCTTCTATAACCCTATTCGACGGATTAGAAGCAATCAATCTTTCGGCTTTTGCTGGGTGCAAGTTACTTACGAATATTGCACTACCTACTACCATCAAATATATTGGCGAAACTGCCTTCAGCCAATGCGTTGCGCTCAAGTCTATCGTCATTCCTAATGGCGTGACAAGCATCAAGAGAGCAACTTTCCATAATTGCACATCGCTTCAATTCTTAATGTTGCCTGCCACACTTATGAATATTGAGGACCAAGCTTTTGGCAAATGTACATCACTAGTAGCTGTCACTTTACCTACAAGCATAATCACATTGGGTAATTATATCTTTGCCAATTGTTCTTCGATTAAGATGCTAATCTACGATGGCACCATCGAAAAATGGAATAATATTAGCAAAAGCAAAACCTGGAAAGATCGTTCTTCAATCAGTTATATCCAGTGCAAGAACGGTAAGGTGAAATTATAAATCATTCAGGATCAAAATAATCTTTTTTATACCTTGACAGCGATATATACAATGCCCTCAGATCCTTACTGCATTTGTATACCCTTAGTATACCTTTAGTATAGCCATTGCCACCTTGCCGCCTTGCCAGCTCTTTACTAAATCTCATGGGCGCGCGGGCGTGAATTTTTGGTAAACGCTGTCGGTGCTGGCAATTGTTGTCTTCGATAATAGTCTTCTCTCGGTGTTAATTTCCTCACTATCACGCTCATACACTATCCATCCGCGTCTTGCCGGTGTTCCTTGCCTGCTGGCAATAAATCCATGCTGCCCGAGTATCATTCCCAACCTACTGAGCGACATTGGACGCTTAATATTGCCAGCAGAAATCAATTTTTCGCTAATCTCAGCGGTCGTTAAGAACTTCGCATTCATACTATCCGTCGCAGGTACTGCAAAATACACCTTCAACAACTCCTCCTCATTCTCTTGCGCACGGAACTCCTCGTTGTGCGCCTCCAGCACTTCCATCTCCTCCATGTCAAACCAATAGCTGAAGATTCCTTCCTCCACTAAGGCGCTCGCCTGAGCATACATCCTCTCGTAGGGCAAGGTCGTATGAAATGGATTCTGTATGCTCTCCACTTCGAATGGCAACCAACGGCGGTTGCCTGTGATGTCGGTCAAGAACTCGCGTTTGTTCGTACTTGCACAGAAGGAGGCCAACCGCACTCTTCGTTCTTTCAACCTGCCATATGCAGCCCGCTCATTGACATCGGTCGAGGTCAGTAGCGACTTGACGATGTTCATCTCGCGCCCACACATGGCATCCAACTCGTCGATATTGAGCAGTCCGTTCTCACAGAGGCGCAAACGATCATCTTTGCTTATCTGCCCCGATAGCGGCAACTTGCTGCTGTATACACGCAGTTCGGGTGGAATCAGGTTATCCAGCCATGTGGTCTTGAAGATGCCCTGCCGACCGACCAACACCAATACGGTATGATTCACCACCTCATCTTTCATCCAACTTGCCACCATCGCCACAAACCACTTCTTGAAGCACCCGCGCCATAGGCGATCTGCGCTTGGTGTAGTGTTGTATAGAGTTGTATAGGATGGTGTAGTATTGTTTCCCTCGCCTCTAAACTCTAAACTGTAGCCGCTTGCGGCGTCCTCTAAACTGTTGCTCAACGGTGACGGTGAGACCGTCACCTGCTGAGCAACCATATCTATCCAATCGGGCTCGCAAGAGTTCCATGGCTTTAATCCATCGAGCCATGCTCTTAGCGGGTGCACAGCAGGCACCATATCTGATTTGAGCGCAGTCCACATCTCGTTGGGCGATAAGTTCACTCCCCTCTCCGCCACGCACTGACACACCATCGTGTTGATGTCCTTGTCGGTAAGGTTGCGCCAATTTTCCTTGCCTCTAAACTGTAGCCCCTCTGGGGCATTCTGTAGCGAAGCCTCTTCTAAACTGTGCAAATCCGTAACACGGATTTGCAACCTATCCGTCACGACATCGTGACGAAGGGAGCCGTAATTAAGGTAGTTCTCCTGCAACCACTCACATGCAATCTGTTGCCGTAGTTCTTTTTTATCCTGTTTGCTCATATTTTTGTTGTTTTTAAGCGTTTTGCTGATAGATGTTAGATCGTTTCACTGTTAGAACGCGACTTTGTCGCTGTTAAATTCCTAGTGTCTACTCGTATTTAGTTTCCGAAATTTTACCTTCTGACAACTCAGCACGATTTTATTTCGCTGCAAAATTACTGCTTTTTTTTGAGCCGCAAAAGGGCAAAATTTTGACCTTTTTTCGTTGCCCGTATTGTTGTAACTTTATGGAAAAATTATGACCGAAATGGTTGCTGCTGCAAATGACACAAATGAGGACAACTTGTTCTAAAAAAGAAAAGAAGGTGATTAATCACCTTCTTTTTTTGTATTGTAATATCCCGCAAAAACCGACTTTTTTAGCATCAAAAACGGCGAAAAAGTATCAAAATGTTGGTCAAATGTTGCCAAAATTGAGGTCCAAGACAAAAGAAAAAACGCTAACAACCTTGTTTTTAAGTCATTAGCGTTTCTTCTTGTGGTGCCACCAGGAATCGAACCGGGGACACAAGGATTTTCAGTCCTTTGCTCTACCAACTGAGCTATGGCACCCCTCTTTCTTGACGAAAGCGGGTGCAAAGGTACTGCTTTTTTTTGAACTGACCAAATATTTTGGCGTTTTTTTTATAAAAATGCATAATTATTGGTCAAAAAGAGTGAAAATGTCAGAAAAAAGTAGTAATTTTGTGGCGTAAATGCTACCGAAGGTCAATATAATGGAACTACAAGTGATAGCATATGCTCGTAATGGTTTCTCGCAGAAGTTCGGTATTCCGCGCCAAAGTCGAGAGGACTCTTGCATAGAGACACATATTATATTCACGCCCGCATATCGCGTGCGCGAAGCGTTGCGCGGCATAGAGGAATACTCGCATCTGTGGTTGTTATGGGGATTTCATGAAGCGATAAAGCCCCAAGGCAATGAGACTACAGGTGATGGATTGGATTGGAGCCCGACGGTTCGTCCTCCTCGTTTAGGAGGCAACAAGCGGATGGGCGTGTTTGCTACGCGCTCGCCGTTCCGTCCTAATCCAATAGGATTAACCAGTGTGAAACTGTTGCGCGTAGAAGAGACCCAGGATGAAGGCTTGGTGTTGGTGGTGAGCGGCGCAGACCTGCTGGATGGTACTCCGATCTATGATATCAAACCATATCTGACCTTCTCAGATAGCCACCCAGATGCCCAAAATGGTTTCGCCGAAGCAACCCGAGATTACCGCTTACGGGTAGTCGTTGACGACGAGTTGCGTGCAGATACCTTGCGCAAAGGTTGCCCATGGGTAGCGCTGGAGGAGATACTAAGTCAAGACCCTCGCCCTGCGTATCAAGATGATCCTGAACGCGTGTATCATTTGGATTATGATGGATGGACAGTGGACTTCGTGGTAAATAGCGCAACCGTTTGCATAAAAAAAATAGCCAGAAAAAGCGCAAATTGAGGCAATTCGTTTGCGCATTTCAAAAAAATAGTGTACCTTTGCAAAGTTAATATGGATTTCTAGAACGATTTTTTAACAATAAATTTAATATGATGAAAAAGTTTTACTTCTTTTTGTTAGCATTTATGTGTGCAATATCTGCTAGTGCACGAGTGATTTATTTAGTTCCTAACGAATGGCAATCGGATAACGCGGCTTTGTTTGTTCATTCATGGGGAGGCGGTTCTGACATCGCAGGCAAAATGACTAAGGTGTCGGATAACTTGTATCAATATGAGATAGGGAGCAATACCAATTGTCTGTTTGTACGTCAGTCGCCAGATTTGGGAAACCAAATCAATTGGGATCAGAAATGGAATCAAACAGCGGATCTTGCTATACCTGCAGATAAGAACTGCTATACCATTACTGGTTGGGGACCTAATGATGGTTCATGGAGCGCACAAGGCACAGTTACCCCTCCTACTCCAGACCCTAATGCTGCATACTATGTGACTGGTTCTGAAGAACTTGTGGGTGCAGCCGTTGCTTGGAGCGCAACAGCTATCAAAATGACCAAGAATGCTGACAATACCTTCTCTCACACATTCAAAGATTTGGCAGCAGGTACCATATATCGTATGAAGATTACCAATGGTACTTGGGACCAAAACTGGGGTTTCACCGCTGTGCAAACTGTCCCAACTGGTGTTGTAGGAGATGCAGATGGCAATGTGGTTTTTGAACTAGCAGCCAAGGGCAATGTTGATGTGTCATTCAATGGCGTAAGTATCACATTAAAAGGTAATTTTACAGAAGAAGATCCTATCAAACCTATTCATGGTAGTTCTGTTCCATCGGAATGTGAGGATGTGATGTTGCAAGCATTCTATTATGACTCCTACAGAGATGGTGCTCCTGGTGATGTGCTCATCAACGGAACACCACTAGGTAATACCAAATGGTCAACCCTATTGAACCAATCGGGCGAGATTGGTAGTTATTTTGACCTCGTTTGGCTTCCACCATCAGGCAAATCAGAGGGAGGTACTGGCTACCACCAAACACAATATAGCAACCAAAACTCTGATTGGGGCAAACAAAGAGAATTGCTCGAATTTATCAATCGCATGCACGCGGCTAACACCAAAGTGGTGGCAGATATCGTTATCAACCATGCAGGTTGCAAGTCCTCATGGTGCGACTTCTACCCACAGAACTTTGGCGAGTATGGTACATTCCAACCAGATGCTTCGTGGATATGCAAGACCGATGAAGTGAACTTTAATCCTGAGGCAGGTGAGTGGAAAGGCAAAGCGACTGGCACCGACGACGGCGGCTACAACATGCAAGACAACTACGCATCTGCACGCGACTGGGCACATGCCGACCCACGCGTACAGGAGATGATGAAAGCGTATCTCAAATGGATGAAGGATGTGATTGGCTTTGATGGCTGGCGTTATGACTATGCACAAGGTTTCAAGGGTAAATATATCGACATGTACAATAGTGCAGCTGCCAACTATTTCTCAGTGGTAGAGTTCTGGAATGGCGATATGAACAATATCAAGAGCTATCTCAACGATGTTAACTGGAATACTTTGGCCTTTGACTTTAGTACCAAGTATTCAGCTATTCAAGGTATTGCTGACGGAGATTATACCAAATGTAAGGGCTCTGGACTCCTAGGCGCAGGTTTGAGTAAGTTTGCTGTGACATTTGTAGATAGCCATGATACCTATTTCGGTTGCCAAGGAGGTCGCGATAATAATGATGAGATTGGTGGCTGTGGCAAATCAATGGAAGACTACAACAAGGATCGTGTTCTAGGTGCTAACGCCTTCATTTTATCAATGCCTGGTGTACCATGCGTGTTCTATCCTCATTGGGTTAAATACAAAGACGCTATAGGCAAGATGGTATTGGCGCGTAAGGCAGCTGGTGTGCATTCAGAATCTCAAGTGAGCGATGAGGCGGGTAATGGTTTCTATAAGGCTACTATCACAGGTCACCATGGTTCAGTCCGCTTATTGTTAGGCCCTAACAGCGGCTTCAATACTACTCCACAAGGATATAAATTGGCATACAAAGGCGGTAACTTCGCTATGTATTACACCTCTACCCAAGCTGAAGTGCCTATACTTAGCATCACTCCTTCAACAATCTACAAAACTGCTAGTTACGAGGTCGAAATGACTGCTGTTGCTCTGACCGGACAACCTGTTATTTATTATACCACAGATGGTTCTGATCCAAAGACCTCTACCACTAAAAAGACTTATACAAGTACGTTTACTATCAACGGAACCGTCACTGTGAAAGCTTATGCAGAACTCAATGGTTCTTCTTCTGCGGTGCAAGAGGCTACCTATACTTACCAAGAACCACAACAAACACCGCTTACCGTCAAGTTTATGCCTCCTACTACATGGGAGACCGTATATCTCTATGCATGGGATGGCGCTAGCTTAGGTGCATGGCCTGGTATGGAATGGAAAACCAAGGATAGCGACGGCTGGCTATATCAAGTATTCCCAGGCGATGTGCGTGAGACCAGTATTATATTCAGCAATGGTGCGGGTGAACAATCTAATGACATCCTTCTGGATCAAGATGCATGCTATGAGTGGGATGGTACACAAGAAAAACTTAGTGAAAATTGCTCGCTCTCTAATATCCCATTCCAACTGATTGTTACTCCAGAGGGTAAGGTATATAAGACCGAAACCTTGTCCATCAGTATGACAACTATTGGTGGTGGAGATGATGTTACCATCTACTACACGCTAGATAGTTCTGATCCTACAGAGTCATCTACTGCACAGGTATATACCGCCCCTATCACCATCAAGGGCGATGTAACCATGAAAGCTTATGCGGAGAGCGATGGCAAACAGACTGAGGTACAGACACATGTTTATACCTATGAGACTCCTCAGGCAACTCCACTGACGATTGCCTTCCTAAAACCTGCTGATTGGGCCAAAGTGCACCTCTATGCTTGGAATGATGGTGGCGCCACACTCTATAATGGTGGATGGCCAGGTGGTGAACTGACCAAGACGAATGCACAAGGGCTCTATTACTTTACTTTTGATACTTCTGTCAAAGAGGTTAACTTCATCTTCAATGATGGTAGTGGCACCCAGTCTGCTGACCTCTGGACCGACGAGGATGTATGCTACGGATGGGAAAACAGCAAAGCCGTACTTATTGACTGTACAGGTACACCTGTAGAGGATATTCCTGTCACAGAGCAAGTTACCAAGTTTATCCGCAACGGACAACTCGTTATCCGTCACGCAGGTATTCTCTATAACATTATGGGACAAATTGTAAAATAATCCCCTTACACAGCTAGGCGGTAGAATCTTCCGCCTAGCCGTGTAATCACCTAACTGCTTTATCGTTTAACAAATAAATCATTAACAACATGAAAAAAATCTTTACTCTTTTCAGCGCATGTATTTGCGCAATGTCAATGTTTGCATTGACTTACAATGTTACAGTACCTATAGGCACCAAGGCTTGCTATATCGCTGGCGAAATGAATGGCTGGAGCCAAGTTGAAATGACCAAAGTAGATGACACTCACTACACTATTGATGTAGCTGATGCTACGGATGCAATGAAGTATAAATATTGCTCTGGTCCAGGTTGGGCATATGTTGAGAAGACAGCTTCTGGAGACGAAGTAGCTGATCGCACATACTCTGCTGCTGATGTGGTAGAGGCATGGGCTTCAGTATACGATCCTACTAATGTACCTGATCCAGGTGAGACTAAGGACATCACTATCAAAGCTAAAGTTCCTGCAGAGTGGACAAACCAAATTACCGCATGGGTATGGCCTACAGGCGGCGAAGGAACAGAGGTCGTTCCAACCCAAGATGGCGAGTGGTATGTAGTTACCCACAACTGCGCTGAGCTCAACATCATCTACAAGAATGGTGCAGGTTGGAATGGCGATGCTAACCAAACAGTAGATATGACTTTTACCGAGAATACTTGCATCGTTATCACTGCAGGTGCAGGCAAAGCTACATACACGGTAGCTGATTGCGAGGGTGGAGAAACTCCAGAACCAAGTACAGGTGTGACATACAATGTGACTGTACCAGCAGGAACAAACGCATGTTATATTGCGGGTGAACTAAACGGCTGGAGTCAAACAGAGATGACGAAGGTAGATGACACTCATTATACCCTCACAGTGGCAGATGCTACTACAGCGATGAAGTATAAATACTGCTCTGGTCCAAGTTGGGATTATGTAGAGATGCAAGCCGATGGTGTTACTGATGTACAAGATCGTACTTATTCTGAAAATGATGTAGTGGAGGCTTGGAAAGCAGTTTATGCCCCAGGTGAAGAACCAGGTGAGGAACCAGGTGAAGATCCTATAGATCCAAATCCAGGTGAAACAAAGGATATCACTGTAAAAGCAAAAGTTCCTGCAGAGTGGACTGATGTTATTACTGTATGGGTATGGGCTACAGGCCTAGAAGGACAAGAAGCTATACCAACTCAAGAAGGCGAGTGGTATGTATATACTCATACTGGTACAGAACTGAATATCATCTTTAAGAATGGTGCTGGTTGGAATGGCGATACAAATCAAACAGTAGATATGTATTTTACAGAAAGTGCATGTGTGGAGATTATAGCTGGTGAAGGCAAAGCTACATACGAGGTAGTAGATTGTGATTCAAATACTGCTGTTGAGAATGTAGATGCTACAAATAAAAATGTCAAGTTTGTTTATAACGGACAATTGGTGGTTCGTCATAATGATAAACTATACAATATGATGGGACAAGAAGTAAAGTAGTTTGAGATAAGTTACAACTAAAATAGGGATGCCATGGCATCCCTATTTTTTGTGGCTTTACGCGTGTTTTCAGTGTTTCGACAAACTTATTTCAGCTTTTTGAATGTCTCACGCATGCTGCAAGCGGTGGTGATGATAGCGTGTAAGTCGTTGATATTCACGCGCTCTTGTGCCATTGTGTCGCGGTGGCGGATAGTCACGCAGTTGTCATTCAAGGTGTCGTGGTCCACGGTGATACAGAATGGTGTACCGATGGCGTCTTGGCGACGGTAACGCTTGCCAATTGAGTCTTTCTCATCGTAAGCGGTGTGTACGTCGTATTTGAGCATATCCATAATCTCGCGTGCTTTCTCTGGCAGACCATCTTTCTTTACAAGTGGCATCACGCATGCTTTCACAGGAGCCAGTACAGCAGGTAAGTTGAGCACTACACGAGTGTCGCCACCTTCGAGTACCTCCTCTTTGTATGCACCACACATGACGCTGAGGAACATACGATCCACACCGATAGAGGTTTCGATAACATATGGAGTGTAGCTCTTGTTGAGTTCTGGGTCGAAGTACTCAATCTTTTTGCCACTATATTGCGCGTGTTGGCTGAGGTCAAAGTCGGTACGACTGTGGATGCCCTCTACCTCCTTGAAACCGAATGGCATTTGGAACTCGATGTCGGTAGCAGCATTAGCATAGTGAGCGAGTTTGTCGTGGTCGTGGTAGCGATAGTTCTCGTCACCCATACCGAGAGCTTTGTGCCATTTTAGGCGGAACTCCTTCCAGTACTCAAACCACTTCATTTCCTCGCCTGGACGAACAAAGAACTGCATCTCCATTTGCTCGAACTCACGCATACGGAAGACAAATTGGCGTGCTACGATCTCGTTACGGAATGCTTTACCAATCTGTGCGATACCAAAAGGAATCTTCATGCGACCTGTCTTTTGCACGTTGAGATAGTTCACGAAGATACCTTGTGCGGTCTCTGGACGGAGGTAGATTTTCATTGCACCGTCGGCAGTACTACCCATCTCGGTAGAGAACATGAGGTTGAATTGACGCACATCGGTCCAGTTGCGGGTGCCAGAGATAGGGCAAACAATCTCTTCGTCGAGGATGATTTGCTTGAGTTCCTCGAGATTGCTATCGTTCAGCGCAGTTGCAAAGCGCTCGTGCAGGGCGTTGCGTTTCTCTACATTGGCTTTTACACGCTCGTTGGTCTGCTTGAACATCTCCTCGTCGAAGCTCTCGCCGAAGCGTTTGCGGGCTTTGGCTACTTCTTTTTCGATTTTTTCATCGTATTTAGCCAATTGGTCTTCAATAAGTACGTCAGCGCGGTAGCGTTTCTTGCTATCTTTGTTGTCGATGAGCGGGTCGTTGAATGCGTCCACGTGACCAGATGCTTTCCATGTGGTTGGGTGCATGAAGATGCTAGCGTCAATGCCGACGATGTTCTCGTGGAGCATAGTCATAGCGTCCCACCAGTATTTCTTGATGTTGTTCTTGAGTTCTACACCGTTTTGACCGTAATCATACACGGCGCCAAGTCCGTCGTAAATCTCGCTGCTAGGGAAAACGAAGCCGTACTCTTTGCAGTGTGCGACTAGTTTTTTGAAGGTTTCTTCTTGTGTTGCCATATCTATAAGTGTTCTAAAAGTTTCAAGAGTTTTAAAAGTTCTAAGGGTTGGAAAAGACCCTATTACGAAATTTGGGTGCAAAGGTAGTGATTTTTTGTGATATACACAAATTTACAAAGGAAATATTCTTTTTGTTTGGATATATGCAAGAAATTTAGTACCTTTGTGGGCAAATTGGAAAGATATCAGCTATATGAGAATAGTGATACTAGGAACGGCATGGCCCTATAGAGGCGGATTGGCGGCGTTCAACGAACGATTGGCCAAACAATTCGTAGATGAGGGGCATGAGGTAGAAGTGGTTACTTTTACCTTGCAATATCCATCTTTTTTGTTTCCAGGCAAGACGCAATATAGTAGCGAGGTGGCTCCTGATAGGTTGAAAATTGTGCGCGAGATGAACTCGTGCAATCCACTGAGTTGGATCAAAGTGGGTAGAAGATTAAAGGACGCTGCTCCAGACTTGCTGATTAGTTGCTATTGGATGGCGTTTTTTGCACCATGTTATGGAGTGATTCAGCGTATTGTGAAACGCAATGGAAAAACTAAATGTATCGGGCTGGTACATAATATGATACCGCATGAACCAAACATATTAGACAAGCTATTGGCTCCGTTCTATGTAAAGCAGACGGATGGTTTTGTGGCTTTGTCGGATAGTGTGGTCCGGGATATAGCTTCGTTGGATAAACAGAATAAGCCTAAGACCTTTTCTCCTCATCCCGTGTATGATCACTATGGCGAGAAAATGACCAAAACAGCGGCTTGTGAGGCATTGGGATTGGATGAAAAGAAGCATTATATGCTTTTCTTCGGTTTGGTACGTGCATACAAAGGTTTGGATTGGTTGTTGGATGCATTTGCTAAGGTGAAAGATGATTTGCCGGATCTGCAGTTGATTGTGGCGGGAGAGTTTTATGAAGACGAAGATAAGTATAAGGCTCAGATTGATGCTAATGGTTTGAAAGATAGGATAATCGTCAAGAATGAATTTGTGGCGGATGCTGATTTGCGAAAGTACTTTGGTGCAGCAGATTTGATTGTTCAACCTTATAAGACAGCTACGCAAAGCGGTGTGACACAGGTGGCATTCCACTTTGAGAAACCTTGTTTGGTGACTAATGTGGGGGGATTGGGTGAGATTATCCATGACGGCAAGATGGGTTATGCTGTAGCGCCTCAGGTGGATGCGATAGCAGAGGCATTGAAAGATTACTATCGAAATGATAGGCAAGCTGCCTTCATGGAGTATCTAATTGAGGAAAAAAAGAAGTATGAGTGGACTAGAATGACGGATGTGATTCTCGGTTTGGAGTTTAAGGTTTAAAGTTTAAAGGCAAGAGTATATATGCGAGCTATTTCTCCTTCTCTTTTAGCTGCGGATTTTGGCAATCTGCAACGCGAGTGCGAAATGATCAATGCAAGTAGTGCGGAGTATCTGCACATTGATGTGATGGACGGTGTATTTGTACCGAATATCTCGTTTGGCTTCCCTGTGATGGAAACGTGTAAAAAACATTGTATCAAACCATTGGATGTGCATTTGATGATTACGCAGCCGGAAAAATATGTAGAGCGTTTTTGCGATGCAGGTGCATGGAGTGTGGGATTTCATATTGAGGCAGTAGATGACCCAATGCCAGTTATAGAATTGATTCGAGGGAAAGGCATACGTACCTGTCTGACCATTAATCCAAAAACGGATATTCATAGCCTAGATCCATACTTGGGCGAGGTGGATATGGTTCTCTTGATGTCGGTGCAAGCAGGATATGGAGGCCAAGGTTTTATCCCTGAGTCATTGGATAGGCTACGCTATCTTCGCAAGACAATTGATGAGCGTGGGTTGGCAACGTTGATAGAGGTGGATGGCGGAGTGAATGCCAAGTGGGCACCTGCATTGTGGGAGGCCGGAGCGGATATCTTGGTGGCGGGTAGTGCAGTGTTTAACGCCAATGATCCGATAGCAATGGTAAATTTATTGAAGGAAGGTTAACCATTGCAGTTTAGAGGACGCCTTGCAAACTACTAAAGGTTGGGATATATGAGATGGTTGGCGGCACATACTTGGTTGATAATGTTGGTGCCGTTGGTGATGATAATAATGTTGAGCGGCTACATAGGTAAGCCGCTTAACTTGTTGAAAGATACGGAGGTTGATTATTTGGATCGCGACACGGTATTGGCGATGCATTTGCTAGGAGGGGGACAAGAACGAGCCAAGACGGTTCGTTATGAAGCTGAGGTAGATGGTGGAAGTAGAGTGTTGCTGTATTTGCAGAATGATAGCATGGCAATGCCCGTAATGGGTGATGTGCTAATGGTGCAGACAAGGGTGAGGAGAGGCGGACGATTGGGTGATTTTGATTATGGATTGTATCTTCGGCGGCAAGGGATTGTCGGTACGTGTTGGGCGCATAGAGGCAATTGGCAGCTGATCGGTCATGAGGAGCAGACAGGTATACGAGCAATGGCAAAACGATGCCAATATCGTTTGCATGAGCAGTATAAGCAAATGGGGATAGATGGTCAGGAATTGGGGGTTGTATCCGCCTTGACATTAGGTTATCGTGAAGATTTAGACAAAGATGTGCAACGGGCATTCTCTGCTTCGGGAGCGATGCATGTGCTTGCCGTCAGTGGGTTGCATACAGGGATCGTGTGGGGGATAGTCATTTGGCTACTGACTTTAGGTGGTTGGCGCAAACCGCTATGGGAAGAGAAAGGTAAACGCTGGGTGCTCAGCATGACTGCGATCGTATTGATATGGGGATATGCTTTTGTAACGGGATTAAGTCCGTCTGTGATGCGGAGTTCCTTGATGTTGAGCTTTTGGTCATTGAGTGGATTACTCGACCAATATACTTCGCGTTGGAACCCATTGTTGGCTGCAGCGGTGGTGATATTGCTAATCAATCCGTTGTCGCTGTGGAGCGTAAGTTTTCAACTTAGTTTTGCTGCTGTAGCGGGTATCATGCTGATTGGACAAAGGATGCAGAACTCTATCGTGCTGAAAGGCAGGGTATTGCGGTATATAGGGGGATTATTGTTGGTCTCAGTAGCCGCACAGATGGCAACGATACCGCTAACGTTGCATTATTTTGGTCAGACGAGCAACTATTTCGCTTTGACCAATCTGATAGTAATACCGATGGCTTGGATAATCTTGTTGTTGGGTTTTGGTACTTTGGCACTATCGTGGTGCGTGGTTGGTGAATGGCTAGGCATGGCGACCAAATGGTGCACGTGGGTGTTGCGCGAGGCTGTAGAGTGGGTGGAAGGTTTGCCGTATGCTACGACGCAAGTGAGTTTGTCGGAATGGGGGGTGTTTGGATTATATGGCGCATTGGTGTGCGGGGTGTTGATGCTGCGCGGCAAGAAAGTGCGTTGGTGGTGGCTGATAGGAGTAGTGTTGTCACTAGGGATGATGCTATATGTCGAGTTAGGTATAGTAAATATATAATAATAACTAACTAATAACTAAGTAATCACTAACTAATCACTAAGTAAATATAGACAAAAGGGATAGAATATGCATACTTATAGTTTGAAAGAATTGTGTGATTGTATTCAGGAGGTGATGGCGAATGATCTCCCAGATCGCTATTGGGTGCGAGCAGAGATTGCATCGATGAGCGTGCGTGGCCACTGCTATATGGAATTGGTGGAGAAAGCCGAGAACGGTATTTTGTCTGCGAAGGTACGTGCTACTTGCTGGAGCAATGTATATGGCATGTTGTCTGCCTATTTTACTCAAGAGACTGGGCAAACTTTGCATGTGGGTATGCAGGTACTTGTGGAGGTGAGTGTGGAGTTTCATGCTGTGTATGGATTGAGTTTGAATATTTGGAATATTGATCCAAGTTACACGTTGGGTGGATTGGCAAAGCAGCGGCAAATGACGATTCAGCGACTGACTGAGGATGGCGTAATGGATTTGCAAAAGGCTTTAGAGTTGCCTAGTCTGGTGCGGAGAGTGGCGGTGATATCATCGGCAGATGCAGCGGGATATGGTGATTTTTGTGACCAATTGCAGCATAATCGATATGGATTTTCCTTTCATACACAGTTATATCCAGCTGTGATGCAGGGTGAATCGGCTGCGCGTAGTGTGGTGCAAGCCTTGGGTGCTATCGCTGAGCAAACAGAGGTATGGGATGTTGTGGTAATCATCCGCGGTGGTGGCGCAAGCACGGATTTAAGTTGCTTCGACGACTATCATCTAGCTAGCCATTGTGCGCAGTTTCCGTTACCCATCGTAGCAGGTATAGGCCATACGCGAGATGTGAGTGTGGTGGATATGGTGGTGAATGTGAGTGTAAAAACACCTACTGCTGCAGCGGAGTGGTTGATTGAGCGCGTGGCAGTTCAAGTGGAGAAAGTGGGAAATTTGCTACTGCGTTTGCAACGAACAGTCCGAGCTGCAGTGAATGCAGAGAGGAATCGTTTGGAATATTGTCAACGATGTTTAGTAGGAGCATTATATCAAGCGGTAGCAAGGGAGAAGAATCGATTGAGTTTATGGGATAAAACAATTGATTTGCATTCGCCAGAGCGGATTTATAAGATGGGATATAGCTTGACGATGGTGAATGGTAAGGTACTTCGTTATCAGAAAGATGTGAAAACTGGCGATGTGCTGACAACATACGTGCAGGATGGGGTTGTAAGCTCGATAGTGAAATGAAGAAACGAAGAAGAATAGTATTTCTTTTAACCACAGAACAGTGGATTGGCGTGGTGATACTGATGGCTTTAATCTTTGGTGCGCTGGTGCTAATTAGGCATTGGCAACCGAAGAAAGAGGTGGTGCTAACATGGACAAATGACTCTGTGAAGAGTGAGTTTGTCGACTACCAATTGCAGCAGGATAGCGTCCGAAAAGAGGAATGGAAGAAAAAGTATAAGCGTGATACAATAGCCATTTTAATGCAGGATTTCGACCCTAACACAGCAGATAGTAGTATGTTGGTACATCTTGGCCTGAAACCTTGGCAGGCGAAAAATATTTTGAAGTATCGTGCAGCAGGTGGTAGGTATCGCAAGGCAGAAGACATAAAGAAATTATATGGAATGACGGATAGTATGTATCACGCTTTAGAACCTTACATTCGTATCGCGGTAGTGGATACAGTGGATAGTCTGAAGGTAGATACTGTGCGTGTGGATTCGTTTCCGCGTTGGAAGAGCGAGAAAAAAGATACTATTTTGAATATCCGCACGGTAGATACGACGGAGTTGAAGATGATTCGCGGTATTGGTTCGTATCGTGCACGGCAGATTGTTCGTTATCGAGAGCAATTAGGCGGCTTTGTACGTGTAGATCAGGTGTTAGAAGCGCAAGGAATGGCGCAGGTGGCGGATAGTGTGCTGAGTAGTTTCGTGTTGGATAGTGTGGTGGTTAATACAATGAATGTCAATAAGGTAAGCGTACAGCGATTGTCAAAGCACCCTTATCTTCGTTTTGAACAAGCAAAAGCAATATACGAACTAAGACGCAAATATGTGCGATTAGATTCTATCGAACAACTTTACGAATTGGATTGTCTATCCGAAGAGACAATACAAAAATTAACTCCCTATCTAAATTTTGATAAAAATAATTAAAAAATATATCTTTGGCATGGTATTTGTATTGTGTTAAGTGTAAATGAATATGACTATGCGTACACAAACGAATATATTATTAGTTGAGGATGATGTGAATTTGCAAACCGTACTGGCCGATTACCTGCGTAGTAAGGATTATGTTGTAGAGCAGGCGAGTAACGGTGCTGAGGCGTGGGACTTAATCATGATTAAACATTATGATTTAGTGATCAGTGATATAATGATGCCCAAAACGAATGGCTATGAATTGCTCAAATTGATTCGTCAGAAGTCCGAAAAACTGCCGGTCATAATGTTGAGTGCCAAAACGGATCGTGACGATATTATTCGTGCGTACGAGTTGGGATGTGATGATTATGTGACGAAACCTTTTTCTATGGATATTCTGATTTGCAAAATAGATGCAGTGGTACGCAGATGCCGTATGTCCTCTGCTTCAGAGCAAACAGCATGGCCATTAGGAGAATTGATGTTTGATTCCGTACGTCAGCAATTAGGAGATAAACACCTTAGCTCGCGTGAGAATGACCTATTGAGGATGTTGTGCCAAAATATGAATAATTTGGTAGATCGCAACCGAATTTTGATGAGTATATGGGGTGAGGACACTTATTTCAATGCGCGTTCATTGAGTGTGTATGTGAATCACCTGCGCAATTATTTGGGAGAGAATAGTCCAATACGTATCATGAGTGTACATGGTAAAGGATACAAATTGGTAGATATGAATTGATCGACAGACAACACAATTCACTTGTGTTTAAAATAGTGTTTTTCATAATAACGAGGTGGGCGCGATGGGATATCGAGCCCCCTTTTTTTTCTATCCATTTGCATATATATAATTAAAAATTTGGTAAAATAAGAAAATAGTTGTATCTTTGCAGGCAAATTAATTGCAGACGAAATATGAAAGTATTGCTTCTTTTTACTGGTGGAACAATTTCGATGGTACGTGATCCTAAATCAGGAGCATTGCATCCAGCAGATATGACTACGTTTCAATCCTTTGTACCTGAGCTTTTTGCAGGTGATATAGAGGTGGATATGTTGCCTTTTGATCCGCTGTTGGATTCTTCGGATATCAATCCAGAGAATTGGTCGAAGATGGCGCACATGGTGTATGACAACTATGATAAGTATGATGGTTTTGTGATTTTGCATGGTACCGATACAATGTCATATTCTGCTTCGGCATTGAGTTTTATGCTTCACAATTTGAGCAAACCTGTTGTCTTTACAGGTAGTCAACTACCTGTGGGTGTATTGCGTTCGGATGCGAAGGAGAATCTGCTGACAGCCATTGAGATTGCAGCTGCTAAGGATGAGGATGGCAACGCGATGGTGCCAGAGGTGACCATCTTCATGGACGATGCACTCTATCGTGGCAATCGTACCACGAAGCGTAATGCAGAGCATTTTTCGGCATTTAACTCCTATAATTATCCCGCGCTTGCGCGTGCGGGTGTGCGCATAACATACCAAAAGCAGTTCATAAATCGTCCTGATGTAGGGGCACAGTTGCGTTTGCGTGATAAGACAGATTGCAATGTGGCGGTGCTGAAATTGTTTCCTGGTATTACGGAGTCGGTTGTGAAAGCGATTCTTAGCACTCCAGGCTTGCGTGGCGTGGTGCTAGAGACCTATGGTGCGGGTAATGCACCATCGTGCGATTGGCTGTATCAACATTTGCGTGATGTTGTTGAACGAGGTATTATTGTTGTAAATAAGACGCAATGTAACACTGGTTCGGTAGCCATGGGGCAGTATGCAGTAAGCCTTCCGCTCTTGAAAGCTGGTGTAATATCGGGCTATGATATCACTACGGAAGCATTGCTGACCAAGATGATGTATCTCTTTGGAGAGAATCCCAGCAACAATGACCTTGTGAAAGAATTATTGCAAACTCCACTCTGTGGTGAGTTGACCAAAGAGTGATTTGATAATAGTATAACCAAAATAATGAATCATATGAAGAATTTACAACCTCAAGGCGTATGGAGCAATTTCTATAGCCTTACACAAATCCCCCGTCCTTCGGGCAAGAAAGAAGAAGTATCTGCTTTTTTGGCAGAATATGGTCGTTCATTGGGCTTAGAGACTATTGTAGATGGTATAGGTAATGTGATTATCCGTAAACCAGCTAGTCCTGGCTATGAGAATCACCCAGGTGTTATCTTGCAAGGTCATATGGATATGGTGCCACAGAAGAATAATGATACTGTATTCGATTTTGAGAATGATCCTATAGAGGCATATGTTGATGGTGATTGGGTAACGGCCAAAGGTACAACATTGGGTGCAGATAATGGTATAGGTGTAGCAGCTGCTATGGCTATATTGGCAGATCAATCATTGGTACATCCAGCATTGGAAGTTCTCGTGACCGTAGATGAAGAGACTGGTATGTATGGTGCATTTGCCTTGGAAGGTGGCCTGCTGCAAGGCAAGACATTGCTCAACCTCGACTCTGAAGCTGAAGGCGAGTTGTATGTAGGTTGTGCAGGTGGTGTAGATACGACTGCTAAGTTTGCCTATACGCCAGTAGAAGTAGAAGAGGGAGATGTAGCTGTGCAGGTGAGTGTTACTGGTTGTAAAGGTGGTCACTCGGGTTGCGATATTCACTTACAACGTGCGAATGCTAACAAGTTGCTTTTCCGTTTTCTGAAGGAGGCTGTGGCTAACTACGAGGCACGTTTGGCAAGTGTGGACGGTGGTAGTTTGCGCAATGCTATTCCACGCGAGGCTTCTGCTGTGATCACTATTCCTGCAGAGGGACTAGATGATATCATGGACTTGGTAGCAGAGTGCGAGGATTTGTTTGTTGCTGAATACGATGGTGTAGAGGATAATATCCACTTTGCAGCAGAGCAAGTAGAGTGTCCTGCTACAGAGTTGCCAGAAGATGTGCAAGACTTCCTTATTCACGCTATAACCGCTTGTCCTCATGGCGTATATCGTGTGATCCCAGAGATGCCAGACGTAGTAGAGACCAGTAATAACCTTGCTATGCTCACGACAGCAGATAACTGTGTGACTGTATATTGCTTGACACGCTCATCTGTGGAGTCACGTAAAGAGGAATTGCAAGAAATTATTCATTCTGTCTTTGCGATGGCAGGTGCAGAAGTAGAGTTTTCAGGTTCTTACCCAGGTTGGAAACCAAACCTAAAAAGCCATATCTTGGATGTGATGAAGAGTACGTATCAAGCTAACTATGGTGTGGAACCACGCGTGATTATTATCCATGCAGGTCTGGAGTGTGGTATCATTGGTCGTAATTATCCTGGTATGGATATGATTTCGTTTGGTCCTACTATCAAGTATCCTCATTCTCCAGATGAGCGCGTCAATATCGCTACAGTGGCTAAGTTCTACGAATATTTGTTAGCTACGTTGAAAGCACTTTAATTACTAGATTGAAATATTGGATAAAAGCCACCCCGTCAAGGTGGCTTTTATTTATTTTGTATGATAAAGGCATATAGGGCTAGTATGTGGAAAACAAAAGAAGATGCATTTGCATCTTCTTTGCGGTGCGGACGGGACTCGAACCCGCGACCCCATGCGTGACAGGCATGTATTCTAACCAACTGAACTACCGCACCAATTTGTTATGTAGTACTTCCTTTTCGAAAGCGAGTGCAAAGGTACTGCTTTTTTTTGAGATGACAAAATATTTTTCCAAAAAAAAATTAATTTCGTGTAATTTTGCAAAGTTTACTTGTCAAAACAACGAAATATGTGTTATAAAACATATTTTTCTGCCAAAATATTTGGAGGGTATAGAAAAAAGCAGTACCTTTGCACCGTGTTTTTCATGGTATTAGATTTAAGGTTAAGTAGAGATTGGGTTGTCGGGATGACAATCCTTCTTTTTTTTTACTATTGGTTGCTGAATCACTAACTAATCACTAAGTAATCACTAAGTAATTGCTGAGTAATAATAAAATAATCGCTATTGAGGGTATCAATAGCGATTATTTTGTTATGTAGTAGATGTGTTATACAGTAGCTTCTATATTCCACATGAAAGCGCGTACACCCACTTCTTCGTTACGTTTATCAAGTTTCTTAACCGCCTCGAGCAATAGTGGAGCTTTCTCGTCTGGCACGATGGTAATGACGCAAGAGTTCATCTCAGGCCATGCGTGCGTACCACGGCGAGGCTCGCCATTCTTGCTACCACGGCCTTGCACATCCTCGAAGAAGGTAAAACCGCGTATCTCTAACATATCAAGCATATACTCTACACGCTCGGTGTTAGCTTGATTGAATATGATCATTATAGATTTCATAGATAATTATGAATTTCGAGTTATGAATTTTGAGTTTCTTCGCAGTCTTTCACTTCAATGTTCATGAAGATGAAGTTCTCGCGCACTTTCTTGAGTTTGTCGCGTTCGCCCTTCTTAGACATTGCACCATAAATTACAGGTACAATGTAGAGGGTGAGGAAGGTACTAACGGTTAAACCACCGATTACGACAATACCCAATGGTTGCCACATCTCGGCACCTTCACCTTGGCTCACAGCCATTGGCACCATACCGAGAATAGTGGTAAATGCTGTCATCAATACAGGGCGCAGACGGCTCTCGCCTGACATCTGGATGGCCTCGTTAAGGTCGTGTCCACGCTCTCGCATGAGGTTGATATAGTCCACAAGCACGATACCATTCTTCACCACAATACCCACAAGGAGTACCAGACCCAGTGCGCCAATCATATCCAGAGAAGTATTGGTGAGCCATAGGGCTATAATCACACCCGAGAGCGCAAATGGTACGGAGAACATGATGATAGCAGGTTTGCTGAACGACTCGAACTGCGATGCCATCACGATATACACGAGCAGGATAATCAGCATACCCAGCATACCCATCTTGCCGAATGTCTCTTGTTGGTCTTCGTAGTCACCCGCGATACGCATAGTGTATCCAGCAGGGGCATCTACTTGAGGAAGCACTTGTGTCTCAATGGCTTGTGCCAATTCGCCCAATGTAGTCTCAAATGGTGTCACCTTGACGGTCACAATACGCTGACGTGACTTACGAACGATTTTTGGTGGTGCCCAATATTCGTCCACTGAGCAGACTTCTGACAGTTTGATAGTCTTACCAGTTGGGGTAGGGATAGAGAAGTCAAGTACATCGCTGATAGAGTTGCGGTTTTCTTCTTTGAGGCGAACGAGGATATCATACTCCGAACCATCCTCTTTCAGGAAGCCCACAGCCATACCATTCACGCGGTTACGCAGGTAGGAAGATATGGTGGCAGAAGTCAATCCAAGACGACTGGCTTTCTCTTTGTCCACTACAATTTTGATTTCAGGGCGGTCATCATCGCGGTCGGCATAGACATCACGTGCACCAGGCAGTTCTTTGGTCAGTGCCATGACTTGTTGCGCCATTTGGTTGGTAATATCGAAGTCATAGCCATAGATTTCGATATCTACAGTATTGCCACCACCAGGACCACCACCGCTGGTAGATGCTTGATACTCAATGATTTCAGGATATTGAGCCATCTCTTGACGGAGCACTTCGGCAATCTGCCAGATAGTGCGCTCGCGTTCCCATTTCTTGTTCAAACGCACGGTCATAGAGATGGTATTGTTCATGGTGGTGGAGAAGATAGCACCCGTACCGTCATCATCATTGGAACCCGCAGAGGTAGCAATCATCTCAATCTCAGGCACAAGCACCATAAAACGCTCTTCCAATTTGCGTGCGGTTTTGAGGGTTTCCTCAATGCGTGTACCGCGTTGTAACTCGATGGTTACGCTCAAGCGAGCATTGTCCTGTTGTTGCATAAAGTCGGTACCTACTTTGCCAAAAATAAATGGCAAGAGTGAAGCTCCGAAGAACGCAAATAGAATAACAATAGTCAATGCCTTGTGGCGCAAGCACCATGCAAGTGATTTGCCGTATGCTTTGTCTACCTTGTCAAGGAAAGCTACGATAGTGCGGTCGTACCAAGACTTCTTGTCGCTGTCATCGATGAGTTTACCATTCTCCACGCGCACTTTTCGTGCTTTCAGCAGTTTAGAGCAGAGCATTGGTGTGAGAGAAATAGCAATCACGGTAGAGGTACAACATACGACTGTTACAATCCAACCCAATGACTCGAACATAATACCTGCCATACCATCCATCATTGTCAGTGGTACAAATACGGCGCAGAGTACGAGGGTAGTAGCGATAACGCTGACCCACACCTCGTTGGTGGCGTAGATAGCTGCCTCGCGTGGACTCTCGCCACGTTCGATATGGCGTGTGATATTCTCGAGCACCACAATCGCGTCGTCCACCACCATACCAATTGCGATAGTCAACGAACAGAGTGAGATGATGTTGATGCTGGAGTCAGCCATCTTTAGGTAGATGAAGGCTACAATCAAAGAGATTGGAATAGTGAGCGAGATGATAATCGTCGCACGCCATTTACCCAGGAAGAACAACACCACCAACACCACGAACAAGAGCGCGTACAACACCGACTCTTCCAATGAGTTGATACTATTGCGGATATTATCAGCCGAGTTGTAGATCTCTTGAATCTTCACGTCGGTAGGCAGTTGCTTTTGAATCTTCTTCAATGCTTTATCTACGTCCTCGCAGACTTGCACGGTGTTGGAGCCCGATTGCTTAGCCACAATCAGACGCACAGCTTCACGACCGTTGGTCTTCTCATCCAATGAGAGGTCCTTGATAGTATCGCGCACCGTGGCGATGTCGCGCACGAATACTTGTTGACCTTGTGGGGTCATGGTCACCATCAGGTCCTCAATCTCGCGACTCTCGATGAACTCAGAGCGTACTTGCATTTGGTACTGCTCTTTCTCCATCTTCACCGTACCTGAAGAGAGGTTGAGGTTGTTGGCAGAGATGACTTGTCCCACTTGCTCCAGCGAGATGCCAAAAGCGTCTAGTTTTTGTTGGTCAATATCCACATACACATAGCGGTCTGGTGCACCTGCCACAGACAGGTTACCGATACCATTGATTTGGTTCAATTGTGGAATCACCTCATCGTTGAGGATTTTGTCGAGCGCAGGATACGACTCGTCTGCCGTGATAGCATATTGGCAGATTGGCATGGTGCTCGATGAGAACTTGAACACCATTGGCGACGAACAACCATCAGGCAACTGGTTCTTAGCCATGTCACAGAACGATCGTATGTCGTTGACGGCTTCCGTAATGTCGGACCCCCATTCCAATTCGAGTACTACAAGACTGACGTTATCTTTACTGGTAGAGTTGATATACTTCAGGTTGTCCACCGAAGTCAAACTGTTCTCCATGATTTTCGAGACGTTGGTCTCTATCTCGGACGCCGACGCACCTGGATAGGTAGTCATCACCATCACATATGGTGGGTCCATCTCAGGGAATTGGTCCACAGGCAGTTGCACGAAGCAGAACAGACCTATGATCATCACCGCAACGAACACCAGCATAGTCGTTACGGGATTCTTAATCGCGGTTTTATAAATTGCCATAATTCTTTCAGAAGTTTAAAGGTTTTAAGAGTTCTAAAAGTTTTAAAGGTGAGTTGGCCCTTAAAACAGCCCAAAGGGCGACTAAAACTATTAAAACTTTTTCAACATTACTTTACTTCGATTTTCACACCGTCAACCAGTTTGTGTTGACCTACGCTGATGTATTCTACACCTGCTTTGATTTCTGGTGCAATGATTTCAATGTTCTCGTCAAAGCGTTGTCCGAGTTTCACGCTCACACGCTTAGCATAACCGTTCTCGTTGATGAACACAAAACGCTCGTTCGAACCAATCAGTTTCTCCACGGATTGATAAGGCACCACGATGGTGTTCTCTTTGCCCAGACCGAGGGTAGTAGTCACGTACATACCGCCACGCAACTTCTCGCTCGCATTAGGGATAACCACCTTGCATTGGAAGGTGTGGCTCGCAGCGTCGATGGTTGGATAAACCACTTCAATCGTTGCAGGGAAAGACTCATCTGGATACACTTCGCTCTTCACGGTCAGCTTCATACCTTCCTTAATCATAGGGTAATAAGTCTCTGGCACTGCAATCAACGCTTTCAGTTTCTTCACTTGTGTGAGCACCACGATTGGCTGACCGCCATATAGCTCGCCATCTTCGTAGGTCTTAGCAGAAATAACACCGTCGAATGGAGCTTTCACGTAAGTATTTTGCTCCAAGAAAGCGAGGTTTTGCTTTAGTTGGTCATATGCCACTTTTGTCTGGTCGTAGGTCTGTTGGCTTACGCTTCCTGTTTCTAGCAATGCCTCCAAACGTCCCACCTCGATTTCAAGATTAGCCAATTGGATTTTTTGTGTGAGATACTGTGTTTGGTCCATACGTACAAGCATGTCGCCTGCTTTCACCTCATCGCCTACTTCCACGAAGATATGCTCTATCTTTCCTGTCAGCGATGGTGCTACGTTTTGTGTCACATAGCCCTGTAAGTTCGTAGAAATATTGAGCACGCGCTCAATCTCTTTTTCTTGGAGGGTTATTGTACCTACCACCTCCACGCGCTCAGCTTCTTGTTGAGTTGCCTGAGCATCTTTCTTGCCGCAACCAATCAAACAAACTGCGGCAGCCATCATTAATACAATCTTTTTCATTTATCGTTTTGTTAATTAGTTATCCATGTTATTCGGTGTCTGGAGTCAGGAGTTGGGACTCACTACAAGTTCAGAAATTTCTCCAATTCCACTTCCGCATTCACCAATGTCAGCACCGCTTGCACATACGTCGATTGTGCGGTGATGAGGTCGTTACTTGCGTTCACGAGGTCTAGGTTACTTGCCACACCCTGTTGAAATTTCAGCGAAGTGTTGTCAAACACGCGTTGTGTCACGCCCATGTTCTCTTGCTCGTTGGTGTAGGTCTCATACGCATTTTGCAGGTTATAGCGCAATTGTTCATTTTGGATTCCAAGGTTATCGGCTGTCTCCTCAAAGGTGTTACGTGCCTCTTCCAAGGCAATTTTCTTTTCCACCACACCTGCCGCACGCTTACCCGACGACCAGAGTGGCATGCTCACTTGTACGCTCAGCGCATTAGGAGGAGTCATGTTAAAGCCCTCTTTCTTTCCAAAATAGTCTTTTTCGCTGTATTGATAGCCCACGCCTATTGTTGGACCATACGCCCAACCTGCCATGTGTACATTCTTCTTCGCCAATTCTACATTTTTAGCTAGTGTTTGATAGCTGAGGTTATTTTCCAATACAAAGTCTTTACCCAGCAATGCGACTATTGCTTCCGCACTCAGCATATCGCTGAGTTGGGTGGTGAGGGTCAGTTCGGTTTCTGCTGGAACATTCAGCAGCACTTTCAGCGCATTGATTGCCAACTGTGTCGAACGCTTGTTAGCATTGATATTATTCTTCAATGTGTTCACACGCACGAGGATTTGGTCAGCCGTTGTTTGCTCTGCTGCACCCACTTCCACGCTGCGTTGGGTCATTGCTGCCAAGTTCTCAATGTTCTTCAGCGAACTATCCAGCAACTTCACCACATCTTCCAGCACCAACACCGAAGCGTAACTCGATTTCACACTCGCACGCAGGTTGTCCTCGCTGATTTCGAGATTCAGTTTTTGCATCTCAATTGCAGTATTGTTGAGCAATGCCCCCACAATCGCCTGTCCATTGATACCTACGGATGCTGTGATACCCAATGTACCATTGTCTGGCATTTCAATAGGCATACCACCAAAGTTCATCTTGTAGCCCATCATAGATTGGTATGCCCACGACATATCCACCGACGGCAGCATACTGGCTATCGTTTGCCAACGGGTGGCATACGCTTTTTGTACCGCCAAACTGGCATTCTTCAAACTGCGGTTAGTCTCCACCGCATAATCTTGCGCCTCTGCGAGGCTTAGGTTTAATGTCGCAGGCACCTCACGCACCTCAGCTTTCTTCGTAGCTGCCATCACATGATCTTCTGCCTGCATGCCGTTCGCCAAAAACGCGAACAAGCCAATGGCTAAAACAATTTTTTTCATCATCTTTATACCTTATATTATATATTATTTTTCACTTTCTCTCTCAACTGCACCAAACCGGTTTCGCTCAATATGCCTCGCATCAAAATATCCATTCGTTGCCGTCCTATGCGGTGCACTTCCTCTTTGGTCATTTGCTCGCCCGTTATCAGATCCAGCAATCGGTATTGCATGTCTAGGAACATCATCGCCACCACATCCACATCAATCTCGGCTCGGAAGATTCCCTCGCTCACGCCTTTCTCCAAAAACCGTACCAAAATATTCTCTGCCGTTTGCCGCATCACTTTTTTGTGTGCGGTGAACAGTTGCGGATAGTACTTCTCCAGGTCATACATCATCGCTGGTGTTTTCAAATCCTTCTTGGCGGTGGATTTAGCAATCTTCGCCCACTCCACAATCACCTGCGTGATGGTGCGTTTAGATAGTGCGTTATCCAAGTCATGCGCCACTTTCTGCTCATGCTTATGCAGGATGGCATGTACTAGGTCATCTTTTGATGGAAAATACACATAGAATGTCTTTTTCGATATGCCCAACTCATGACAAATATCGTCGATGGACACACTACGAATGCCCACTTGTTGCATCCGTTCAATAGCCACTTTTAATATGTTGTCTTTTATGTTGGTCATACGGCCTATAATGGTCTTGCGTTTTTTATTTTAACAAAAATCGTGCAAAAGTACTATTTTTCTTTGGAATAACCAAATTTTTTAGGAAACTTTAATACTTTTGTAGTTTCCAAGTGACAAAATAAGATTACTTGTCTTTATAATCTATCTTCGGGGTATCTTCAGGGTATCTTCGGGATAACCTTAGGATGTTTGTAGTTTTGTGTTAGAGATGATAGTGTGAGTGTCTAAATGGAAAAATGCTGATAAATTTGTAAGAGTCAAAAAAAAGTAGTATCTTTGCAGGCTGAATGAAAATGGATAACTAGGTGAAGGAATGTTTCTATATTTTTGGATATTGCGATTGGCGGCATTGTTGGGGCATAAGAAGGCTCGTAAGTTAGTGAAGGGTCAGAGTTGTGCTTTAGCGGAGTTGGAGCAATGGGTTTCGACGTTGAATGGTTGTGGTGTGTTGTGGGTACATGCGGCATCGGTGGGAGAGTTTGAGCAAGCACGTCCCATTATAGAGCGTATGCATAGTGAGTTGCCATTTCGTAAGATACTATTAACCTTCTTTTCTCCCTCGGGTTATGAACTTCGCAAGCATTATGCGATGGTGGATAAGGTGGTGTATTTGCCTTTTGCGACGCGCAGAAACGCGAAGCGTATGGTAGGAATGTTGCCTCTAGAGGCTGCAGTGATGGTAAAATATGAGTTTTGGCCTGCATATTTGAATGCACTGAAAGCGAAGCAAGTGCCAACCTATTTGGTATCGGCTATCTTTCGTCCTAAGCAATTGTTTTTTCGCCCATGGGGCCAAGGATATAGACAATTATTACATGTGTTTGATTGTATCTTCGTGCAAGATGCGGCCTCAGCTGAGTTGCTAAGAAAGTATGCTGTTGATCGCGTGGAGGTGGCAGGTGATACTCGTTTTGACCGTGTGATAGAGGTTCGAAATCAAGCGAAAGAATTGTCGGTTGTAGAGCAGTTCTTAGGGGATGCTGCGCGGGTGATAGTGGCTGGTAGTACATGGCCAGAAGATGAGAAGCACCTAGCGCGATATTTGCGTGAGCGCGACGATGTGAAGTTGATATTGGTGCCTCACGAGATAGATGTAGAGCATTTGCATAGTATATATCAGTTGTTTGAGGGGCGCTATGTGCGCTATACAGAGGCGACTGAGAGTAAGGTACATGATTGCCGTGTGCTATTAGTGGATACAATAGGAGTGTTATCATCGATCTATCGTTATGGCAATGTGGCTTATGTGGGTGGAGGATTTGGTGTGGGGATACATAACACTTTGGAGGCAGCGGTATATGGCATGCCGGTAGTCTTTGGACCAGCATGGGAGAAGTTCCGCGAGGCGAAAGGTTTGATAGATGCAGGTGCTGCGCTGAGTGTGAAGAATTACAAGGAATTGGCTCTGGCATTGGACCGGGCTTTTGCTGAGCAAGAGATGATGGGACAGAAGGCGAATGATTATGTACAGAGCGAACTTGGAGCTACCAACAAGATATTGAGACATTTGAATTTTTAATACATTAGAACTTTATAACTACAAATAATATGGCACAAAAACCAAGTATTCCAAAAGGTACACGTGATTTTTCTCCGCTAGAGATGTCACGCAGAAATTATATTTTTGATACGATAAAGTCGGTATTCTCGTTGTATGGTTTTCAGCAGATAGAAACTCCTGCGATGGAGAATTTGAGTACGCTGATGGGTAAGTACGGCGAAGAAGGCGATAAGTTACTATTCAAGATTCTAAACTCAGGGAATTGGAAATCAGCTATCAGTCACGATGCGTTGGATAGTGCTACTATTGGTGCATTAACGACGAAGGTGAGTGAAAAAGGTTTGCGCTATGATCTGACAGTGCCTTTTGCTCGGTTCGTAGTGCAACATCGCGAGGATATCCAGTTTCCTTTTAAACGTTATCAGATTCAGCCTGTATGGCGTGCAGATCGTCCTCAGAAGGGTAGGTATCGTGAGTTTTATCAATGCGATGTAGATGTAGTGGGCACCAATTCGCTACTGAGTGAGGTGGAGCTGATTCAGATTGTGGAAGAGGTATATCGCAGGTTAGGTATTCGTGTGAGTTTACATATCAACAACCGTAAGATCTTAGCCGGGATTGCAGAGGTGATAGGTCAGCCAGAGCGTATGATTGATATCACAGTAGCGATAGATAAGTTGGATAAGATAGGTATCGAAAATGTGAACAAGGAACTGCTGGAGAAGGGTTTGCCAGAGGCTGCGGTGGATGCGTTGCAGCCAATTTTGCATCTAAGTGGTACGAACACAGAGAAATTGGATCAGTTGGAGCAAGTGTTGGCAGGTTCGGAGCAAGGATTGAAGGGTATAGAAGAGTTGCGCACGATTTTTGCGTTATATGCAGAGAGTACGCAAGATGGCGATATGGCGACCTATGAGCCAATTGGTATGCAGGTGGAATTGGATTTGTGTTTAGCTCGTGGCTTGAACTATTATACGGGTGCAATCTTCGAGGTGAAGGCATTAGATGTGCAGATGGGTAGTATCACCGGTGGTGGTAGATATGATAATCTGACGGGTATCTTTGGCATGCCAGGGGTGTCGGGCGTGGGTATATCGTTTGGCGCGGATCGTATATACGATGTACTGACTGAGTTGGACCTGTATCCGGAGAATTTACAATCGACGACGGAGTTACTGTTTGCTAGTTTCGGCGAAGCGGAGTTGCTGTATTCGTTGCGTTGGGCGAAGGTGTTGCGTGATCATGGGGTGTGCGTAGAAGTTTATCCAGAGCCAACGAAGATGAAGAAACAGATGGGGTACGCGGATGCAAAGAAGATACCTTTTGTGGCTATTGTTGGAGGTGATGAGATGGCGGCTAACAAGGTAATGCTGAAGAATATGCTGACGGGCGAGCAACGGTTGGTAGATTTGGCGGAATGCGTAGCTGTGGTTAGGTAGCTAATGGATTTTGGACATATACATACATTCTATTTTTTGGGTATAGGTGGCATAGGTATGAGTGCATTGGCACGGTATTTTGCTGCCAAAGGGTATGATGTGTTGGGTTATGACCGTACGGAGTCACCCTTGACCAAAGAGTTGGAGGCGGAAGGCATAGTTGTACAGTATGATGATAGTTTGAATGTTGTCAAGGGATTGGACAAAGGAAGAACGATCGTAGTGCGTACGCCTGCTGTGCCCGAGGATGCGCTTGTATATGTATGGTTGCGTGAACACGATTTCCTAATCAAAAAACGTGCAGAGGTGCTAGGTATGGTGACGCGCTCGGTGCGTGCATTGTGTGTGGCAGGCACACATGGTAAGACGACGACGAGTACGATGCTGGCGCATATATTGCATGGTTCACATATGGGTACCAATGCATTTTTGGGTGGAATAGCGAATAACTACCATACTAATCTGCTGTTGGATTCCGAGAGTGATTTGGTGGTAGTAGAGGCGGATGAGTTTGATAGATCGTTTCATCACCTACGGCCGTATATGTCAGTTATAACGAGTATGGATGCTGATCACCTAGATATCTATGGTACAGAGGAGGCGTATAAAGAGAGTTTTGCGAAGTATGCAGGATTGGTGGAGCATGCGTTGGTGGTGAAGCGTGGTGTGGAATTGTATGGTTCGGTAAAGGATAGTGTAGAGTTGTACACCTATGATGTGATACAAGCGCAGCGCAACCATATCCAATCTCTTATCGATGATTCACAACCGCACTTTTATGCTGATAATGTGGTGGTAAAGGATGGGGCGATATACTTTGATTTTCATTATCCAAGTGGAACGGTGAATGGAATAAGATTGGGTGTATCAGCATGGGTAAATATAGAGAATAGTGTGGCTGCAATGGCTGTAGCACATCTGGTGGGCGCGAGCGATGAGGAGTTACGCATGGGGGTGGAGAGTTTTACGGGTGTGTATCGAAGATTCAATGTGCATGTGAATACTCCACAAGTAGCGTATGTGGATGATTATGCACATCATCCAGAGGAGTTAAAGGCGAGCATAGAGTCAGTTCGAAGATTATTTCCAGAGCGGTATTTGCTAGGAGTTTTTCAACCGCATCTATTCTCGCGTACGCGCGACCTCGCAGATGGTTTTGCGGAGGCATTGAGTGGGTTGGATGAGATTATTCTATTGCCGATCTACCCTGCGCGTGAGCTGCCCTTGGAAGGTGTGAATAGTGAATGGTTGCTAGAGAAGGTGAAATCAGAAGAATGTACAAGGAAGATATTGGTGGAGAAAAGTGAATTGGTTGTGTACTTGAGTGAAAGGGTGAATAAATTGGTGACGATGGGTAAGGCGTGTGTGGTTATGACGATGGGTGCAGGTGATATAGATCGATTGGTAAATACTATAACAAAAACCTTAATTTATGAAACAAATGGTTAAAAAAAATCTGATTGCAATCACGGCAGTGATATGCTGCATAGTGGTTGGTGGTAGCGGTGTCTGGTGCTCTGCAGTATGTAAATCTTCACCTTGTACACAAGTGTGTATCGTGGTAAAGGATAGTGTGAAACGTCAGTTTGTGGATGCATTCGAATTGGAATATTATTTGAAGCGTCATGCTTGTTATCCACAAGGTGATAGTATGCGAATCGTGGATTGCCATGCGATAGAGCAGTGCTTGTTGAAACATGAAATGGTGCGCGAGGCAGAGTGCTATAAGTCGCCTTTTGGTAAAGTGCATATTACTATTTCTCAGCGTATTCCAGTATTGGCGGTAGTATCCAGTAATGGTTACTATTACGTGGATTCAGATCGCCGTGTGATGCCGATACGTGGAGAAGTGGATAAAAATTTGCCTATGTTGAAAGGGGCCGTGACGGAACGTGCTGCAATGGCGGAGTATTTTGATTTTGTGAGCTGGTTGCGCGATGATAAATACTGGAAAGAACGTATTCGTGCAATTCATGTAAAAACTTCAAAATATATAGTACTGACTCAGGAAGGATCTGATGCGAAGATAATCTTGGGCGAATTGGAGGATTATGAGGATAAACTGGCGAAGTTGCGACAATTGTATACTAAGGGTTTTGATCAAATAGGTTATCCGGAGTATCGTGAGTATGATTTGCGCTTTGATAATCAAGTTGTGGGACGGAAGTAGTTTAGAGTTGAATGTTAAGAGTATAGTGATTTATGGCAAAGAAACATAAGATATTACAATCCGTACCGTTAGTGGCGATAGATTTGGGTAGTCACAATGTGCGTGCGATGGCAGCAGAGATGGTGGATGGACGTTTGCGTGTATTGGGCGTAGAATCGTCGAACAAATTCCAGTGCATGGAGCGTGGAGTGGTTGTTAGTCCTACTAATGCAGGGTATATGATTAATGAGACGCTAAAATTATTGGCGAATCGTATTCGTGTAGATGCCTTGCCTTCTGCTTTTGTGAGTGTAGGGGGGCGTACGATGCAGATAGTCTCGGTGACTTCGAAGCGTGATCAAATTCGTAAGCGTGAAGTAACACAAGAGTTGCTGGATGATATGGAGTTGGAGTGCAAGAAGAAAATTGAAACTCGTAATCCAGATGTGGCAGTGTTGGATTTAGTGCCGTACTATTACACGTTAGATGGTAAGCAACAAGATGAACCGCCTACATCGGTACAACAAGCAACTATTGTGCAAGCACATTTCATGGCTTTTGTAGGAAAGAAGGAACTAGAGCAAAAGGTGATTGATAGTTTTTCTCGATCGGCTAAACGTATGGAGCGAATGTATGTGCGTCCAGATGCTTTGTTAAATGCATTGGCTTTGGCTGATGACACCGTAGATGACATGGTAGATGGATGTGTAATATTGGATATGGGCGCACAAACGACAACATTAACCGCATATAAAGGTACCCAGTACTTGCATAATAAGGTGATACCTCTAGGTGGATATGATATCACACGAGATATTGAACAGATAGGTGTGTCGTTAGCGTATGCTGAGCAATTGAAATGTAAGTATGGTTGTGCTTCAGCTGATTTTGTGGAGGTGAATCATCGTTTCCGAATACCAGCTCCTAATGCTCCTGGTGGTGAGGTAGCATTGATGGAAAAGGATTTAGCAAATATTATCTCTTCGCGTCTTGATCAGATGATAAATCCGTTGATGGAGATACTAAATGAGGAGGTTGATCGCTATAGAGTCTTGTATATTACGGGTGGTGGTGCGATGTTGAAGGGAATTAATCAATATCTACAGCAAAAAACACGTATTCCCGTGATGTATGGTTCGCATGCATCTTTCCTGAGTACGGATACCGATGATGAGATGTGCATGCCGATATATTCATCCTTGGTAGGTACATTATTGTTGGGAAATGAATACCGTAAGAAACATCCATTGGCAGCCGCAAATAACACTGGATTGCCAATTTTTCAGGCATTAAGAGAAATGACTTTGGATCTCTTTACTGAGCAAGAAACAAATAGAAAACAAGCAAACGAATAATCATTAAATCTAAAAAGAATATGGAAAATTTGATTGAGACCTTAGATGGTGTGTTAGACTTAGCGCAAGATTCTACAATAAAAGTGATGGGTGTAGGTGGTGGTGGCTGCAATGCTGTGAACTATCTATATGCGCAAGGAGTAAAGGATGTCTCGTTTCTAGTATGCAATACCGACAAGCAATCTTTGGAACGCAGTAGTGTGCCCGCTAAGCTGCAATTGGGGCCTGGTTTGGGTGCTGGCGGTAAACCTGAGGTAGCGCAAGAGTATGCCGAGCAGAATCGTGATCGTATCAAAGAGGCATTGAATGACGGCACTAAAATGCTCTTCTTGACGGCAGGAATGGGAGGCGGTACAGGTACAGGTGCGTCTTCAGTGGTAGCATCAGTTGCGCGCGAGATGGGCATTTTGACTGTAGGAATCGTTACTTTGCCATTTACATTTGAAGGACCAAAGAAGATAAAGAAAGCGATGGTTGGTGTCGCACATCTAGCAGAGCAAGTAGATGCTATCTTGGTGATTAACAACGAGAAACTGCGTCAGATATACCCAGATCTAAATATGCTGAATGCGTTCTCGAAATCGGATGATGTAGTGGCTAATGCAGCACGTGCAATAGCAGAGATTATTACTGTGCCAGGTTATATCAATACTGATTTTGCAGATGTATATAATACGCTGAAGAGTGGTAATGTTGCCATCATGAGTGTGGGTAAGGCAAATGGTGAGAATCGTATCACTAAGGCTATTCATGATGCTTTACACTCTCCATTGGTAAATAGCGATGTACGTGGTGCGACACGTTTGTTGCTGCAGATATATACAAGCACCGAGCATGCGGTAGTTATGTCTGAGATGAGCCAAATTCATGAGTTCGTTAGCGAAATAGGAGAGGATGTTGAAGTACAATGGGGAGCTTCGCTGGATGAGAGTTTGGAGGATAATGTGCGTGTGACAATCATTGCTACGGGTTTTGAAGTTTCTAATATTCCAGGCTTGGATGATGCTGTGGGTAAGAAAACCGTAGACGAAGCGATTAAAGATTTTTATGAAGAACCCAAGCAACTTGATGCTTCTAAAGAGGATAATTCAACTAATCTAAACGATGAGATTGATTTGAAGATTGTTGTGGGTCATGATGATATTGAACGCACTGGATTGATCGCTTCCGCCCAACCAATCACTCATGAAGCCGGAGATATCGTTATTGACTTTGATGTTGAGGAAATACCTCAAGAAGCATCTCAACCCAGTAGAACATCTGTATTTGCAGGGTGGATGAGAGGTCGTAAGTAATGCGAAACATATTTTCTACATGTTGGCGATCGGTATTGGAGGTCTTATTTCCTTCGTGTTGTGCTGCATGTGGACAAAAATTAATGCAGGAGGAGCGGGATATATGCTTCTCTTGTATTGCTGCTATAGCGCGTACGGAACATGCCGAGATCGCCAATAATGGTATAGATATGCTATTTGCAGATCGCATGCAAGTTGAGCACAGAAAGATTAACTACGAGCGTGGAGCAGCATTTGCCTATTATAATCGTGAGCGTGGAGCGCTACTCCGTTCGTTGATAGAAAGAGGTAAGTTCGGTAATAATCCCAATCCGAATTTATTTTATGTTTTGGGAAGGGAGGCTGCGCGTGAATATGTGGGATCTGCACTATTGGAGGATATTGATGTATTGGTGCCAATTCCTCTGCATTCTCGTCGTTTGCGCGAACGTGGATTTAACCAAGCAGAGTATATATGCAAAGGAATGAGTGAAGTGTTGCATTTACCGATTGATACCCAGCATTTGGTACGTATGCGCAACAATCCACACCAATCTCGCTCGCAATTTGATAAGCGAGAAAGTAATGTGAAAGATTTGTTTTCTGTATGTTATCCAGAGGAGTGGAAGAATAAGCATATCCTTCTGGTGGATGATGTGATTACTTCTGGCTCAACGATGTTTGAATGCATGAAGCAACTGAGTGCTATCCGCGGTTGTCGCATCAGTGTCTTTGCCCTAGGTTGGGCACATAATTAATAATAAATGCGGACGAGAAATCCGCATTTATTATTAACTAATCATCTGTTTATTGTTTTTTATTCGACAAACATATGAACTGTTTGCTGCATACCATTTGTATCAACAACAGTCAAGAAATACGAGCCATCTATTTCTGGTAATTCGAACGACTGTACTTGCCCTTGTGAGCAAACACCAGTAACCAAGCATCTACCCATGATATCATACAAGTAATACTCCACTCCGAGAGACAGGGCCTCTAAGGTTACTTGACGATCCTTGCACGACACTCTGGCTGGATCTACTGGGATAGGGTTCTCCTGAGTATAAGTATCTTGCTTCTCAATATAGATTGGGCAAGTTGGTACATAATAATTTTCGCCTGAG
>JAZNJI010000034.1:0-42868 GCA_045577965.1 Paludibacteraceae bacterium
GCATGAATGATTTTAAAAGACAGCTAAAGAAATATATTATCTATTACAATAAAGATCGAATAAAATTGCGATTGGGTATGAGTCCTATGCAATATCGATCTAAATATCAAATTTAATAATCCGTCCAACTTTTTGGGGTCACATCAATGTCGGTGCCCTCGAAGTACAACAATTTCTCACATACGCAAGTAAAACCAACAATTTCACTCGTTTTCTTCTCTTATTTCCTCTTTCTTGCCAATGACCTGCCCCCTACCTGCCACCTATCCCCATCGGAACCTCATCGGAACCTCATCGGAATCTCATCGGAACCTCGCCGAGTGATGAGCGTATCATCAAGCAGTCATCACCGAGACTTAAATAGTTCTTTTTTGACATAATCATACAACCTTGCAGGCACAGCAGGTTTGCCATTTTGTGGCATACGCTGATGTTTACTTGCCTCACGCAATGCGGCACAATGTTTCTCTGCCCACGCTTCGCGTTGCATAGGGTCACGTAGGATTGCACTTGCTTCTTCTGAAACTTTGCTAAATGCCTTAACCATAGGGCGTTCTGCCATTTCTTTGCGCTTTTTCTTTGAGTAGTCTGGTTTGTGACAATAGGCAGCATAGCCCAACCTGCCAGGGATGGGACGGAGGTAATGATCTCTGTCAATTGCCCCTCCAATACTTTCTAAAAACGATGCTACATGTACAATCATAGTTGGTAATATTTTCAGTAGTTAATTTACAGCTGCAAAGATAATAAAAAATTCTCAATTCCCAAAATTCCATAGCAATAATTTTCTAAAAGAATGCCTGATACATCTTTTTCGGACATTTCTAATTTCTTCTGAGAACCTATGTTTATTGTTCCGAATGATATTCGGATATCTAGTGCGGCTAGAACTACTAGTGCTACCATTTCTCCGCCACCAGTCTAATACTCTAATCCAAAAAACCGAACAAATTTTCGGCATATAATCCAAAAAGTTTGCACATCTCAAAATAATTCACTACCTTTGCACCGTGAACCAACGTCGGGGATGTCTGCGTTAGGGTTATAGAGTAGAGTTTGTGAGTTGGCGACTACAATGCTACACCATTCTACACAACGCTACACCACTCTAAACAATGCAACTGGCGGAGGGTAGCAGACATAATAAAAGGCGTTTATTGGCGCTTGTTTTGGCAACTTGAAATCTAGCAAATTACAAACCCCGAAACAAGAGAGCGATAAATGCCCCTTGGTATGTATTTTTCGTTGTGCTTTACAACGATTAGCATATCGGCGTGGGCATTCATTGTTTATTCTTGGTTAAGGGTTTTGCTAGAACCTCAAGTTGGAGAATAAGCAAAAAGAGGTTCCACGCTTTTTCTATATTTATACCAACGGGGCGTTTGGAGCCAACTTCCCACAAAACATTCAATTACAATGAAGAAAATTCATTTGCTCCTTTTGGGCTTGACAATCTGTCTATTCTCGGCTTGTCACAATGACATTTGGGATGCTATTGACGGACTTGACTCCCGTGTCACCAAACTCGAAGAACTCTGTAAAGAGATGAACACCAACATCACATCGCTCCAAACGATTGTAGATGTACTGCAATCCAACGACTTTATTACAGGTGTAGTAGAAATCAAAAAAGATGGCGAAGTGATTGGCTATACCATTACTTTTGGCAAACACGACCCTATTACCATTTATCACGGACAAGACGGTAAGGATGGTCAAAATGGTCAAAACGGAGCAGATGGTAAAGATTGCTCTACTCCTGTGATTGGTGTAGCACAAGACACTGATGGTGTGTATTATTGGACATTGAATGGTGAGTGGCTATTGGATGACAATGGTAACAAACTCCCTGTTTCTGGTAAAGACGGTCAAAATGGTACCAATGGTTCTAATGGTCAGGATGGCACAGACGGTAAGGACGGACAAGATGGCGAGGACGGCAAAGATGGTGCTGACGGTCAAGACGGTAAGGACGGTATCACTCCACAATTGAAGATTGAGGACGGCTATTGGTACATCTCTTATGACAATGGTGCTACTTGGACACAACTCGGCAAAGCCACTGGAGATGATGGACAAGATGGAAAAGACGGTGCTGATGGCGCAGACGGTAAAGATGGTCAAAATGGCGCTGATGGAAAGGATGGTCAAGATGGTGACTCTATGTTCCAATCTGTGACACAAGATGAAAACTATGTTTACTTCACACTCGCTGACGGGACTGTGATTGAGATTGCAAAGGGAACTACTAATGGAGAAGAACCTAATCCCAATGACATTATTAAATTTACGGACTTTGAAGTTCGTTTAGCTTTAATAGAATTAGGAGTAGATACTGACAAAGATAGTGAAATTTCATATGCAGAAGCTGCAAATGTTCAACGATTAGATTTTTCATCTCATAAATTTGTTTCTTTCCGAGAATTCAAATACTTTACTAATTTGCAAGCTGTTTCTTTTTATAAGACAGGTGTACGAGAGATAATCTTTCCTGAAAATGGAGTTGATAGTATTTTGGAAAATGCTTTTCAAGGGGTATCTTGTAAAGATTTAGTTATAACAGAAGGAACTAAATATATAGGAAAAACTGCATTCACAAACTCTCCTATAGAAAATTTAAAATTACCAGCATCCATAGTTGAGATTGACACTAATGCTTTTCAATCAAGCTCAATAAAGTCCTTTGTTTTTCCTCCATCAATCACTTATATGCCAGATGGAAGCTTTTATGACTGTAAAAACTTGGTCGAATTTACTTTTCCAGAAAATTATGAGGGAGAATTTATCTTTGGAAAGGTTGAAGAAGAATCACTAATACTTCCTAATATAATACATTGGAATACTATTAATTACACAAAAACACTATATAGTTATAGGAGAGCTCATAATAACAGCACATGGAAACTATACGGTTTAGGCTGTGCATGTGAAGCCTCATATAGTGGTGGCACACATAATAGTGCTTATCCAAGAAATATACAAGGTATTGTGTTTGGAGATAAGGTTGAATATATACCAAAATATCTCTGTTATGGTATGCGCAGTATGACTTATGTCACAATTGGCAATGCTGTTAGAACTATCGATGAACAAGCTTTCTACGAGTGTTCTTCCCTGATATCTGTTAGCACCCCTAATAGTATAGAGAAGATAGGTAACTCTGCATTCTTTAATTGTTCAGCATTAACATCCATTACGATTGGTGCAAATATTTCTGAAATTGGTAACTATGCATTTTATGGATGTTCTTCATTAAAATACCTATACATAAAGGCAAATACACCACCAACATTAGGTTCTTATGTTATCCCTAGTACTATTGGCATTATCTATGTTCCTCGTTCTTCTGTGGAAGAGTACAAAGCACTGTGGAGTGACTATGCAAGTAAAATTGTAGGATATGATTTTGAGTGATAGCCATGATGAAAAGAGGATATATTTATAGTGTAAGGGATTATGATAAAAATCCTCACAAAATAGTTTTGATGGAAGACCATGATGGTGTCAGCACGCGCATAAAGGCAGTCGCTTTCACGCATGATGAAATAGGAAGCCCAGAATTCCCCAATAAAAAAATCAGTAAAAAATATATTGCTAAAACGAATAGATTAGGCAATAAATACAAATTCCAATGGGAAAGACAAGGGATAGGACGAAGCACAAGTATTATTACAAAGGGGTTCCTCAAATTATGTGTGAATATTAAACCTCAAATAATAGGAAAAGTTACGGAAGAAGGTATGAAATGGCTAAATAAGCAAAATATAGATTATATAACTTGTGACATCAGTGTAAAAACAGCTTCTCAAATAACTACAAATTAATTTATTTCTCACCCCGCCACTCATTCATTGAACTAGCGGGGTGAGTTTTTATCTCGTCATTCTTCTTGCTCGTATCAATGCTCATATTCAAGCACTCCTGCGATAAAGAATTACACTCTGTATCGTAACCTTTCTTTCCTTTCCTCGAATCCCATTCGGGTATTTCTTACCTCTCCGCCATCTGTTTAGTCTTGCGGTTCCGTCCGCGAGTGTATCTAGTATTTCCGCCCCAGTCTAATGCTCTAATCCAAAAAATCAAACGAATTTTCGGAATACAATCCAAAAAGTTTGCATATATCAAAAAACAGACTCTGCGCTCAGAGAACATTTTTGTAAAAATATTTGTATAATTCAAGGATTTTCAGTACCTTTGCGGCGAATCATAAATTGACATAATCCAACCACAACAATATGAAAAGTTTTAAACCAAATGCTTGGGTACTTCCCCAACCTGTATTGATTATCGGCACCTACAATGCCGACGGTACTCCCAACGCCATGAACGCTGCATGGGGCGGACAATGGGATAAGACACAAATCGTTATCTCGATGGGCATACATGCTACAACAGAGAATCTGGCAATTTCGCCCGATTTCACCGTAAGTTTTGCAACTACAGACACCGTTGTAGCATCGGATTTTGTAGGCATCGTGAGTGCAAAGAACGACCCACAGAAAATGGCAAAGACAGGATGGACGGCTGTACCTGCTGAACATGTAAATGCGCCCGTATTCATCGACTTTCCGATGACACTGGAGTGCCGCTTGGTACAGAAATACGAGGAGTCGGAAGGCGGCTACTGCCTTGTGGCAGATATTGTGAATATCCTCTGCGATGAACGGTACCTTGCTGCTGACGGAAAGCCCGATGTGGAGAAAATGCAATTAATCACTTTCGATCCCGTTCATATGGGCTATATCGAACTCGGCCAACGCGTAGGCAACGCCTTTGCCGATGGAAAGAAACTGAAATAAAGAAATATAATTATTCACCATTTAAACAACTGAATTATGAAAGAATTTTTTAAGACTAAAGGTGTAATGAGTATTGTAATCTTTTTGGTACTCGTGGTATGTTGTAGTATTTTCGTGCGCTGCACACGTGTGGATTCCTCTGAAGTAGGTATCAAATTCAATAAACTCTCCCTAACCGAACAAGGTACTTTGGATGCTACTCCTGTGACAGGTTATGTATTCTTCTGCCCAATTACAACCGATGTGTTTACTTATCCAATCTTCGTACAACGCGTAGATTATCATCCATTTAATGTCAATACCAAAGATGCGGCTATCTTTGAGATGGACCCAACGATGGCATATTACCTCAACCGTGATAAAGCAGTGGATGTGTTCTTCAAGTATCGCCGCTCGCTAAGCGACATTGAGGAAGGATATATGCGTACTGTCATTTATGATGCATATCGTGTAGTGGCTAACAACTACACTTCTGATGAACTGATGGCTAATCGTGCAAGTTTTGAGAGTGAAGTGCGCATCATGCTAGACTCTACACTGACTACAGAAGGCTTTATTGTAACCGAGTTTACATCACAAATTACACCTCCTGAGTCACTGCGTCAAATGATTGATGCCAAGAATGCAGCCGTACAAGCAGCATTGAAAGCTGAGAACGAAGTCAAGCAAGCTGAAGCGAATGCTAAGATTGCTATTGCCAAAGCCGAAGGTGAGGCACAGGCTATGAAAATCAAAGCGGATGCCGAAGCGTACTATAATCGCACAATCTCCGCTTCGTTGACCCATAATATTGTGCTCGAAGATTGGATTGAGAAATGGGATGGCAAGATGCCACAGATTCAAGGCAGCAATAATATGATGCCTATGATTAATTTCACGAAGTAATTAGTTCTTAGTTCTTAGTCCAATATGAAGATAGGCTTTGTCTTGGAAGGTGGCGGCATGCGGGGGCTTTAGACTACAGGCGTGCTGGATGTGATGATGGAGCAGCATTTCATGCCCGATGTAGTGTGTGGCACTTCGGCGGGTGTGACTTTTGGCGTGAACCTGTTGTCGCAATAGCGTAGGCAATGCCTTCGCCGATGGAAAAAAACTAAAATAATATTGTACATATCAAAATTTTTCACTACCTTTGCAGCCCAAAGTATGTGATACGTACAACGACACATGTCAATCAACTAAACATCAAGCATACAAATCAGGTTGATAGGTTCTACTGAGCTGTATGAAATAATATCTAGGACCTATTTTATTAAGTCTATGAAAAAATGTACTTTTTTACTTGCCCTGCTGGCTATCTCAATGATGATGACAGCACAACTTCATGGCAATTGGAGCGCAAAGCAAGCATTTAAACCTAGCGAAAAAACCGCGATTGCTTCAATGCTCACCGCAACTTCAACTCCTGAGAGCACAGTAGTATTAGAGGAGGATTTCTCATTATTTACTGCGGGTACAGAAGATCAACCTGACAGCAAGAATATTGCTCCTGGTACTAACTATGTGTATGAGGTTGATCCTGCATATACGCACGTGCCACACTGGTTGGGATATAGTGTTTATCAGGCAGGTGGCTGTGCCGCAATTGCTATGTACGAGTATTATGGTTATATGTATGGTGGTTACATCTCCACTCCAGAAGCAGAGTTGTATGGCGAAGCTACTATCACTTTCCGTGCTCGCCGTGCTACAGCCAATCCTACAGTAGGAACGCTGGACTTGGCGTTGTGCGACAACACCTCTGGTCGCTTGGAGACGAAAGAATTTCCATTGACAAGCGAGTGGCAAGAGTTTACTTGGACCACCGACAAAGCTACATTCAATGACAAAAACATCTTCCAATTCACCACTGTAGGTGGTATGATTTTGGTGGATGACATCAAGATTACTCGTGTTCGCAACAAGATTGCCAATGTAGATGCAAACAACCCAATTAATAACTCTCCCACAGAGTTCGTAGCCAGTTGGATGCGCAGCACTACAGCAGATATAGACGGTTATCTCTTCTCTTTGTGGCGCACTGAAATGCCAGAAAAAGAAGAAACAGGTAGTGTATCAATCGATTTTGAGAGCATCAACGTATTATCCGATGGTAAGTCAATAGATACAGATAATCCAGGTTATCCTGAGGGTTGGACTATTGATGTATCTACTAATGGTGAGCAAGATATGTGCACCACCAAAGGCGACTACAATTCTGGCAAACAAGGTATTAACTTCGATGCTGAAGGTGATTATATCTTATCACCAGAGATGCCAGCTCCAATCAGCAAGATCTCGTTTTGGGTAAAGCCAAGTAGCATGCAAGCAGAAGAGTATTACTTCTCACTGGTAGGCGTACAAGTGAAAGATATTTACGGCGAATGGGAGCCTATTGCTGCGTTGCCAAACTATTGGATGAATAGCAAAGGCGGCATGTATGTTTTCGAAGGTGATGAAGTGGGACACTATATAACACAAGTTCGCTTCTCTTGCGAGGGTTCATACGGCATCACTTTTGCTATAGATGATATCACATTGGAATATGCTACACAAGCAATGCCAAAGATGTTGATTACCGATTCGTTGGTAACCGACACTTTCTGCCTCGTATCTGGCATTGACCCAACCATGGAACACTTCTACAATGTAAAAGTAAAAGAGGGCGATTTGATTTCTGCTCCAAGTAATAGCGTTTGGGTGGATGGTATCACAGGTATCACCCCTGTTGCATTGCCAGCAACGGATATTACGGAGAATAGTTTTGTAGCAAATTGGGAAGGTAATCATAATGCAGGTTCCTACAAACTGACCATTTCTCAAACAGAAACGACCACTACTGCTAACCAAGAGGTAGTAATGATCGAAGAGGACTTTAGTGGCATTAAGGATGGTACTTTTACGGACCCTGGATTCTCATGGGATTTGATTCACAACCTCAGCGAACATGGACAAAGTACCCAAGAATGGTTGCTTACTTATCCTCGTTGGGTAGTGGGTATGGCAGGTAGCCAAGGACCTAACGAATGGAGTGGTAGAGCAGGACTCGTGTTGAGCCCTAAGATGAAATTAGGCAACAACGCTGTGAAAGTATCGTTCAAGGCGTATAACAAATTGGCAGGCGAACGTATTTGGGTAATAGCTGTAGAAGAACACGACTCGCCTCAGGCCGTGACAGGTGTAGTAGTGCCATGTGGTAAAGCAAACACTTTCACCACCGACACAGTGATTTTGACAGGCGTGGACTTCGGCGAAAAACCTTTGCACATTGCGTTCATGAGTGAGCAAGGTGAGTTCTATATAGACGATGTAAAGATTTCACTCATCGTTCCAGAGGCGGGTACTGTCATTGAAAAAGTGTATAAGACCCTCGAAGTAAAAGAAACCTCTTGTGCGATAACTGACCTGCCAGCAGGAACTACTGAATATGCCTATAACGTCATTGTTAAACGCACAAAAGACTTCTTGGATTACACATCCAACATCTCCAATACTGTGTTGGTTAATCTCTTAGGAACTGATGTGGAGAATGTGCAAACACCTAATGCCAACAAAGCAACCAAAGTCATTTCCGATGGCCAATTGCTTATTCTTCGTGAAGGTAAAACCTATAATGTGATGGGTATGGAATTGTAATCCAAAAACATTTACAGAGACTTTTCCCAAGCGTGCGCAATTATGCGCACGCTTGTTTTTTGTAGTATTTCATACGAACATTTGCATAATTCAAAAAAATGTTGTATCTTTGCAACCGATTAAAAAAAGTATAATAAATATAGCACGCCACATCCTATATAACTATGAAATAAAATTATTATGGCAAGAAGAGTAACACGACCAACCGCTACGCCCACCACAACGGGCAAACAAAAAGACATTATTGTAGAGAAAACAGGAGCAAAGGAGTTTTTTCTCTCCATGCGCAATGTGGTAATGAGTGACCGTTTTCGCATAGCAATGGGAGTCATCATGGCTGCTATTGTATTGATGTTGGTAGTTGCATATTTCAGTTTTTTCTTCACCGGAGCAGAAGACTATTCAATCGTTAAACACGCAGGTGATCGCAGCGAAATGCGCAGCGAGATACAAAACACCCTTGGATTGCCTGGTGCTATTGTAGCCGATTGGCTAGTAGATGGCAGCTTTGGGTTGATGTCCATCATTGCGCTCGTAGCCCTAGGATTATACGCTGCACGATTGATTGTGGAGTTTCCTCTGCGCCGTCTTCGATTACTGTTTATCACATTGTTTCTGGTCGTATGGAGTGCAGTGGCACTAGGCTTTGCACAGCAAATCATCGGCACGGGCTCATTCTTCCGCTGGGGAGGAACGGTGGGAGAGATTATATCCACATGGGCAATGTCGTATATACAATGGTTTGGATTGCTAATTATACTGATAGCCACGATGATTGTCTTCTTGATTGTGATCGACAAGCATTTTGTGGAGCATTGCCAACGAATAGGCGGTTGGATTAAAAAGTTGTTTACCAAATCCAAAGTCGAAGAAGCGGTAGATAAGTCAGAGATCGAAGATGAGCAACCATCCGAACCTATTGACATCGCACTAGGAAACACCACCGAAGAGGCTAGTACGCTAGAAGAACCTGCAATTGTAGTAGATGTAGAGGTAGCTAATACAGAAGAGGAGATTATAGCAGAGGAAGTGGCAGAAGAAATAGATAAAGAGGAAGATATAGAAGTGGCGGTTGAAGAAGTCAAAGAGGTCGAACTTTCGGAGGATGACCCCGAGTATTTGCTCCGCAAACTAGGTCCATATGATCCACGCAAGGATCTTGAACTATACAAATTCCCTTCGCTCAACCTTTTGAAAGTATATGACAACGAGACTGCCCCCGTGATCAACCAAGAAGAGCAGCAAGCCAATGCTAATCGCATTGTAACCACATTGCGCAATTATGGCATTGAGATTGAGTCGATTAAGGCGACTGTTGGTCCTACCGTAACGCTCTATGAGATTGTCCCTCAGGCAGGTGTGCGTATCTCGAAGATTCAAAACTTGGAGAACGATATTATGCTCTCGCTATCGGCGATGGGTATTCGTATCATTGCCCCTATCCCTGGCAAAGGTACTATCGGTATTGAGGTGCCCAACGAGAAGCCACAAGTAGTGTCAATGCACTCGGTAATCGCCTCCAAACGCTTTCAAGAGGAGCAAAAGATGAAGCTGCCAATCTCTATCGGACGCACCATCACCAACGAGGTGTTTATGTTCGACTTGGTCAAGACCCCTCACCTCCTTGTGGCAGGTGCTACGGGACAAGGTAAGTCGGTGGCTATCAATGCAATTATCACTTCGCTCCTCTACAAGAAGCACCCAGCAGAATTGAAGTTTGTGATGGTGGACCCAAAGATGGTAGAGTTTGCTCCATACAAACCACTGCTGCGACACTATCTAGCTGCTACTCCTGACACCGAAGATGAGAATATCGTCATTGTGGATTGCGATAAGGTGGTTAATACCCTCAATTCGCTTGTGATTGAGATGGAGAACCGCTACAAACTGCTGATGGATGCAGGTGTGCGCAATCTGGAAGACTACAACGATAAGTTTGTGTCCCGCCGCCTGAATCCAGAAAAGCTCGTTGCGGAATCACTCCACCACCAGTTCTTGCCATATATCGTGATCATCATCGATGAGTATGGCGACTTTATCATGCAAGCAGGCAAGCAAGTGGAGACACCTATCGCACGTATCACGCAGAAAGCGCGTGCTGTGGGTATGCACATGATTCTCGCTACGCAACGTCCGTCAGTAAATATCGTGACGGGTGTCATCAAAGCGAATATCCCGACACGTATCGCTTTGCGCACGCAATCAGTGGTGGATTCGCGCACGGTGCTTGACACCAAGGGTGCAGACCAACTCATCGGTCGAGGCGACATGCTCTATTCGGGCAATGGCAATATCACCCGTCTGCAATGTGCTTTTGTGGATACGCCAGAGGTAGACGCTATTGTAGAACATATTGAAAAACAGCAACATTACTTTGAACCATATCAATTGCCAGAGTATATCCCAGAGGGTAGCGAAGGCGAGGCATTGGCACCTGGTGCTGTGGATCTGAAGCGCCTTGACCCAATGTTTGCGGATGTGGCACGCTATGTGGTGACCAAGCAAGAGGGGTCAACCTCGCGCCTGCAACGTGCATTTGAGATTGGCTATAACCGCGCAGGCAAACTCTCCGACCAACTCGAAGCCGCTGGCATTGTAGGTCCGAACAAGGGGCCTAAAGGTCGTGACGTGCTGATTCAAAGCCTTGACGAATTGGATAAGAAACTACAAGAATTAGGTTGCGAAAGGCTATGAAACTGCTAGTTATTATACTCACTGTGCTCCAATCGCTACTGACGACACTGGAGCAAAAAACATTGGTTTCGGACTTCTCCCTCAGCATTGCTGACCAACAGACGCAACCCATGACCTATACGGGTGACCTTGCCATGCACGGCAAACAGTTCCGCCTCAGCATGTTTTCGATGGACGCTGCCTACGATGGCTATACCTTATACACATACAGCGATGATGTAGAAGAACTTACACTGTCCACCCCTACGGATGAGGAATTGGTGCAAACCAATCCATTCCTATATGCTCAAGCACTCTTACCTGTATGTAGGTACGCAGAGAAAACTGTAGGCGACAAAACGCAAATTACCCTCACACCAAACTCGCCGGTCAACTATACGGCGGTAATTACCAAGTTCGTTTTGCGTGTGACTACCGCCACGCTACTCCCTAGCACAGTGGAGATACATGAGGATGGCGGCAAGGTAACTACCCTACGCTTTACCAACGCCCATTACACCGATGATACACCCTCATTCACCATCGAAAAAGAAGGTGTATTCATCAATGATTTGAGATAAATAGTACATTGTAAATTGTCAAATAGTAAATCATATGAAATGTCTTATTATCGGCTCAGGCCCTGCTGGCTATACCGCAGCCATCTACGCTTCTCGCGCTAATCTCCAACCTGTACTCATCGAGGGTATGCAAGTGGGTGGACAATTAATGATTACCACCGAGGTGGAAAACTTCCCAGGCTATCCAGAGGGCGTAGAACCCTATCAAATGATGGACGACATGCGTCGTCAAGCCGAGCGTTTTGGTACACAATTCGTATCGGGTATGGTAACGAAAGTAGATTTCTCTTGCTCGCCAAAAAAAGTGTGGGTGGAGGATGAGCAACTCTATGAGGCAGACACGGTGATTATCGCTACAGGAGCCAGTGCTAAGTTCCTCGGCATCCAATCCGAAGAAGATTATAAGGGCCGCGGCGTGAGTGCATGTGCGACATGCGACGGCTTCTTCTACCGCAAGAAGACAGTGGCCGTAGTAGGTGGTGGCGACACCGCTTGCGAGGAAGCCAACTACCTGGCTGGCTTGTGCGAGAAAGTGTATATGATCGTGCGCAAGCCTTATCTCCGCGCTTCTGAGATCATGCAACAACGCGTGAAGGATAATCCAAAGATCGAAATCCTCTTTGAGCACAACACCCTGAATCTCACGGGCGAAGTGAAAGTGGAAGGTGCGGACCTCGTCTATAAGAAAGGCACTCCAGAGGAGGAGATTCGCCATATCGCCATTGACGGATTCTTCTTGGCTATTGGTCACAAGCCAAACACTGATCTCTTTGCCGAGTACCTTGAGCGTGATGCAGAGGGATATATCAAGGTAGAAGGACATAGCCCATGCACCAATGTAGCTGGTGTGTTCGCTGCTGGCGACTGCGCTGACCCACACTACCGCCAAGCTATCGTGGCAGCGGCCAGCGGCTGCAAAGCGGCCATGGAAGCCGAGAAATATTTGGCAGCATTGGCATAATACCCTCGTGGATAAAATCATATAAAAACGGAGTACCGATTGGTGCTCCGTTTTTATTATCAGTTACAAGTCATTAAGGATTTGAGTGATCTGCTCAGTCTCTAGCAAGAAGCCATCATGGCCAAAGCGCGACTCAATCTCGTAGTATTTTGCGTGAGGGATATGCTTGGCCCACTCGCTGCTCTCGCATGGGGGAAAGAGGCCATCGGAAGTGATAGCTATCACAATGGTTTTCGCTTGGATTGCCGCCAAAGCTGCTGCCACGCCACCGCGACCACGACCCACATTCTGGCTATCGACGCACCATAGCAAATAATAATAGGAATACGCATCAAAACCGCGCTTGACAAGTTTCTCGCCTTGGTAACGCTCATAGCTAGCCGCACGCGAAGCGAAGAGGCAATCCTCATCCGTCTCATATTGCGTGAGGTTGTAGCCATCAAAACTGCGGTATGAGATGAGGGAAATGGCACGAGCTGTCTCCAGCCCCTTGCGTCCGCCTTCAAGGCTCTGCGCTTCGCGGAATGTAGGGTCGGCCTCTAGAGCCATGCGTTGCACTTCCATCCATGCACTTAGCCATGGCGACACGCGAGGTGCCGTAGCAATAAAAGCGGCCCGCTCAATCACATCGCCCTCCATGATCGCCCACTCCAAGGCATGAAAGCCGCCAATGGAGCTACCCACCAAGAGGTCCACGTGCTGAATACGCAAATGCTCGCGCACCAGGGTGAAAAGTCGCGCAGTGTCGCGGACGGTGAAACGAGGAAAATCGAGATATCCTGTTTGATTCGGGATTCGCGAGTCCCGACTCTTGAAATCCCTTGGTCCTGTGGTGCCGTAGGCTGAGCCAAAGATATTGACACATACTACGAAATCCTTATCCGGGTCTACCCAGCAATTCTCTCCCACCATCTCAGGCCACCAATCCAGCGGATCGGAGTTGGCGGTCAGCGCATGGCATAGCCATATGACCCGGTCACCAGGTTGGTAGTCGCGCGGCGAAGTGTGATAAACAATCTCCAACTGAGGGAGCTTGCCGCCCGCTTCGAAAGCAAAATTATGCGTTGTGAGCTTGTGTAAGTGCATTTTCAATATCCGCTATTAGGTCGTCAGCATGCTCCAAACCGATACTCAATCGCATCAAGTTTGGATCAATACCTGCTGCCAACAATGCTTCATCATTCAGTTGGCGATGGGTGTGCGATGCAGGGTGGAGGATACATGTATGGCAGTCTGCCACATGGGTTTCGATGGTCACCAATCGGAGGCTATCCATAAAGCGGTTGGCAAATGCACGGTCGCCTTTCACGGCAAACGCCATCACGCCGCATGAGCCATTAGGCATATACTTCTGCTGACGAGCATGCTCGGGATCATTCTCCAGCTCGGGGTAGCGAACCCATGCCACATCGGGGTGATTCTCCAGATATCTAGCCATCTTGATCGCACTCTCGCAATGACGAGGCATACGCACATGCAGGGTTTGCAATCCTAGATGCAGGTAGAAAGCATTTTGTGGACTCTGAATCGATCCCAAGTCGCGCATTAATTGTGCAGTTGCTTTGGTGATATAAGCCAATTTACCGAAAGCCTCCGTATAACGCAATCCGTGATATGAGGCATCGGGCTCGGTGAGGCAAGCGAACTTGTCGTGCTGCGCCTCCCAATCAAAATTGCCGCTATCTACGATCACGCCACCTACTTGCACACCCTGACCATCCATATACTTGGTGGTAGAGTGTGTCACTATGTCCGCACCAAACTCAAATGGGCGACAGTTGACAGGCGTAGGGAAGGTGTTATCCACAATCAGTGGCACCCCATGATCGTGCGCAATCTTAGCGATGCGCTCGATGTCCAAAATACGCACATTGGGGTTAGAGAGCGTCTCACCAAACACGAGCTTCGTGTTGGGGCGGAAAACTGCCGCCCACTCCTCATCGCTGGCATCTTGGTCAATGAAAGTAATCTCGAGTCCCATCTTAGGGAAGGTAACGCCAAAAAGATTGTATGTGCCACCATAGATACTGGTGGTAGTGATCATGTGGTCGCCTGCTTGGCAAATATTAAAACATGCAAAGAAATTGGCTGCTTGACCTGAGCTGGTTAACATAGCAGCGACACCGCCCTCCATAGCTGCAATTTGAGCAGCAGTGGTGTCATTGGTGGGGTTTTGCAAGCGGGTATAGAAGTAGCCACTATCTTCTAGATCAAAGAGTTTGCCCATCTGTTCGCTGGTCTCATACTTGAATGTAGTGCTCTGAATGATAGGTACTTGGCGTGGCTCACCTTTGCCAGGATTGTATCCTGCTTGTACGCAGAGCGTATCAATATGTAGTTTTTTTGTCATAACTATTAGCCAATTTGGCTGCAAAGGTATGAAAAAAAAGTGATATATGCAAATTTTAAGTTATTGTACATAAACAAACAACATAGGCATGCTCGTGCATGCCTATGTTATTAGAGATGCAATCTATATATCAAATACGCTCCAAATGTGTGAGCTGCATCCAACCGATATTATTGCCCACCTCGATACAGCACCATTCGCCGATAGTTTCAGTAATCTTTACTTTGGTACCCTCGTGAATCGTAAACAATTCAGTACCAGAGCGGTCGGGCGATGCCTTGGCATTGACTATTCCTTGCGTTATGATTGCTTCAGCGCGCTCAGTATCACGCTGATGCAGGCTACCTGCATTCGCACATGCGCCAACAGAGATTAGCAATGCCACAAGACTTGTATAGAATGCCGTCTTACGCAACCAGATAGTGCGGCTAAACGCAAAGAAAAAGAATCCTACCAACGTTAATAAGAATAGCGAGATCGACAACATTACCCATGTGCGTTCACTGAGAGCATTGCGTACCGCTTTGAGCCAATTTGACAAGAAGAATGAGTGCGTATCCTCAATATTATCCACAATACGCGATTGCGCAAACTGTAGATTATGCTTAGCATCCTTGAGAGATGGTTGCAAGCGAAGTGCGCGCTCGTACGCAAGGATAGATTGTGCCAATTCACCTTGTTTGAAATAGGCATTTCCTAGATTATAATAGACTATTGCATAGTCAGATGACATTTCATCCGACGTAGAGGCAATAATTTGCTCGTATTGCGCCGCTGCTTCGGCATAATTACCCTCGGCATAATAGGTATTAGCCTGAGAGAAAAGGGATGTGAGTAATATCAATAGAAGCTTCATAACTTGTTATTCTCTAATTGGTTAATAATCTTCGTCGTATCATTGTAGATATCTTGCATCGCATGATCGGATGTAGGTGCATAACGAGCAAACTCAGCAGTTGTAAGTACATGTAATACCTCTTTGACAATATCCTCTGACACACCCTTATTGCTCAATATCTGTGCAATATTCTCCTTATTGAGTTGCGCAGTAGGAATAGAGAGGCGATCGCTGAGGTATGTCCAAGCTGCGCGTTCAATCTCCTCAAAGAAGGCCTCTTTCTTATTCTGACGGAGCAGTTGCTCTGCCGCTTTAAGGCGACGTTGTGCTACCTTATTGGCCTTTTTATAGCGCACACGAGTGATATCAGCGTTCTCCTTGATCTGCTTGCGGAAGATGATAAACAACACAGCCGCCAAAATTGCTGGCAGGATGTAGCAAAGCCAAAAAGCAACGGAACCAAATGTGATCATGCGACGAGGGGACGAAGCAAGATGCGAAAGTTCGTTGGTTTGGATATAACGAATATCGTTGCCAAGTTGTTGAATATCTTCCTTTTGCACATAGGTATTGACGACTGTCGCATTAGACTCTTCGCCTGCTCCACGAGCGATAGTAAGCGTATATTCCTCTGTAGTAAGCGTGCGATAAGCCTCCTCCTCTACATCGTAGTAGGAGAATTGCACAGATGGTATCACATACGTACCTCCCGCACGAGGAATAGCCAAATACTCAACCACCTTCGTACCGCTAACGCCCGCGGTAGTATTTTTAAAGTTGTTAGTCACCTTAGGATCGTACACCTCGAATCCCTCAGGCCAATCCACAGCAGGAGTCTTAAGGAGCTTCATATTACCCGCACCCTGAATCACGAGGGTCAAGGTTACCGCCTCATTAGCCTGAAGCTGGGTGTTAGAGATATCGCTTGATATAGAGAATTGTCCAACTCCACCGCTAAACCCTGCAGGCTTACCCGTTGGCAATGGAGATACTTCTATCGTTACGCCAGGTGCTGTGAGCGCTTTGGTAGCCGTAGTATAGCTATCAAAAAAGTCATCGAAGATACTACGCACTTGTGCACGGTTGCGCACGCGCAAAACGGCCTCAAATTGTGCAGGGTCGATCACAATATCTCCACTGCGCTGTGGGAACAATAGTGTGCGGTAGAGCACTGCCGTTTGATAATTGCGACCATTGTAATGCTCCAATTCAGTTTGTATCTCACCCATCTCAAGGTCTTGCTTCAGGAAGCCCTTAAACTCTGGCAAGCGGGTGTTATTAGTAAACTGCGCAACATCTACATTGGCAAAATACAATTTATATGTCAACAAGATAACCTCCTGTTCGTGCACCTTGGTCTTGCTAACAAGCGTACGAAGGAAGAGATTTTCTGTCGCTACATTCGTATTCTGAGATTGCGCTTGACTCGTTGCACTGGTATTATTTGGCGCACTTGTAGGTTGATCCGGTGGCAAAACCGTGATTCGTACACCATTAGAGTTATACTGTTCGCCATCCACCTTGATAGTAGCAGGTTGGATAGTAAAACTACCCTCTTTGTTCGCCATCAAAGTATAGGTGTAAGTGAGCGTAAAGGTCGAAGTGCGCTTACCATTGACGAAAGATGTGGATGACGATTGCGAGGTGTAAGGACCCTCTATATAGTCAAAGTCAGTAAACTCGGGTGCACGCAAATCTTTCGCACGTTGATTAACCTGATAAACGAGTTGAAATGGCTTACCCATAATCACCTGCGCAGGAGCCGAAGCCTTAAACTCCACCTCCTGAGCAACGGCTATGATTGCCATCGTACAAACAAATAATATCGATAGTATCTTTTTCATAATCTTACCATTCTTTCTCTACGCGACGCTTCTTACCTTGTTGGCGTTGTATTTTTTCTTGCGTTTCTTGTTCGTCTTGCTCTAGAGCTTGCAATATCTGCTCAGCAGTCTGTTTGTCCATCTGATTTTGATGTTCTTGCTGTTCTTGCTGATCTTGTTGTTGTTCTTGATGATCTTGTTGTTGTTGCTGCTGTTGTTGTTGCTGCTGTTGATTTTGGTCTTGATTCTGCTGCTGATTTTGTTGTTGCTGTTGTTGCTGCAACTGTTGCATTGCTTTCACCAGATTGTATCTTGTATCGTTATCCTTGGGATTACGGCGCAATGATTGTTGATATGCCGCAATGGCTTTGTCGTATTGCTGCTGTACATACAAGGCATTACCAATATTGTGATAAGTCGCAGCTAATCGGCTTTCGATCTCCTCCTTACGTGTCTTATCATCGTTTTTGAGCAATTGCTCTGCCTTAACATAATTGTCTAACGCATCAGAGTATTTCTCTTGACGAAAAAGTGCATCGCCAAGATTGAAGTACGACTCAAATGATTCATCATTTTTTTCTATAGCGCGGTGGTAATTTACCTCTGCCTCGGTATAATTTTCCTTGTGGTAGGCACGATTACCTTTGCGCACATCGGGTGACTCTTTCTGCGCAAAGAGTAGCGAGAAAGTGGTTAATAATATGATTGTAAATAAGCTACGTTTCATTGCGAATATCGATTATTGTTTATCGGATTTTTCTTTAAAAAGGTCCATGCGTGCGAGACGATGGTTCTTGCGCATCATAATAAAGAACTCAATCACAAGAAATAGCAATGCTACCAACACAAAAGATTGATACTGCTCATTATAGTCGGCATATACTGTAGTTTCCAACTCAGCAGTTGCCAACTCGTTAAGTTCATTTTGGAGAGCGCGCATTGCGGTATTGGTATTATCACAACGCACATAAACACCATGCCCTGCCGCAGCAATCTGCTGACACATCTCCTCGTTGAGGCGACTAACAACTACCTGACCATTACGATCTTTCATATAATCATTAGACCCCACCATAGGAATAGGTGAGCCTTCTGGCTTGCCAATACCTATCACAAACACTTGAATACCACGCTCATATGCTTGTTTGGCCATTGCAACAGCATCATCTTCATGGTTCTCGCCATCGGTGATGAGTACAATAGCACGCCCCGCTTCACTCTCAGCTGTTCCAAACGACGCAATCGCAGTGCGCAACGCTGCGCCAATAGCCGTACCTTGCGACTGAATAAGCGCAGGAGAAGTGGTGTTAAGAAACATCTTTGCCGACACATAGTCGCACGTGATGGGTAGTTGCGTAAAGGCTTCGCCTGCAAACACGACCAAACCCACCTTGTCGTCAACCATATTATCCATCATCTTGCTAAGCATCTGCTTCGCACGATCCAGACGATTAGGTGCGACATCCTCAGCTAGCATAGAATTGGAGATATCCAATGCCACCATCACCTCAATACCTTGACGCTTAATGGTCTTCTCTTTCTGACCAAACTGTGGACGCGCTGCAGCCACTATAAGAAGCACCAATGCCACCATAAGAAGACAGAATTTCCATATGGGACGACTCTTAGAAGCATCGGGCATCAAGTGTGCTAATAATTCAGGATCACCAAACTCCACCAACTGGCGACGTTTACGCTTGGTGTGCACAACATACACTACCACAAAAACAGGTATCGTAATCAGCCACCACAGCATTTCTATATTTGCGAATCTAAACATATATCTAAACACTAAATTATTCAGTAATAGTACGCAATGCGAAGAAGCGCAAAATCAACTCCATCAGCAAGCACATTAGCGCTGCAGTCAAGAATGGCATAAAATGCTCAGTGCGCTTAGAATACTCACGTACACGAATCTTGGTTTTCTCTAGTTGATCAATCTGCTGGTAGATATTGCGCAAACTATTATTGTCAGTTGCGCGGAAATACTCACCTCCTGTCATGTGGGCAATATTGCGAAGTGTGCTTTCATCAAACTCCGAACTCATCGTACCATATTGCACGCCATATGGAGTATGAATAGGCACGCGCACATTCTCATCATAACTACCCACACCTATCGCATACACGCGTATATTAAAGGTTTTAGCAATCTCTGCTGCAGTCTGTGGGTCAATATCACCGCGATTGTTGCTGCCATCAGTAAGCAAAATCACCACCTTCGATTTAGTTTGAGAATCTTTCATTCGGTTGACTGCATTAGCTAGTCCTAGACCAATAGCCGTACCATCCTCAATCATACCAAACTTCACCGATTGGAAGAGATTGACCAATACCGCATGATCAGTAGTCAACGGACATTGGGTAAAGCTCTCGCCAGCAAACACTACCAAACCTATCTGATCATTCGGACGCGAGAGCACAAACTCTGTTGCCACTGCTTTGGCAGCCTCCAAACGATTAGGCTTAAGATCCTCACCTAGCATAGTACCCGAGATATCCAATGCCATCATAATATCGATACCTTCTGTGGATTCAGATTGCCAACGATTACTCAATTGTGGACGCGCCAAGGCCAATGACAGCAAGATGATTATAGCTACACGTAGCACAAATGGCACATGTATCAACCACACACGCAGACTCTTGGGTTGGCGTTGCAAACGCTCAGTTGAGGATAGTTGCACTGCAGCATGTGTACTGTGCAACTTCCATATATACCACCCCACTACTGGTATCAGAAGCAGGAGCAGAAATAAATATCCTGGATTAGCAAAAGTCATATCTCTAAACACTAAACTGTAGGTGTTGTTGCACCGTCCTCTAAACTTTGAATTGTTGTTTCTTTCACAAACGTATATGCATTGCGCAAACTCAGTTCGTTTTCGTCTGGTGTAGCAGTCCACTTAGCAAACTTCACCAAGTCAGCCAATGTGAGCATCTTACGCAATTGCTCAAAGAGCTCCTTTTTTTCGCTCAACAACGGACGCATCGCACGCAGTGTCTCGTCGGATGTCTGTTCGGTACTGCTCACCTCGAAGCGGCGGGCAATATACTCACGCACCACATCGGTCAACTGGGTGTGATACTCTTTCAGTTGTCCCGACTGCCAGATTTTCTGTTCGCGAATAATATCCAATTTCTCCAAGGCTACTTCCTCTGCGGGACGCAATGGTTCAATTGGCGCTTGAACTTCTCCCTCACGCTTGCCAAAACGGCCTCGCAGATAAGTGATGAGGTAGTATCCTCCCACACTCACACCTACGATACCCAACGCTAGCAGTACCCAACGAAATATTCCCCACCACCAAATAGGACCTGCATACACATCCTTAATATCGGTAATAGTCATATCTGCAGTATCCATTTCGAATGGTTGTACCACGTTCAAGGTTAGCGCCTCGCTTTGAATAGTTTGATCGCCACTCACAAAACTCAGCGGTTCAATGTAAAACAGCGAGTCCTCAAACGATGTGAGGGTCACATATTGGTTGTATTGCACACGACCATCCTTCAGTGTTGTGGTATCGATGATGGTCTTATCCACTATCTCAATACCAGGGATAAGTTGCTCATCCAACACAGGGAATTGCACCTGCTCCCCTACCTCACAGGTAGCTTGCAAATGCAGATCGGTTTGGTCGCCGATAAACAAGGTGGTACTATCTATTGCGGCACTAACCACCAGTGCCAAAATCGTTGTTAGCATCTAAATAAGTGCATTAAAGCTTTCACATAATCTTCATCCGTGCGCACACTAACATGGCCTACACCAGTGCGAGTGAAGAGTTGCTGAATCTCATCTTGGTTACGGCGCCATGCCTGTGCATAATCGTTGCGTATAGAGGTGATTGCGGTATCGATCCATAGGTCGTTACCCGTTTCTGCATCGTGGAACTTCACCAATCCCACATTAGGCAACTCGGCTTCGCGACGGTCGTATATCTGTATCGCGTTTACCTCGTGGCGGTTGGACGCGATAAGCAATGGCTTGTACATCGCACCTGCACCGATAAAATCAGATATCAAGAAGGCCGTGCAATGGCGCTTCTGTGCATTGGAGAAATACTGCAACGCTTGCGCAATATCCGTTCCTGTAGAGCTTGGCTCATAACTCAAAAGCTCGCGGATGATATGTAGAACATGCGTCTTACCTTTCTTCGCTGGAATAAACTTCTCTACCTTATCGGAGAAGAAGATCACGCCCACCTTATCATTGTTAGCGATGGTGGAGAATGCCAGCGTAGCTGCCACCTCTGCCATCATATCGCGCTTCATTTGGCCAAGCGTACCGAAGTTACGGCTTCCCGACACGTCCACCAATAGCATTACCGTCAGTTCGCGCTCTTCTTCAAACACCTTGATATAAGGTTTATTTAGACGAGCAGTAACGTTCCAGTCGATAGAGCGCACATCATCACCCGGCTGATACTCACGCACTTCGGAGAACGCCATACCGCGCCCCTTGAACTGCGAATGATATTCGCCAGCGAAGATATTACGACTCAACTTACGCGCCTTGATCTCTATCTTCCGTACTCGTTTTAATAGTTCTTCAGCGTTCATGCCTATAACCTTTAACCTAGCCCAATAGGCTCCTATAACCTAAATTATGGTACTTGAACTGCGTTCAACACTTCAGTTATCACATCCTCGGTGGTAATATTGTTGGCCTCTGCTTCGTAAGTAAGTCCTATACGATGACGAAGTACGTCGTAGCATACTGCGCGAACATCCTCAGGAATCACATAACCGCGACGATGAATAAACGCATACGCACGAGCCGCCAACGCCAAGTTGATACTAGCACGAGGCGAACCACCAAACGCGATCATCGACTTCATATTCTCCAAACCGTATGCCTCTGGTTGGCGGGTCGCAAACACGATATCTACGATATATTTTTCGATTTTCTCATCGATATATACCTCACGCACGATCTTGCGAGCCTTAATAATATCCTCTGTCGCTAAAATAGCGTTCACATTCACTTTTTCGCCTGTGATATTCTGGCGAATAATCTGCATTTCCTCCTCTTTCTTTGGATAGCCAATCACCACCTTGAGCATAAAACGGTCGGTTTGTGCTTCTGGCAATGGGTATGTACCCTCTTGCTCAATTGGGTTTTGGGTTGCAAGCACCAGGAATGGCTCACTAAGGGGGAATGTTTTATCACCGATAGTGATTTGACGCTCCTGCATAGCCTCCAAAAGGGCAGATTGCACTTTCGCAGGAGCACGGTTGATCTCATCTGCCAACACAAAGTTAGCGAAAATAGGACCTTGTTTCACCTTAAACTCCTCAGTCTTTTGCGAATAAATCTGCGTACCAAGCAAATCGGCTGGCAACAAGTCCGGAGTAAACTGAATACGGCTAAAATCAGCCTTTACCAGTTTGGCCAATGTATTGATAGCCAATGTCTTTGCCAAACCAGGTACGCCCTCTAGCAAGATATGTCCATCAGCGAGCAGACCTATAAGGAGGCTCTCTACGAGGTGTTTTTGACCTACGATCACTTGGTTCATGCCCATGGTGAGGGCATCCACAAACGAACTCTCGCGCTCGATGCGCTCTTGCAGTTCTCGAATATCTACTGTTGTTTGCATGTATGATATAGTTTTATGATTAATTACAAACCCAAAGGCGCAATCATATGCGCCATTACTACCAACGCTATCCACAACAACAAAAACCGTGCCAAAGCCTCTAATCATTATACATTTCAAATTCACCTTTTTTATTCGCAACTATATATCTATATATTTTAATTAGTGATTAGTTAATGATTAGTTAGTGATTAGTTAGTGATTAATTAGTGATTAATTAGTGATTAATTATATTTTACAAAAGTTTTATATTTTCTTCTTTCCATTTCCACTTTTTTTTCGTACCTTTGCAGCGAAATGAAAAAGGTAGTTATTCTTGCGATAGAATCGAGTTGTGATGACACTTCTGCAGCGGTCATTCGTGATGGCGTGCTACTGAGCAATGTCACTGCATCACAAGGTGTACACGAGGAGTTTGGTGGCGTAGTTCCTGAACTGGCTAGTCGTGCACATCAGTTGAATATAGTACCCGTTGTAGATGCCGCGCTGAAGCGCGCTGAAGTAAGCGCTAATGAGCTGAGTGCGGTAGCATTCACTCGTGGCCCTGGATTATTAGGCAGCCTACTGGTCGGCACTAGTTTCGCAAAGGGACTAGCCCTGTCACATAATATTCCTCTAGTGGAAGTCAACCACTTGCAAGCACATATTCTTGCTCATTTCATTCGCACAGAAAATCAAGAGCCAGGAGTCCAAGCACCAAGTTTTCCGTTCTTATGCCTTTTGGTAAGTGGAGGAAACAGCCAAATCGTATTGGTAAAATCTCACCGAGAAATGGAAATTATCGGGCAAACGATCGACGATGCTGCGGGCGAAGCATTTGATAAATGCGCAAAGATAATGGGACTACCATACCCTGGCGGACCATGGATTGACAGACTAGCAAAGGAGGGTAATGCAGAAGCCTTTCAGTTCGCTAAGCCCAACATACCTGGATACAACTACTCATTCTCTGGATTGAAGACATCGTTCCTCTATTTCATGCGCGATAAACTGAAAGAAAATCCTAACTTCATCGAAGAGAACAAAGCAGACCTCTGCGCCTCTCTACAAAAAACTATCATTGATATCCTAATCAACAAACTAAAACGTGCAGCTAAAGACCTGAAAGTGGAGGAAATAGCTGTAGCTGGCGGTGTGAGTGCGAATAGCGGTTTGCGCGACGCCTTGGTGGATTTAGGTCGTCGTCATAGATGGAAAGTGCATATCCCGCCGTTCTCCTATACAACGGACAACGCGGCAATGGTCTGCCAAGCAGGCTACTTCAAGTACTTGGATGGCGAATTCTGCCCAATGGATGCAGCACCATACGCCAAGACGAAGATTTAATGAAAAATATCAAAAAACACATCGATCCACTCAAGCCATACACAGACATTATCTTGTTTGTAATGGCACTGCTGGCCGCCAACTATTTTTGGAAGTACACCGTACTGGGGGACGAAGGAGGTATGATGGTCACATGGTTTGGATTGGACATTACCCGTCCATTTGATATCATGTCCGCACACATCACCCACGTAGTCTATTGGTTGATATCACTCACCAATGACCACGCATATCTATATGAGCCAAACACCATACATTTTGCCACTGGCACAGGCACGCGCATCGTATGGGGATGTACGGGACTGAAGCAATCGTTCATATGGATAGTCATCATGCTAGTGGCGCGTGGCAGTTGGCTCAAGAAACTATGGTTTATCCCACTCGGCCTCGCGTGCGCGTACCTATTTAATATACTGCGCATCACGCTGATAGCCATCGCAATAGAGCATCATCCCGATTGGTTTGAATTGCTGCATGAATATGTGTTCAAATATATGTTTTACTTCATGCTCTTCTGCCTATGGCTCCTTTGGACACACCGCATTGGGCACAAACAACACTAAACCACACTACACAACACAATACTTAACAACACAATACAATTACCATGGAATTACCTTTTGCTGAATCGTGGAAAATCAAGATGGTAGAACCCATCCGCAAATCCACACGCGCAGAGCGCGAACAATGGCTCCGTGAAGCCAAAAACAACATCTTTATGCTCCGCAGCGAGCAAGTCTATATCGACCTCCTCACCGACTCGGGTACAGGTGCCATGTCTGACCGCCAATGGGCGGCCCTCATGCTCGGCGACGAGAGTTACTCGGGAAGCAAATCTTTCTTCGAGCTCAAAGACACCATCACCCGCATCACCGGTTTCAATTATGTCATCCCTACCCACCAAGGTCGTGCAGCGGAGAATGTGCTCTTCTCTCACCTTGTGAAAGAGGGTCAAATCATCCCTGGAAATGCCCACTTCGACACCACCAAGGGCCATATCGAAGCACGCCGTGCACACGCTATCGATGTGACGATCAAGGAGGCGAAGGACACCCAACTCGAAATCCCATTCAAAGGTAATGTGGACCTCGTTTACCTCGAGCAACTCCTCAAGGACAACCCAGGCAACATTCCATTCATGGTACTCACCGTCACCAACAACACCGTAGGTGGTCAACCTGTTTCCATGAAGAATATCCGCGAGACATGCGAACTCTGCCATAAGTATGGCGTGCCTGTCAACATGGACTCTGCCCGTTTCGCCGAGAACGCCTACTTCATCAAAACCCGCGAGGAGGGCTATGCCGACAAGTCCATCCAAGAGATCGCCCGCGAGATGTTCTCGTATGCCGATAGTATGACCATGTCTGCTAAGAAAGACGGTATCGTCAATATGGGTGGCTTCATCGCTACCAACCGCGAGGACTGGTACGAGGGTTGCAAACGATACTGTATCCCTTACGAAGGCTTCATCACCTATGGTGGTATGAACGGCCGTGACATGGCAGCGTTGGCTGTCGGTTTGGAGGAGAACACCCAGTTCGACATGCTCCATACCCGTATCCACCAAGTGGAGTACTTGGCCCAGTTGCTCGACGAATACGGTATACCTTACCAACGTCCTGCTGGTGGTCACGCCATCTTCGTGGACGCAGATAAGGTATTGACCCATGTACCTATCGAGGAATTCCCAGCGCAAACACTCACGTGCGAACTCTACCTCGAGGCAGGTATCCGTGCCTGCGAGATTGGTTATATCTTAGCTGACCGTGATCCTGAAACCCGCGAAAACCGATTCTCTGGTTTGGATCTAGTACGTCTCTGTATCCCTCGCCGTGTGTATACCGACAACCACATGAAGGTCATCGCTGCTGCCTTGAAGAATGTCTATGACCGCCGTGAGACCATCACCCGTGGCTTGGCAATCACCAAGGAGGCACCACTCATGCGCCACTTCACGGTAGAACTTGAAAGACTTGGATAATATGTTTAGAGAGCGCTCCTGAGGCGCTACTATTTATGGTTAAGAGTGAGCTTTTGGCACAATAAAGCCAACCACAACACAACCTATTGCTCCTGCTGCCCAGACGATGATTCGGATGGGCAGCGTTTTTATAAAGAAAATAGTAGAGATAGCCACCATCGTAGCCATCAGAAGAATTATACAAATGCGCTTGCGCAGGGTAAGACCACCCTTGTCACGATAATCGTGGATATATTTACCCAAGAACGACTGCAAGAGCCATGCCTGCAGACGAGGCGAACTGCGATAGAAGCACCAGGATGCTAGCAACACCAGAGGGGTAGTCGGCAAACCAGGAACAAAGACACCGATGGCAGCAAGAGTTACTGCGATCACACCTAGAACAAATAGAAATGGCTTCATCTATGGCAGAAAATTAAGGGCGTGGTAATGCCACACCCTTAATCATAACTATTTGTGAGTTAATTACTCAGCAGCTTGGCAGCACTTCTCTACCTTTGCGCAGCTATCTGCCTTGCAGCAGCTATCTGCTTTGAAGCAGCAAGAGTCAGCCTTAACGCATGAATCAACTACGCACTCAGTAGCAGCTTGGCAGCACTCTGATTTGCACTTCTTGTCCATTACAAAATATACCACAGCGCCTATAACGCAAAGTGATACAATAGCAATTAATACCTTTTTCATAACACTTAAAAAATTTATTGTTTATAACGTATTGATTTCCCTTTCTTTAGAAAATCGCTGCAAAATTACATTAAATATTGCATATATGCAAAAAAAAGTGTACTTTTGCGAAAATTTTAATGTTTTTTCTATTAAATTGATATAAAAATGGCTAAAAAAGAATATTCTAAGTCCAGTATTAACTGGAGAATGGTCCTTATAAATGTTACAGCTGCTGTGGCATTAATAGCAATCTTAGTAGGTGTTTTAGTATTCGGTTTACGCAAATACACACAGCATGGTGTAGAGATTACCGTCCCCAAGATAACAACCATGCATATCGCAGAAGCCAACATCTTGGCCGAAGCTGAAGGGTTAAGAGTGGAAGTGATTGACTCTACGTATTCTACAAAAGTGCCTCTTGGTACTATCGTGGAGCAAAATCCAACCCCAGGCTCGAAAGTAAAATCAGGTCGCACAATTTATGTGATTCAGAATGCGCGCTTCCGTCGTCCTGTAATCATACCAGAATTGCGCGATATTAGTTACCGTCAAGCAGAAGCAACTATCAAATCATTAGGATTGGGCATTGCAGAAATCGTATATGAGCCATCCACATACAAAAATATCATTTTGGATGTACGATTGAATGATAGTTCACTAGTGGCGGGCGCTCGCCTCGAAGAGGGCACGCAAGTAACATTAGTAGTTGGTAAAGGCAAAGGAGAAAAACAAGTTTCTGTTCCTCATCTAGCTGGTAAATCCATGGAAGAAGCTCGTTCGTGGTTATTGGCTCATTCCCTGACTCTAGGTAGCGTGGAATACGATATCGAACCCAATGAAGAGACCCAAGGGCAGTATATAATTTACCAACAAACACCTCAAAGTGGCATAGTTGTTGTAGAAGGAACGAGCGTGAATATCAAACTAACAACCGATATTGAGAAGGCACTAATCACAGGTGGCGAAGAAAATGACGAAGAGGATTTCTTCTAATGTTTTTATAAACTATAAGAATGACTGAAGATATTTTGGATATAGAGCAAACAGAAGTTTGGGAACGTTGGCGTTGTGAAGTAGACAAAGGACAAACGCCACAACGCATCGATAAGTACTTGGCAGAACACATGACTGGTACTTCGCGCAATCGTATCCAAAACGCAGCGGATGCTGGTAATATATGGGTCAACGGAAAGCCAGTGAGTAGCAACTATAAAATCAAGCCTCTAGATGTGATACAGGTGCTACTAGACCACGAACCACACGACTATACCATTCATCCCGAGGATATTCCGCTCGAAGTGGTGTATGAGGATGATGATGTACTCGTGATCAACAAGCCTGCAGGCATGGTAGTGCATCCTGGTCATGGCAACTATGAGCACACCCTACTGAATGCCCTGGCATACTACTTCCGCGACAAATTGGACATCAACGATCCGAATATCGGATTGGTCCATCGCATTGACAAAGATACTAGCGGACTGCTACTAATTGCGAAAACACCTGAGGCCAAAACGGAATTAGGAAAGCAGTTTTTCGAGCACAGCACCGAGCGCACTTACAACGCATTGGTGTGGGGTACCTTTACCGAGGATAGTGGTACTATCACAGGTGCATTGGCACGCGATAATCGAGATCGCACAATCTACCGCATATGGGATCTAGAAGAGAATCCCAATGCCAAGGAAGCCATCACTCACTGGCGCGTATTGGAGCGTTTTCCATATGTCACTCTAGTGGAATGTCGCCTCGAAACGGGACGTACGCACCAAATACGCGTGCACATGAAGAGTATTGGACATCCTTTATTTGCCGACGAAAAATACGGGGGAATGGAAGTGCTAAAAGGATTGCCCACACAGAAATATAAGCAATACATACACAACTGCTTTGCATTGTGCCCAAGACAAGTATTGCATGCTAAAACTCTAGGATTCAAGCACCCGCGTACTGGCGAAATGATGCATTTCAACAGCGAATGGGCAGAAGATATGTTAAACCTAATAAACAAATGGAGAAACTATGAACCGAATACTTTGGGCGGACGATGAGATTAGTCTACTGAAGCCTTACATTATTTTTCTACAAGAGAAAGGGTACCAAGTAACCCCAGTTAACAACGGACAAGATGCTATTGAAGCATGCCGCGAACAACTATTCGATATTGTTTTCCTAGATGAGAACATGCCCGGATTATCAGGATTAGAAGCACTGCAAGAGATCAAAACCTTGCGACCAACAATGCCCGTGGTAATGATCACCAAGTCAGAAGAAGAGCATATCATGGAGCAGGCCATCGGACAGAAAATTGCGGATTATCTGATCAAACCCGTCAATCCAAGCCAGATATTGCTTTGCCTAAAGAAACATATTCACCAACGCGAAATTGTTGAGGAGCATACTAACACCACTTATCGTCAGGAATTTTCGGACATCACATATATGATAGACACTGCTAGCACCATTGAGGAATGGATGGCAGTGGAGCGCACACTCACACGCTGGGAGTTAGAATTGGAGAATGTAGACTCTGCTATGCACGACATGCTGCGTATGCAACGCGAACAAGCAAACAATGCGTTCGCGAAGTTCATTGCTAAGAACTACGAAGCATGGTGGGCCAATCCAACGACACGTCCAACCATGTCGCAAGACTTGATGAAAAAGCATATCTTCCCTCTTCTAGATGAGGGCGAAAAAGTATTCTTCGTCGTCATCGATAATTTCCGTTACGATCAATGGAAGGTCATACAACCGCTGCTATCAGAGTGGTTCACTGTAAAAGAAGAGCAAATGTACACATCTATTCTCCCTACCGCTACGCAGTATGCTCGCAATGCAATTTTTGCGGGCTTGAGTCCCCTACAAATACAAGAGATGTACCCTAACCTATGGATTGATGAAGACGAAGAAGAGAGCAAGAATAACAACGAAGAAGCACTAATCCAGACCCAACTCGACCGCTTCCGCAAACGCTATGGTTACACATACTACAAGGTCAACGAAAGCGACTTCTGCGAGAAAATCACCCGACAATTCAAAGCGCTAAAAACGCCGCTAAACGTAGTGATACTCAACTTCATTGATATGCTCTCGCACTCGCGTACCGATAGCAAAATGATGCGCGAATTAGCCAATGATGATGCAGCATACCGTAGCCTGACACTGAGTTGGTTCAAACATTCGCCAACTGCCGACATGTTCCGCCGTATCGCTGCATTAGGCTACAAAGTGGTGCTCACAACCGACCATGGTACCACTCGTGTGAACAATGCTGTACAAATCATCGGTGACAAGAACACCAATACCAACTTACGCTACAAGGTAGGAAAAGCGTTGAATTGCCAAGCAAAAAACTGCTTTGAAATCAATAAGCCAAAGCAAGTAGGATTGCCATGTCCAAATGTTAGCAGCAGTTATGTATTCTGTACGGGCAATGACTTCTTTGCTTACCCTAACAACTTCAATTATTATGCACAATTTTATCGTGACACCTTCCAACATGGAGGAATATCTCTAGAGGAAATGTTGATACCAATTGTTACTTTAGAGCCTAAATAAGCGATGAAAAAGCATATCAAAAGAACACTTGTCGCTATAATATCGTTATTGATTCTGTGGTTACTATATTCGATGGTTTCGCATCGGTTTATTCCACCCCAAGAGACGGATAATACGCTCAAAATCATGACTTACAACACGCATGGTATGATGATTGGCGAGCGGATAGATGACAAGAAAAAAATGTTGGAGTACATCAACCTACAAAATGCAGATATCGTTTGTCTGCAGGAGGTATCTGTATATAAAAATCCTGCCAAACTCACATTGTCGGCTTTACGCAAAGCCATGAAACAATATCCTTACACTTACTACGATTTTAAGGTTTATAACAGCAAACGGCAATTTGGCAATGTTGTCTTCTCACGCTACCCATTGATAAATAAACAAACCATTCGCTATGAATCACAGTCCAACATCAGTAGCCAATGCGATATTGTCATCAACTGCGACACCTTACGGCTTATGGTGAATCACCTGCAGAGTTACGGACTCAACAAAGAGGATTTGCAACTAGATACATTAAGCATGGACGGCATCAAAAATAGCACGTTTGGTCAAAAACTAAGAACAGCCGACAAATTGCGCTATCAGCAAGCAAAACAGGTTAAACGAGCTATTCGAAAATCACCTTATCCCGTGATTGTTGTAGGGGACTTTAACGCAATGCCATTATCCCGAGTATATTGGACAATCAAACTAGGTCTTCGCGACACATTCTTAGAAGGAAATTTTGGAAAATTGGGTAACACCTACAAACGAAAAGGCATTGGTGTACGAATCGATTACATCCTTTGTTCAAGAAGTTTACACACAATTAATTGCAAAGTTGATAACACAGCGAAGTACTCAGATCATTACCCTTTAATCTCTACAATTGGCTGGTGATTCCTTGTTAATACCGTTACCACCCCGATACCACTCGCTAGTTTTACCATATAACAAACGCTCCCGACTGGGAGCGTTTGTTATAGTGGACGATGATAGTGATAGTCGCTATAGTCTTTAGAATCCTTGTCACGATTTATTCGCGGATTACGTTTAGACCTCCTCTCTTCCCATTTCTCCTTTAGCCATCTCGTTAATCTACTACCCTCACTATAGACAGGATCAAAACCATCACACTTGCGCCAACGCCACCAAAGTATCAAGAGCAGACCAAAAATCAGACCACCTAGGTGCGCAAAGTGCGCCACATTGTCGCCTGCAGTAGGTGCCATACCAGCAAATAGTTCAATCAACGCATAAACCACGACGAGCGTACGCGCACGAATAGGGATTGGTATAAACAGGATGAACATCCTAATATCAGGAAAAAACCATCCAAATGCCATCAATATACCAAACACCGCACCACTAGCTCCAATAGTTACCACACGATTGGCAAGTGTAGTAGCCACCGCAGGGTGGAGACTACTCAATGTTGACTGCAATTGCAAGGCCCAAACAGTTTCTTGCACCACAGCAGCACCTAAACCAGTGATTAGGTAATATATCAAAAAGCGCTTACTACCCCAACGCTCTTCGATTGCTGGACCAAACATCAACACTGCGAACATATTAAAGAAGATATGTCCAAAGTTCGCGTGCATAAACATATACGTCAATGGCTGCCAAACATGAAACTCCGAAGCAGTAATATAATGCAAACCCAAGAGATTGGTCAAATCAATATCATAACGCTGAAATACTATCTTCGCAAAATAAAATAGCAGATTAATAATCAGCAAATTCTTTGTAACAGGAGGTAAGTTTCTAAACATATAAATATAATTTGTTTGCAAAAGTACTAAAAAACTATGAAAGAAAGAACAAAAAGCATGCAAAAATAACTAAAACATGCAAAAATGGCAGAAAAAAGCATAAAATCACCATTTTTTTTGTAAAAATATTTGATATTTAGGAAAAATATTGTAACTTTGCCAAAAAATTTTCGGAAACGCCGATAAAGAAATTGAAGTTTAATATTTTAATCTAAAGTTTATTATGAACAAATCAGAACTCGTAGCTGCTGTTGCAGCTGAAACTGGCTTGACAAAAGCACAAGCACAAAAGGCTGTTGAGGCTACCGTAAACGCAATTGCAGGTGCATTGAAAAATGGCGAGAAAGTGCAACTCATTGGTTTCGGCACATTCTCTGTAGTAGAGAAAGCTGCTCACGAAGGTGTTAATCCTGCAACTGGCGCTAAGATCCAAATCCCAGCTAAGAAAGTTGCTAAATTCAAAGCAGGTGCTGGTTTGGTACTCTAATTGAGTATTGAAACATATAGCGAGTTGCTCTTGAGGGCAACTCGTTTTGTGTCAAAACCTGATAAAACCATATAAAATTTTAAAACTTTTAGACAATGTTAAATATTATACTCTGTGGTGCCCCCGGTAGTGGCAAAGGCACACAATCTGATTTGATCGTAAAGAAATATGGTTTGCAACACCTTTCAACAGGCGATGCACTACGCGCAGAAATCAAGTCTGGCAGCGAACTCGGCAAAGAAATCGGCGAACTTATCGCTGGTGGCAATCTAGTTCCTGATCATAAAATGATTCACCTCATTGAGCGCTACTTAGACAACCTACCAACGGAATGCAAGGGCGTTATTTTTGATGGTTTCCCTCGTACTGTAGCACAAGCAGAAGCATTAGAACTATTGCTAGAGCGTCGCCACATGAAGGCAGTTTTGCTTGACCTTTTCGTAGAAGAGGACGAAGTAATCAAGCGTCTCCTTAATCGCGGCAAGACTAGCGGTCGTGCAGATGATAACTACGAGACCATCAAAAAGCGTCTTCAGGTATATCAAGCAGAGACAAAACCAGTCTGCACTTATTACCTCCATCGCCATAACTACTTCGCTGTTAATGGAAACAACTCAATGGAAGACACGTTCTGCCAAATTGACAATATTCTGCGTTTGATTCAAAAGTAAAATATGGGTAACGGTTACGGGCTGACTATAACCAATTACCAATTTCCGATAACCAATAACAAATATAACTATGGCTTCATCCTCGTTTATCGATTATGTAAAAATCTACTGCCGCTCGGGTAAGGGTGGTCCTGGTAGTTTGCATTTCCACCGCGCGAAATATGTGCCTAAGGGCGGACCAGATGGCGGTGATGGTGGACGAGGAGGACATATCATCCTTCGAGGCAACCGCAATCTTTGGACACTACTTCACCTCAAATATCAAAAGCATATCTTTGCCACTGACGGTGGCAAAGGAGGACCTTCGCGTTCGTTTGGTAAAGACGGTGAAGACAAAATCATCGAAGTACCTTGTGGCACTGTGGTGTACAATGGCGACACAGGTGAATTTATGTGTGAGATCAAGGAACACCAAGAGGAGATCATTCTCTTCCGGGGCGGCAAAGGTGGTTTAGGCAACTGGCATTTCCGCACTGCCACCAATCAAGCTCCACGCTATGCGCAACCAGGAGAACCATGTATGGAGGCAAATGTAATCTTGCAACTCAAGGTTTTGGCGGATGTAGGTTTAGTAGGATTCCCCAACGCGGGAAAATCCACCCTACTCTCTGTGGTCAGCGCTGCAAAACCAGAGATTGCAGATTATCCATTCACTACACTCACTCCTCAACTCGGTATTGTTTCCTACCGCGATAACCAGTCATTCTGTATGGCAGATATCCCTGGAATTATCGAAGGAGCTGCCGAGGGTCGTGGATTAGGACTCCGATTTTTGCGACATATCGAGCGCAACGCAGTGCTATTATTTATGGTGCCTGTCATCACAGAGGATATCAAAAAGGAATATGAGATTCTGCTCGCAGAGCTCGAGAAATATAATCCTCAGTTGCTCACCAAAGCACGTATCTTAGCCATCTCCAAATGCGATATTGCAGATCCGGAGATGGACCTTGATCAACTGACAAAACAACTTGCTAAAGAGTTAGGCATTGCTGTCATCACATTCTCTTCTGCAAGCGGCATGGGCATTACTGAACTAAAGGACATGCTATGGGAAGAGCTCAACAAAGAGCAAAATCAAGTCATTGATATATCACACGCTCCTATTGATGTCAGAGTTATCGAACGTGACGACGAACCTGAGGAAGATGACGAGCCACACACCATCTATCTCAATGAGGTAGAAGAGGAATGGGATCTCGACAAATATCGTGGCATAGGTTGGGACACTCAAGAAGATTAGTTTAGGGTTGAAGGTTTAGTGTTTAAAGCGAAGAATACATACGACCGATTTATTGCATGGCGTGAACAGCATATCCCACAAAAAAATCTCGTTCTTATCTTGAGTTTTTTTGTTGGAGCCTTGGCGTCATGCGCCGCACAATTGCTTAAGTTCATGATTCATGGTATTCACCATTTGGTGCAACACCATCTCATCGAACAAGATCATTGGTGGTACCTCATCACACCTATGATTGGTATCACTCTCGCTGGACTTTTTGTCAAATATGTGGTCAAAGACGATATCTCACATGGTATCACCAAGATTCTCTATGCCATCTCACAACGCAAATCTATCATCAAAATCCATAACACTTGGAGCTCACTAGTCGGCTCAGCGCTCACCATCGGTTTTGGTGGTTCTGTCGGAGCTGAGGCACCTATCGTGCTCACAGGCTCAGCCATTGGTAGTAATTTGGCTAAGCTCTTCCGTCTTGACCAAAAAACCATGATGCTGATGATAGGTTGTGGTGCAGCAGGTGCCGTCGGAGGCATTTTCCAAGCCCCTATCGCAGGTCTAGTCTTTACACTTGAAGTACTAATGATGGACCTCACCATGACCCGTATGGCGCCATTGCTCATATCATCAGTCACCGCAACTGCCATCTCCTTCATCGTTAACGGACAAGAAGCTATGTTCCCACTTACCAATAGCGAACCCTTCTTCGTGGAGCGTTTGCCATGGTATATCATTCTCGGCGTGATGTGTGGGCTCGTTTCTCTCTATTTTACTCGAGGCATGAACCGCCTCGAGCAATTATTCAAGCACAAAGTACAGAACACGTGGCTAAAATTCCTCGTAGGTGGCACTACCCTCGGATTACTGCTCTTCCTCTTTCCACCACTCTATGGAGAGGGATACGATGTCATCAAACAACTTATCAATGGAGACTCTGTTTCTGCTATTGTCAATAGTCCTTTTGAGCAATTCGGTACTAGTTCTTGGGTATTAGTCGCCTATTTCGTCGCCATCCTACTCTTCAAGATATTCGCATCCGTAGCCACCAATGGTGGTGGCGGTGTAGGTGGTATCTTTGCACCTTCACTCTTCATGGGTGCTATCACTGGCTTTATCTGCGCGCGTTTGATGAATATGTTAGGCGTAGGTGTACCAGAAGCCAACTTCGCACTAGCAGGCATGTCAGGACTAATGGCAGGTGTCATGCACGCACCACTTACAGGTATCTTCCTCATTGCCGAACTTACAGGCGGTTATCACCTATTTATGCCTCTAATGGCAGTAGCTGTAATATCCTACTTGACTATCAAAATCTTCGAGCCCCACAGCCTCTACGCTATGCGTTTAGCACAAAAGGGCGAGCTGCTGACCCACAACAAAGATCGATCTGTACTCACACTCATGAAGATGGAAAACGTACTCGAAACCGATCTGCGAACACTCAATCCAGCAATGACACTTGGTGAACTCGTGAAGGTGATTGCGCAAAGCAATCGTAATATCTTCCCCGTAGTAGATAATAGTGGTAAGTTATTGGGTATCTTGCTATTAGACGAAGTCCGCAACATCATGTTTCAACCTCGTTTGTACAATCGTTTTACTGTCAAACAACTCATGAACTCCCCTCAAGCCATCTTAACCGATACCATGCCAATGGGCAAAGTAATGGAGATATTTGAGGATACTGGGGCTTGGAACCTACCTGTAGTGAACGAACAAAAAAAATACCTTGGATTCGTTTCTAAATCCAAGATATTCAACTCCTATCGTCATGTCCTCGTACACTTCTCCGAGGACTAACTTCCGCCTTTAAACAGTAGGAACGTTGCGCCGTCCTCTAAACACTCAACGCCATTGTTACTCTTCGGGAGTCACAATAGTTTCCATCTTTTTCTCCCAATCAGTCAATTGCGATTGACAAAAAGACAACAATTCCTTTGCCTCTGTAGCTTTTGCTTGGTACGCATCCATACTTAGAACCTCAGATTGCTCCAAATCCTTAACAATCTGCTCTATACGTTTTATAGCTTCATCGTAAGTCATATCTCTCTAAATATTAAACTCTAACATCATTTCCCTTTGCCATTCAAAATCACGCCCAAAGTATAAAACATTATCTTCATATCCAATCCTAAAGACATATTTTCCACATACACGATATCGTAATTCAAACGACTAATCATCTTCTCCAGCGTATCGGTATATCCCACGCGGATAGGCCCCCAACTAGTCAATCCCGGACGAATCTTGTAAATCATACAATAATACGGCGCACGTTCCTCTATTTGATTAATAAAATAGCGACGCTCTGGGCGTGGACCTACTATCGACATATCACCCTTAAGAATATTCCAGAACTGTGGCAACTCATCAAGACGATATTTACGCAAAAACTTACCTACTTTTGTTACACGAGGATCATTATCCAAACTCAACTGAGGTTTCTCACTCTCTGCATGCACACACATTGTGCGGAATTTAATAATATGAAATGGTATTCCGTGCAGACCTATACGTTCTTGACGATAAAACGCAGGTCCTCTAGATGTGCCCCATACAGCCAAGGCTATCAGCAAATACACTGGCGACAAAACGATCAATGCCATCAAGGATACCACTACGTCAAACGCACGTTTCACACACAGCTCCGTATCACTCATTTTATGTTCAGTAATAGGAATCAAAGGCTGATCTCCCACATCTTCAATAATCGCCGCACCAGTCAACATATCATACAAACTAGGCACTACCGATATTTCCACATTCGCAGGATACAAACGATTGATCAGCACGTAAATATCATTCTCTTTTTTATTGGACTTTAGGTCCAATATCACTTCATCATACGGATATTTAGCATGCTCTCGCTCAAATAAATCCACCTCATCCATCGAACGAATCGTGTAGCGTCTTGGAGCATCTTTATCATTCTTATGTGCAATAAAAGTCACCAATAAGCGAGGCAAATAACTACCAACAAACTGTATCAAAAATAATACCACCAACGACATCAAATAGCGCTCATAGTGTCCCCCCCCTATTGGGTCATCGATCACAATCAGGAAGAACGCGCCCAGCGAAATAATCATAGCAGAAATAAATGTTCTACGTAACTCACGCGTATAGCGCTTGCGCAATGGACGTAAATAATATCCCGACAAATAATGTACACATACACAGCCTATTGGATACAATACTAAAGGCCAATAAAAATCAAACATCGGAATTAAGATGGTATCAACCGAGAACACACGCCCCTCATACACCAACCAACGGAAAATCAAAAATGCCCCCCATATCAACATGGAAGAAAGCAAATCGACCAGCATATAGATCAATTGATATTTCCTACGTTGGTTCCAATATTTCATACCTATGCTCGAATAATCGTTATACGTTCTTTCTCATCAATCTTGATGATCGATGATGGTTGCGCCGTTGTTTTATCTCCACGACGATAGTAGCATACATAATCCACCGCCTCTAGCAATTCAGGCGCTATATCATCATATATCCTTGCAGCAGGATCACCACTGATATTCACCGATGTTGACACAATCGGACGACGCAATTGCTCGCAAAGCGCCTTCGAAAACAACTCCTCAGTGATACGAATGCCCACACTACCATCCTCTGCCAATAGATTAGATGCCAAATTCTTAGCTCGAGGATAAATAATAGTCATAGGGCGCTGACCCTCGCTCGCTTCGAGCAACATCCAGGCCGTATCTGGCACCTTCTCCATATACCCCTGCAACTTACCTGCGCCATCTAGCAGCACCAACATCGCCTTGCTATCTACACGCCTTTTAATCTCGTACACGCGCGAGACCGCAGAGGCATTGGTCGCATCACAACCTATTCCCCACACAGTATCTGTAGGATAGATAATTACCCCACCCTCACGAAGCACCTTCAGCGCTTGCTGCAAATCGTCCTTATCATAACGCGCTTCCATATACGGTGCAAAAGTACAAAAAAAAAAGAATATACGCAAGAAAAAACGTACTATATATAAAAAAAAGAAGGATTGTCATCCCGACAACCCAATCTCTTACTTAACCTTAAATCTAATACCATGAAAAACACGGTGCAAAGGTACTGCTTTTTTACATACCCTCCAAATTTTTTGCTCTAAAATTATGTTTTATAGCATATTTTTCATTTTTTTGCAAAGTCAATTATGCAAAATATGGGTATTTTGGTAAAAAATTTGGTAATTTCAAAAAATAGCAGTAATTTTGTACCCGATAAAATTTGCGTCAATAGGCATTTGGCACAAAATTTGCAAAGAAATTAAGTAAAAAAACAACTAATATAACCTTTTTAATAAAACAATGAAACAATTAGATTTGACCCAGTACGGCATCGTAGGTACAACCGAGATCGTACACAATCCTTCTTACGAAGTACTCTTCGCAGAGGAGACAAAAGCAGAATTAACTGGCTTTGACAAGGGCCAAGAGACTGAGCTTGGCGCAGTAAACGTGATGACTGGTGTTTACACCGGTCGTTCTCCTAAGGACAAATTCATCGTAGACGACGCACAAAGTCACGATAACGTTTGGTGGACAAGCGAAAACTACAAGAATGACAACAAACCTATGTCTGAGGCTACTTGGGCTGTAGTTAAGGACATCGCTTTGAAAGAGCTCTCTAACAAACGCTTGTTTGTTGTGGACGCTTTCTGCGGTACCAACCCTGATACTCGTATTGCTGTTCGCTTCATCGTTGAGGTAGCATGGCAAGCACACTTCGTTACCAACATGTTCATCCAACCTACCGCTGAGGAATTGGAGAACTTCGAGCCTAACTTCGTGATTTACAACGCTTCTAAGGCTAAAGTAGAGAACTACAAAGAGCTCGGTTTGAACTCTGAGACTTGCGTGGCATTCAACACTACCAGCCGCGAGCAAGTGATCCTCAATACTTGGTACGGTGGTGAGATGAAGAAAGGTATGTTCTCTATGATGAACTACTTCTTGCCTCTCCAAGGTATCGCTTCTATGCACTGCTCTGCTAACACCGACATGAACGGCGAGAACACCGCAGTATTCTTCGGCCTTTCTGGTACAGGTAAGACCACCCTTTCTACCGATCCTAAGCGTCTCCTCATTGGTGACGACGAGCACGGATGGGACGACAACGGTGTGTTCAACTTCGAGGGCGGTTGCTACGCTAAGGTTATCAACCTTGACAAGGAGTCTGAGCCAGACATCTACGCTGCTATCAAGCGCAACGCTCTCCTCGAGAACGTTACTGTTGATGAGAACGGCAAGATCGACTTCACCGACAAGAGCGTTACCGAGAACACCCGCGTAAGTTATCCTATCAACCACATTGAGAAGATCGTTCGCCCAATCTCTGCTGGTCCTGCAGCTAAGAACGTTATCTTCCTCTCTGCTGACGCATTCGGCGTATTGCCTCCAGTTAGCATCTTGACTCCAGAGCAAACCAAATACTACTTCCTCAGCGGCTTTACTGCTAAACTCGCTGGTACTGAGCGTGGTATCACTGAGCCAACTCCTACTTTCTCTGCTTGCTTCGGCCAAGCATTCTTGGAGTTGCACCCAACCAAATATGCTGAGGAGCTCGTGAAACGTATGGAGAAATCTGGTGCTAAGGCATACCTCGTTAACACTGGCTGGAACGGTACTGGCAAGCGTATCTCTATCAAGGATACACGCGGTATCATCGACGCTATCCTCGGTGGCGACATCTTGAACGCTCCAACTAAGAAGATCCCATTCTTCGATTTCGAGGTTCCAACTGCATTGCCAGGTGTTGATCCTGCAATCCTCGACCCACGCGACACTTATGCTGACGCTGCTCAATGGGAAGAGAAAGCTAAGGATTTGGCAAGCCGCTTCATCAAGAACTTTGCTAAATATACCACCAACGAGGCAGGTAAGGCTCTCGTTGCAGCTGGCCCACAACTCTAATCCCATAGAGAATAAATATTCCAAGAAGGTGTGTCTATTAGACGCACCTTCTTTTTCCTTTATCAATTACGCACAATACACGCACTATTCACGCACAATTCCTTTCACTTCCGTGAAGGATAATAATGACTATCTTGGATTAAATATCACCGCTTCTATTACTTCGTTACTGGTAGTTGGACAATAGTTAACCACAAATCTGGATTTTCTTGATTCCAAATACCATCAACGTACACAGCGCGGGGACTTTCGAGAATGGTATAACCTTCTTTTTCTGCATAAGCAAACACCTCTGCGTAAACGTCAATGAGTCGCTCGTAAGGTCCGTAGTGCTTGTAGCAGATGGCGGTTTCTACCGATGGAAGTTCGTAGAAATGAATGAGTTCGGAATCAACTTTGGCTTCTTTTACCCGCTCGCAGTATTCTATATCAATACTTTCGGGTTTATACTCATTTCCTAATTCCCGAGTAAAACAAAATCCAGGTTCGGGACATTCGCAGCCGAGGTGAGCCATTTCTGGACCGATAACTTCACAGCATAGACTTCCTAATTCGCTATAGTTACGAATACTACCTTTGTAACTGGCCACCGTGCAAGACGGTAAAGCTTGAATTGTAAATTTTTCCATTTCTTCATGTTTTTTACGAGCGTTCAATATCGCCAAAAGTTGCGTATGTCGGGTTTGCAGTTGAGCTAACTGTTGTTCGGTGCTTGCGATCTTTGTTACTAACATCGCTGGATCTGGATAATGTGTATCTTGTTTGTATAGGTCAACAATCTCCACAAGACTAAACCCCAATGATTTCAGTTCGCGTATAGCTCCCATCTTTTGCATTTGTCCAACCGAATAATATCGGTAACCCGAATAGCGATCTATGTGTTCTGGAATCAAAAGACCCAATTTATCATAGTGTCGCAGTGTCTTTATGGTCACTCCACAAAGGCGAGAGAACTCTCCAATTTGTAATTTGAGTTGCTTCATAAATGCTTTGTTTTCGAAAACGGTGCAAAAGTACTGCTTTTTGGTAAGATGTGCAAGACTCCCTAAGGGACGAGTTTGCATTTTTTTGAAAAAATTGCACAAAGCTCCACACTCCGTGACAGGTAATCCCAAATCGGTCATTAGATTTAAGTGAAAAAGTACTTTTATTAAGATTGCCGTCTCTTTTAGTTCTCTTATACCTTACCTAATTCCACCGACCGACGACCGAGAGACGACCGAGAGACGACCGAGAGAACTCCGACTCAACTCCTCGCCTACAAAAAGTGACTAAACCTGAAAAAGGTTGACTCGATTACTGATATATAATCTTAAAAAACGTACTTTTTTGACTCGTTTCCTGAAAAGGTTGACTGGAGTCCTAAAAAGGTTGACTCTTTGAAAGAGGATGCAAAGATACTACATTCTTTTGACATATGCAAATTTATCATTAAACCTATTCCTTTAACTTTTGAAAATTATCTGTTATATTGGTACACCTGCGCAGGTGTACGCATCCCAAGATTAAGGTGTGGACGCAATGTATTATAGGTATGTACTGCATGATCCACTAATGGTATAGCTTCTAATAAATTCCGTGGTGTAGGCAATGGGGCAAGAAACTCATTCTTAATAATACCATTCACTCGCTCTTCCATGCCATTTTCTGTAGGATCGCTATCCTCAGTCATACTGATACGTATGTGATGAGATTTTAGTTTAAGTACATAGTCATTACAACAGTATTGTAATCCTCTATCAGAGTGATGGATGGTGCCACACAAATTGCCGCTGCCCGCATGTGTGATAGCGTTCTCTAATGCCTCTAGTGTGTATTTTGCTTCCAACGTAGGAGAGAGGACATATCCTAGAATCATGCGCGAGAAAGCATCTGTTACAAGATGCAAATAACAGAATCTTTCATCCATCGTGTAGATATAGGTTATGTCGCTCACCCACAGTTGATTAACACTTAATAAGGTCAGTCCTTTTACAAGA
>JAZNJI010000035.1:0-159815 GCA_045577965.1 Paludibacteraceae bacterium
GTAGAGGATGAGCAACTTGTCATCATCAGCATGGCCGAAGCCAATAACCAGATTCCTAATTTATACTTCATATTACCTTTTATTATAAATTGATGCAAAGATATATTTTTTTAGGCACGGATTACACGGATTTCACGGATAAATTAGATGAAAACATACACTAAAAACCGTGTTAATCCGTGTAATCCGTGCCTAAAATTAAAATAAGAATACGTATTTCGCCCAAACTTTCCGCATTAATCCCAAAGACTTTGTATATTTGCAAGTTCAATCAGAAAATATAATCAAAAACATCATAAAGACAATGGAATACAATTTCAGAGAAATTGAGAAGAAATGGCAACAGCGATGGGTCGATAACAAGACCTACAAGGTTGTCGAAAACGAATCGAAGAAGAAATTCTATGTGCTGAACATGTTCCCTTATCCATCGGGAGCAGGCTTGCACGTAGGTCACCCTCTCGGCTATATCGCCAGCGATATATACAGCCGTTACAAACGCCTACAGGGCTTCAATGTCCTCCACCCAATGGGCTTCGATTCTTACGGTCTGCCTGCTGAGCAATATGCTATCCAAACAGGTCAGCATCCAGAGAAGACCACGATGGAGAATATCGCCCACTACATTGAGCAACTCCAAAAGATTGGTTTCAACTACGATTGGGATCGCGAGGTGAAGACCTGCTCACCAGACTTCTACAAATGGACACAATGGGCATTTATCCAAATGTTCAACTCCTATTTCGATACTTCTCTGCAAAAAGCACAACCTATCAGCAAGCTCATCGAGAAGTTCGAGCAAACTGACCCTACTTGGGCTACCCTCTCCGAGCGCGAGCAACAAGAGCGCTTGATGAACTATCGTATTGCTTATCTGGCAGATACGAAGGTAAACTGGTGCCCAGAGCTCGGTTGTGTACTCGCCAACGATGAGGTTAGCGAGGGTCTTTCCGTGCGCGGTGGCTACCCTGTAGAGCAACGCGTCATGCGCCAATGGAACCTCCGCGTGAGTGCCTACGCGCCACGCCTCTTGGAGGGTCTTGACCGCGTGGATTGGACTGACTCCCTCAAAGAGACCCAACGCAACTGGATTGGTCGCAGCGAAGGTGCAGAGATGCGCTTTGCTATCAAGGGGCAAGATGAACCATTCACTATCTTCACCACCCGCGCAGATACTGTCTATGGTGTTACCTTCATGGTGCTTGCGCCAGAGAGCGAGTATGTGGCTCGTGTTACTACCGATGAGCAACGCGCCGAAGTGGAGGCATACCTCCAGATGGTAAAGAACCGCACCGAGCGCGAACGTATCGCTGACCGCCGTGTTACTGGTGTCTTCACGGGCTCGTATGCCATCAACCCTCTCACTAATGCCGAGATTCCTATCTACGTAAGCGATTATGTGCTAAGCGGTTATGGCACGGGCGCTATCATGGCTGTACCTGCACACGATAGCCGTGACTATGCGTTCGCTAAGCACTTCAACTTGCCTATCATCCCACTCATCGAGGGTGCCGATGTCAGCGAGCAAAGCTTCGATGCCAAAGAGGGCGTGATGATCAATTCTGGCTTCCTCAACGGCATGCAAGTCAAGGATGCTATCCAAGCAATGAAGGAGCATATCACCAACACCGGCCTCGGTCGCGTGAAAGTGAACTACCGCCTCCGTGATGCAGTCTTCAGCCGCCAACGCTACTGGGGCGAACCCTTCCCTGTTTACTACAAAGACGGCATGCCATACATGATTCCAGAATCTTGCTTGCCACTCGAACTCCCTGCAGTGTCGGACTTCAAACCTACCACCACAGGCGAGCCACCTCTCGGCAATGCGGACCTCTGGGCATGGGACACCGTAAATAACAAGGTCGTTTCTAAGTCCTTGATTGATAACGTGTCTGTCTTCCCATTGGAGCTCTGCACTATGCCTGGTTTCGCAGGTTCATCGGCATACTACCTCCGCTATATGGACAACCACAACGATGCTGCTCTCGTGGGCAAAGAGGCTAACGAATACTGGCGTCAAGTCAATCTCTATATAGGTGGTACAGAGCACGCTACGGGGCACCTCATCTACAGTCGTTTCTGGAATAAGTTCCTCTTCGACCTCGGCTATATCTGCGAGGACGAGCCATTCCGCAAACTCATCAACCAAGGTATGATCCAAGGTCGCTCCAACTTCGTATATCGCTATATCGGCGAAGGCGCAACGGGCAATCTGTTCATCAGCTACAATCTCATTGACAACCCAGAGTACAAAGATAAGGTACAACCTATCCACGTGAACGTGAATATTGTCAAGAACGATGTACTCGATATTGATGCTTTCCGCAATTGGATGCCTGAGTTTAAGAATGCGGAGTTCATCTATTCGGATGGTACTACCGACATTGACAACCCATACATGGGCACTCCTACCGACAAGCAATACATTTGCGGTTGGGCAGTTGAGAAGATGTCCAAGTCCATGTTCAATGTAGTGAACCCAGACGACGTAGTGGCTAAGTATGGTGCGGATACCTTGCGCTTGTACGAAATGTTCCTCGGTCCTCTCGAGATGTCCAAACCTTGGGACACCAACGGTATTGATGGCGTACACCGCTTCTTGCGTAAGTGGTGGAACATGTTCGAGACACTTTCCAACGACGAGCCAACAGCAGAGGAGCTTCGCTCATTGCACAAACTCATCAAGAAGATCACATGGGATATTGAGAACTTCTCGTTCAACACTTCTATCCCTGCCTTCATGATTGCGCAAAACGAGTTGCAAGCCCTCAAGTGCAACAAGGTCGCTATCCTCAAGACCTTCGCTATCTTGCTTGCTCCATACGCTCCTCACATTGCAGAGGAGGCATACCAACTTTGTCAATTAAGAATTATGTATGAAGAATTAAAAAACAATGAGTCAAAATTCAAAATTCAAAATTCAAAATTTGACAGCGTCAACGACGCCGAATGGCCAGAGTGCAACGAAGCGTATTTGGTTGAAGCAACGCAGAAATACCCTGTTCAGTTCAATGGTAAAGTGCGCTTCACCATTGAGGTGGCAAAGGACACTCCACGCGAAGAGGTCGAGAAGATTGTCATGGCTCACGAGCTGACCGCCAAACAATTGAACGGTGCCGCTCCAAAGAAAGTTATCGTTGTTCCCGGCCGCATCGTGAATATCGTAATGTAAGGTTACACCTTATATATAATATAGAAAATGCACTCCAAACGGAGTGCATTTTTCGATAAATTTGATAAAAAAACCTATATTTATTTTGTTATTTCAGAAAAAAGTACTACCATTGCGCCGACTTTGAACATTTTTTCGTTCTACTTTGAACATTTTTCCGTTCAACTTTGAACATTTTTGCAACATAGATTGAACATTTTATTTTCAACTCAATGGTGCCACTCCAAAGAAAGTCATCGTTGTCCCTTGCAGGATCGTGAACATCGTAATGTAAAGTTACACCTTATATATAATAAATAAACTGCACTCCGCAAAAGGGAGTGCAGTTTCTATTATCAGTAGGACTCCATTTTAAAAATTTAAAGCAACTCCTATACCATTTCCTGATGCAGTAACACTCCATGAAGCCATAGAACTCCGACCACAAGAAACATTGAATATTTCTGCACTACTATGCATTTGACCATATCCTACAATCAAAGTTGGAATACAAGCTATTTCACAAGCAAGTCCTATATATCCTGTATAGGGTGCCCACCATGCAAAACCCAAATCTAATCCAACTCCTACACCTAATAAAATCCATCCAACTGTTGATACAGTCCTACCTTTTTGATATTTAGTATATGCTTCTGTACAATTATTCTTTAGAAAATTAGCATACACATCACCTCTCATCTCTATACCATTGTAATGATAGCGATTTCCAGTACGAATGAGATAAGATGCATTATGAGATTGCTTGGTTGTTGTTGTCGTTTCTGCGAAAACTGGCGCAGTTTTACGTTCGTATGATTTTACATCTCCATTGGCGAGTTGAATGGATAGTATTTCTTGAATAGAAAGTACATATACAGGACCGTCTTGATTATTAAAGTCCAAATACTTAACCTCTGAACTTGAAATCTCTAAAATTTTAGCACTGATTTGCTGTTCATCAATAGTTACTATCACATCCTGCGCAAATAATACAGTCGCAACGCAAATAGCTACGAGGGATAAAATAAATTTCTTCATAATGATTTATCTAATTGGTATTGTTTAAATATTCTAATTATTTCTTTATATTCCGTTTTTCCTTCTAACTGATTCGCCAATTCATCCTTATTGACGGTACAATCTTTATCTAATAGGTGGGCAACAAAATTAGTTAATGACTCTACATATTTCCAATCCTCGTCATAAGTAGAAAGCATAAGTTTCTTAACAACATTCATATATGCTACATTGATTGGCGATTTTCCAAGCATTTGATTGCGGTATTTCTCCTGTGTAGATGCCATCAACATTGTCACTTGTAGTTTGTACTCATCATCAACTGGAGTTAGATTGAGAGAATTTAGCATAGTAGATTCTGCAATTTTGGGCTGTATTTTAGGTTCTTCCTTTTTCGTTCCATCTGGCTCATATACAATTTCTTCATCAAACTTAATGTATTTAACCCAACGGAAATTCTTGTCTGCGTCCCATTGAACTTGCCATGTTCTTCCATCAATTTGATCAAGTAACACAAATTGAAAAATATTGGTTGTTGCATACAACGTAAAACGTCCTGCAATCTGTTCTTCAGGTGACGATACTAATATTCTATCCGATAATTTATATGACTTTCTATCATCCTGTAAACTCCATTGCACCAATTCCATTTGTCCTGTGCGCGTGTCCAATTTAATGAAATTGAACATATTTTTTGTTTTATACAAGCGAAAGTTTGCTTTTGAATCTTGTGTATATTCCGTAGCAGAAAAGTCACTTTGAGCCAAACCATTTTGACTGCACACTAATAGTACCACAATAATATAAAAGAATCGTTTCATGATAATTTAGTTACTTTTAGCGCGGCAGGAAGTTGATTGCCGCGCAAGTTGTTTATGTTGTCGTCAAAAAACAATACAAGTTGTCTTCTAAAAAATAAAACTATTTGTATTGTTTTCCTTTCCGCCTACAAAAGTACTACATTTTTTTGGATTATGCAAATATAATTCAAATTTTCATTTACATGTTACATTTCTATTTGAAATTTAGTGCAAATTTGCACTAAATTTCAAATATACGGCAGCCAAAATCGAAATTTACTGCAAATTTGCACTAAATTTCAAGTAAACATTTGGTGGATTAATTCCTTTTGCACGGTTTTGAAGATATAACAATGTAAACTGTAATTGTTGTACACCTTATATATAATATAGAAAATGCACTCCCCTCGGAGTGCATTTTTTATTGTCTGAATAAGCATTGACTACGTATCAAACATAAATTACTTATCTAAAATTGCTTATCTAAAATTACTTGTCAAACTCTATCACATAGCCGTGAGCCATCACGCGGTGTTTGCTATACACAAACCAATTCTCCACTGAAAAAGTGGTAGTTACATTCACAATCTGTTGATTGCCTGTTAATCCTGCGTTTTTATACATCTCGCTAATGGCATTCGTTTCAAGTGCCTTCTTAGAAAGCCCACCAATACCAAACACATACGTTGCAGTCCATTCACCACTTACTTCTTTCACAATGTGGTAGTTAGACTCTGACAAAATAACCTTTGTTTCTACAGGATTGTTCGCATAAGGAGTAAAGTTAAGCCCTGCACAGCCTGTGAATACTAAAGCCAATACACTGATAAATAAATACTTAATTGCTTTCATTCTTTTTCGTAAATCAATTTTCGCCTACTCTTCTTCGGATTTTCAGCTTCCTCCGTAAATTTTCTGCAAAGGTACTACTTTTTTCTCATATATGCAAATAAATTTTACCCCCCCCCATTTTACTTTGTAATAATCTGATTATCTGCGTGTTACAAAACTATCAAAATAGTATTGGAAAGGTATTGGAATCACTAACTAATAACTAATTAATAACTAACTAATCACTAACTAATCAAAGAGTATTGTGTCGGGTGATATAAAGTATTGAGTGGAGGAAATTGGATGGGTTATTGTGAAAATAAAAAAAATGTTGTACCTTTGCAACGGAATTTATTCAAATATGCAAACAAATAGATGAAAGCAGTTTATATACACGGATTTGCGGGGTCGATACACTCCGATACGATTACCAACTTCAGGAAATACTACCCTGAATTGGAGTGGTGTCCCCTGGAAGTGGATCACCATGTAGATGAATCGGTGAAGAAAATAAATGACTTTATCAAATCGAATCCTGATGTCAAGTATTTGATAGGCAGTTCATTAGGTGGATTTTACGTATTATGCGCCGACTTTGATGGTAGGAAAATTGTGATTAATCCAGTGTTGAATCCTATGTCATCGCTGAAAAAGGCGGTTGGTTTAAATAAGTATCGGGGCCGTCGCGAGAATGGCGAAACTGAGTTTAAACTGACGATGCAAGACCTATTCCGTTTCAAGGCATTCAAGCCCAAAGATACACCATCAACTATTTGTCACTACACACCGCATGACCCCAATCTAGGCGAGGATATTAAGCGAGAGTACCAAAAATTCTTTTCTCACGCCGAAATGACACCACATTTACGTAGTCACTTCACAGATGAACACTACATTAAGCACAAATTGAAAGATGCATTTGATGATAAATAAAAAAGCACTCCCTCGGGAGTGCTTTTAATTTATTGGTTTAATGATTAACCCTTTGCGTTGTAATCAGCATTGAGGGCGTTCATTGCATTCAAAAGTTTAGCAACATAAACGATAGGACCAACACCGAACAACAAAGAGCCTAAAATAGCCCATCCCCAGAATGTCTTAGCGCTAAACTCACAAGCAAGTTCACGTCTCTTCAACTCAGCACCAACACGGTTGCTCAGTTTGTGGAACCAAACAAGAGGAAGGATACCAAGAGTGAAAGGTGTCAAAACCATAACCCAAACATAGTTCATTGTTTTTTGGCCATCAGCAGCAGCAACGAGATTGAGTTCGTCAGCAAGCTTAAACATAATAACTAGTGGATAAATACCCAATGTGATAGGGCTCAAAAGAATGAATTTCCACCACGCACGGCCAGTTGGCAGTTGTTTTACAGGTGCATTACTTTCCATAATACTTAGAATTAAAATATTTCGCCTACTCTTTTATGGATTTTCGGCGTTCTCCTTCGATTATAATAATTGTGTTATTTCAAGCTCTATTCTACAATATCATCGCTCTCGCTGGCAAAGGTACGATATTTTTTTCATATCTGCAACATTTTGCTAAAAATATCCACATTTTTCTTTAAAAAAAGAATAATAAACAAAAAAATGTTTAAAAAAGTGGTAAAAATTCCTTTGAGTTTGCGTATTTACGATTTTTGTAGTACCTTTGTAGGTTGAATAATCATTTATCAAAAATCTATGAAAGTACTTAAATTCGGAGGTACCTCCGTTGGTTCGGTAGCAAGTATTCGTCAAATTCAGCAGATTGTGGCTCGCGAGAGCGACGATTGTATAGTGGTAGTGAGTGCGTTGGGTGGCATCACTGACCAACTGCTGCGTGCGGCACAGTTGGCATTGCAGCCAGATGACGCATACATGGAAGTATATCAAGCTATTCGTCAACGTCATTTAGACATGGCTAATGCTCTGATAGACAATACCACTATGCGACAGATGCTCTGCCACGAGTTGGAAAGAATATTGGAAGAATTGCGTTCTATCTTATTTGGCGTACACCTTGTTAAAGACCTCAGTGCAAAATCAGAAGCTGTGATTGTTAGTTATGGCGAACAACTCAGCAGCCGTATAGTGACAGCCGCCCTGTCAGGAGCTGTTCGCAAAGATTCGTTGCAATTTATTCGCACTGACCGCAAACAAGGGCAAGTATTGCTTGACACGGAACTAACTGAATGCTTGATACATAAAGCGTTTTCTCCCATGCCACATCTGGCCGTTTGTCCTGGTTTTATCTCACGTGATAGTCAAACCGATGAAATCACCAACTTGGGACGCGGCGGCAGCGATTATACCGCTTCGATCTTGGCAGCAAGCTTGGGTGCAGAGGTACTCGAGATATGGACTGATGTGGACGGCTTCATGACAGCGGACCCACGATTGATCCCTAATGCGTACACTATCAAGAGTTTAAGCTATGTTGAGGCATCTGAGTTGTGCCACTTCGGAGCGAAAGTGGTATACCCACCTACTATATATCCCGCGTGCGCGAAGAATATTCCTATTCGTATCCTCAATACGTTTAGTCCAGAAAATAATGGTACGATTATCCAAGCAAAGCCAGAGGATAGCAAGCGTTATGTGCGCGGTTTGAGTAGTATCCGCGATGTGGCATTGATTACTGTCTCGGGTCTATCAATGGTAGGCGTGATTGGCGTTAACCAACGCATTTTCAGCGCATTAGCCGCGGGCGGAGTTTCGGTATTCCTTGTTAGTCAAACATCCTCCGAAAACTCGACTACTTTGGGTGTACAAGAAAAAGACTGCAACAAGGCAGTGGAAGTACTAACCCGCGAATTTGCAGAAGAGATCAAAGTAGGATCGATGTACCCCATGTTGGTACAGCAGGGATTGGCAGCCGTAAGTATCGTGGGAGAAAAGATGCATAACGTGCCAGGTGTTGCAGGCAAACTATTTGGAACTCTAGGTAGAAATGGTATTAGCGTAATTGCATTTGCACAAGGAGCAACCGAGACCAATATTTCCTTCGTGATTCCCGCACAACAACTAAGCAAGACCATGAACGTGTTGCACGATTCGTTCTTCCTTAGCGAAAACAAGGTATTAAATGTATTTGTATGCGGTGTGGGAACTGTAGGTGCACAGTTGCTCGAACAAATTCAGCAACAATATGCTACCCTACTCGCTCACCAACACTTGCAACTGAATGTAGTGGGTATTGCAAACAGCCGAACTGCAATCTTTGATGCGGATGGGTTAGACCTCAGCAATTACCGCGAACAACTCAAACTAACAGAGAAGAGTTCAAGTAGTTTCAGCATCAAACAAGCTGCATTGCAACTAGCCAACCTATATAATAGCGTTTTTGTAGATTGTACCGCAAGTGCCGATGTAGCAAGCATTTACTTGTCGTTGCTAGAAAACAATATCTCTGTGGTAACCGCCAATAAGATTGCTGCTTCGTCAGAATACACACACTACATGCAACTGAAACAAACAGCATTAGACCGAGGTGTGAAGTTCCTATTTGAAACCAACGTAGGTGCTGGTTTGCCAATCATTGGAACAATCAACGACCTTCGCAATTCGGGCGATAAAATCCTACGTATTGAGGCAGTATTAAGCGGTACACTCAACTTCATTTTTAATGAAATTGCAGCTGATGTTCCATTCTCTGAGACTATTCGCCGCGCAAAAGAACAGGGCTACAGCGAGCCTGATCCTCGCATCGACCTTAGCGGAAAAGACGTCATTCGTAAGCTCGTTATCTTGGCACGTGAAGCAGGTTACCAAGTAGAGCAAGAGGATGTGGAGAAGCATCTATTTGTACCAGATAAGTATTTCCAAGGAACTGTAGAAGATTTTTGGAAGCAATTACCAGAATTAGATACTGACTTTGAGAATCGTCGCAAAGAACTAGAAACAAAAGGATTACGTTGGCGCTTTGTAGCGAAGATGGAAGAGGGAAAGACCTGCGTAAGCCTTGAGACTGTGGATGCAACACATCCATTCTACCAATTGGAAGGATCAAACAATATTATCTTGATTACCACCGAGCGCTATCACGATTACCCAATGATGATTCGTGGATATGGTGCTGGTGCAGGTGTAACAGCAGCAGGCGTATTCGCCAACATCATGTCAGTAAGCCACTGATGATTATAGCAATACAAGTAAAAAATATCTGCTCATCGGAGCAGATATTTTTTGTTGTTATGAATTGCCACACCTTTGTAGGTATGCGGATCGATTGGTTGCCCAAGAATATTATACCATATTCCTGTCAAAGGAACTTCTATATTTTCGACATCCGAAGAAACAGTTGTAGTTATAAAGTCGCAGGTTATCAACCCATTAGTTTCTTGAATATTCTCTATTTTGTTATGTGAGAATGGGGCATATTCTGTGACATTACTCGATCCTGGGAACGGTACCTCAGGTTTAGGCTTGGTGGTTGTATAAGGCGAGGAAATCTTCTTTGCTGAAATCAAGCGATAACGAGCCACATAATCATTTGGACAGTTTTGATGCCAATCCTCTTCGTTGAATATCACACGCCATATCAACATTCCATGACCAGGTAGATATGCATCCCAGCCCTCTTGTTGACGATTTTCGATATAGTATACGGTATCAGTACGACACGCACCGTCCACCACATGCTTCTCATTGCTAGCTAACATATACGTAGTTTGTCCATCTGCAGGAATCTCTAAGGTTTTCGTTTGAGCAAGCACCTCTGGTTCTAACCAACCTAAATAATATTTATCGTACACAGAGTAATTGGGAGGAGTATTTCCATCATTAAGATAATTACCATACCCCATCAGCGACCACGCTCCAGGTGTTTCGCGCTGCTGAACAACAGGTGATGCAGTCGTCAGATAATAATCTGGCAATCCCAATACGTGGCTAAATTCATGGCAAATAGTACCTATACCTGCACGTTGGTTTGTTGTTTTTCGTAACTCGTTCGAACAAGCGTAGGAGTTCACTAATTTTCCATCATAACTAGGAAGTTTATAGTCTGTTTCTGAATTGGCATAATATTCTTTTTGATTAGTATATCCAAAATACAAGGCTGAAATCAAATCCCAATTATGTGGCCAAATATGATTTGATATTGCAGACTCGGATTCTGCATAACCAGCATAAATAATATATACAAAATCTACTATTCCGTCTTCGTCATTATCATATTGCGAAAAATCAATACCCATCTGATCTGCAGCGCTACAAGCATCTATCACAAAATCTACCACATATTGATCATTTCCATCAGCATCATTGGCTCCATAATAGGCAGTAGGATGTGGCAGAGTCAACGGACCTACAACATCGAATTCAGGAGCATATTGTCCATTTGATTGTGCCTTAAAGTACGCTTGGCAAGAGCCCGTAGCTCCATTATAGGTATAATCATTACCATTGGCAAGAGAATCAAACGCTTGTTGCGTATTCATTTGATCAAATGTCAAATCTGAAAACTCGACTAAAATGAGCAAACCCCTTGGAGCTAAATTAATTTTTGGAGTGCGTTGCCGAGGGACTACTCGTTGTATATTGGACTTTGAATCATGAAAAAGAATTTCAAACGGTGCTTTCGGATGTTTAGGTTCTACCAAGCCCAACCCAGGAAGTGGAGCTACAGCATAAATCCTTATCGTAGATAGCATACAACATAATGCCACACAAAGCATACAAGCAATAGTACGTTTCATATCTTTCAAAATTTTATCTAATTTTCCATGCAAAGGTACGATTTTTTTCGCAAATCACAAAAAAAAAGCACTTTTTTGATAAAATATTTGGTCATGTCAAAAAAAAGCAGTACCTTTGCACTCGCTTTCGAAAAGAAGCATGGTCCGTTAGCTCAACTGAATAGAGTACCACACTACGGATGTGGGGGTTGCAGGTTTGAATCCTGCACGGATCACACGAAAGACGTTCAACATATTGAGCGTCTTTTTTTTATTCGTGGCGGATGATATAATAAGGGATATTTAGTGCTTGTATTTCGCGCTCATACCAATCGAATAGATACTCACGATTATTGGGATTCTCACGCACCGGGTCAGGTTGCCATGGCATATCTGGATAACACAACAAATACACGTCCATTGGATAACGCAAAAGCGCCTCATGAAGAAAATCTGGACATTTGCCAAACTTATGCATGAACCAAACCTTAGTTATAATTAATTCTGTATCAAAGATCTGAAGCTCACCAGAAAGCGATTGTAGTTGCTCAACTTGATGCTTAGCAATAGCAACTACGTCATCATAAGTATATTCATAGGATGGCGCAAGAGCTTCCATATATTCTCTTGCATACTCAAGAATTAGCACACCTCTATAGCGGTGCGCTAAATAATTTGCCAAAGTACTTTTTCCTGTGGATTCTGGACCTATAATTCCTACTCGAAACACAATTAATACTATTTGCTATCGCGCGTCAGCATCAATTTGATATTAACACCCACGTTATCCGACTTGATAGGATAAGAAGAAGATATTAATGGCGTGGTACCCTGGTGATCGTAGAAGAATTGCAAATTGATCTTCTGCGAAAGAACATAGTCAGCGCTAATCTTAATACCCAGCACCTTGTTACCTGAACTAGCTTGTGTCAAATCTTCCTCTACTTTGCGAAGTAGTGTCTTGACATCTTTGTAACTAACGTCCACATTAAGCTTGAGGTCGTTGCTAACCTTCTTCTGCCCTCCATTTCTATTTTTAGCCACAAAACTGAGATCCTTGATGGTATAACCCGCACCGATCACAAACTCATCGGTATGACCTTCAGTAATCTGTACTGAATTGACATTCAGTGAGATATTACGTTGTTTTCGATATTCAAACTTAGCAGACAACGAGTTTTTCATTGTCATATTCAAGCCTATCAGCGGAGAAAAGTTTTCGGTTAGTGTAACAGAAGAAATATCATATGCTGAGGACGGGATAGGCATATCAGTAGTCACATCGCGCACGAAACCTACCTGCTTGTTGCCCAAATCACCCGCAGGCACCCACGTTGAATAACTTGAGTAACTACCTATAGCATACTTACATGTGTAGGCATGCGTAAGGTTGACTGATTTGAAATGATCCCGCATCCAAGGCAAACGTCCTAAACCATCAAAAGTAACAGACCAGTTTGGTAAAATATGAAGCAAATTCATAAATGGATTAAGTCCAACAGAATTAACATCTCGACCAGTATATGCGGCTAAAAATGCTGGTACTAGCACGTCTGCAGTATTGTTGGCAACAGCTCCATTTTTCTCATCATATGGCTTGCCACGCAACGCCGATGGGATAAAACCGGAATTAGGATAATTTACTCCTACATACTGATGCTCCACACGTTTTTGCATAATATCGCGATTGCTCAAGAATTGATCAAAAGTCTGAGATGCAAAGTTGTCTTCAGCACCGCTAACACGTTGGAATGCAGTAGCCAATGCCACCTGAGTGATATTGAATGAACCTGTCATATTTTCCTGCAACTGATCATACGAATATATGATGGAGCTAGACTGCGCTTCATATCTTTTGCCATTCAGTTGAATCTTAAACCCTGGGAATGGCTCTAATGTTAACTTAGCATCAAAGTCTTCAGTCATAGTACGTGACGCTGGTTGCACCACAGAAGTATCACCTGATAGCCAACCATTGTCTTTGGCCTTTTGTACAAAATCATCCGTGAATCCACCAAAAGCAAAATCAAAGCCAGGGGCATAAATATTGTCGAAACGCTGTTGTCCCATAAATCCGGCTTGTGGAGCAAAACCAGGTAACGTCATGGAGTTTGTGTTACGATACGTTACCTGCACTTTGCGGAACATTGTACCCAAATATGCCAACATATCCACCGCCACTTGCCCAGAAGAACGCTTGTTCTTATCTTCTGTTATAATAGTGATTGATACATTCTCTAAAGCTATTTTCGACTCCACAGATACTTTGGTATTGGAAACTGCTGCCCATTTTATTTTTACAGTCTTACCTTCTTTGTCTACAGCAGTCAGCTTAATGGATTCACTACCTAAACGGTGAGTAATCTCTTTCTTCTCTCCTGCCTTCAAGGAAATAACTTCAGTATATGTCTTTGGTTTGAACACGGCACGACGACGAACGCTTGTTCGCTGGTTATAATGCTGATTCATCTGTTTCCAATACTTAGACTTGCCATATAACGTCTCAAAATTGATTCCGCCATCTACTTGCCATGCACGCGTACCACTAATCACGTTTCCTAAATTCACATCGTTATTAGTTGACTGCATGGTACGATTCCAGTTATAAGTCGCATTATATGAAGCATTTGCTGTCAGTGCTTCAAGATATGGGATACGATTGAATGGTACATTCCACGAAGCAGAGAACAATTGTTGATATGTATACGGATTACCCCATGTAGCCATACTACGCATCACAGTATCTTTCCAGGCTTCGTAATAATCGTTAGTAAATGCATAGTCCTTGATAATTTCTGGCGTATAGTATCCCTCATCAACTGTAGAATTCATCGCTGTTTGGAACGAGAACTTAATATTCTTAGTTAAATCATATTTAAAATCAAAATTACGATCCCACGTAAAGTCCTTCGAGAAGGTCAAATCCATTTCATTTGACACAGGTGCACCCAGTTCCGCCGTGTTGAAATCACGCATCTTCATATGAGTAAATGTACGATGCATGGTCGTATTGAACGCCCAAGACTGAGGTAGATAATAGAAGTTCATTTCACTGAGGAACTTTATCTTCTTTACCTTTTCTACATTCTTAAATGGTTCCCATGGCTTCGGATTGAAACTATACGAGTAATTAAATGATCCTTTATAATCCTTCGACAAATCAGTTTCTATCTCCGGGCTATGTTGTTTCTGCTCATTATAACTAGCAGAGATAGAAAAGTTTGCCGGATCATAAAACATATTCTGCTTCTTCGAATGGATGTCGACCTTCATATTAGAAACAGAGAAACTGGTTGACTCATGTACGGTATTTGCCATTAAACGAATTGAATCCTTCTCCTCTTTCGTTTCATAGAGTTCTAGCGTTTCTGACAACTTTACATCGGTATCAAGTGGATCATAGTCAGGAGATGTTGTTTCATTAGAATATGAAACATACAATGGTATTTGCAATTTTGCTTTCTCTGGGAACAAGCGACCTGCTTCCAAAGCCGCACTCACAGAAATTTGATATGCATCATCCATATTTCGACTCAGCACATTCGATTCTATCGAACCATACCCTGCTGTCTCCAAACGTCCAGCCACATTCACTTGAGCTATATCACTGATACTCAACGCCGCATTACCCATTGCAGCCACACCTCCTTGCTCATTGAATTGGCTTAAACGCAACTCGTTAACCCACACTTCACCACTCACCTTCTTATTCGTCTTGTTACGAATACCTATCATGATTGCTTGTATATCCTCTAATGTTGGGTTACCCATCACAGTGATCTTATTATCTAAATCTTCTGGATCATATACCTCATACGGAATAGTGTTACCTACTCCGCTATTGCCAGCGCGCTTAGCTCTGTTGCGTGCCAACTTCGCATCAGTCAATGCTTGCAAATCAAAGTCAAAAGTATTTTGCTCTAACCATACTTTCTTACGATCAGCAGCATTTTCGTTGCTGTAGATACCTTCTGGCGTCAAATCCAAAGGAATTTCATACTCATAATAGTTGTTCTTCAAATCTGATCCCAAACGAATAAAACAGGTAATATCCTTATCCTCTATTGGATCAAAATTAGGCAAACACTCAGCATGCACAAACATCTGCAAGCGCTTGTATTGACGCATATCATACACTACATTCTTATATACTGCACGAGCATCCTTTGGCTCAAGATCACGCAATCGTAATACCATTGATTGCTCGTTTTGAGCAATCAACTGAGCTTGTCCGGGATCCGTTTGACGAGAAATACCAGGAGGCAATACATAATTTACTGGAGTACGATTAGAGTTTTCTTCTATATTCACAGCTTCAACATCCATCTCACCACTAGTAGAGTATGGATTTGCTATGTTGTATTGATTGCTAGCGAGATCCTGATACAACCCTTTCGTATAACTACGCCACTCTCCACGTACTAGATCCAACGATGCTAATCGCAAGTGAGCCTCTTGCGAGAAATTAGTCATATAAATACGTGCAAAACGAATCGACTTAAAGTTGCGAATATTACCCACCTTCTTCATCATGGCTGTATCACCACGCAATGGTATCTTGAATTGATACCATTTCACTTTCGCGGTCTGACCATTTTTTAGGTTTATGGTTGTCTCCATGATACTTGCAATATGCTGCTGACCAACACGTTGCATGTCCTCTTTGCGCAAGGACACATGATAACGATAGAAACGCTCACTATCATTCAAAGTATTGTCCTGATTGATGTCTTCTATATCTGGTTGTAAGGAAGAAGCCGTTCCATATGACGCGTTATCTGCCATTTCTGGAGAGTTACCCTCAGTACCATTATAGTACTTATAACGCATAAGCACTGGAGTTTCAGCATTGTCATAATCATCTCCGCGATAATAATGATAGTTATCACCTGCAGGGTCATTTAGTGGAGAATTATTATCGCCCTCCCACAACGCCAATACAGCTGGATTTACTTTGCTTCTCAACGCTTTCACATAATCGGCATATGGAGTATTACCCTCGTACTCATACATCAACTCCTCTTCCGAACTCAAACCATTTAAACCCACGTCTTGCTTCTCGCGAGCTCCTGCCTCATTCGCAAATGCCACCACCGTACTAGTAGTCTTTGGCACACGCCCCCAAATGGTATAATCTAACATACTTTCATCACCATTCAGCGGTACCCCATGCTCGAAACTCTTCTTTCCATCGCGCAAAATATCCTCGCTCACATCTCCTAAATCAATATACAAATCACCACCCTCAAATGTGGCATCGGGATTCGTCAAGAAAGGATCCATCATCCAAAACTCAATATACTCGATATTTGCTTTCTCAAAATCCGTATTATCCAATTTACGCATGATACCACCCCAGCGATCTTTAGGGTTGGTCAACTTGCCATCTACTCCTATCTCAGATGCAGAAATATTGTATGGTCCTCGTTCTGTTGGATAGAAACTCAAGTTCATTACCGCTAATTTCGTATCCGCATTGGGCAACACCTCTTTATTTGGATACACCTCTTGCTCATAAACAATGCGCGTACGATGATCCGACATCGCATCCAAATCGTCTTTAATATGTTTTGGAGTATTGCTTTGAGGATGACCAAAGATAGGATCTACGATATACCATGCCAATAGCGCACGATTCTTATTATAATCCACGTTGTTACCCATTATCGCTTCGCTATATCCTGCTCCGGTTGGAGTAGAGGCTAACTTCCAATACGTTGGATAATGAATATCGATATTCGTTTTAGTAGCCTCAAAATCATCCACATACGCTGTTCCTACTGTACCTACATCCCTCGTATGACCTGGTATCAAATGCGCAAATTCCGCATTTACTTGGAATGTAGAAGGAGCAGTCGCATTGATCCATGGCACTTTATCCACCAACAATGTCAACCATTGCAACTCCGTCTTCCAACTTGTATTCACACCCCAAATAGTATTTGCCAATGGCTCGCTACCAGTATTCACTTTCGTCGTCAAAGGCTTCTCACGCAAGTGCATAATAGTTCCACCCACAGTAAGATCTTTGGAAAACTCATACTCTAGGTGTGCTCCAAACAGCGATTTACGTTGCATCGAGAATAGCGACTGATTCTCCAACTTCACATCCACATTCGTACCCGAGTTGATAATGGATTGATTCAGAATCGTCACGATACCCATCGTATAGTCTACCGTATAATCTACATTTTCTATCAATGTTGCACCACCTGCAGTCACAACTACACTTCCACGAGGGACATTCATAGCATTCAGTCGAATCTCATTGCCTGCCGAACCCTTGTATTTACCGGTCAAAATGAATTTATTTTTCTCCGACATCTCCTGCGCCATCACCAACGTAGAATCATACAACTCTTGAAACACATATTTATCAGCTATCTTCGCATCACCTATTGCTTGCGCCAAGTGCGATCCAAAAGGCTCTAACACTGGGAAGATAATACGTCCCATGGAAGACATTGCTGTATATCCTTCTACATAATCAAACTTACCATCTGGAGATGCATTATTACGAGAATCCAAGCGATCCAGATTCATCACGCGAAGCAATTGCTTTCCTTTTACCGCTCCCTCCATCAAGTATTGCATCTCAGTACCCACCGAATCGTTACGATATTGAATATACAACTCAAATTTGTCACTTGACATCTGACTGGCTCCCAATGAATAAATATTCTTCATCATCAAGTCCCAAGTTCCCTTTCCTTTGATGTTCGGAGAATTATTCGTACTCTTCAGCAACTTCAACATCAACGCATTAGGCGACTTCAACGCCTCACCACCATCTGTCGAGAACTCACCCACTTGATATACCTGACCACCATACGTATATTCATATGCTACGGCCAGTACCTCATCTTGATTCAATGATGTCTTCAACGAAATATATCCCAACGCAGCATTCAATGTATACTCACCACTATTCAACAACCGCGCAGACTCAACCTTCTCATAATCCTCACCCAACTCCATACCTGACAACGACTGCATCACAGTACTAACCTGCTGTATATCGCGCACATTTGGACTCCCCTGCAATGTCTCATACAAACTATTTGCTTTGTTGTATGGCGTACGAGATCCTACAGCCCTCCAAGCTGGATTTTTAATATGGCGATCTTCATGTTCACCCAAGTCGGCCAAAGCCACAATATTGCGCGCCTGATCATAATTACCACGTTTGTTGGTAATCCATACCTCAATACGGTTAATCGTCACGCCACTAGCGATATAAGGCAATGATTGCATCGCTTGCTCGTAGTTATCACGGAAATAATAACCCAAGAAGAAGTGACGATTCTCATCATAACTATCAATAGGCACCTCAAAACTGGTTGTCTGAGCGCCACCCTTACTTGAAACTGACTGACTCTCTGAATTTTGCTGCGAAAGCAATGCTTGCACCTTCAATTTTCCAAACTTCAAGTCCGTCTTTATACCAAACAATGCGCTGCTTCCACTGATCAAACTACTATTTAAGTTCATGGACACATTACCTGCCTCGATCGACTGAATAATATCATCCTCCTGACCCTTAAAGTTCAATTTCAAATTCGTTTGATCAAAACTAAACGATGCTTCTGTATTATATCCTAAATTCAGATTCATTTTATCACCAATCTTACCATTGACGTTCACCTGAATCTTCTCATCAAAATCAAATATATTATTATTTCTTGATCGCTCTGTCAGCGAAGGATTACCCACATACTGATGCTTAAATCCAAACAACAATTCTGCCGAACCTTGCATCTTAAGTCGCACACCTCCAGGACCGAATATTTTGTCTGCAGGACCGATATTAAATTTCATATCTGTAATATCGAACTTGCTCTCATTGTCATGTTCCACTTCACTTATTTTGCCATGCCAATATTTCCCCATCTCTTCACGCTCACTATAAGCACGATATTCGTCCATTGTCATCATGTATGGCGTAGCTATATCCACATCACCTATACGGGTGTGCACCACATAACAACCCATCACTGCATCGTACTCAACCGTAGTCGTCACATTGTCAGGATTTTGCAAATCCAAACTGCTGCGAGGGCTAACCAATGTCTCATAATCATCTACACCCACTGACTGCACTTGCAACGGAGCCATCTTCACGCTATCGTTCTCTTGCCAAGATGCAATACTATCTTGCACCTGCGCCATAATTAGCACAGGTAGAATGCTCAAAAATATGATTACTAGTCTCTTCACTATAAAAATATTACTTCAATCAAAGCATTTTTAATGCTTGCTTGATCACTTGTTCTACACTCGCAGACGCATCTGCCTTCAAGATCTTATCAACGACCTTACCACTTGCCGCTGCAGCAAACCCTAGCATCGTCAGCGCACTCACCGCCTCTTGTTTCACCTCATTATCCACACCATGCAACTCTAAACCGTACCCGCCTGCGGCATCCTCGAAAATTTCTTGATTATTCGAACCAAGGTCTATCTTCAGCACCTTATCTTTTAGATCCACAATAATACGCTGAGCTGTCTTTGGGCCAAGACCCTTTACCTGTGCTAATGCACGAGAATTGCCTGTCGCTATAATCTGGCGTATCTCGCCGGCAGAGTATGCCGACATAATCATTCTTGCTGTATTTGCACCTATTCCACTAACAGTCATCAACATCAAGAACAATTCGCGCTCACCACGAGTAAAAAAGCCGTACAACTCATGAGTATCCTCACGAATAATCTCGGTAATAAATAATTTTGCTTCTGTATTTTCCTTACCCACCAATGATGAATAAGTAGGCAATGCTATATTGATTGCATACCCCACACCTGCCGCCTCTATCACAGCATAGGTAGGGTTCAAATCCGTCAAATTTCCTTTGATATACTCTATCATAATCTTCTTTATAATCTACGATTATACAAAAACGTGCAAAGTTACAAAAAAAATGGCATATACACAAGAAAAACACATAAAATTTGCTTTTTATTGCATGTTTGCAAAAAAAACACTACCTTTGCACGCTAAATTAATTTACTTACACAAAAACATGGCTAAAACAGAAATCTCTACCCTTGGTGAATTCGGACTAATCAAACATCTTACCAAAGACATCAAATCTATGCAACCTTCTACTCAAAAAGGCATTGGGGACGATGCTGCGGTGATGCACTATGGTGACAAACGAACACTTGTTACTACAGACCTTCTTCTCGAAGGCATACACTTTAATCTTGAATATGCTCCACTCAAGCATCTTGGATACAAGGCGGCTGTAGTCAATTTCTCCGACATTTACGCCATGAATGGAACTCCTACACAAATCACTGTTTCTCTGGGAATTAGCAAACGATTCTCCGTTGAGGATCTAGAAGAATTGTACGCAGGTATACGCCTCGCATGCGAGCGATACAATGTGGATCTTGTAGGCGGCGATACTTCTGCCTCCATGACTGGACTCACTATTTCTATCACTTGCCTAGGCACAGCCTATGACTCGGATATCGTTTATCGCAATGGGGCTAAAGTCAACGACTTAATTTGTGTTACAGGAAATCTAGGTACTGCATATATGGGCTTGCAATTGCTTGAACGTGAGCGCATCGTCATGCAAGCTAACGACAAAGCCACTCCTGCTTTTGAGGGACGTGAGTATTTGCTCGAACGCCAACTCAAACCTGAAGCTCGCCGAGACATTATAGAGCAACTACACAAAGCAGGTATCAAACCTACCGCTATGATGGATATCTCTGACGGACTGAGCAGCGAACTGATGCATATCTGCACGCAATCCAATGTGGGATGTGCTATATACGAAGACAAGCTGCCGATTGATTATCAGGCAGCTGCGTTGGCAGAAGAAATGAATCTCAACATCGTAACTTGCGCCCTCAATGGCGGGGAAGACTACGAACTGCTATTTACTTGCAGTTTAGACGATTACGAGAAGCTCATCCCAATAGAAGATGTGTATTTGATTGGTCATATCACCAAACCTGAATTGGGTACTAATCTTATCGGTCGCAACGGCGAAGAACGCGCCCTTCAAGCCCAAGGGTGGAACGCGTTTAAGGAATAAAAATTGTACAACATACAAGAGAAAGAGTGGTCAAATGATGATCACTCTTTTCGTTTGGGATTTTTCGGAAACCAACCACGCTCAACGCGCTTCTTTTGCTCGAAGAGTTCGAGGATAGACCAAAAGCAGGAGAAGGATATAACACCCAGTATAACAGAGAAATAGATATTCTCTATCAGCAGCGAACCCACCAACATCACTACGCCTGCTAATGCAAACACCCACCAGCACCTCGTACCAAAATAATACTCTCCTTTGATGACCAAAGGATGAAAAAAGCCAATACACAAAAAGGCTACTAATCCTAATATGATACCCGAGAAATTCATTAGTGACAGAACATAAAACCAAAGAAGAATCGCGGACCAGTAGGCAATAGCAGTTGATTATCGGCAAATGCCAGCATCCAATCCATACGAACGGTGAGATGGACTCGTCTGGTCATGCACCAATCTATACCCACATATGGATTCACATAGCCAAACCCTTGTTTGGTGAGCATAGTCCACTCTTCGGGTTGCCAATCTGCTTCGCTACCTTCTACTACATAGAGCGTGCGCATCGCACCACCGCCTACGGCAGCACCAATGTATGGCCATACTTTTTCCATGCGCCAGCAGGCATCTGCTAACAGACCACCCGAACCAACGCGAACATAACTGCCTGATTGTAAGACATCTCTCATATCGGTAGCACCCGATTTCATCGTGGAGACATAGCCCTCACAACCTACACGTAAGTATTTCCAAAGGTTAATACGCAACGAACCACCAATACCCGTAGTCATACCCTGCGGACTGATACTTTCGCCAGAGGGCAAAACGGCAGACGGATTCTTGCCGAAAAGATAACCCGCATGCAACATCATGCCTCCGCTATATCCTTGAAATACAGGCGTTTTCTCTTTGTCTACAATATTTTTTGTCGTTGCAGTGGTATCTTGTGCCACCTCCTGTTGCGCATATGTTGCAGTGGCAATCACCAACAATATCAGTAGTATTTTCTTTCTCATCATTTATTCCTTCACGTTTCAGTTTTCACTTTTCAGCTTTCCGTTTTCACATCTCCGCTGCAAAGGTACTACTTTTTTTTGAATTAATCCTTAAATCTTCCTTAAATTTGCATAATTCAAAATAATTCACTACCTTTGCGCCGCAAAGCCGAGTAATCGGTTTGCAGACATAATAAAAAGCGTTTATTAGCGTTTGTTTTGGTTTCCTGAAATCTGGTAAATTTCTAACTAAACCCAAAACAAGAAGGCAGTAAACGCCCTTTGGGATATGTATATCCTGCCGCAGAGCGTCCATTCGTGGACTGCTCTGTTTGGTGGCATTTCATATTCAGCGTGGGCGTTCATTGTTGATTCTCGTTTAGTGGGTTTTACCAGAGCCTCAGGAAAGAGAAAAAACAAGAAACGTTCCACGCTTTTTTTTGTGTCCATACAAAATAAATTATAGATTATGGATAACAAAAAGAATTTTATTTATTGGGGTATAGGTACACTCTTACTTTTGTGTATAATGATTTATCCCAACATAGTATATGCCATTATCAACAATAGCGGCATTACTTACATGATAACCAGCGTTATATTCGCCCTCCCTGTAATAGGATTAGTCTGCATATTACCACGCAAATGGATGTATTGCTCAGCTACAATTTTATTAACAATCATGTCTATTATTGACCTCACAATGATAGATTTGTACAAGGACTATCTATTGCCAGGAGGTATTATATCAACTTTAAAAACCAATCCACAAGAGGCTGCCGAATTTTACAATACCAACCTCAAAGAAGTGATTCGATGGATACCATTGGTTGTATCTTGTGTAATAGGATGCTGTCTTTATCAAACAAGAAGTAAACTTATACCTAATCTTATTATTTTAACAGCATCTCTCCTAATACCCTCTATTTTTGTATTTGGGAAAGTAGTTGGAAGTTACGATTCTAAAATAACATTCCGATATTATGTTGATCATAGAATATGGAATAGAACCCCATATAATGTTGTATTTCAATCTATTAACACTGTCAAAGAATTAAATAAGAGAAAATATATTGAGCATACATCTCAAATTTCTTTTGGTGCGAAACAAAGCATTACAACCTCACAAAAAGAGGTGTACATTTTTGCCATTGGAGAATCTCTGCGTTATGACAATATATCGCTCAATGGAAAATATCCTCGGTGTACAACGCCATTATTGGAACAAAAAAGTAATTTGATTTTGTTCCACAATTACTATTCTCAAGCTTGTCTTACAATGTACTCTGTACCACAGTTAGTGACTCGTGCTACTCCTGATAATTATGACCTAAATTTTAAAGAAAGATCAATCGTAGAACCTTTTCGCGAATGTGGGTTTGAGACATATACGATTGTTAGTCAAACTAATTTATTATCCTACGAAAAATATCTTTCAAATGGTGTTGATTCATTAATAATTGTACCAAATATAGTGAAAGATGGTGAGATTATTATGGGAGATAAGACAATGATTCATATTGTTGATTCGCTAATGCAACAACATGACAAACTATTTATTATGATGCAATTTCTTGGAAATCATAGTTTCTTTACTAATTATGAAAAAGAGTTTGACAGATACAAGCCTAATGCCAATTCTTGTACAGAAGAAGAAAGAGCAACATCGGATAGTTTACTCATAAATGCCTACGACAATAGTATTCTATACACAGATTGGATTTTAAGTTCTATAATAGATGTGATAGACCAACCAAATACAGTTTCGTCCTTTACCTTTGTTTCTGATCACGGTGAGCATATTAGTAAGGAAGGGGCAGGACATGGTGGTAATTGTAGTCCTGTAAAAGAAGAATATCATGTTCCATTTATTTTCTGGTGGTCAGATGAATATGAAACATTACATCCTCAAAAAACATATAACGCAAAATTGCACAAGCATAATAAAATAAATGGCGATTGCATTTTTTATAGCATATGTGATATGGCTGCCATTCAATTAGATTCGCTATATTCTAAGCCTTCTTGGAGTGTGTTCTCGCCAATATTTAAGGAACACCCAAGGTTGATATTACTACCAGACGGAATAAATACGATTGCAGTAGATTGATTATAATTTTTCTACTTCCACGGACACGGGAGATGATATAGCAGAAAAGTCCGTGGTATTAAGGAAATAACGCAATTAAGCAACAAAGCAAATCCGCATAATCGAAAGAAAAATAATCGGTTATGCGGATTTATTCTCTTTAATTTGAAAGAAAATATAGTGTGAGAATATTGCGGTTTTTGCGGTTTTGCAAAATCTCGATAACCTCAATAACCGCAGAAACCGCATATTGTATTTTGCAGAAAAATCAAACGTTTATCCTTGAAATTGAGTACACCATAATAGGATTAAAATAGGTCATGGATTGTCCAAAAATGTGCCAATAATATGCTATAGAAGTGTTATCATCTACCCGTTATGAACCCGTCATGAACCCGTAACCGATAAGTAACGCACAGGTCGTAATGAGTGCCATTTATAGCAAATAACGACAATTATCCCAACGGAATGCGGAGTTCGTTGATGGTGCCGTTGATGTCAAGGGAGAGGGAGAAATGATGGCACCCCAATTGCGACTTGATACGAATAATGCCCGGTTTGGAAACGGGCAGAAGGACTTTCAATATTCCGTCCAACATAGTGCGCAAGTCCTCTGGGGAAATGGTAATCTCACTTACAAAAGGATCAAGGTGCAAACGCGGAGTGAGCTGCTTGGCAGCAAAGTCCGCTTCATGCTCGCGAATCCACTGAATAGCAAAGTCTTGTATATTCAACGTGTGCGATTGTTTGGGTGCAGCAGTATGCAAAAGGATTCCTACGCCACGGATGGATTCAATAGGCGTATTACGCGCAAAGCCCAGTTTGCGGCGCAGGGAATGGAGATGCACATCAATAGTGCCTGTATCATACTGAAAACGTTGTCCCCAAACATTATCTACAATCTCATCGCGTTTGCAGACAGTGTCAGCATGTTGGAGAAGATACTCCAATAGCGCATACTCCAGTTGGGTAAGATGCACCACATCTCCACCGCGCGTCACGCAATGGAGATGTGTATCTAATTGAATATTACCCAATTGGTATTTCATACGGGGCGACTTCTATAAGTGACTAGAAGAGGTAACCCATCTTGATGTAGAAGTTAGCCCACTTGGCGTTGTCTTGTTTGTCGAACGCCATCGCCCAGTCCACAGAAAGAACAAAGTTCTCATTCATAGCTGCCTTCAAGCCCAAACCTGCTGCCATATGAGGCATATAGACGCGAGAATGGTCGAAGTTGCCGTCCTTATCCAAAGCGAAGTAGTCGCCCAATGGTAGAGGAGGAACAGGACGATCCTCCGACGGAGTGGATAATGTTGCTTCCAATACATCTTTTGCATAAGCCGCTTTGATACCCGCTTCATCCAGTTCGTATGGCTGAGTAATGATACCCAAATCGAAGAATGGTGCTAAGCCGATATAGAAGTGCTGGCGACCGATGTCAAACTTAGCCACCTTGCAACGCAACTCCACGTTCGCATACGCAAAGCCGTTTGCCAAAATACGGTTACGCATAATACCGCGCAATGAGTTAGCACCACCCAGTCCTTCGTACATCACACGTTGGATAAACAAGGTATTGAGGTAGGTGTTCATATAGAATGGCGACTTACCTGCGATATTATTCTGTGTACCAATGCGATATGCGAAAGTCACGCGGTCGCGATAGATAGGCACATAGTGGCGGAAGTTGAAGTTGAACTGCAAGTGGTTGTATCCCGCAGCAGCTTGCTGACCGTACTTAGCATTGAAGGCTGCCGTATAAGTGAAGAACGCATCGGCATAGATACCTTTGGTTGGGCAGGTGCGTTGGTCACGGCTGTCGTAAGTCAAGCCCAGACGTACGTATGGGTGCCAACCACCAAGTGCCTCGTTCTTATCAATAATACCCCACTTGACATACTTCTCGTACATGCCTTCCACGTTCTTATCCATCGCTTTTTGGGCATAACGGTCAGTAGCAGGGTCATACACATTCTTCTTACCATTGAGCATATCGATATTACACTCGTCAATCATGTAGCCAAGTACACCAAGACCCGCATTCCACTTGATGTCTTTCCAAATAGTACCTTCAATGTCGGCAGCGAAGCGGAAAAGGTCGCGTTTATATTTATAGAACGCGCGCGATTGGTAGTCCTCCAGCACACCCATCTTAGCAGGGTCTTTCTTCCACTTGTGGAAGTCTTGGTTATAGACAGACTGATAGCCATTAAAGCCATAGAAGTCGCACATAGCGTCTGGTTGATAGGTGGCATCAAGGGTCAGACGGTGCTTGGGAATCAAGTACTTGCTATCGTAGTTCACACGGAAGATACCATAGTTCTTGGTGGTATAAGCCGCCTCTGCATACAGCGAGTGGATATACTCAGGGTATTGCGAACCATCGCCATAGTAGTAGATATTGGTCAGCGCGCCACCTTGGAAACCCAAGTCAGCATCAAAAGCCACAGATGGCAATACGCCGAAGTTCCAACCTGTCTTAATCTTGCGACCGAGCGAGTCCACTTGTTGTACTTTCTCCTTCTTGGCTGCTTGCATTGACAATGTCAATAAAGCTGTAAGTATCAATATAATAGTTCGTTTCATTTGCAATATGGTTCAAAGTTGTTCAAAATGGTTCAATGTAGTTCAATATTGTATTATAACCCGCCCAAAATCCAAGCGAGGAGGGCACCGAGGTAGGTACCAGCGGCATAACCAACCAGTCCGACTACAATACCTGAAATAAGGACTTTCTTATTCTTCATTGCGCCTACAATAGGTGGCACGAATGGAGGTGAGCAGAGCAATCCTACTTGGCTCACGCAGAAGAGGTCGCCACTGACTTTAGCCACACGGCAGAATATCAAGTGTAGCAACATAGACATCACCATAATCCACAGCACAAAGCCACCGATATAGAGCGAACCACCATTTACACTATTGATGTCGAACATCGACGCTACTATCACGCTGAAAACCAAAATGAAGAACATTCCCAGTTCGAAGGTCTTAGGCAACTCGCGCACTTTCTTGAAGAAAGAAGCGATAATCGCCAAGGTGGTGATAGTGAGGATAACGACCAGTTCGTTGAGTGTGCCTGTGATGAGCAATGCCAGACCTGCACCAATAGCCAGGAAGACAACGCTCAATCCCAAACCTTTGAGCATACCCCAGAAGTTTTTCTTCTCCAACATGCCTTGATAGTTCTCCACATCAGCAGTCTCTACATTCTCTTCATCGGTACGACCCTTGTGGGTTATATCCTTGAAAGGCAGAAGTTTGCGGAAGATCTTGTAGCCACCGCCGAGTAGGAAGAATATATAAGGTGTGGTGATTACCATCTCAAAAGCAAGCACAATAGCCATTACAGATTTGTCCACGCCGAGCGATGCACCAAGGGCGTTGAAGTTCATTGTACCACCTGTATAAATACCTGTCATCATACCCGAGACTTTGGCTGGCTCAGGAATATGGTTGCGGAAGATGAAATAGCCCGACACTACGGACACGAGCACCGCAATAAGACCACCTACGAGTGCCCAAGCAGTTTTAGGCAAGGCTTTGGTCCACAACTTAAAGTCGCAGTTGAATAGCATCAATGGAATAGCCAGAGGCACTGCCACATTCATCATCATAGATTGCATCTTGCTGAAAGATACTGCTACTTCAGGATCTTGAAAATGGAATACACCACAGAGCGAAGCGATAATGCCCACTGCATATGCAAGCACTACAGTACCCAAGGTTTGTACCCATTTCCAACGCTTAAAGCCCTCTATAATCAACAGAGGAACAAGCACATAACATGCTAAAATAATGTAAACTTTTGTCATGATTATTTTGTTTCTTCAGGTTTATTCAATTTGCGAGCAAGATACATATACTCTTGCAAGAACATCCAGAAAGGCATTGTGATAAAGCCCGTTAGTGGGATGATAATCAGTTGCCAAACAAACTGCACGGAATTATGGAATGCAGGGTCTTTGATTGCCCAACGGATAATGAGCCAAGCTAACCAAAGGGGCAATGTGATAACACCAGCCACCAATGCGAGAGGCGACATGAGAATTAACATTACGAGCAACAGCCACTTAGGCATTCGGTGTTTAGGGAACCAGTTCTTGTGCGCAGGACGGTTCTTGCTAAGCGCTGCCCAATTCTTCTCGTAGTTCTCATCATCGGGTACCCAAAGGATTTGTTCGCGCATACGGTTGGTAAGTTCCTCGCGCATCGCAAGAATCAGTTTGGGACGCTCTAAATCAGCATGCTCCGCAATGAACTGCGTCATATTGATAGGTTTGCCGATATTGATGACGAGTGTATCCCATAGGTGGAACCAATCACTATACTCCAGTCCGACAGGCACGATATAGATTGGCTTCTCATGTCCAAACTTCTCGTTGGCGCGCAGAGTGATGCGGAAGATACCTTTGCCTAATGGCAGGAGGGAGTGCTTGGTGCGGTGCGTACCCTCTGGGAGAATACAGAATGGTACACCCTCATGAAGGGTATCAATAGCGCGTTCGACGGTCTCGTCGTTTTGCAACACCTCGCTTGCGCCATCACGCATACGGCGGATAGGCATAATCTTAAAGAAATTCAAAATTTTAGCAAACAAGGGTTTGCGGAAGATGTCGGCGCGAGCGACAAACACTTTTCTCTCGGAATTAATAGAAAGCACCGCCAGCGCATCTTGCAGCGCGTTGGTGTGATTGGGAGCAAAGATAACCGCTCCATCGGTTGGGATATTCTCCTCTCCTACGTATTTAATGTGTCGGTACGAATGTCGGAACATCCAGTTCACCAAAGGGAGGAGAATGCGATAACCACGATTCACATCATGTATCTGTTTCATATTACATCAGATTTTACGGGGCAAAGGTAGTGATTTTTTCTGGAATAGCCAAATAAAATACGGAAAAAGTGGCAAATAGAGGAGAATATTGAGGGTATATTGTATGGTGTTTATACGGTATAACTATACTTATCTACCGTATATCTACCGTATATCTACCGTATATCTATCGTATATCTATCGTGTATCTACCGTAATTAATGGCGGAAAGACGGAGAACGAAGAAGTAAAAAGGAAGGAACGGCATAATTTTTGCCTATAATATGAAAAATTAAGTTAGTTTTAAGTTTGTTATAGAAAGAAAGCTATACCTTTGCAGCAGATTTAAGAAAACAATACATTTGCTGCGTTATGGAAGGAAAGCAACCCCAAGAAAGAAGCAAAAAGCAAAAGACAGTACGCTTTTTCGTGATTGTATTTATCTGCCACATCATCGGCTTCGCGCTGATATGGTTGGTACAACATTTTATAAACTAAAAACCTAATGCCTTATGACAACTATCTATGATTTCGCGGCACTCACCAATCGCGGTGTAGAAAAGTCGTTTGCAGACTATCGTGGCCAAGTGCTGTTGATAGTCAATACCGCCAGCAAGTGCGGTTTTACCCCTCAGTACAAAGAACTGGAAGCATTGTATCAGAAGTACAAAGATGCTGGTTTAGTGGTAGTTGGCTTTCCTTGTGACCAATTTGCACACCAAGAGCCAGGCACAGATACGGAAATTGAGCAGTTCTGCCAAATCAACTTCGGAGTGACCTTCCCACTGATGAAGAAGATTGAGGTAAACGGCGAGAATGAGCATCCGCTTTATACCTTCTTGAAAGCACAAGCAGGAGGCTGCTTTGGTAGAAAGATTAAATGGAACTTCACGAAGTTTCTCGTTTCGCGCGATGGTAGTGTGATTAAGCGCTATGCTCCTGCCACCAAACCCATGAAGATTGAGAAAGATATTGTGGAGATGCTGAAAGCGGCAAAGCCGCTATAGTTTAGTGAAGGGCAGCTGTAGGTGCCTACTGTTTAGAGATTTTTTTGATGCCATATAATACGAAAAAGAGGCACACTCGTTAGTGAGGTGCCTCTTTTTTAGGGATATTGGACGCTTCGCTATTGGACGGCGTACCGCCTATAGGACGCGCCATTGCGCTATAGGAATTAAGCGTTTACAGTAGCCATGTGAGCGATGAGGTCGAGAACCTTGTTAGAGTAACCGATCTCGTTGTCGTACCAGCTAACAACCTTAACGAAGGTGTCGGTCAAAGCGATACCAGCCTTAGCATCGAAGATAGATGTGCGGGTGTCACCCAAGAAGTCGCTTGATACAACTGCATCCTCAGTGTAACCAAGAACGCCCTTCAACTCGCCTTCAGCAGCCTCTTTCATAGCTGCGCAGATCTCAGCATAAGTAGCAGGCTTAGCCAAGTTAACAGTCAAGTCAACTACAGAAACGTCCAAAGTAGGAACGCGCATAGACATACCAGTGAGTTTGCCGTTGAGCTCAGGAATAACTTTACCTACAGCCTTAGCAGCACCTGTAGAAGAAGGGATGATGTTGCCAGAAGCAGCACGGCCACCACGCCAGTCCTTCAAAGATGGACCGTCAACAGTCTTTTGAGTAGCGGTGGTAGAGTGAACAGTAGTCATCAAACCATCGGTGATACCCCATTTGTCGTTCAATACCTTAGCGATAGGAGCCAAGCAGTTGGTGGTGCAAGAAGCGTTAGATACGAATTGTGTACCCTTAACGTAGGTCTTCTCGTTTACACCGCATACAAACATTGGAGTGTCGTCTTTAGAAGGAGCAGACATAACAACATATTTAGCACCAGCCTCCAAGTGAGCTTGAGCTTTATCTTTAGAGAGGAACAAACCTGTAGACTCAACTACGTACTCTGCACCCACCTCATCCCATTTCAAATCAGCTGGGTTACGCTCTGCAGTTACGCGGATAACCTTACCGTTAACGATGAGCTTGCTGTTCTTAACATCAGCCTCGATAGTTCCTTCGAACTGACCGTGCATGGTGTCGTACTTAAGCATGTAAGCCAAATAATCTACTGGGCAGAGGTCGTTGATACCTACGATCTCGATGTCATTGCGTTTCATAGCTGCACGGAAAACGAAGCGTCCGATACGGCCAAAACCATTGATACCTACTTTTGTCATGATAGTTATTAGTTAATAGTTAATAATTAATATTTTTTGTTCAATATGGTTCAAAATTGTTCAATGTGGTTCAATGTTGTCCAATTTGTTTTAGAACCCCACTTTCTCAAATTCGGTGCAAAATTACAGAAAATAAATGAAACATGCAAATTTTTTATATATTTGCTATTTTTGTTTTACAAAAAAGTGTATTTTTTTTGTCATTTTCGTCCAAAATCGGCAGGGATCTCACCCCATTGTTCCGTCTCCCACTTATAGATCGGTGTTGTCCACGTATTTTCATGCAACCATTTTTCTGCAGCACGAACGGCTAACAATAGGTCTTGATTCTTTACAGTCCACTCCAATTTGGTCTTGCATTGCTTTTGTCTTACCCATGAAATGGCCGTCTTGCTATCCGAATACAATGCCCAATCTAGTTTTTCCTTTTTCAAATATGCCAATCCCAATACTATGGCTAGAAACTCGCCGATATTATTCGTGCCATCCACATACGGGCCACGATGAAATACCTGCGTTGCTGTATCCGCAATCACTCCACGAAACTCCATCAATCCAGGATTACCGGAGCACGCTGCATCCACTGCCAATGCGGGCAGTTTTACACCTTGTCGCATCATCTCTTCAGGAGAAATAATCCTTCTAACAATTGATGCTGCTTGTTCATTTTTTACTGGACGATCGAACGAAATATGCTTCTCAAAGCCTTCAGCATACGCCTTTTCAGCTTCTGTTCGGGTAGCAAAACCCTTGTATTTGGCAGCGACGCCCTTCACCTGCGCCTCACAAGCAGCCCACGATTCGTAGATTCCTGCCTCGCGACCTTGCCAAACTACATAAAATTTTGCTCTTTGCTTTGCCATGTGAGAAAATTGCACTATCTTTGCACAGAATTTGTAGTCTCATCGGGAATCGAACCCGAATCTAAGTCTTAGGAGGACCTTATTCTATCCATTGAACTATGAGACCTCGTCGGAATAAACTTAGCAATCCAATGAGACTGCAAAGGTACAATTTTTTTTTGAAATATGAAAGAAATACTTGATTTTTTAGCAGAATTATCCTGCAATAACAACCGTGAATGGTTTAACGATCATAAAGATTGGTATATCCGTTGTCACAAACATTTTGAGCAGTTCACAGCCCAATGGCTCGAACAATTGGTGAAGATAGACCCTGAATTAACTGGATTACAACCTAAAGATTGTATTTGGCGCATCTATCGTGATGTGCGTTTCTCGCATGACAAACGTCCATTCAAAGAGTGGTTCGGCGTTTTTCCCGCAATAAAAGGTGGACGAAAAAGCGACCGAGGTGGATACTACATTCATCTGCAACCAGGGCAATGTATGTTCGGAGGAGGTATCTGGTGCCCCAACAAAGACCTACTACTTGCATTACGTAAAGAGGTGTTCGCTAATTATGACGAAGTAGAAGATATATTCGCCAATCCACTGACCAATAAATACTTCCAGGATTTCGACACCGAATATATGCTCAAAAAAGTACCTCAAGGTTTTCCAGCAGACTTTGTGCATGCAGATTGGTTAAAGCGTAAAGCCTTTACCTTCTCTACCCCTCTCACTGATGGGCAGGTATGTGCACCCAATTTCTTAGATCTAGTTACTGACATGTCGCGTGCAGCCAAACCAATCAATGATTTCTTAAACTACACCTTCGAGGAATACGGAGAATTTCCTGACAGATAACATAGTTCAATTGAATAAAAAAAATAAAAGCCGCTGAATTCAGCGGCTTTTGTTGTTAAAGCAATGGGATTACTTACGAATACCCAATTCTTTGATGATTGCACGATAACGCTCAATGTCTTTTGCCTTCAAGTAGTCAAGCAAACGACGACGCTTACCTACCAACATGGTCAAAGCACGCTCTGTACCGAAGTCCTTGTGGTTTTTCTTCAAGTGCTCTGTCAAGTGGTTAATACGGAAAGTGAAAAGAGCGATTTGGCTCTCTGCAGAACCTGTGTTCTTAGCGTCATTGCCATACTTAGCAAAGAGTTCTGCTTTTTTCTCTGATGTCAAATACATTTGTAATTGATATTTAATTAGTTAAACAATAATGACCTCGCATGATGCTATGATCCAAACGATGTCACATCTACCTGCTTTTTTCAAAAGCGGCTGCAAAAGTACTGCTTTTTTTGCACATACACAAACATTTGTGCAAAAAAGTGCTAATTTTTGCAATTTTACAGTTTATTTCTTGATTTCAAATGGGAAACTACCAATCAGTTCGCCATCCACAAAGAAATCAGCATTGTAAACACCTGTCTGAAGAATTTCTTCTACCAGCCAGTATAACGAGCCTGAAATTTCCTCACCAGCATACTCAAACTCCTTCGAAACTGAATATGCAATCTCCTTATTCTCAAATTTAAAGACATCGTTGATATGCTTCTGCATCACCTCCCCGTCAGGGCGAGTGATACGCATATAGAGCATCTTCATACCTGGCTTACTGGTGACATTGCGACCTATAGTATAATCAAATTGCAGTTTCATAATTTGATTATAGATGATTGTTTTGCGATCACGCTTATTCAACGCAATCATATTGAAATCATTCACTTCCAACATAGAGGCACGCGAAACAACTTCTGCCAATTGTGTACGTTCCTTCTCCAATTGCTTTGCCTCACGCACCACCACTTGATACTGCTGTTTTACTTCCTTATTCTCTTTTACTAATTGTTTATTTGCACGATCTAGCGAGTCAATCTGTTGTACATAACTTACCATCACTTCTCGTACCGTAGCCAACTCTTTTTTCAATTCAGCAATACGGCGAGCATTCGTCGCTTTCGTGATACGTAGTTCCTCTAAGAGATCTTGTACACGTTGTTGTTCTTGTGTAAGCAATGCGACCAAAGAGTCATTGTGAATCTCATTCGATTGATAACCATCAAATTGCACAGCAAAATCCTCGTATTCATCTGCTAGTTGTTCTTTTTCAAACTCCATCATCTCCACAATCTCTTTTATCTCTGTCTTCTGCTGCTGGTTGGTCCACAACAAGAATGCAGACACGCCGAACAACGCTACAAGTGCAATTATCAAAATGATAAGTGTCGTACGTTTATTGTCTTTTGTATTAGTTGTTTTAGTCATAGTAGTATAGTGCGGTATTTTTAAAGTACATCTAACAATTTTTCCATTTGGGTACTACGAGAGCCTTTCAGAAGGATTTTTTTGCCTTTCAATGGTTGCTCTTCAAAATGCTTATGCAATTGCTCTACATTCTCGAACACAGGATATGGCGATGTAGTTTGCATATATTCCTCACCCACCAAGAACACAATATCAGCCTTGCGCTCGGCCAACATATTCACTATATTCTGGTGCTCTAAGTGGGAATATTCGCCCAACTCACGCATAGCACCTAAAATATATGTATCCCCTTTGAATGCATTAATTGCCGCTTGCATAGAGGTCGGATTGGCGTTATACGCATCAACAATCAGTTGGTTGTTATCCGTTTGCATCTTTTGCGAACGATTATTCGTTGGCACATACTGACGAATAGCCTCCAATGCTTGCTCACGAGAGATACCGAAATGTTCACCCACACAGATTGCCGCCGACACATTCTCTGCATTATATTCTCCTACAAGATGTGTGCCATCGGGCATGGTGCCAGTGGTGTAGAGTTGTGTAGTGTTGTGTAGAGTTGTGTAGTATTGTGTAGAGTTGCTCTCCATTGCAGCTAGGTAAGGGTTGTCGGCATTGCGGAAGATGGTTCCGTTGTGGGCAACGAGGTAGTCGTAGAGTTCTTGCTTGGTGCGTTGCACTCCTTCAAGCGAACCAAAGCCCTCCAAGTGAGCACGACCTACGTTGGTGATTAGTCCGTAGTTAGGTTCGGCAATATCCACCAACTCCTTAATATCCCCAGGATGGGATGCACCCATCTCCACGATAGCCATCTCATGCGCACGTGTGATTTGTAATAAAGTGAGAGGTACACCAATCTGGTTGTTGAGGTTGCCTTGCGTGTAGTGGAGATGGTATTTGATAGAAAGAACGGTAGCCAAGAGTTCTTTGGTGGTTGTCTTGCCGTTAGTACCAGTGATGCCGATGATAGGCAATGCGAGTTCACGTCGCCAAGCGCGTGCGAGGTCTTGCAGAGCGAGTAAGGTGTTAGGGACCAATAACGTACCCTCTGGCAGAGCGTATTCTGGGTTGTCGATGACAGCCAACGAGGCACCGATTTCGAGGGCTTGTTTGGCAAACTTATTACCATCAAAACGCTCACCATGCAATGCAAAGAACACGCAACCTGCAGGCAGATTGCGTGTGTCTGTACTCACGGAAAGTGAGGATTTATTTCTTATTAGGAAGCTCCAATCCATAGCCTTTCTTTTTGTCCTCTACCTTCAGAGCAAGGCTGAGCAAGAATGCCAACACACCAAACGAAGCAAAGACAATCATAGGTACTACATAGCCATCGGTAGAAACGCGGAGCGCACCAATCAACATAGGCACCAAGCACAAGCCGATATTCTGTACCCAGAAAATTAAGCAATAGGCAGAACCCAAGATCTTCTCATCGATAATCTTTGGCACAGAAGGCCACATAGACGCAGGTACCAAAGAGAAACTAACACCCAACACAAGAATTGTGCAGAGTGCCAAGGTCTTGCTTGGATAAAGTGGCAAGACAAACGCGAAAATACTATGGCAAATAACCATGATAATCGCACCTATCATCATCATTGAAGCACCTTTACCCTTATAGTCGATGAACATACCAAGGAATGGAGTCAAGACCATCGCCAAGATTGGGAACCATTTGAACAAGCCAGATGCCTCAGCGTTGCTGATCATCAATGTCTCCTCGAGGAAGTTGGTGGCAAAGCGTTGGAATGGGAATATTGCCGAATAGTACAATACGCACAAGAGGGCGATAATCCAGAACATCTTGCTAGAGAAAATCTTACCAAGGTCAGACACATGGAACTCATCCTCAGGGTCGTGCATATCAGTTGCCTCGCCGATAGCCACGAGTTGCTTGTCGAACTTGGTGTCCATGATAGTGAACACGAAGAAGTTGAGCAAGCCAATCACGAGCAAGAGGGCTGCGAAAAGCAATGAAGCCACTACAGATGGTTGACCATTGACAGCAAAATGCTCGCTGATAGCAGGAGAGAACGCCATAGCAGCGAACACGCCAATACGAGCGATAGCCATCTCAAGACCCATAGCAAGTGCCATCTCTTTGCCTTTGAACCACTTAGCGAGAATCTTACTAACGGTAGTTCCAGCCATCTCGCAGCCGCAGCCGAAAATCATAAAACCAAAAGCAGCCATCTTAGCAGAGCCTGGCATAGCAGTCCACCAAGAGTTGAGCCAAACGATATTGTTGGCATCAAACCAATCAGAGATACCGATATATTTGATAGAAGCACCAAGCACCATTAAGCCTGCAGAGAGCAAGCCGGTGAAGCGAACGCCCATTTTATCAAGTATGATTCCCGCAAAAATAAGGAAACCAAAGACACAAAGAATGTATTCCGCAGAAGCATATGTACCAAAAACACCCTGATCCCAACCAAGGGTATCATTAAGCACGGATGCCAATGGAGAAAGGATATCTACGAACATATACGCGAAGAACATCATCGATGCCACGAGCATGAGGACAGTCCAACGTGCAATAGCTGAATCACGGAGTGTATTTTGAATTTTTTGTACCATAGTTGTATAGAATTATGTAAGTGATATTTACAATGCTTCGTCCTCTGGTTTTTCAACCAAGGGACGAGGCATATTTTTTTTCTTTTTCTTCAACCATGCTGCCTTACGACGTTCGTATTCAGCATAGTGAGATTCTAAATATCCGTCAGCCAAAATGTTCAGGATTATTTTATACCCAATTCAGCCTTTACTGCAGGAGTCAAATCGGTAGCATCTGGAGCAATATAAAGCATACCTGTTTGATCCATCACATAAGTACATACTTGAGCTGCAGCCACCTTATTAATAGCAGCTAATAATTTCTCGCGAATAGGTTGAAGATACTCCACTTGCTTCGCCTGCAAATCTTGTTGAATTGTTTGATAGAATACTTGCATACGTTGCTCCATTTGTGCTAACTCTTGTTGACGATACTCAAGAATACTAGCACTCATAGTCGCTTGTTGTTGTTGGAACTCAGTCACCTTCTTATTGAACTCTTCTTGCATGTTTGCCAACTGTTTTTCATAAACACCTTGTACAGAATCCAACTTCTCACCCATCTGCTTTGTCTCTGGCATCAATGCCATGATCTCTTGAGAATTAACGTGTCCAATCTTTTGCGCGCTTGCCAACATTGGAAGTACTACTGCAAGCATTAAAATCACTTTTTTCATTTTTGTATTTTTGTTTAATGTTATTATTTCTACACAACTAGAATACCAGCCGTATACACAACTTATTGATCATAGCAAATCCACTATTTTGCGCCTAGTTTCTCTAGCACTTGATCTGAAATATCCAATTTACTAGACATATAAATCAAACTCGGTTCTGACGAACGATCTTTGACTATATCGTATCGCTTTTCGTTTGCTATTTCTTGAATCGCATTATATATCTCATCTTGAATAGGTTTTAACAGAGCTTCACGCTTCTTATACCACTCTCCATCTTGCCCAAAATATTTTCTCTTTAACTCAAGTACTTCTTGCTCTGCTGCTAAGATTTCCTCTTCACGTTTTTGCTTCATTTCCTGTGATAAGAAAATCTGCTCAGTTTGATAGTTGGACACCAACACTTTGGCTTGCTGTTGAGCAGCATCGATATCTTTTTGCCAACGTTTAGAAATCATATTAAGTTGCTCATTAGCAGTCTCATACTGAGGCATATTTTTCAATATGTATTGCATATCAACATATGCAACAGAAAACTTTTGTGCCACAAGTGGAGTGGCTATGCACCACCCAAAAAAAGCTATTATCGCTATTAAAACATAGTGTTTCATATTCATTATAATTCTTGTCCTAATACAAAATGGAACTGTGATCCACCATATTGTTTTGAACCATTGATTGGATCGAATCCCCATCCCCAGTCAATACCCATAAGTCCAAACATAGGAAGGAACAAACGTACGCCTACACCCGCAGAGCGTTTTAGATTAAATGGGTTGTAATCTTTAATATCTGCAAAACAGTTACCTGCTTCTACAAAGGCGAGTGCCCAAATAGTGGCATTTTGTTCCAACGAGATTGGATAACGCAACTCCATTGTGAACTTGTTATATACATATCCCATATTACGTCCCACTGCTGGGTCGTATGGAGTGAGCGAACCTGATTGATAACCACGCATAGAAATGTACTCTGTAGAGTAGCTCGAATAACTTGACATTCCATCGCCACCCATATAGAAAGTCTCGAAAGGCGACTTCGCATTCTTGTTGTAATGGCCTAAGTATCCAAACTCAGCACGTGTCATCAACACTAATTTTGCATCTGGCGTCAATGGTGTAAACACCTTACCCGAAAAACGCCACTTATGATATTCCAATAGATTATACTTTTCTGAAGTAGTCATCTGTGCATACTGAGCATCTGTTGTACCCTTGATCAACGAATATGGTGGGGTTATCTTGAGACCTAAAGTGAACTGCGAACCACGACGTGTATAGATCGGGTTATCTATACTTGAGCGAGATAGCTGCAAATTAAGTGCAAAGTTGTGGCTATTACCATCTGAAAGAATCATGTATGGCCAATCTTTCAGCATGTAGAGCTGATAACTCAATTCGCCATAGAAAGAGAAATAATCATCTGGCCAACTCAAACGCTTACCATATCCTACACTCACACCAAAGGTGCGGAGGTACTTATCAGGGTCTGCTTCTGATTCCTGCAACTGCTGGTAGTAATCAGATTGACCATAGTAGTTGTAGTTATAATAGTAATTGTTATATAGGTTCTCATATGCTTGATAGTAGCGGTCCGAATATCCTGTCTGAGATGCAAAGAAGATATTAGCACTCAATGAGTTAGGTCGCTTTCCTCCCAACCATGGCTCTAAGAAACTAATCGATGCAGAAGTATAATACACACCATTCGTACGAGCATTGATACTAAAGGTCTGCCCCTCTCCTTGAGGCACAATACGATAACTCTCTGGATTAAAAAGGTTTTGAATTGCAAAGTTTGTAAACTTTAAGCCCAAAGATCCAACTAAACCCGTAGCTCCCCAACCTAACGAAAACTCAATTTGATCACTAGACTTCGTCTCTAATTGATATGTAATATCCACTGTTCCATCCTCCACGTTAGGTTGAATATCAGGAACTAATTTCTCTTGATCAAAGTGTCCCATCTGTGCCAACTCACGCAACGAACGCATAATATCAGACTGACTATAGAGTTGACCTGGTTTCGTATACAATTCGCGACGCACTACGTGCTCGTACACGCGCGTGTTACCTACTATATTTATCTCGTTGATAGTTGCCGGCTTACCTTCATACATACGCATCTCAAAGTCAATTGAATCATTATCAATATGCACCTCTACAGGATCCACATTGAAAAACAAATAACCTTGATCTGTATAAAGTTTTGAAACCGCGTCATCATCTTCATTTAGGCGCTTATTGAGCTCTTTCAAATTATATACATCTCCCTTCTTGATACCCAACACGGCATTCAAATATTCATATGGATACACCGTGTTTCCAACCCACGTAATATCGCGAAAATAGTACTTCCCTCCCTCATCAATTGTCATATAGACATCTACTCGCGTAGAATCCTCAGGAGACTGTACAATACTATCTGCAACAATGATAGCATCACGATAGCCTATTTCGTTGTATTTCTCTAAAATCAGTTTCTTGTCTTTTTCAAACTCTTCAGCAACAAACTTCTTCGTTTGAAATAAGTTTAGAATATGATTATCATTCGTTTTCTTCATCGCACGATTAATTTGATTGTGCGACAAAGCCTCATTTCCTGTTATATAAATACGCCCAACGCGAGTCTTCTCTTTCTTGTCTACATTGACAACGACTTTTACGTAGCCAGGATGACTTGCATCATTAAATTGATGGACTTGAACTTCAGCATCATAATATCCTTTTTCATTAAGATATTTTGAAACAATTTTCTTTGCACGATCGGCCAAATCAGGAGTCATTTGACCGCCTTTTTGAATACCAACTTTGACTGCAACATCTTCTTGCTCCGTTTTGCGAAGTCCATTATAAGCAATATCTGACACACGAGGACGTTGTTGAAGAGCTATCTCTATCCAAATCTTATCTCCTTCTATTTTGGTAGCTTTGAATTTAACATCCGAGAACAAGCCTTGCTTCCAAAACCGTTTAAGCGACTTGGTTATTTGATCTCCTGGTATCTCTACCTTATCACCTACAGCCAATCCCGAGAAACCTATTAAAACAAAATCCTCATAACTATCCGCACCTGTCACTTTAATATCTGCAATCTCATACGTCTTACGTTGCATCGTGTATTCGATTACAGGAGCAGGTGCCACAACCTCAACGACTGTGTCTGGTGACACAACCGTCAAACTATCTGATTGCGCAAACGCAGATACTGCGAGCAACAATCCAACTACTATATTAACGAATTTGTTCACTAGTCTTTCCAAATCTACGTTCACGATGTTGATAATCAACAATCGCATGATAAAACTCCTCTTTCGTAAACTCTGGCCATAAACATTCTGTAAAATACAGTTCTGAATACGCCAATTGCCATAGCAAAAAATTACTTATACGCAACTCGCCACTGGTGCGAATCAACAAATCTGGATCAGGTATATCTGCTGTCGTCAAACAAGACGAAATGGTTTCCTCATTAATATCCTCCAGCAATATTTTTCCCGACTTAACTGCCTCTGCTATCAGCTGCGTAGAACGAATAATCTCCCAACGCGCACTGTAGCTAAGAGCTATTACTAATACCAATCCTGTATTCCCACTCGTTTGCTCAATACAAGACAAGAACTTGTCATGCGTCAATCGAGGCAAACGACTCAAATCACCAATGGTTTGAAGACGAATATTATTCTTCATCAAGGTGGGCGTTTCTTTAGCTATCGTATCCACTAAGAGCGCCATCAACGCATCCACCTCGTCCTTGGGACGATTCCAATTCTCAGTCGAGAACGCATATAACGTCAAATACGAAATACCCAACTCCGCTGCCACTTCCGTAATATTGTGCACTGTCTCTACACCCTTACGATGGCCAAACATACGAGCCAAGCCCTGACGCTTTGCCCAACGACCGTTGCCATCCATAATAATAGCTACATGGCGAGGTATTCTATCAGATTGTATTTGCTCTTTATATATCATAAATTATTAGTCAAATAGACAGTATGCACAAGTCTTCCCCTTACGGCCAAATTCAAACACTATTCCTGCTGTCAACGTAGAGGTTACATCATTATTCATAATATTACTCCCATTCATTCCATGAGAGTTGTTGAACAACGCATCTTGCGCCTTATTGGCCTTAGTCCTTGATATCACCCCTTCCAAACCATCACCATTCATGACATAAATATTATGCTGCCATGCCAATTGAAACTGCCACCTTTCTGCAAATTTCCACTTCATACCTATACCAAGTGGAATATACATCGCAAAATCCTTATTCGTTCCTTTAGCCATCTTAGGATACTCTCCTACCCGATTGCTGGCATAGATATTTTGAACTGATCCTCCTACACCTAAGAAAATATAGGGAGTTATGCTCTTCATATGGATATCATACTCATCTAATCCCAATTGATAAAAATTGTACTCACCAACTACATCCATATGCCACATCGGAACCTGATAACGCCCTGCTCGCACACCCCATTCGTTATTATCCTCCAACACATTTACAACACGCTGACGTTGACCTTTCACTTGGATTGCCCAACGAGGATTAATCTTTATTCGCATTTGTGCTCCATATGCTTCAGCCGAAGACATAAATACATGCGGCGCCAGTTCTCCAACGTAATATGAAGCTCCGGCTTGCACACCCACCTCAAAATGGTAAAACCTATGCTGCTCCTCCGCAAACAAGCATACTGGAAATAGGGCAACCAAAGCTACCCACAACAAATAACGTGTATGACACAACTGACGCTTCGCCACGAATCAAGAATTAATACCTAATCAAACGGTCTTCTTGCCACCTCTCCAAATTGAAGATCGCACTGATAGAGAACAAACAATCGTGATTACGACCCACAACATACTTGTTCAACTGATCAAAAGTAGGACGATTCTGCAAGTTCTCACTATTCGCATAAAAGTTGGCGCATGAAGCTCCTTCAAGATTGCTATTCAAACCACCCTCACCCTTGTTAGAGAAATACAATTGATATTGGAAGGTTCCTTTCATTTGAACATTATCATTTATACGCCATTTCACACCAAATGCCATTGGAATATACAAACCAACAGCCAACTCATTATTAGTCACAATCTTTTTTCCCTCTGCATCTACACCCTCATACTTCTTACCAACCTGAGGAAAAAACGTGTTCATTTTACCACTATTATTAGACGGCCCATTTACAGCACGCAAGGTTGCGTCTTGATTGAATATAGTCACACCAAAACCCAAACCTACATATGGTACTACATTGTACACCTTCTGCTTGGGCATCATCACGTTTCCATAGTTCAACAAGTTAAATTCCGCCATAGCATCTACATGCCACATTGGGTTATAATACACACCACGCAACTCATGCCCAGCGACATCTTTCGAATACTCCGCATAGCAAACTCGCTGGCGAACAGCCTGAATGGTCAAATTCCAACGAGTATTAAAACGATAACCAACATTTGCACCAAACGTCTCGATACCCGGCCATCTCAATGTACCACGATCACCAAAAGCTATCGCATCATAAGATTGAATACGCAACAGATCAGAACCTGCTACAGGATGCTTTTGTCCTACGTAAAATCCCACACCAGCAGAAACACCAAACTCAAGACGATCTAAGTGTTCACGAATATCTGCAATCATTACTGCTGGCACGCAAACCAACATCGTTAATACCGTTAAAACTTTAGTTTTATTCATAATTTTTTATCTTAAGATATATATTTACACAAAATCGTGGCAAAGTTACAACTTTTTTTCCATATATGCAAATACTACTACACAAATTATCGAAATTTATAACACTTTCACATAATTTATCTTTTACCCAGTTAGTGATTAGTTAGTGATTAGTTAGTGATTAATTAGTGATTAGTTAGTGATTTATCTATCTATGCAATAAAAAAAAAGGACGCATATTGCGCCCTACATATTTCCAGATAAACTCATCGAGCCATCAAACAACGAAAAGCATCCGCCACGCGACCAACCTCTACAACCTTTATTGTCAACCCATGCTTATTATATTTCTGGCCGGAAGGTATAAAAATCTGTTCAAAACCTAACTTTTCAGCTTCGCGAATACGTTGGTCTATTCTGTTTACAGGACGAATCTCTCCTGCTAATCCGACTTCACCAGTCAAGCATATTTTTGTGTCCAATGCGATATCCATATTCGACGACAATACAGCCGCCAAGACGGGCAGATCAATAGCAGGGTCATTCACCTTTATACCCCCCGCAATATTTACAAAGACATCCTTTTGTAGTAACTTAAATCCAACTCTTTTCTCCAACACAGCCAACAACATATTCAATCGTCTGCCGTCAAAACCAGTGCTGCTTCGTTGGGGCGTTCCATATGCTGCACTTGCTACCAGTGCTTGAACTTCAATCAACAATGGACGTACACCTTCTACGGCAGCAGCAATTGCTACGCCCGACAATCCATCTCGATTTCCTGATAATAGCAACTCGCTTGGGTTCAATACTTCGCGCAAACCATCTTGTTGCATTTCGAAGATTCCAAGCTCACTTGTGCTACCAAAGCGGTTTTTCTGCGCCCGCAAAATGCGATATACATAGTGCTGATCTCCCTCAAACTGCAATACTGTATCTACTATGTGTTCCAGCACTTTAGGACCAGCCAAAGACCCCTCTTTGTTGATATGCCCTACGATAATAAAAGGCACATTCTTTTCTTTCGCATATTGCAATATTCTTGCTGCACACTCTTTTACTTGACTCAAACTACCGATACTTGCTTCAATGGATTCTGTACCTATCGTTTGAATACTATCCACTACCACTATCTCGGGCTGAATTTCCGTCACACTATCCAAAATCCGCTCTAACGATGTCTCTGCCAAAATGTACAAATTCTCAGCATTGCCAGAAAGACGTTCTGCTCTGAGTTTCAGCTGTTTAGCGCTTTCTTCTCCACTAGCATACAGCGTCTTTTTATCGCCCATTTTCATCAGTACTTGCAAAGCAAGAGTCGATTTTCCTATACCAGGCTCTCCACCCAATAACACCAAACTGCCAGGCACTAATCCTCCACCCAACACTCGATTGAGTTCCGACGACTGCATATCCAGACGCATTTCCTCTTTCGCTTCTACTTCATGCAAACGTTGTGCTTGTGCCCCACGACGCAAGCTGGCTCCACCTTTCTTGGTTGAGATGGCTATGCTAACTTCTTCTTCGTATGTGCCCCATTCCCCACAAACAGGGCAACGACCAATCATTTGCGGAGACTGAGCCCCGCAACTTGAGCATACATATTTTGTTGAATTCTTAGCCATCAAATATCAATTGTTTCCTTTTCTATTGCTAACACAGTATTTTCAAAGACTGCATTTGCTTCATTTAAAAACACTATATGATCGTCTTCACGAGCGCTAAAATGCCCTATTATCAATTTTCCTGCGCCTGCCAATTTGGCAATTTGTGCTGCTTGCTTGGCTGTTGAATGGGTATGCTTTTTGCACTTATCTGCATCTTTCTCCGTGTAGGTGGCTTCATGAAAAAGCACTTCAACCCCCGCTATTTGCTCTACAATTTGTTCGCGATATGCCGTATCCGAGCAATACGCATAGCGTTTGCGAGGCTCTTTATCGCGATGGTGTTCTGTAAAAAGAAAACCGCATGTAGGTACTTTATGTTTCAACGGAATAGTTTCGATAGTCAGCGTTCGATCTTCAAAAATCACTTCCTTCTTGCGTGGATTAATCGCATGAAACACCACTTCATAAGGCAAATCTTGGCAATGATAATCCAACAACGGACGAAGCAGTTTTTCTAAATCCGCATGCGCATAAATATGCAATGGTTGAGTACGCCCCATCATTCCCAAAGTAGAGATCAACCCAATTAGTCCGAAGCAATGATCACCATGTAAATGCGAAATCAACACCGTATATAGTCGTGCCGTTTTTACACCCAACTGCCTCATTTTCAGCTGAGTTCCTTCTCCGCAGTCCACAAGAAACGACTTGTCGCACAACTCTACAATCTGTCCTGTAGGCGAATTCTGGAATGTCGGCATTGCACTGCCACAACCTAATATGGTGATTTTGTTGTTCAAAAAGCTTTAAGGGTTTTAACGTTTGAAAGAGTTTAACCACGGAGACTTAGGTACACTCGCATAAACACTGCTTTGGTGTATTGCGGGAAGTCGCCTTGCTGAATCCAACCATGGTAACCAGGGTCACGGCGGAAGACATCTGCGACACGCATACCTTTATATTTACCAAAGTTGAAAATCTCCTTTCCTTCTGCGTCATACGCTACGCGTCCTGCAAAGTCAGCAAAGCGCACAGCACCAGTGGTGTAATCTGCCAGTTCTTCCACTGTATCAGGCAGTTCGTATTTTTCCAGCTGTGCCTTCAGCACCTCGTAGGTAGCCATTGTGTCGGCATCTGCAGCATGGGCATTGGTCAGATCTTTGCCGCAGTAGAACTTATAAGCCGCCACCAAGTTTCGTGGCTCTTGGCGTTGGAAAATGGTAAACACATCCACCATTCGCATGCGTTTCAAATCCACATTTTGACCTACGCGCAACAGTTCCTCTGCCAGCAATGGCACATCAAAATGGTTGGAGTTGTATCCTGCTAAGTCGCTACCTTCTAGCACCTTAACCAGCTCAGGCGCGATGTCTTTGAACGTTGGGCAATCCACCAAATCCTCGTCATGAATTCCGTGTACGGCGGTTGCTTCATCCGAGATATGCATTTGAATCTCTTGCCCCAATATCACCTGCGTTGGTTTTACGCGGAAAGTCTTCCCCTCGGCACAGCCGTTGGGGAAGACCTTGTAGTAACTCAGCTCGACTATTCTGTCTTGAGCTATATTCAAGCCCGTCGTTTCTAAATCAAAGAAAACCAGCGGGCGAGTTAGTTTTAATTTCATTCGTGACTTACGAAATTAGTCATTAAGCAACATAGGCATCAACAAGATCAAAAGATCTTGGTTTTCTTCATTCTCTGATGGTAAGATCAATCCAGCGCGAGCAGGATCGGCCAAAGCCAATACCACATCTTGTGATGCGATGGAAGATAAGATCTCTATCAAGAAAGGAGCCTTGAATCCAATAGCCATAGGCATGCCTGCGTAGTCACATGCGATTGTCTCCTCTGCAGAAGTAGAGAAGTCTATGTCTTGGGCAGAGATTTTGATTTGGTTCTCACTCAATGCCAACTTAATCAAACTAGTACCAGTATTAGCAAACACAGCCACACGTTTGCAGGCATTCACTATCGTTTGACGATCTACGATTACCTTATTTTGATTGTTTTGTGGAATTACAGCGTTATAATTAGGGAAACGACCCTCAATTTGACGGCACACAACCACTGTTTGACCAAAAGTGAACGTAGCATTTTTAGCACCAAAGGTTACCATTACATTATCAGAGCCCTTCAACACTTGACGCAACAATTGAGCAGGCTTCTTTGGTAAGATAAAATTCACAGGCTGAGCACTCGTAATACCAACATTTGCATAACGTACCAAACGATGAGCGTCGGTTGCAACCAATGTAATTTTTTCTTCGTTCAGATCAAAATAAATACCATTCATTACAGGACGCAATTCATCATCTGCAGTACAGAAAATAGTCTTATTCACTGCATCCAACAACACATCTGCTGGTATCTCAAAACTATTTTCACCTACCTCTATTGGCATCTCTGGATACTCATTTCCATTTGCACCCACAAAACTATATGTACCATTTGCACTCGTAATATTCAAACCAAAGTTCTGATCATCTATATGGAATGTCAATGGTTGCTCTGAAAACTCCTTCAAAGTTTCCAACAAAATCTTTGCAGCTACAGCCACCTTACCCTCGCCTTGTGCTGCATCTACTGACATCGAGGTTCGTAGTGTAGTCTCTCCATCTGAAGCTGTCAACGTCAATTGATCACCCTTCAAATCAAACAACACACATTCTAAAATTTGTAAACTATTTTTTGCCGCAATCACACGACTGGCTGCTTGCAATTGTGCAAACAATTCCTTACTAGATACATTAAATTTCATATCGCTATTTTTTTATTTGATTCAAGATCACATGAAGAGCATTCACAAAACACTCTTATTCGGCTGCAAAGATACAAAAAATGAATGAATTATGCAAATAAATTTGCACATTTTGCATTTTTTTTCTATCTTTGCGCTCAAAATTGCAAACTAGACATCCACAAATCGTACATATGATTGGTATTTTCGATAGTGGCTACGGCGGATTGACCATCCTTAGTAAGATACGTCAACTACTCCCTGAGTATGATTACCTATACTTGGGAGACAATGCTCGTGCCCCTTATGGAACACGCTCATTTGATGTTATTTACGAGTACACACTTCAGGCTGTTAAATACCTACATCAACAAGGATGTAATCTCATTATTCTAGCATGTAATACAGCTAGTGCTAAAGCACTCCGTACCATACAACAACATGATATCAACCCAGATGAGTTACGTGTTTTAGGAGTTATTCGTCCTACAGTAGAAACTATTCCTTCACTTACGAGTACAAAACACGTGGGTGTACTTGCTACCCCTGGTACTGTCGCGTCTGAAAGTTATGTCATCGAATTACTCAAGCAGAATCCAGAATTAATTATCACACAACAGGCATGCCCTATGTGGGTTCCATTAATAGAGTCTGGTGAACATCTTAACGATGGAGCTAATTATTTTGTAGAAAAGTACTTAATCGAACTGCTCACGCACGATACAGAGATTGACACTCTCATTCTTGGTTGCACACACTATCCTCTTCTTTTACCTAAAATAGAAGATTTTTTAGCAAAAACACATCCTAATATTTCTATCGTATCGCAAGGAGAGATTGTTGCAAGTAGTTTACAAGATTATTTGCAGCGACACCCTGAGTTCCAACAAGAGTTAGGAAAAAGTTGTACCTATCTAACAACCGAATCTGTTTCTAAATTCACAGAATCTGCATCTCTTTTCCTTTCAGAAAACATTCAAGCGCAACATATTGAATTATAACGTAAAATTAAAATATCATGTTAAACATTGGAAATAAAATGCCTGCATTCAGCGTAGCAGACCAAAACGGAAATATTATTACAAACGAACAATTATTAGGAAAGAAAACTATTATTTATTTCTACCCTAAAGACAACACTCCTGGTTGTACTACCGAAGCATGCAACTTGCGAGATAATTACTATCGATTCCTAGCCCAAGGATACCAAGTGTATGGAGTGAGCAAAGATAGCCAAAAATCGCATCAAAATTTCATTGCCAAATATAACTTACCCTTCCCTTTACTTTCAGATCCTTCAACTGATATGATGCAAACTTTTGGCGCTTGGGGCGAGAAAAAAATGTGCGGCAAAACATGCATGGGAACGTTAAGAAAAACGTTCGTTTTTGACGAGCAAGCCACGCTTATACAAATCATAGAGAAGGTTGATACTAAAAATCACACCGAACAATTGATGGGATAGTTCTTTTAATTCCTACAAACATGAACAAAATTCACTCGATTCTCTTGACCTTATTCTTGCTTATTTCTTGCAGCATTTCAGCGCAGGAGAATCACGTTTTCTTGCTAAAGGATTCTACACGATCATTCGTTCGTTTGTTATTTGCTGGAGACGCGATGCAACATTCTCCTCAATACAAATGGGCTTGGAACAACGACACTCGATGTTATGATTACGAACCCAACTTCCGCTACTTACGTCCTTATCTTTCCAACGCAGACATCAACGTAGTGAATTTTGAGACCACACTTTCTGGTAAACCTTATAGCGGCTACCCTAAATTCCGCACACCAGATGCTTTTTTTGACGAATTAATAGATGCCGGCTTTCAAGTATTTGCTCTAGCTAACAATCATATTTTGGATGGCGACAAGCAAGGAATGAAACGTACCATTGATAAATTATCATCCCATCCTTATATGGGCGCATATCTTGATACTGCACAAAGAAATGAGAAATATCCGTTAATCCTTCATATTGATGACATTAAGATTGCGCTCTTTAATGCCACATATGGTACTAATCAACTCAATCCTACACGACCCACATGCGTTAACTACATTGAGACGGAGCAACTAGAGATTGATATAGCCAATAGCATGAAAGATACCACGATAGACCTTCGTATTATGTACATACATTGGGGGACCGAATATCAACTAAAGCACAATGCATACCAACATGGCGTAGGCCAATGGCTTGCCGATTTGGGCATAGACCTCATCCTCGGAGGACATCCACATGTGGTACAAGATTACGAAGTACTCACTGCCGCAGACGGCAGACGTGTACCCGTGATGTATTCATTAGGCAATCTAATTAGTAATCAACGTTGGCAAGACTCCAACGGAGGTATCATCACCTTAGTAGATATTGACCGTAAAACTAAGAAAGTAATGGAAATTGGTTATATGCCTGTGTATGTACACAAAGGCATGCTACAAGGTGAGCGTCACAACTATTATTGTATCCCAACACTCGATTATCTAAACGGAAGATTACCATTCACATTGCCTAACGACAGTTTAGAGCAGGATCTTCGTCTATTTCACAATAACACGATAAATCGTATACCAACTACACCAATAGAGTGATTATCGCTTAGCTAATTTCATCACTTCTTCCGCAATATGACGAGCACTATCGGGTAATGCAAGGGTAAGGATATTCTTACGAAGCGACTCTAAGTGTATATCATCTTGAATGAGCGATAATGCAGTAGCAATCAATGACTTACTAGCATCAACATCTTTTACCAAAACCGCAGCATCCTTCTTAACCAATGCCATGGCATTATGAGTTTGGTGATCTTCTGCCACATTAGGTGAAGGAACCAAAATTGAAGGTTTACCCAACAGACATAACTCCGATATAGACGATGCACCAGCACGCGAGATCACTAAGTCAGCCAAGGCATATGCTAAAGGCATTTGGCTCACAAAATCTGTACAAATAATATTATCGTGAGGTAATGTAGCAAGAGCAGTGTTACAGTCTACAAAGTAGTTTTTGCCTGTTTGCCAAATGACTTGAATGCCACTCTCAGCTAGTTCCTTCAGATGAGCAATAATACTTTGGTTAATAGTACGAGCACCTAAACTACCACCAATAATAAGTAAAGTTTTCTTATCAGTAGTGAAGTTTACACCAAATTCTTCATTAAAATAGCTAATTGCTTCCTCTTTAGTGCCAAAAGTTAAATTTTGACGCACGGGATTGCCCGTGAGAATAATCTTCTCCTTAGGAAAGAAACGCTCCATACCCTCGTACGCTACACAAATCTTTTTGGCATCGTCTTTGAGTAACTTATTAGTCACGCCTGCAAATCCATTTTGCTCTTGTAACAAAATAGGCACACCCATTTTAGCAGCCACTTTCATTGCAGCTCCGCTGGCATAACCACCTACACCGACTCCTACATCTGGACGGAATTCACGTATAATCTTACGAGCTTGGCGCATCGAACGAATTAAATCAATCACAACGCGAATATTTTTCCAAGGATGACTACGATCAAACCCCTTAACAGGCAGACCAATAATTTTATAACCAGATTGAGGCACGCGCTCCATTTCCATACGTCCTAGCGCACCCACAAATAGTATTTCGCAATTGGGGTCTGCTTCGCGCAACGCATTTGCTATACTTACGGCTGGGAAAATATGTCCTCCCGTTCCGCCTCCAGAGATAAGAAATTTCATGGTGTTATATTCAATGGATTTTTATCAAATTTATGCAATTAATATTCAATATGGATTTCAGGAACATCCTCCTGACTAGCAGCCATAGCCGATTGTTGGCGAGAATGGAGTTCATTCTGTTCACGAGCTACGCACATAATAATACCGAAATACAAACTAGTAATCAGCACACTAGTACCTCCACGACTAATCATTGGTAGCGGTTGCCCTGTGACTGGTCCAATACCTACCGCCACCATCATGCTTACTAGAGCTTGACATGTGATCATCAATGCCAATCCCATGACCATCAACATAGCAGCATAGTCAGCATACTTGCTACTACTCAAACACGATCGAAAAAGAATAGCCAAATATAACAACATCAAGAACACTGCACCTACAATGCCTGACTCCTCAACTATAATGGCAAAAATATAATCAGCAAACGCTTGAGGTAGGAAGTTACGTTCTTGACTATTACCTGGCAATACGCCCACGGGCGATACACCACCGCGAGCAATCGCAACCTTAGAGATTGTACGCTGATAGTTATCATCTGTTAGTTTAAACTCCTCGTTTGGTGTATTCCACTCAGCTATCATATCGTCAATTCGTCCTACCCAAGTAGTAGCACGTTTCATTACACCATCTACTTGACGCCCTGGTTTGATATAGACTGCTTCGATAAAAAAATAACCAATAACAAGCATCACAACAGCAATCAATAATGTTGTGCCCCAATATTTTATGTGTACACGGGCAAGGAAAAATAGCAAAAAAACGACCCCTCCCAACAACAATGCAGTGGACAGGTTACCCACCAGAATTAAACCACAAACTACTACAGTCAAAGCAAGGACAATAAAGAAATATTTTTTTTGATCCTCCTTTGTTTTGATTCGGCTAAGCAAGTCTCCCACTACCAATAGCAATGTAAGTTTAGCCAGTTCAGAAGGTTGAAAAACAATGCCAAAAAGCCTTAGCCAACGTTTTGCGCCATTTATTTCTACACCCATACTAGTGAATGTCAATAGCAAGAAAATAATTGAAATACCTAAACCTGCATAACTAACAACACGTATGAGTTTACTAGGAAAAAATTGCAACACAAACGCCAATCCTACTCCCATTACTATGAAAAGTATCTGCTCCATAATAGGGCCCAGAGTCGAACTATCTTTTTCGAACGCCAACGTACTGCTGGCCGAAAACAATGCCAAAATGGCAACGATAATCAATACTGCGAACAACACCCAATAGACTTTGTCCACGTATGAAAGTTGTTGGCGCAATTTATTTTTGTAGTCGTTGATTGTCATAATTTTGTTTAGTATTTAGAGATTATAGGGAACGTACGGCTTTTACGAATTGCTCACCGCGATCTTCGTAGTTCTTAAACAAATCAAAGCTTGCGCAACAAGGCGATAGCAACACAGTATCTCCCTCGTTAGCTGATTGATAAGCAGCCAGAACCGCATCTTGCAAACTATCTGTAGAGATATATTTTACACCCATTGGTTCGAAGTGCTGGATAAGTTTGTGATTATTTCTTCCCATAAAGATAAGCGTATGACATTTATCAAGAACCAATTGATCAATCTCGCTATAGTCATTACCCTTATCTGTTCCACCAAGGATGAGCACAGTAGGAGTAGTCATGCTGTCCAAAGCATACCAACAGGAATTGACGTTAGTAGCCTTAGAATCATTCACGTAACGCACACCTTTCACTGTTGCCACATATTGTAGGCGATGATCAACACCAGTAAACTGCTGCAAGCTCTCGCGAATCACATCGTTGTGAATATTCAAGATTTGCGCTGCCAAACCCGCAGCCATAGAGTTGAGTTGATTATGCTTACCCTTGATGCTCAGTTCGTCTAAAGGTACGCGCAAAGGAGCGACATCTGCTCTAGTAGCTACAACAAGATGACTACCATCGGTATATGCTACATTCTGCTCATTGCTACCGAAGGGATAGAGAGTTGCTTGTGGTTGAATTCGTGCAATTTCACGATTGATAATTGGATCTTCGCTCCAATATATAAACGCATCTTTGCTTGTCTGGTTACGCGTGATGCGGAACTTGGCATCAACATAATTTTGGAACTGATAATCATAACGATCTAGGTGGTCTGGCGTAATATTGAGCAAAATGGCAATATCTGCACGAAAATCATAGCAGTTGTCAAGCTGGAATGATGAGAGCTCAATCACATAATACGCGTGGTCCTCCTGAGCCACTTGCAAGGCCAAAGAATTTCCAATATTTCCTGCTAATCCCACATCTAGTCCTGCACGGCGGAGCATATCAAAGATGAGCGAAGTAGTGGTAGTCTTGCCGTTAGACCCCGTAATGCAAATCATCTTTGCGCTGGTGTAACGCGCAGCAAACTCAATCTCAGAGAGAATAGGTGTGCCTTTTTCGATAAGTTTTTTCACTAAAGGAGCTTTCAACGGGATACCAGGCGACTTGATAACCTCGTCAGCGTCAAGAATGAGCTCTGGCGTGTGTGTACCCGCTTCCCACGTTATGTGGTGTTGGTCAAGCAGAGCCTGATACATCGGGGAAATCTCTCCCATGTCGCTCACAAACACATCCATCCCTTTATTCTTCGCCAGTATGGCCGCTCCTGTGCCAGATTCACCAGCGCCTAAAACAACAATTTTCTTCATAAGTTAGGTTATCGTATTTTTAATGTTAATATAGCAAATGCTGCCAGAATCAAGGTTACGACACAAAAACGCAGCACGATCTTATTTTCATGCAGCAATGAGCCTTTTCCTTTGAATAGTACTTTACAAGTTGGATCATTACGAAGTACTTGATCCATAGAAGTACGATAATGATCATGTAGCGGTGTACGCTTCCACACGCGTATGCGCATACCACGTTTCTTGGCAAACTTGTACACTTGAGTTTGAAGAATCACACTCAAACTTTCCATCAAGAAAATTCCACATAAGATAGGCAATAGCAACTCCTTGTGAATAATCACAGCACAGACACCAATAATGCCTCCTATTGTCAAACTACCCGTATCACCCATAAATACCTGCGCCGGAAAACCATTCCACCACAAGAAACCAATCAAAGCACCCACAAAGGATGCCATAAACACCACCAACTCTTCACTTCCAGGAATATACATCACATCAAAATAATCCGCAAACACCACATTACCGCTAACATATGCCAACACAATCAACGCTATTCCAACTATTGCCGAGTTACCTGCACACATACCATCCATACCATCATTGAGATTAGCACCATTACTCACCGCAGCCACTACAAGAATCGTGAGGATCACAAAGAATATCCATCCTGCTTTATACTTGTTAGTTTCGCCCATAAATGAGAACATATCTGCGTAGTTAAAGTTATGCTCCTTGACAAACGGAATAGTTGTTCGAGTAGATTTTACCTCAGGTGTCTTTTCAAAAACGGTGATATTATTTTCTACATGCGATGTAACACGCTCATTCATCACAGCCTCAGGGCTATAACGTAGTGTTAACCCTACAATCAAACCAAGTGTGATTTGGCCTGCAATCTTAATCCAACCATTCAATCCATCTTTATTCCCACGGAAAGTTTTAATATAGTCATCTGCAAATCCTAAAGCACCTAAAATAAGGGTCGTAATAAGCATTAAAATCATATATATATTACTCAACTTACCCATCAACAGACATGGAATCAGCATGGCAGCAATAATTACTACGCCACCCATCGTAGGTACACCTTTCTTAGCTACATTGAATGGATCGATCTTCTCATCACGCTGAGTTTCAGAAATTTTTTTACGACGCAGTAAATCAATAAACCATTTACCAACCCAAATACTAATGCACAAGCCCATTACACCTGCAACTATAGCACGAAACGAAATATAATTCATCAATCGTGCACCTGGCACATCGCCTAGAAAACCGAACAATTCGTATAACATAATTCTTGCTTTTAAACTATAAACAACCTTTCACCACTTCGTGGTCATCAAAATGGTGTTTTACGCCCTTGATAATCTGATAATCTTCGTGCCCTTTTCCTGCTATCAAAATCACATCGCCTTGACGGGCCAAAGTACAAGCTGTTTTAATAGCTGACGCACGGTCTTCAATTATCAACACACGACGCAACTCCTCTTCTGTAAGTCCAGCTGCCATATCTTGCAGAATGGCATATGGTTCTTCATCGCGAGGATTATCCGAAGTTAAAATCAGCTGAGTACTAAGCAGATAGGCACTCTTCGCCATTATTGGGCGTTTGCCTTTATCACGATTACCACCACAGCCAACTACTGTTATCACTTGTGCTGGCTCCGCTTGTTTGCCTACATTGGCTGCCACAATCTCATTGATAGTCTTCAGCACATTCTCAACTGCATCTGGCGTATGTGCGTAGTCAATCACCGCTGTCCATCCTTTAGGCGAACGAATCGTCTCAAAACGACCGTTTACGGGTTGCAAACCACTCAATATCCGTAACACCTCCATCGCATCTTCGCCTAACGCCACTGCTGCACCATAGATAAGCAATAAGTTGCTGACATTGAAGCGACCTACCAATGGCACAAACACCTCCGTGTTTACTGCGCCCAAAGTGCTCTGCACACGAAGCAACATACCATCAAACCCTTCTTCTAAAATCTTTCCTCGAAAATCCGCCATACTGTGGGTGGAATATGTCAGTACACGACCACGGCAGTTCTGAGTCATCACCAAACCATTACGATCATCCACATTCGTAATGGCAAACGTCTCTTTGCTTAATCGGTCAAACAATATCTTTTTCGTATCGCGATAATTATCAAAAGTCTTATGGTAATCCAAGTGATCACGTGTCAAGTTAGTAAATAATGCCCCTGCATACTCCAATCCTGCCACACGTTCTTGAGCGATAGCATGACTACTTACTTCCATGAACGCATGCGTGCAACCTGTCTCCACCATCTTAGCAAGCAACGCATTCAGCTCCAAAGCATTAGGTGTAGTATGTGTAGCCGCTATAGCCTCATCATTCACATAGTTTACGACTGTAGAAAGCAAACCTGCTTTATAGCCCAGCGACTTAAAGAGCTTATAGAGCAACGTAGCAGTCGTAGTCTTGCCATTGGTACCTGTCACACCAACGAGTTTCAATTTCTTGCTTGGCTCACCATACCAATAGTGAGCTATCTTACCCAATGCTTCATCGCTATTCTTCACCAATATGTAGCACACATCATTCTTCTTAATATACTCCTCTTTTTCTAGAACCACAGCAACGGCACCATTCTCCACACATTGTTCAATATACGTATGACCATCGACAGCAGTACCCTCCTGTGCAACAAATAAACAACCAGTTGCCACTCGACGAGAATCAAACTGAATATCAGTAACTTCCACATCTGAATTGCCTATTACTTGCAACACATCAATACTCTTGATCAGCTCACTTAGTTTCATTGTATTCTAATTATTTATTTGTTCACAATTAATACTTTTTCTTTTTTCTTATACACATATTCTCCCGCGTAAGCCATTGTTTTTTCAGCTACTTGTCTTACTACTCCGCCACAGTCCAATCCCGAATCATAAGGCCATTTAGGAGCATGGATCACACAGATACACGAATATTGCGGATGCTCCTCAGGAAAATATCCTACAAAAGACATGCGGTGTCTCGTATTATGATACCCTCTCTCTAATACCTGCGCCGTTCCCGTCTTGCCCGCAATTGTTACCAAATTGCTTTGCGCCTTGCGAGTTCCCCAAGGATTGACCGAAGCTGTACCTAACTCATTATCCCACACGACATCATGCAAACACTCTCTCACCCCCTCTAAAGTTGAATCATCGCACATACTACCCTTAATCACAGTGCTCTCAAATTCTTCTATTGTTTTACCATCCTTACGTATCTCCTTGACAAATAGCGGACTTACCATCTTTCCATCGTTGGCAATACCATTATAGAACATCAATATCTGCAGCGGACTCAACTCCACCGAATAACCATACGCCATTTTTGAAATTGTTACTGTATCATTCGGTACATTGATTAACGCTTGATTGGCACCTGGAATAGTAAAATCAACACTATCGCATAATCCCATATTCCGCAGTTTCTTCACAAATTTCTTCGCACTACCATTATAACCATCCGTTACTATCTTCGCCAATGCGATATTGCTACTCACTGCCATGGCTTGACGAATCGTATACACTGTATCACTCGGGTGGGCATCCATATGTTTAGCCCCATGATACCACCAGCCATCATGTTCTACACGGATCGTATCTTTCATTTTCACTTTACCATCATCCAAAGCTGCCATCAACGATATCGTCTTAAAAGTTGAACCGGGTTCCATACGCACAACTGCATGATTGGCCATTTCGTAGTATCCAGAACCATCTTTTGCCCGATCCAGATTGCTCATCGCCTTTATCTCGCCCGTTTGTACATCCATCAGCACTACGCATCCCCATTCAGCATCTCGTAATTCCAATCTCTCACGGAGAGCTGTTTCGCAGATATCCATCAAATTAGCATCAAAAGTAGTATAGACATCACAGCCATTTACCGCCTCGCGGATCGGCACATTTTGCCAGCCACCTGCAATCTTCTGACGGACACTCATACCATCCTCACCACGTAGGTAACTATCAAAACGCATTTCCAAGCCAGACTTGGCCTCACCACTTGCTGCATATATATTACCTATGGCTCTACTACCCAAACTATTAAACGGCTTCACACGTAAATTCAAATCTTCAGCATAAAAACCACTTTTATACAACCCGCGACAAACCAATGGCAATCGCTTTATCTCTTTGAGTTGAGTGTAAGAAATACGTTCATTGGTCAAACGAACTAACTTCCCTCGGCGATAAGCATCCACCATACGCTTGCGATATTCCTCTTTGGTCTGATCACCCACAATACGACTCAAACCGTTTGCAATACTATCCACATGGTCCCAAAATAAATCACCTTTATCCATATGCAACGCTTCCACACGAGTATCCATAAAGATACGGTACTGAGGCACACTACTTGCCAGCAATCGGCCTTCACAATCGTATATACTACCGCGTATCGCCTTGATTGGCTTATAGTTATCTTCACGGTTAACCACACCCTCCCACTTGTCGCGCTGAGCGGTTTGCAATACAACAATACGAACAAAAACCACTACAAACAGTAGTGTTATCACTGCAAACACAATAGCAAAGCGCAATACTGTATTTTTCAAATTTTCGCTCATCGTATTCGAATTGCTGGGGTTTGGTTTTCCTTCACTTCACTACCCTTTGCTTGCAGCAAAGCCGAGATAGACGACTGACGACTCTTATTCATCAGCTCCGAGTTCACTGTCATTTGTGTCATCTGCACGTCCAATAATTCTTTCTGCAAATCGCTCAATGCACGTTGTTGACGTTGGGATTGATAGCCGCTATAGATATACAAAAAGATCAGTACACTGATCATCACAATCAGTTTGTACTTACTCTTAAACCAATCTTGACTCAGCACATTACCGCTCAAGATATCTTTCAATGAATATTTCATAGTTTTATTTGGTTTTATAGTTTCTCTGCCACTCTCAGTTTCGCACTTCGTGCTCTTGGATTACGCTCCACCTCGTCAGCACTGGCGGTTGCACCCTTCTCTATCACCTTAAACGGACTAAGTATATTGCCGTAAAAATCTTTCTCTATCTTACCTTCCAAGTTACCCGAACGTAAGAAGTTCTTCACTATTCTATCTTCCAACGAATGATAGGTCAATATCGCGATTCGCCCTCCTGGCTTCAGCAAGTCCTTGGCTGCTAGCAACATCTCTCTGAGCGCCCCCATCTCATCATTCACCTCTATACGCAATGCTTGAAACAATTTCGCCAAATCCTTCTTCGCTGCTGTCGGCACCTCAATCTCACCACCATCACCAATAGCCCATCGCCCATTGCCTATTGCCAAATCCACCAACTCCTCTGTCCTTTCTATCGCCTTCTGACTGCGTGCTTTCACAATCTTCCTTGCTATTTGGCGCGAGTTATTCATTTCACCATACATATATAACACGCGCGCGAGATCTTCTTCACTATACGTATTCAAAACATCAGCAGCCGTATTACCGCCCGTTTGATTCATACGCATGTCCAATGGAGCAGAAAAACGAAAACTAAAGCCACGCTCTGGACAATCGAAATGATGGAAGGAAACACCCAAATCTCCCAACAAACCATCTATCTGCTCCACACCATAATAATCCATAAAATTGCGCAAATAACGGAAATTACTATGCACAAACTGCCAATGTTGGCACCCTGACTCTAAATTTCCGAAATCTGAACGCATCGCGTTATCATAAGCATCCATATCCTGATCAAAGGAATACAACTTTCCAACTCGCGACTCGCGACTCCCAAATTCGGAGTCCCGACACGCGACTCCCGACTCAAGCTCCTCCAAAATAGCCCGCGAGTGTCCACCACCACCAAAGGTTACGTCCACATACAATCCATTGGGTTGAACATTCAACCCTTGGATTGTCTCTCTCAGCATTGCGGGAATGTGATAAATCTCATTCATAGTTGGTTAGGTTTAATTTATAGTTTAGGCTGGGATTTCGATTTCATGCGTATTCTAATGCGATCCGCTAAGTCTTTTTGTGGCATTTGCTTCTCATTGAATACAGTTGGATTCCATATCGCAAAGCGATCCAACATACCTACAAATAAGATATCTTGTTGAGCACCAATCATTTCAAGGTTCTTCTTCTGCAGCAACACACGACCTTGGCTATCCATGTCCAACATCTCTGCCTCTGACATAAACTGCATCAATATCATCTGATCTTCTGGATCCCATTCGTCCAATGCCTCACGCAACTGACTCACTTTCGCGCGCCATACATGCTCAGGATAGAAGATCACACACTCATTATCTGTATCTCTACGCATCACAATATGCGTAGAACCCATCTCTGCCAGTATCTTGCGATAGCTAGCCGGAATAAACACGCGACCCTTACCGTCTAAACGTGCCTCGATATTTCCAATAAATGTGTTCATAATTTTCAATCTTATTTTCTAACAGCCGAAGGCGGTCTAACAGCCTAGCGATCTAAGCTCTAACAGCCTTAAGGCGGTCTTTTTTCAAATTCCGCTGCAAAGTTACAAAAAAAAATTCATATTCCCCACATTTCCCCACAAAAAATTTTTCAACACATCTTTCAACACATTATCAAAATAGTTATCAACAATCTATATTACTGATTATCTGCATCTTACAATACTTATTCAAAAAGTGGTGAAAAGTGGGGCATTTTTTCACACCCAACACTACACCATCCTACACAACCCTATACTACACTACACAACCCTACACTACTTGATAATTAGTGATTACTTAGTTATTAGTTAGTGATTAGTTAGAGATTAATTAGTTATTCATATTACTTAACCGCAGTATTATCAAATAACAACCATACTAATACACACATTTATGCGCACATATTACACAATTATTTGCATTTATGCAAATTTTTCACTACCTTTGCACTTTATTTGGGTAAAATCACAAAATGAACGAATTTCTAGAATTGGAAGAACAGGTACTCCGCATGATCAAGACGGTCTATGACCCTGAGATACCTGTAAACATATACGAACTTGGGTTAATCTATCGCATTGACTTACCTGGAGATGGTGTTTGCAATATCGACATGACTCTCACCGCGCCCAACTGCCCTGCAGCTGACTTCCTCGTAGAGGATGTCAAGCAGAAAGTCGGATCTGTAGATGGCATCGAAACGGTTAATGTCAATATTGTCTTTGACCCTGAGTGGAACAAAGATATGATGTCCGAAGAAGCCAAACTCGAGCTCGGCTTCCTCTAAATCTAACAGCAAAGCGGTCTAAATATGATTTACTTTCTCTCCGATGCACATCTTGGTTCAAAGGCGATTGACAATCCTATCGCTCACCAGCAGACCATCATCTCCATGCTCAACGATATGGCAAAGGATGCCACAGCCATCTACCTGCTCGGAGATATATTCGATTTCTGGTGCGAATACTTCTGGCACGACCATAGCAAAGAGCAATACCAACCCATCCTTAACGCGCTCAAATCGCTAACTGACAAAGGAATACAAATCCATTTCTTCATCGGCAACCATGACATATGGACCTTCGGATGGCTCAAAAGAAAAACAGGAGTCCATATACACCGTAAACCCGAGAGTATCATGATTGGCAAGAAAAAGTTCTTCCTCGCTCATGGAGATGGTTTAATTCCTAGCAACTATATCAGCCAATTACCCCGGAAAATTCAAAAGAAGATACGCAGTTTTATCTTCCTACGCAAAATTTTCCACAATCCCGTTTTGCAATTCCTTTTCCGCTTAGTACCACCTACTTTAGGCAACGCATTCGGATACAATTGGGCTAAAAACAGCCGCCTCAAGGAATTGGCCAAGCCTTGTCCATACAAAGGAGAGCACAAAGAGGAACTCGTCCTCTTTGCTAAAGAGCAAGAGCAGCGGGGTAATCACCACGATTATTATATTTTCGGTCATCGCCACATCGAGTTGGATTTAATGATCAGTCGCGATAGCCGAATCATCATCCTTGGCGACTGTTGGCAACAATTCACCTATGCCCAAATAGACAACCAAGGTAATACAATATTGAACAACTATGAACAATAGACAACAACAACTTGCCGCTTTCGACCGCCTTTTGACGGTCATGGACGAACTACGAGAGAAGTGCCCATGGGATAGAAAACAGACTTTCGAATCCCTACGTCAGAACACAATAGAAGAAACCTACGAACTGGCTTCCGCACTCATTCAAAACGACATGAACGAGATTTCTAAGGAGCTTGGTGACGTTCTCCTCCACGTAGTTTTCTATGCAAAGATCGGTAGCGAGCAAGGCGCTTTTGACATTGCAGATGTCTGCAATAAAATTGCCGACAAACTTATCTTCCGTCATCCACATGTCTATGGCGAATTTGCTGCCAATAATGCCAAAGAGGTCTGTGAGATGTGGGAGCAAGTCAAACTCAAAGAAAAAGGAGGCAATAAAACCGTTCTTGCTGGTATCCCAGATGCGCTCCCTGCACTTGTGAAAGCATATCGCATACAAGATAAAGTGGCAAATGTGGGATTTGATTGGGAAAAACGCGAAGATGTTTGGGCAAAAGTCAAAGAGGAAATCGCAGAGTTTGAGGCAGAAGTCGAGAACATGGACGAAGATAAAGCCACCGAAGAGATGGGAGATCTCTTCTTTGCCCTCGTCAATGCAGCTCGTCTATACAACGTTCGCCCTGATAACGCACTAGAGAAGACCAATGCCAAGTTCATCCGCCGCTTCAACTATGTTGAGCAAAAGGCAAAAGAAAAGGGTCTATCCCTCAAAGAGATGACCCTAGATGAGATGGAAGCACTCTGGCAAGAAGCTAAAACTTCTGAGAAATGCTAACCCGACTTACTTAGCATTTATTCTACCGCAGTACTATCTGCTACTACACGCGCTTTGGCTGGAATATAGAGCGATACGGCTGAGATAGGAAATTCAGAATCACTTTCCACTGCAAGCTTGAGATTCATACCGCCCTGAACTTTTGGAGAAAAGTAAATTGGGAATGACACACGGTTATAACCAGGATTAAAATACAACTTACCATTCTCTATGTTAGAAGTATCTCTTAATGCATTTGTGATACCATCAGCTAGAGGATACCATAGATTCAGAAAATCCTTCTCCCAACTCAGTTCAACCGTAACAAGATTGCTATTATACGTATAAAAAGTAGTCGCAAACAACACTGTATCACCTACATACACCGTATCAAAATTATAGATATCATCTTCAGAATCATAGGTCATACCCAATGTATCTTGTGCGCCGATCAACGAGTCGCCCTCAAACACAGGGTTCACAAAGAAAGGGGATGACGATATTGAAGGACTAAATTGAGGCTCATCGTATCCTATACAACCTACCAAAATAGTAGATATCACCAATAACATAGTAAAATTTAATGACTTTCGCATAATAATTAATAATTTACAGTTTAATACTTAATATTGTTTATACTTTATACTTTTATACAAAAAATCGGGTCATTTTGACCCGATGTGCGGCATAAAGGACTCGAACCTTCACTCCTCTCGAAACTAGATCCTAAGTCTAGCGCGTCTACCAATTCCGCCAATGCCGCAGAAATCGGGTGCAAAAGTAGTAAAAATATTACACATACGCAAATTTTAGAACAAAAAAAGCTAAATGTACGAAACTTTTTATCATAATTTACCCAACGGCGTGCAGATTGTTCACCGCAAAACCTCATCTCCCGTCGTTTATGTCGGTATAATGGTCGGTGCAGGCACTCGTCACGAATTGCCGAGCGAGAACGGCATGGCGCACTACATAGAACACTGCGTCTTCAAAGGTACAGAGCACTACACCGCTCGCCAAATCATCAATCACATTGAGGGTATTGGCGGAGAAATCAACGCTTATACCACCAAAGAAGAAACCACTTTCTACGCCGCTACCCTACGCAATCACTTCCGTACCACCCTTCACCTGCTCGCTGATATGGTACTTCGCCCCACTTTCAGCAAAAAAGAAACCGACAAGGAGGTCACCGTCATTCTAGATGAGATAGAGAGTTACAACGACTCACCTAGCGAACTCATCTATGATGACTTCGAGAACATGATCTTCGAGGGCAGCTCGCTGGCCATGCCAATCCTGGGCACAAAGAAAACCCTCCGTCGCATCTCCAAGTCACCCGACATCGCTCTCAATTGGATGCAACAGCACTACCGCCCCGAGCGAATGGTGCTCTTCGTCCTCGGCAATGTCTCCACACAGCAAGTCATCTCCGCTGCCGAAAAGGAGTTTGGTAATACCGAAGTACCAATAAATAACACAACACTACACAACACTAAACAATACTACACAACACTAAACAATACAAAGTCCCGCACCTATCGCCGCCACACCCACCAAACACACGTTATGCTTGGTTCACATGCCTACCCATTAGGCCATCCTAAGCAATTGACAATGTTTCTGCTAAACAATATCTTGGGTGGAAGTAGCATGTCTAGCCGACTATATCTCAATCTCCGCGAGAAATACGGATTAGTATATAATATTGATTCTCAAGCAGTACCACTAAGTGATACAGGTTATTGGAACATCTATCTCGCATGTGAACCACAATACAAAGATCAGTGCCTCGAACTCTGCCACAAGGAGTTGCAGAATCTCCGTGACCTTCGTCTCAGTTCATCGCAGCTGCAACGCGCCTTACGACAATTGGAAGGACAACTAGCTATTTCAGCTGAGAATCAAGAGAACAACGCCTTGGCAATGGCCAAGCAGATGCTCTATCACCACCATGCCCCTGCTTGGCAAGAAACGTTCGCCAAAGTAAAAGAAATTACCCCCTCTCAACTCCAAGATGTAGCCAACGAAGTATTTGCTCCAGAAACGATTTATACCCTATTGTATGATTAACCCTTGCGAAGGTAACACAACGGTAACGAAATTCAATGGTAATTATGATAAAGACAAGAGGTTTCCAACAGGAAACCTCTTTATTTCTCCTAGTTTTCTAATAGACTAGATATTTTCTAAATTATTGAATATACTTTTGACCGTTCTTGATAACAACACCCTTGTAATTCTCATCTACCTCAACACCGAGGAGATTATAGAGTTTGTTGTTACCTATATTAGGAGCCACAACATCCTCTACATCGGTCCAGCCATCAGGATGAATATTAACTACCATATCACAACCATATCCTGCATAGTTTTCTCCATCTGGCTTAAGATTTAAAATAAGGTAATACCCATTGAATGCACCAGACCATCCCCAATTAACATGATAATAATACACACCATCAATAACTTTATACCCATCAAGTATAAAAGCATGTCCTGACTTACCCGCTGCAGGACTCCCCGCATACATCACAGGATAGCCTTTTTGGTGGTTTTCGCGAATAGTATATACCCAATCATACTCAATCAAGCCCTCTGGATCATAATCATTGGTAGAGTCGTAATATTCTATATCTTTACTATATCCAAAATAATCTTTAAAGGCTTTCAATGCCTTATCAAGATGCGAACCACTACCATCTGCACTATAGTTCATATTAATAGAAGCACCACAAGCCAACATCAATTTTGCTACTGCCTCACCCTGCGCATCTGTGTATGATTTGGTATAATCGTTCAAAATTAAATCCCAATTAAAATCATAATCTGCTAAGTTTAACGATGCAGCGCCATTGCTACCTGTATAGGTCACTATCCCATGACCTACATTAGGAAACGAATAATAACGCATAATTTGCGCCATTGCAGTTGCTACACAACCAGTCACAGCACGACGCCCGTTAATCAAGGGACATAAATTATTAAAGGGTTCACCTTGATCATATACTATACTACCTAACAATGGTTCTACTTTATCCGAAGCATCCGCAGCTATCTCGACCATAAAATAATCCGAAACATTTGCACCATCTTCTACTTGCTGCATAGCATGCTCATACTGCGCAAAAAATGACATTTGCTCCTTAGACATCTCAGCAACGCGCTGTGCTGCAGCATCTGGTTGATCATAATAAACAAACTGCAAAGTATTTGCACGTAAGACGGACGATACGGCCAACAAAAGACCTACTATTACGATTTTTTTCATATTTATTTATATATTAAAATAATGACTATAAGTACAATAATTTACCCCAGGGAGATTTTCTTTGTATACGTCTATCTTCTATTAATTTCAGATAATACATTCCAAACACAGGTAATTCTGGCAGAGTTATTCGGGTTGTCTTATAAGGCACAGCTATTTTTACAATCAATAGCCCTTGAGGTGTATAGACACACAACTCAGATCCTCCATTCGCTGGTTCTGGCAAACGGACAACATATTCACCTGTTTCAGCACGTATAATCTGCAATTCGCTCAACGAATCCTCATCTGATAACGTTCGAATCACCTGAAAGTCAGATCGCGGAGAGTAATTACCAGAGCAACCCTTTTCCTCATACGCTTGCAATGCAAAATAATAATCTGTATTAGGCATCAAGTTATAAAACACGGCACTTGTATCTGGAGCTAATAATTTCAATTCTGAATCTTTGCATATATATTGGATAGTCTGATCCAGGTAGCTTTCAAAACCATCGATTGCACATCCGCCTTCTCCACCATTGTGTGTGTAGGTAAAACGTAATTGCACGATACTATCGCTTGTACTAAATGTATAATCTTTAATTAAATTCTTAGTTGTATTAACCACACGAATATTATCAATTTCCTGCCATAATCCATCCGAGCGTTTTCCTTCCAACAACAAATGTCCACCAACTGTCGTATTAGAACTAACGATATAATCATTGGAGATCCAAAAACGTACACCACTCAATGGTAAAATAGATGCCTTTGATAGTAATTTCTCTCCTGATTCTTTAAACAACACAGCATATTTAGACTCCGATACCACAGAAGTCACACGGAAAAAATTAGCTTCCCATCCAGCATCCTCAACACTAGCATAGGTAAGGAACGAATCGAATGTCTGACTCTCTACGGAATGCCCATCTTGTAGTGAAAACAATGTAGCATAGTAACATTGAGCATCATTCTGTCCTACCCAACGTACCGAGAACGAATTATCAGACACAAAATCAGGCTCTAATAATTCGGGCTTGGTGATATACATTGGACGTGGAGAATATCCACTTACCTCCAATTGTTGTACTTTCAACGAATGGGTGCTCTCTATAGTGATAAATCCAGTCTTGATATCACACTCCTGACGATATGGCACATAGCGAATTAGCATCGAAAACGAGCAAATAGTATCATTAGGCAATAGACAAGAGGTCTCTTGCCACCAAGTTTCACCATTATCCAATGATAATTCAAAACGATTATTTGTCGAGTATATTACCAAACTATCACATGGCAGATTGCGCACCAACACATCAACATACGCCGTATCATATTCAATAATACGCTTATCAAATGTAGTCACAAGAGGGGGCAACTCATCTTGCAAGAAAAATATACCATCCATCGAAGGTGGTCCATAGGAAAAACGTATAGACATGTCACCCATCTGCTTGATATTCTGTACTTGTTGATCCTTCAATTCTGTACCATTATTCAATGTTGGCAGCCAAGATGTAATTTGGCGAGTGCCTGGAAACAAATCTGCAGCAGTACTCTTAGAGGGGGCACTATCATACGCCCCAACGATGGCATATCCTAACACTTTACTATTATTAAAGGTATTACGATTCCATGTATTGGGATTAAATGTAATATGCGACACTAGCATTCCTGTACCTACCAATGCTTCTGTATTAGCATCCCATCCAACAGCTTGACGATTTTCAATGAGAAAATATTCATTTGGAGATGGCGACATTGATAGTAAATTATGTTCTGTAGCTGCTATTAAATATGCTTCATTAGTTTGCAATAAGGGGCGCAAACGATAATCACCTATTTCTTCCAACTGAATAGGTTTTAACCATCCCATTGCAAAACGTTCAAAAGCACTATACGATGGTGGGGTACAACCATTATTATTATAACTACCAGAGCACATTACATCCCATTCTCCCACCGTGTAGCGAGAAGAATTTTGTGTGTCATACAAATCTGGCAAACCTAATGCATGACCAAACTCATGGCAATATGTACCTATACCTGCCTGCTGTTTACCACCGCTACCGCGATATTCAGAAATCATTAAATAGCCACGCAATCGCTTACCAGAAAAAGTTGAAGAACTATATACTGTACTAAAATGAGGCCAAATAGTATTAGGATGACCGCCTTCTGCCTCGTTGTAACCAGCTACAACTATAGATAAGTTATCTATCGCACCATCATTATCATTATCATAGGGCGATAAATCAATCCCTGCATCACTCGCTAATTTTGCAGCTTCCACCACCAGATCACTACCATGCTGCATATGATTATTGCCTGTGTTGCCACCATAATACGCCATATCTCTACTCAAGGTGTAAGGCCCAAATACATCAAACTCCAACAGCAACATGCTATCCGAAGAAGCGATATAATACTCTCTCACGGAGCCTGTCGAATGTATATTTGTACCTCCTGCACCATTGTAAAAATCTGAGAAATTCGCTTGTGGATTATCCATTGTAAAAGCTAAATCTGTAAAATTAACCAAGATTACTGGCACTTTTACAACTCCTTGATTTGGAACATACGAGGTTAACATCTCTTCCATCACTGCACGTTGAGCAGGATCAAGCCCGTCTTCATTCCTTTGCCACACCATTTCACTACCAGCAATACGTTCACCTGACAACGTAGTCATATAGTGATAGTATTCATCACCATGCAAATATACTTCCGCCCAAGTACCATCTGGTAATTGGCGCCAAACAGGATCTGGCGTCGCTATTATGGCATACACCAAATTTGATAAACAGCACAAAAATAATATATATATTAATCTTTTCATACACTTCGGCATGCAAAGGTACAAAAAAAAAATAGAATACGCAAATATATCACTGGATATTACAAAATATTAACTACACTACAAAAAAAGAGGGAGCCATCATAGCGATAACTCCCTCATTCCACAAGTGGTACTTACTTTAAATCTACCACCTATTATACCAACTAAATTGGGGTATTATTTCTTTACAGTCAAAGTATTTTTTTCTTTAAGTTGCTTCTTAATACGCTCAGCAACCTCTGGATAATCGATGGTCAATACTGGTGCGTAAACAGGCTCCATCTTACGTGACTCTGCTGCTGGAAGTTCACCAAGTTGGTAAGTAACTTCTTGTCCCCAGTGCATTACGTTATCACCCCAAGAGATTGTACCATCCTCAGCGAAGATCCAGTTGCAACCCCATGTATAAACTGCATCGTATGCAATCTCACGGAACTTAAGATAGTTGTAATCCATACCTGCCATAAATACAGAAGCACCTTCGCTATTCAAGCTGAGGATACCCTCTGTTACAATACCATCAGGAATATATGAGTAAGAATAGCCACCCTCACCTGTCTCCTCATCAACCATATACTCCATAGTAGTCATGGTAGCACCAGAGATAGCTACTGGCCAACCTGAAGGATAGTTCACATAACCACCGATAAGTGCAAGATAAGTAGAGAACATTTGACCATCACCAGCGTTGTAAGATTGCATTGCCATATCCATATAAGTTAGGTAAGCCTCCTCGTTCAAAGAACCAGGCTCACCAATGTGCACCTTCACACTATCAGCTGGCAAGTTCTCAAGTTTCCACTCGCCCAAACTAAATTGCACTCCACCCTTCTCTGGGTTCAAGTACTTTGTACCATACCACATTGGTGCATAAACGGTGATATAAGAAGCATAGTCACCACCATCCAAATAACCAGACTCATTTACGTAGAAACCATCAGCGCACAACCACAACTCAGCCATTGCCATGTAGCACTTGAAAGTCTCACTACCATCTGACGTAGTAATGTCATATACCTCACCACCAAATGCTGTTGTATCCACATCCCATACGATAGCGTTAGTAAAAGAAAGGTTCTCATAATAGGTTTTTACCCATACTGCGCAAGCGCTAGCCAACTCACCGTAAGTAGCAGTTACATTAGCCTTACCATAACCTACTGCAGTTACTACGCCCTTCTCATTTACAACTACTACGCTAGTATCAGAACTTGCCCATACAATTGCAGAGTCAGCCAACACTTCGGTAGAAGGGGTTGGAGTTACAGAAAGACGGAACTCTTCACCAGGCACCATTGCCAATTCTGCAGGAGCAACAGAGATAGCTGTTACTTTGTTAACTACTGGTTCGTTGCAGCCTACGAATACGAGAGCGACACATGTGAAAATCGCGAAAAATAAACTCTTTTTCATAACCTAAAAAATTTAAAAGTTAATTGAATTATTGTATTGTTTTAGTTGGTGTCAATAATTATGGCAATTTAGTGCCATAGTGAGGGTTATAACTGGTCTCACTACTTGGAATTTGGAATGTATATTGACTTGCTGTAGCATCCATAGCAGCACCTGCGTCATAGGCGTGGTTACCACCACGTTTGCGACCATCGACATCTTGTACTGTCTCTGGAGACAAACGACGGAATGTTTGCAATGCATAACCTTCACCCCACATCTCTACACGCCAGTTATACTCTATTTGAGCTAACAAATTAGTAGCATCTAAACTAGCTACGTAGGCTGCATACTCAGTTGCTGCAGTAGCGGTAGTATCCACCCGTTGATCAGTAATTGCACGTAAATAATCAACAGCTCCTGTATAATCTTTTAAGCGGTAAGAAGCCTCAGCTGCAATCAAATACATACTCTCTATACGCATAAATACATTGTCACTCAACCACTCCCGATCAATATCTGCATCCGATGTAGATGTAGGGTTCTTTGCCGAGAAAAATTTGCCATCAGGACAAAGTTTAAAGGTTGCATTCTTGCTACCATCATTAAACCATTTCTTTCGGATATCAAATTCAGGAATTTCCTTATGAAGGTTCTCATCAATCACTTTAGTATCACCAGCCCATGCATAAGAATAAGAGTGTATATCCACTTGACCAAAGAATGATGCCAATCCACCTGCAGTTTCGGTTGTCACATCTTGACCCCACAACCATGAGCTGCTACTTACGTCGTTAAAACCAGTAGTAAGTACCTCAGAGTTTGGAATAATCTTATATTCTTTCGAATCAATCACCTCTTTTGCATATTGAAGAGCATTCTCATAATTTTCTCTACCAGAAGGCAAGCTTGGTACAGCTTTGTTCAAATATGAATATGCCAACAAACCGCGAGCCACATAACCATCAACAGACAATTTAGATTCGCGTGTATAAGTTTCAGCAAATGCATCGAAATAACTAATTGCTAAACTCAAATCACTCTCAACTTGTTGATAAGCCACCTTGAGTGTAGCAATTGGTTGAGCCTCCTCTAAGTTATTCTCATTATAGATAGGGCAAACTACCTCACTCTCCCATGCTCCACGCAATTGAGAATTGGTGCGAGCATACAAGTTGATCAAATGGCTATAGCAGTATGCACGCATTGTCAATGCCTGTGCATAATAACCAGCAATTTCAGCCTCAATTAACGAGTAAGTATCCAATGTATCTGTGCCATCAATGGTATAATACTCCTCATTCTTCTCATTATATGTATTTGGCAAACCATTCGCTGCTATGCGTTGTGTAATATCACTTTGCAATGCTACAGTATTAATTGCCTTGTTGATATTACGCATCATACCGTAATAGTAGTTCCATACATAACCTGTACGTGCCGCAGCTGTTTGCCCTTGCTCGTCGGTATAGAACCAACCATAGGTATAAGCTGTTAAAGCAATATCACCAGACAACAAGTCTGTTGCCAAATCAATACTACGCTGACCAAACAAATCATGATCACTCACAGTATACATCATGGAGTATATACCACGCACAGAACCTTCTAGCGTATTATCCAATTTCTCGTACTGCGCTTGTGTTAAAGTACTACCATAAGGCGGCTGCTCTAAGAAACTCTCTGAGCAAGATGTTGCTGCCAACGCAACCATCAACACCAACACAAATATATTATTTCTTGTTTTCATCTTAATATTTCCTTTCATTAATCAATTAAAATTGGAATTTCACACCACCCATCACTGTTGAAAGTGGAGTATATTGATAAGAATCTGTAGTAGCCGCGAAGTCTGCCATTGGGTTGTAACCCTTACGTGCACTCCAAATAGCCAAGTTGTCACCAGATACATAGATATTCAAATTATTGAGCTTGATTTTCTCAATCCATTTTTTAGGAAATGAGTATCCTATACGAATGTTATTGAGTGACAGGAATGAACTTGAGGTCAAGAAACGAGTAGATGCCATATTTGCATAGCGATCTGCACCATTTGATAAACGAGGCACACCCGCTACACCAAGATTTGCTATAGCTTGCTTCTCTTCATCCGTCATCATACGATTCCATGCACCACGCATGTCAGTGTGCCAGTTATAACCACCTGCCTTATCGGAACTCATCAACTGAGCATAGGTGTTATCATATCCCCAACCACCGATACCATACGAGCAGGTCACAGCTAAAGTTACACCATATGCTTCTAAGTCAATACCAAATCCACCAGCAAAATCAGGGATAGCACTCTTACCGACATAATCAGAACCTGCATACGCAGATTGATAACCAGTCACCAATTCTTCTTGAATATCAGCATCTGGATGCTTTTGACGATACTCATATACATTGCTAATATAGTTATTACCCTTTTTGCCTGTAGCTTGCAATACATCGGCAGCATTACCTGTTCCGAACGATCCCAAGTTAGCATCATAATAAGCTACATACATAGCTTGACCACTTTCAGCATCTACACCAGCATAGGTTGGCAAGTTCCAATCATACAAACCATGACCCACCGCCATACCACCATTCATAATCATCTCAGTATCAGAAGATATATAATCTGGTAATGCTTTCACTTTGTTGGTATAGTGTGCACCATTGAGGCGAATATCCAGTTTCAAATTACGTGTGTCCACAGCATGCACATTTAATTGCACCTCAACACCTTGGTTTTCCAATTCACCACCATTGAGATATTCATAACTATAACCCAAAGATGGAGCAACGTAACGAGGAAACAACATATCATCGGTCAACTTATAGAAGTAGTCAATCTCAGCGGTCAAATATTTATGAAAATCAAATTCCAAACCAAGGTCAACCACTTGACTGCGCTCCCACGTCAAATCAGGATTTCCTTTATATTCCCAAATATATCCCACTTTTCCGTTCACATATTGGATAGAATATTGGTCTTGGTAGAGGTTAGCTGAAACACCATCTTGGTTACCCAACACACCCCAACTCAAACGCAACTTACCATTGCTAATCCACTCTTTTGCAGCTTCCATAAATGGTTCATTAGTGAACATCCAAGTAGCACCTACAGAACCAAAATGCCCCCAGCGATGTCCCTTCGCAAACTTACTAGAACCATCTGCACGGTAGTTTGCAGTCAAACCATAACGCTCCTTATATATGTAAGAAGCTGTAGCCAAATATGACTCTAGTGCCACTGTGTTTGTCGCAGAAGTCATACCTGACATTTGCACAGCATTACCCCACTCCAAAACATTGTCGCCTCCTTTAGCAGCCACGTACGCCATACCACCATACATTTGCGATGTACGCGTCAAGTTACTCTCATGACCTGCCATCACACGGATAGAGTGATCGTCTATCAACTTGTTATATTCCAACAGCTGATTAGCCAAGAATGCCAATCGGTTTGTTTGAGTCTTATAGATACGACCAATACCTGCCGCATCACCATAATAGGCATTGGTAAACTCAGAGTTTGTTGCACCCAGATATGTCAAGCCTGCATTTACCGTCAACTTAAGATCTTTATAGAACTTCACCTCCAACATACCAGCTGCAGTAAAATGATGTTGCAAAGTATGATCACGGTCATACAACAACGAACCAGCAGGGTTAATACCAGAACCGAAGCCACGACCAGAGCCCTCATGCATACCATAGTCAAATGCTAGACCGCCAGTACGATCATCATGTTTAATGGTACCATCCTCATTGTACAAATATACTGGATATACAGCAGGCATACCATTTACATAAGCAAAACCATTGTTCATGTTACCATCTTGACCTGCGGCATTCATGGTAGAGTACGCATAACTTGCATTCAGATTACCCCTCAACCATTTCTTTGGCTTGAAATCCACATTACTACGGATAGTAAAGCGCTCATAGTCAGAGCCAATATAATAACCCTCATCCTTAAGATAACCCAAAGATGTATAGTAAGTTACCTTCTCGGAACCACCAGAGATTCTCAAAGTAGCATCTGCCTTTTGGCCGACACGGAAGATAGCATCCTCCCAAGAAATCATATTCTCATAACCAGGTTTCATAGTCACATCCGAACGGAACTTACCATTAGAGCCAATTAACTGGTTACCTGGAGCATCCCATAAATTATATACTGTAGGAATACCCTTAGGGCCAAACAACAATTTATTTGCATCTTGCAAACGACCAGACTCAGAAGAACGAGCACTTGCGTTATAAAGACCCATCCATGCCATCTCCACATACTCTTGAGGACTAGTAACCACCTCATACATAGGCAGTAAGTGCATATTCGCACCATATTTCACATCCACATCAATCTTGCCTTCCTCACCAGTATTACCTTTCTTAGTTGTAATAACCACTACACCATGCGCACCACGGCTACCATAAAGAGAAGTAGCAGTAGCATCCTTAAGAATAGTCGTAGAAGCAATATCTCCAGGATCAATAGCTGAGATATCACCAGCATAAGGCACACCATCTACCACATACAATGGGGAACCACCTCCATTGATAGTACCAATACCACGAATACGGATAGAAGCGTTAGTACCTGGCTGACCAGATGTTGTAACAACCTGCACACCAGCCACCTCTCCAGCAAGTGCCTTAGAGATTTCAGATGGGCTCTTATTCTCAATAGTCTCAGCAGTTACAGCTTGTGCAGAACCTGCGAAACTACCCTTAGACACGTTACCATAACCTGTCACCACAATCTCTTGCACCATCTCAGTAGCCTCATGTAGCACTACGGTTACGCGCTCTTTAATAGCCACCTCTTGGGTTTTCATACCCACGAAGCTAACCACCAAAGTAGTAGCATCATCACTTACTGTTAAGAAAAACTCTCCATCGTAGTCCGAGATAGTACCATTATTAGTAGTACCCTTAACCATCACAGAAGCACCTATCACAGGTTGATCTTGTGAATCCAAGACTACGCCACTAATCTGCTTATCAGCCAATGCAAAAAGGCTAACCAAGCATAATGTTAAAACCGTAAAAATCTTTTTCATTTATACCTAAATTTTGTTGTTTATATCTATATCTGAAAATTCATAATCAACCAAGAAAACTAGCGTTTTTTCATAAAATCGTCTAATAGTCTTACATATATAATCACTGTATCTATAAAAGGACACCTATTATCTTAGCGATAAAATTCGTGCAAAATTACTACTTTTTTTTTATTCTACCAAATTTTCTGACAAAAAAGTGCGAAAAAATATGTTTTTAAACATTTTTTGCTCGTTTTAGTGCCAACTTTTATATCAAAATGTCGCAAGACCAAATTTCATGCCATTTTGGCAGTCAAGATACCTTTGGCAAGGAATTTGTATAACCTCCTTTAGAACTTTCAATTTTTTTTGAAACTTTGAAACTTTTAAAACTACTATACACTTATGAGCAAGAAAGGAAATATCGGGGTAACATCAGACAATATCTTCCCCGTCATCAAGAAATTTTTGTATTCTGACCACGAGATTTTTCTCCGTGAGTTGATTAGCAACGCGGTAGATGCTACCCAAAAACTGAAAACCCTCGCCTCTGTAGGCGAAGCCAAAGGCGAGTTGGGCGACACACGTGTGCGCGTACTTATTGATAAAAAGAAAAAGACCCTCACCGTACAAGACCATGGTATCGGTATGACAGCCGAGGAGGTAGATAAATATATCAACCAGATCGCCTTCTCTGGCGCAGAGGAGTTTGTCAACAAGTATAAGGACAACGCCGCAGCCATCATTGGTCACTTCGGTTTGGGCTTCTACTCTGCCTTCATGGTAGCAGACAAAGTGGAGATCTTCTCCCTCTCGTACCAAGAGGACGCCAAAGCCGTTCACTGGTCATGCGACGGTTCGCCTGAGTACACGATGGAAGATACCATCAAGGCAGAGCGCGGAACCGATATCGTGTTGCATATCAACGAGGAATATGCTCAGTATCTGGAAGATGCTACTGTAGAGGGCTTGCTGACTAAGTACTGCAAGTTCTTGCCAGTAGAGATTGCGTTTGGCATGAAAAAAGAGTGGAAGGACGGCAAACAAGTGGAGACTGGCGAGGAGAATATCATCAATGATATCAATCCTGCTTGGACACGCAAGCCAGCTGACTTGACCGAAGAGGACTACACGAAATTCTATCACCAGCTCTATCCTCATCAGATGGACGAGCCACTCTTCCATATCCACCTCAATGTAGATTACCCATTCAACCTCACGGGTATCCTCTATTTCCCTCGCATCAAAAACAATATTGATATTCAGCGCAATAAGATCCAACTCTATTGCAACCAAGTGTTCGTGACCGATGAAGTGGAGAATATTGTACCACAATACTTGACCCTCCTCCACGGCGTAATCGACTCGCCAGATATTCCGCTGAATGTGAGCCGTTCGTACTTGCAAAGCGACAACAATGTGAAGAAGATCTCTAGCCATATCACCAAGAAGGTGGCTGACAAATTGGCAGAGATATTCCGCAGCGACCGCGAGGACTTCGAAAAGAAGTGGGACGACATCAAGCTCTTTATCCAATATGGTATGCTCAGCGATGATAAGTTCTACGACCGTGCTGTGGGCTTTGCGTTGCTCAAGAATATTGATAGCAAGTACTACACTTTCGAGGAGTATAAGGCACAAGTCAAAGACGCTCAAACCGACAAGAATGGCGACCTCATCATGCTGTATGCACAAGACGCTGATGCTTCTTACGCCTACATCCAACGCGCCAAAGAGAAGGGATATGACGTGCTCCTCATGGATGGCGAACTGGATGTACACGCTATGTCGCAATTCGAGCAAAAGAGCTATGGCGCCTCATCGCCTGATAGCCCCGACGCCTCATCGCCTAAAACCATTCGTTTCGTGCGCGTAGATTCCGATGTAATTGAGAATATCATCCAAAAAGAAGATAAAGCAGCAGTTTCTCTCACAGAGAACGAGGAGAATGCACTTCGCTATAGTTTTGAATCTCAGTTGCCAAAAACCGATAAAACCCGCTATGAAGTAAGTTTGGAAGCCGTTTCTGCGGATGCCTTGCCTGTATTCTTGACCCAAAACGAGTTTATGCGCCGTATGAAGGAGATGTCCGCGCATCAACAAGGCATGTCGTTCTATGGTAATATGCCTGACCAATACAACTTGGTCATCAATACCGCCAACGACAAGGTGAAAGCTCTATTAGAGGAGATTACAGCCGCTTGCGCTGAAGGCGCTACCCCACTCCTTGAGCAACTCGCTGCGAAAAAGGCAGAGGAGGTCACCTTGCAAGAAGCACAAAAGGGCAAGAAGGATGCCGATCTCACCCAAGAGGAGAAAGATGCGGTAACCAATGTGACTAAAGAATTGGCTGCCATCAAGCAGCAGCTCAAGGAGCAATATGCTACCTATGCCACATCTTCGGACAAACTCCACCAATTGATTGACATTGCGATGTTAGCAGCAGGACAACTCAAGGGCGAAGCATTGGCAAAGTTTGTCAATCGCTCCGTGGAGTTGTTATAATAGCAATCAACATACACCTATCAAAAACGCGGACCGCTTGTCCGCGTTTTTTTGGGTACCAGTGGCATGATTATTGTACAGAAATACATAAATAGTATTTTTTGAATTATAAACCATTAAATAATTGAAACCATGTTACTAATTGGAGACAAAATGCCCACATTTAGCGTGGCAGATCAAAATGGAAATATCGTGACCAACGAGCAGTTGGTGGGTAAGAAAACCGTCATTTACTTCTATCCAAAGGATAGTACCCCAGGTTGTACTGCGGAAGCATGCAACTTGCGCGATAACTACCAGCGCTTTTTGGCGGAAGGGTATCAAGTGTATGGCGTGAGCAAGGACAGCCAAAAGTCGCACCTGAACTTCATTGCCAAATACGAATTACCTTTCCCATTACTATCTGATCCATCGACGGAGATGATGCAAGCCTTTGGTGCATGGGGCGAGAAGAAGATGTGCGGCAAGACTTGTGTGGGTACATTGCGCAAGACGTTTGTTTTTGATGAGCAAGGCATCCTCACGCAACTCATCGAGAAGGTGGACACCAAGAACCACGCTGCGCAGTTGTTGGGATAAATCCACTCCTGAGACCCTAGAAGAAATGCACGAGCCCAAAAACTTGTGCGTTTTTTTATGTGAGGGTTGGGGGATATAGACATATTTGTGAGTCAAAGGTATCTTGTCTATTCGAATACCACTCGATTACCACTGGGATGTTCATGGGTGGCGGGTGAGTGAAGTTTGTCTATAATAATGCTGCAAAAAGTAGCTGCAACAATTAAAAATGTTGCAGCTGATTTGTGTTTTATAGCTTGTACAGTACGATGAATACTGATAAAAATTTTTTTTGCACTTACCGCTACTTTTGCAGCTAGTTAGGTATTTTTTTTTTTTTGGGGGGGGGCGGGGAGTAGACCTCTTTTGTTCAAAGTCGCATGCGACCAGTCATTGAGTCGTAGCAACTAGGTCATCGCAATTTACGACAAGTTTGTCAGTTGTCAAGTAATCCTTGATAACTATCGCAAAATTTGCGACAACTAATGCATTTTTTGCAATAATTCGGTTGTGGGCATCTCCATGCGGTTGAAGGCGAACCATTTCTTGCCGAGGTCTTTGATGCTGGCACCGAGGTGATAGACAGTATCGTCGATGCAAAGGAAGCGGTCGTGAGAGCGGTCGAAGGTAATGACCTCTATCGGAGGATATTGCTCATTGTGCTTCTGGATGTCCAGTTGCAGTTGTGCGGTTGTTTTTTTTGTATAGATGGTAGCCGCCACTTTGTCTGCTCGTTTGGATAGTATGGTTAGCACGCTATCGTTGATGTAGTTGTCAATAAGGATGATGCGGGTGGTGGCTTCGCGTATGCGATCGTTGATGAACGTATAGGCATCGAAGATTTGCCCATCGTAGAAGATACCTTGGTGAGGAGGTAGGCTTGTGCGGACAAAGAAGTCGATTTTTTCTTGATGCTCTGAAAGAGTATGCTCAATTAATGCAAATCGCTGGTTAACATTTTCTTCGATAGTTATTAATCGTTGGTTAATTACATAACCGCGTAGCAAATATTCTTTTAACACATTGGTTGCCCAGCGACGAAAGAAAGTAGCATTGCGACTATTTACTCTATAACCTACAGCCAAGATGACATCAAGATTGTAGTACTTCGTTGAGTAGCGTTGTTTGCCATCGTTACCCATGTGTTCCAAAATGGAACATGTGCTTGTGCGATCTAATTCTCCACTATTAAAGATATTGTTGAGATGTTTGGTAATCGCAGGGCGTTGTGTACCAAATAGGGTGGCTATTTGTTCTTGAGTTAGCCATACGGACTCTTCTTTTAGTTGAACATTAAGTTTAAGCGTTCCATCTTCTGACTGATAAACTACTACACTCTCATTGGAGGCATCATACATAGTTACTGCGTTTGTCATAATTTTGCATTTTTTTGAAATCTGCTGCAAAGGTACTACATCAAACTGCTAAAACTTGTCAGTTTGTCAAAGAATTTTACAAAAAAATGCAGTTTTTTTATCAAAGGAGGGTCATTACTGTTGGCTTGCTCCTTTTTTATCTCAGCGAAGTGCGTTTTTGAAATAAAAAAAGGAGCAAGCTATAGATGAAGTGAAGAGAGAAAAGGAACTTGATGTCTTTAAAAGATGAAAAAAAGCAGCACCGAGTGAGGGTGCTAATCATAGGATGATTCAAAAAGAAGCGGATTTTATCTAAAAATGAGAGTAAAGATTGTGCCCTTTTCGTCGCTGCGAACGAGGCGGATGCTACCATTGTGGAGGCGCATGATTTGGCGGGAGAGACTCAAACCAATACCTGAGCCTTCGGGTTTGGTGGTGAAGAATGGAATGAATATCTGCTCTTGACTATCGGGGCTGATAGGATGACCATTATTGCAGACATCTATCACGACGGCATCGAAATCATCAATCTTGGCTGTGATGGTGATTTGGGTTGCCTCTGCCTGTAAGGCATTGCTAATGAGATTGACTACCACCTGCGAGATTTGTCCCTCGTCCGCATATAGCAGAATATCATCGGTCAGTTCGGTGTATTGATAGCGTGCACCTGCGGCATCTATCTGCTGCCTTGTCAGTTGCTCCACACGCTCCATGAGTTCGCGCAAGTAAAATGGTTTCCTAACTGGCGTTGCTACTCGTGTCAGACTGCGGTAGGTGTTGACGAATTTGATTAAGTCCTTCGAAGAGGTTGAAATGGTCTGCAAACCCATTACCAAATCAGGCGAAGCAGGGTCTTTGGAGAGTGTTTCGCTGAGCGAAGCGATAGGCGTGACGGTATTCATAATCTCGTGTGTCAGTACACGGATTAGGCGCGACCATGCCAACTCCTCGTTTTCGGCAATCTCATTGCTAATATCGTTGAAGGCAATGATTTTTACCGTTTTGCCATGAATCGCTGCTTCGGTGGCAGTGAGAATGATCGTGCGTTCGCCTCGTTCAGTAAAGAAAGTAGCGCGTTGTTCGCTATTGGCAGAAACTTGTCGAAACGCTTCCGCAAGCGATGGATGGATATTATCCAGTTGGCGAAGATTACTGAAGGTCAGCAAGCCCAAGAGCGAGAGGGCTGTTTTGTTGTGATAGGTCACTCTGTTGTCTGTGACGGTGATGATACCCGTTTGCACATGGTCGAGCATCTGTCCGAAGTAGCGTTCTTGTTCGCTGATTTCGTGGCGTTCCTTATCAAAAAGGTCACGCAGACGGTTGAGTGTTTTGTTGAAACTTCTATTTCGAAAGCCTTGCTCGTTGAATCGGAAGTTGAGTTCCTTATCTTCGAGCGCATCGAGCATGTAATTGATTTTCTTCTGTAATCGCCTTTTCACCACTACCCCCACAATGAGTCCGACCACAATAGCAGTGGCAAGGCAAGTGAGTATGATGAAAGGTGTATTCATGATTATATCCCGTACTTTTTCAGTTTGGCGTAGAGGGTTGGGCGGCTGATGTTGAGAGCTTTGGCGACTAAAGACAAGTTGCCATCGTTTTGCGCCATAGCGTTGCGGATAGCACGCTCTTCGACGGCTTCTAAAGTCTCTATAGCTTCGCTGTCGGATATTGGATATTGGTTATTGGACGGCGTTCCGCCTATTGGATATGGGGTACTGGATGGCAACGGCAATTGCAAGTCGGCAAGGGTGAGTGTGTCGCCTTCGGAGAGGATGACGGCTTTTTCGATGCAGTTGTTGAGTTCGCGGATATTGCCCGACCAAGTATGTGCCAGCAGGGCTTGTTGCGCTTCGGGTGCCAACGCATTCACACTGCGGTGGTAGCGTTCGGCATAGGTTTGCATGAAGCGTTCTGCAAGCGGCAGAATCTCGTCTTGGCGTTGGCGCAACGGTGGAAGTTGCAGGTGCATTGTGTTGATACGGTAGTACAAGTCCTCACGGAAAGTGCCGTCTTGTACCATTTGCGGAATGTCGCGGTTGGTAGCACAGATAAGACGGATATCAATGGGTATCTCTTTGGTATCACCGACACGCACGATAGCACGATTTTGCAGTACGCGCAGGAGTTTGGCTTGCAAGTGCAATGGGATATTGCCAATCTCATCGAGGAAGAGTGTGCCGCCGTTGGCTTGCTCGAACTTACCCGCATGGTCGGCATGTGCATCAGTGAAAGCACCTTTGACATGTCCGAACAGTTCGCTCTCGAATAGTGTTTCGGTGATAGCCCCTGCGTCCACGCACACCATCGGTTGCGCAGCGCGAGCCGACAGGCGATGAATCTCGTTGGCAAGGACATCCTTACCCGTACCATTCTCGCCCGTGATGAGGATAGATGCATCGGTCGTAGCTACTTTATCCAGTTGCTTGCGAATCGTGGTCATGGCAGGGCTGGAGCCCCAGTGCATTTTGGGCGATTGGCTATTGGTTATGGGCGATGGGGTTGGAGATTTTTTGCCTGTGCGTTTAAGTTTCTGTTGGTAGGCAAGGGTAAGCGTCTCAACGAGTTTGTTGTTGTCCCAAGGTTTGACAATGAAATCGAAAGCTCCGCGTTTCATACCCTCTACAGCGAGTTGAATATCGCCGTAGGCAGTGAAGAGCAGCACTTCGATATGGGGTGCAAACTGTTTGATTTCGGAGAGCCAGTATAGTCCTTCGTTGCCTGTGTTGATAGCTGTTTGGAAGTTCATATCCAGTAGTACCACATCGGGTTGCAGTTCGCGAATGGTGGATTGCAACGACTTAGGCGAAGACAGCATCTCCACCTGAGCAAAGAATCGCGGCAGCAACATCTCCAGCGCTGCGCGAATACCTTTGTTGTCGTCCACGACAAGTATTTTGGCTTTGGATTTCATTCTGCGTGCAAAGGTAGTGAAATTTTGCGAAATATGCAAGTGTACATTGATTTTTCCAAAGAATTAGGAGCCGATATTTGGTTAATTCAAAAAAATGTAGTAATTTTGCGGCTGAAATGATTCACGCTAGGGATTATGGGCGGGTATGTCTGCCTTTTACCCTAACAAGAATTTTTCAAAGACATAATTAAAAGGCGTTTATTGGCGCTTGTTTTGGAACAACGAAATCCTGCAAAATTTCACATGCCCGAAACAAGAGTGCAGTAAATGCCCATTGGTATGTTTATTTCGTTATATTCTACGACGATTAACATATCAGCGTGGGCGTTTATGGCTTATTCTTGTATGTAGGGTCTTGCAGGAACCTCGTTGTTGAGAATAAGCAAGATAAGGTTCCACGCTTTTCTTTTTATAATTATGGAGCATTTGGAGCCAATGTTCCAGAAAAATTTATATCATAATGAAAAAGGTAATTTTATTAGCCATTATTGCAATGGCCTGTTCATTTGTCAGTTGTGAACAGAATGGACAAAATGCATCTGGAGTAGAAGATGCAACATCTCGCAAAGTAGAAACGGGTAATGTGTATGATATTACCGCTACGACAGCAACTATTATTGGTTCTATCAACATTGATATGTCTGAATTTCAAGATGTATCTTTTGGTATTATGTATTCAGATAATAAGGAAGAACTATCTGTAAGAAAAGGTAATCGCAACGAAGCTCCTTATCTAAATGGCAAAGAGTTTGAAGTTGAAATAAAAGGATTAAAGCCTCAAACAATGTATTATTATTGCGCTTGGTTGTTTTTAAATGGAAAACAATATGAGTATGGTGATATCAAACAGTTTGAAACACTAGAAGGGAATATTTATGCTATTGGTGAGTTCTCTATCTCAAATAGCAAAAAAGTGGCTTTCTCATCTGGTAATCTACAATATCAAGCAAGTACTAAAACATGGCGATTTGCAGAGAATCAATGGGACTATATTGGTGGAGCGAATTCTAATATTAGTTCTTCTTATTCTGGTTGGATAGATTTGTTCGGTTGGGGAACTGGCAACAATCCTACTTTTGCAAGCACGGATGTATATGACTATAATATGAACTTTGCTGATTGGGGAAAGAATAATATAAATAATGAAGCTCCTAATACTTGGCGCACTCTGACAGGAGCAGAATGGGAGTATTTATTAGGTGGTAGACCAAACTCCCATAGTTTGTATGGCACAGCAACTGTTAACAATGTGTATGGCTTAATTATTTTGCCTGATGATTGGAATGAACCTAACTTATCATTTACTTCTGGCATAAAGGGCTGGGAGAATAATGTATATTCTGTCGCAGAGTGGAAAGAGTTAGAGTACGAGGGAGCAATTTTTCTTCCCGCAGCAGGTTTCCGAGATGGAACTAAAACAGATGAAGTCCAAGAAACTGGTTGCTATTGGTCAAAAACGGATCGAGGATATAAGTGGGAGGATTGTTTATATTTCACTTCAAGCAAAGCAAAAATGTATGATGAAGGCGACTATGGTTGGCGCGCAAATGGACATAGCGTGAGGTTGGTGAAGGATTTGTAGAAAGTAAAAAAAATATAAGAGCAACAAAACAATAAGTTCAGTTGCTCTTATATTTTATACATATTTTTATTGTCTAATAAAACAACTTATTATCTTTGCTCTATCGATTGTGCAAAAAATTATTAAGTGCTCCTGCTATTACAAAACAAAACTCTCGGAAGGTATTATCTGGTTTGCGGTTCATAATAACTTGTAAATATTGTTCTAACACCTCATCTGCCAGCAAATTACCATCTTCATCATGTAAAATTGTATCGATAGCCATTTTTCTTCGCTTGACTAAATATTTACAATCTAGTCCTAGGGTTTTTATGTCCTTTTTTGCCAGTTCATCATTCCCATCAATATCACCAGACTCTAGGTATCTAAAATGGTCACCACACTCTCTTTGTAATGGATTATAAGTCAGCCTATGATTTCCTTTTCTTTTATCACAATGCCAACCTTCTTTATTTTTTTTGTTCAACTCCTGCTGCCCCTCCTCTTTTAGATCTGAGCGACAAGATAATAATAGATTCTCATACTCACCAGCCAATTGACGACATTCGCTTTTAGGAATAACATGCTCCACAATATAAGGAGAAAAATAGCTTGATGTTGTTAATTTTTGTCCGCAATAGCAACAAATTCCTCCTTGATCTTTATACATTTGTTCTTTTAAGGCATTAAAATATCGAAAACTGCAAACTTGACTATAAACCTTTGGTCCTGTTAAAGTTGGATGTACACTAGGGTCGCTTAGACTTTCTTTATCTAAACGATTTTCTTTTAATTCTGCACAAAATTTTACAACAGCATCGCTGGAAAAGTCTTTTTCGATGTATTTCATACGCCAATACTTTCTATTCGATTTAAAATTGCACGAAGTTTCACTAATTCAGGTTGCGTTGGGTCTGTAAGTTGTTCTAACTCCATAATTAAGGCATTTGCCTTATCTAATTGTCTTTCTGCAATAGAGGAAGATATTGCTCGTAACTTGGAAGCTATTGAAGGAACACGACTTTCAATGTTCAAACTTTCTTCTAAAATTAAATTAGAATCTAATCCATAAGTGTCTATCCGATAGTGAGTATATGAATTGTGTTCATAACATAGTTTATAAACAACATTAGACTCATTAGACTCTACTGACGACATTACCAAAGGAGCGTGAGTACTAACAATAAACTGAATTTTAGGGAATGTGTCATGCAAAGCTTTGAGGATGCGTACTTGAAGAGCTGGATGTAAGTGTTCATCGATTTCATCAATAATGACCGTGCCATGTGTTTGTTTATAAGCTTCACCACCAAATTTTACTTTATTTAATAGGGCAGTGCGCATAGCTAAATCTACAACGATACTTACAAGACGACGATAGCCATCAGATAATAAATCCGAACGAACCTCCCTTCCGTCTAAATATAAGAAATAAACCTCTTCAGCATTAGTTCTAATATCAATATCTTGAATTATTCCACATCCATCAGAACCTAATGCACTAATAATAGCATTTCTAACACACTCAATTTCAACATCTCCCTTTTTGGCTTCTTTCAGCACTAACAATCGTTTAATCCAACAATCTAACAAACCTTTACAATCATGACTCTCAAAATAGCCAAACGATGGTTTTTGTGGATATTTTTTAAATTCTTTTTTCTCTTTGTCAAATTTTCTAACACTATGAATATCCTCTGTAGTAAAATATGCAAAAAGTGGCAACGCATTCTTTTGGAACGCGTCACCATTTACTATTGAATGAGAGTTTGCTTGCAACAAAGAAGCGTACTCTTTCAGAGGTTTTAGCCCAGTAACAAGATTACGAGCATTCTTCTTGGATTTTTTCTCAATCTTTAAAACTTCTGTCTCTATCGTGTCATTCCATGAATGTTTGGCTTGCAATTGGAATATTGTACCATCTAATAGTTCTATAGGCGGACAATCATTTTCATCAAGGAAGAATGTAATATCAATTGGCAAATCGTCAGTTTGTAAGTCTATATTCTTAATTTCTCTAAAGTCATCAGGCTCCGCACTTTTCCAAACAGTATTTTCATCACTAAAACCAGAGAAAAACGAATTCATTACCAAGTTACAGGCACGCAATAAAGAAGTCTTACCAACAGAGTTATCACCTATCAGTAAGTTAATGCCTCTACGAAATTCTATTGTTTTTTCTTCGTAACAACGAAAATTTTTAATAGTTATACCTTTCATAACAAAGACTTTCTTTTGTTTGTAAAATTTTCGCTGCAAAGATAGCGTTTTTTTTTGAAATATGCAAATTATCTTTTTGTTTTTAACAAAAATGGGTGGATTTCGCTGTTTCATCCACCCATTTCTCTCTTTATTCCGTCCTCAGTGCTTCGACGGGGTTGGAGGTCGCGGTGCGGAGGGAGGCGAGGGTGACGACCAGTGCCGTGATGAAGAACACAGCCAACAACGCTACCACAAACACCCACACGGCTATCGGTGCACGGTACGCAAAAGTGCTATAGTAATAGTCCGTAATAAAGTAACTGATCGGTGCAGCGATGAGGAAACAAATGCCCACAATAATCATAAACTTGCGGTTGAACATCACCAAGATCTCACGCACGGTGGCACCGTTTACGCGGCGGATACCAATCTCCTTGCGGCGGTACTGCGTCTCGAAAATCACCAATCCCAACACACCCATCAGCGAAATAATAATCGCCAACATCGTGAACAACGAGATCGTTGTGGTCAGTTGTTGCTCTTTTTGGTAGTTCTCGCCCAGTTCCTCGTCGAAGAAGTTGATTTTCACTTTCTCTGACCCAAAATGTGGAAGTACTTTGTCCGTCGCGTTATGGATTGTCTCAAACACCGAACGGATATCTGCATTCTCCACTGTGCGGATATAGCAATGGTCCGTTACCCAAAAGTTGACATCGCCATAGATATAGAATGCAAGGGCTTCGCTTTCATACTGCAAGGGTTTATAGTGAATATCGCGGCAGAAACCCGTCGCTTCATGCGGATTCATTCCCCATGAGATTTTATCTTCCAAATTGAGGTTGTACTTCTTTTGGGCATACTCATTGAGGATAATAGCACCCTCACCTTTCTCATCTGAAGGCAAGAAATTGCGTCCTTCTACCACCTCTATGCCCATCACTTGTAGGAAGTTCCAAGATACAGGTAGCACGCGAATCATCATCTGTTGGTCGTTATGCCAGCGTCCCCATGTCATACCGTCGTTCATGGTGATAGGTCCTTGAGACCATGCAACATCTTTTATATTTGGATTATTCAGCAATTCATTGCTAAACGCTTCGCGGTTCTCCATATTTCGTACAGGTATATGCGTGGTTAATAGGCACTCCTTGTTGTAACCCATGTCGTAACTCATCATGTACTTATGTTGTTGTTTGAAAAACATTGCGCAGATGATGAACGCAATCGAAATCACGAACTGCAAACCAATCAGTGCGTAACGCAGCGACTTGCCTTTTTGCGACATACCAAACGAACCCTTAATCGCCAATGCTGGTGGGAAAGAGGTGGCGTACATGGCAGGATACAGACCCGCCATGAGCGTCATTACCAAAGCAATGCCCACGGTTAGCACCGCAACAACCATATTTTTACTTAACGCCAAGTCGCAAGAGATGAAGTGCGCCCACTCCGACGAACGGAACAACAGCACCACCACTACCGCCAATACCAACGCTATCGCCACTAGCATAGCCGATTCTGCCAAGAAACGCCCTACTAATGCAGCACGCGAACTGCCCAAAATCTTGCGTGTATTCACCCCACGAATACGCATTGGCACTTGCGCAAAGAAGAAGTTCACATAGTTGATGAGTGTGATAATCACTATCAACGCAGCCACAATCATCAGCGTAATGGTAGAAGTCTTGTTGCCTTTCTGTCCTACTTGATAGTCCAGATCTTGACAAAAATACAATTCTTGTAATGGGATGAGCGTTGGTTGCTTGTCGTTCATAAACTCTTCCATCTCGTTGAGCTTATTTTCGAGTGCTTCACTCAGTCCTCCCATATTGCGATAATGTGCTATCTGCTGGGATTGTATATCTCTATATTTACCACCTGCTACTTCCTCAAAGGTCGCTTTATCTTCAGCCGAATGCAATTTAACGAAGTAGTTGTACGACCAGTTACTCGTATTGTTGAGGTCTTGCCTTTCGAGCATATCGCAGCATATCATCTCCAATTCGCCTAGGTCGCTGGTCGTGGGTTGGTCTTTATAGATAGCGCAAATGGTGTATGGAAAAGACCGATTGCTAAAGGCAATATTGATACAATCATCTACCGCTACGCCCATACGCTTAGCTGCACTTTGGCTGATAGCCACATAAGCGTGAGTTCCTATATCATTCATAGAACCCGCAATCGGCTGAATACCAAACACCTTTAAAGCACCCGAAGTAGCTTGCATAGTTTTGACAGGGAAGGTCTTGGCTTCTGTTCCTTCGCCTACTGTGACCATTGTTTCTGTTTGGGTATGTTCATTTAGTTGCGCAATACCGTATGCCTCCACAGAAGGTATATTGGTAATTATCTCCTCTGCCATAGGGCGGTTGATGTATGCATTGGCTTTCTCCTGTCCGAACATTGGCAATGTCATTAGATACACGCGCTCGGAGTCGGGGATAGCGCGGTTATAAGTCAGGTCATAATGCACCTGCACGAGAATGATATACAGCGCAGCAAACGCCGCCGTCATTCCCAGAATATTTAATAACTTTGAAAATTTCATGTTTTCTTCTTTGAGCGCGCCAGGGAGTTGATTGGCGCGCAAGTTGTTGATGTTGTCTTCTTATATAAAAGAGTTCGTTGTCTTTTTAGAGTTCCTTTGTTACATCGCGGACGATTTCGCCATCGAACAGATTGATAATGCGTTGCGCCGCGGAGGCATCTCGTTGCGAGTGGGTTACCATCACCACGGTGGTGCCTTCTGCGTTGAGTTGGCAGAGCAGATCCATTACCTCTTTACCATTGCGCGAATCGAGGTTTCCTGTGGGCTCATCGGCAAGGATCAGTTGAGGATTTGCCACTACGGCACGCGCGATGGCTACACGCTGTTGTTGTCCACCCGACAACTGCTGTGGATAGTGCCCTGCACGGTGACTGATATTCATACGTTTGAGAATTTCTGTCACACGGCGTTTGCGCTCCGATGCCGAGATGTTGAGGTACTTCAGTGGCAGTTCCACATTCTCATATACGTTGAGTTCATCGATAAGGTTGAAGGACTGGAACACAAAGCCAATGTTTCCTTTGCGATAGTTGGTGCGTTCGCGCTCACGCAGATTGGCTACTTCGGTGCCGAGCAAGTTGTAGCTGCCGCCGCTTGGGTTGTCGAGCAAACCAAGGATATTGAGCAGCGTGGACTTACCACAACCCGAAGGTCCCATGATGGCTACGAACTCGCCTTTGTTGATAGTGAATGACACATTGTTGAGTGCTGTGGTTTCGATTTCTTCTGTACGAAACACTTTGCTGAGATTAGTTACTTGGATCATAATTGTATTGTTTTTATAGTTTATATTATTTCGATTTTAACGCCTCCACAGGATTGGTGTTCATTAGGCGGAGGGCTTGCCAAGAGATTGCCATTACAGCGAGGAGCATGACTGCAAGGGCGGTGAGGATATAGTACCACGCGGAATTAGCGATGCGGTAGTCGTAGGTCTCCAACCATCGTTGCGCGATGAGCCATGCACAAGGCACTGCAATCACGGCTGCGATAAGGATAGAAGAGAGGAATGTGCGCACGGTGCGGAAATAGATAGTGCTATTCTCACAACCCATCACCTTGTGGATAGCCGTGTTGCGTGTGTGCTGCTTCGCGTAGTAGGTACTCATAGCCAGCATAGCCAACGAAGACAGCAACAAGGTCAGCAGCGTAAAGAGCATGATGAGTTTGGCGTTGTTGTTCTGCTTGTCGTACATGTGGCTGACAAGGTAGTTATAGGTGTTCACCGATATCTCCTCATCGCTATCATGTTGGCGGTAGAACTCGGCTATTTGCTTTACGGCTTCGTTCTCATCGCCCGACACTTGCACAATAAGTTGGCGCAATATGCGGAAATCGGCAGGGTCGTCCATGTTCATTATCCAAGGAACAACAGGCCAATCGGATGAGGGAGCAAAGCCTGGCATACCTTTTTGGAAATCTTTGATGATACCACAAACAGGAATACCATAATTATTGTCTTGCACAAGCATGGTACAATCGTAGTCCACACCGAGTGGTGCAATCAACGATTCGGGTAGCCATACAGCAAGCTCTATCGGATCAGCATTCTGGCGAATGACCTCAAAGCCAAGAATATCAAATGCCGTTTGGTCGCCATAGTACATATCGAGTTTGAACTCTTGCCCACCAAACATAAGTCCTATACCCGATGTACCAAAGGTAAATGGTTCGAATTGTACCCAACCCACCTTCTCCACGCAAGCCAGTTGTTTGAGTTCTTCCACCAAATAATCTGCGGGAGTGTTGGCACCGCTGATGCGTAGGCGATTTTGGCGTTCATACCCTTGGGGCTTGCTCTGCATGTGATGGAGTTGTACAAACATAACCACAGCCACTGCAAGCGTGATGATAGCCACAATATTTTGCACAATAATCAGTATGCGTCCGAGTACCATGCGATTGTCTTTCTCGAAAGAACCACGCACCACATCAATGGGCTGATACTTCAGCACCATAAGTGCAGGAATGACACCCGAGAGAATAGAGAGTAGCAATACCAGAGCAATCATCATGAGTATCACGCCCCAAGTGATATGCTCGAATGGCGCAACGGTTTGTCCAATGAGTTCGCTGAAATACGGTGCTACGAGGTGCGCCATGAGGAGTGCCAAACCGAAAGATACCACCGTAAGCGAAAACGATTCGAGGATATATTTCACCACGATTTGCCAGCGTTGTGCACCCACCAAACGGCGAGTAGCCATCTCGCGTGCACGGAAACCAATCTGCGCTACTGTCAGCGAGATATAGTTGAGTACTGCAAAGATGAGGAGCAATAACCCTGCTGCGAAAAAGAGCGAAAAGAAATCACGATTGACCAGATTAACGAATGGCAACGGAGCAGAAAGGTCGGAGTACTGAATATCCTCAAAAGGAATGAGATAGAAATCGTGGAAAACACCATATTTGTAGATATAGTCCTGCTCTCTAACAATCTTCTCCATCTCCTTAGAAAGGGCAGCAACATCCGCATTGGGTACGAGTTGGAAGAATGTAACTACCGCACCTGAGCCATTTTGAATGACTTGGTCAGTGAGTTGCTGAAGTTGGTCAATGCGGTAGATGATTTTAGGCGAGCGAATGACGCTATTGGTAATGTCGCGGAACACGCCCGAAACAGTGAGTGTAGCAATATTGCCTTCCACGTATATCTCTATGGTCTTGCCCATGGGACTCTCGTTGGGCGAGAAGATACGCGCAAACGACTCACTGATAACCACCGATTGTGTAGTGGCAAGTACGGATTCGGCTGTGCCTTCGAGCAGTGGGTAAGGCAATAGTTGGAAGAAATTCTCATCCACCACTAACGCATCTGCACGGTCATCATTGCTGGTTGAAGAGTGACCGCTGGTAGTGGTGTAGCGCATACTCATTTCGATGCCGCCGAAGATTTCTGTATCGAACATACGACAGATGGACTGCACTTCGGAGAAGCGTCCTTCGAGTTGTTCTTTGATAGTACCGCAACCGATAAACATGCGTTCGGAGCGACTGACATAGACATTGCGCCCTTTGACTTCATTGTCGCGTGTGAGTTGCGAGGTCACGAAAGTAGCGATGAAGATGACAAACGCCAACGCAATAGCCATACCTACCACTTCAATGAAGGTGTAGAGTTTGTTTTGCTTGAGGAAATTAAGAAAGGATTTCATATTGTTGTTGTTTTTAGTTCTTATTTATGACCGCTTCGCTGTTAGATGTTAGACCATCTCAACGCGCAGCGCGTTCTTAATAATATATAAGCAATCCGCGTGCCAAAATATGTAATCTGCTGATTACTTGTCGATTGTGTTTTTGGCACTTTGTGAGAGTGTAAAGAAACTTTACAATTGAGTGTAAAGGGATTTGACAGCGAGGGAGTTGCAATGTGGCACAAAATTTGCCAAAATATAAACAAACATTTGCATATTTCCGAAAATATCATTACCTTTGCAGCGAAATTAAAACGAACCAACTATGAGTACATTAGAGTTTAATGCCTTAAAAGGCGAATTAGCGCGTGAGATGCTCAATATTGAGAGCATGGAAGTGTTGCAAAAAGTGCAACGCTATCTTCGTCGTACTATCAAAGCAGAGCAGCAAGTCCCAGCAACACAGATGAGTATGGAAGAGTTCTGCACAAAAGTACAACAATCCAGTGCACAAAAGCAAGCAGGACAAACAATTACCATGCAAGCTAACGAAAGTAGCGAAGACTTTATCAACCGAATGCTATGTATGTGATTGAATTTACACAGCAAGCGCAACAAGATGTTCTTGCGCTGCAAAAGCATTATCCTCAGTTGATTAAGAAATTAGCTAAACTATTGGATGAACTCCGCGAACATCCTCGCACAGGAACAGGACAAGTGGAGCAATTGAAATTCTTTACCCAAGAAACTTGGTCACGCCGTCTAAACAAAGAACATCGTTTAGTGTATGAGATTCACGACAACGAAGTGCTTGTGTTAGTGGTTTCTGCCTATGGACATTATAAGTAATCATACAAAATAACCATATTACAAAACATCCCAAATTACTCAATTGTAGTTTGGGATGTTTGTTTATCATATTAGAACTTTAACCTCTCACTATTGCCAAATTTCTCGTAGCCTGAGATGATGACTCGGTCGCCTGAGTGCAGACCCTCGATGACTTCGTAGTACTGCGGATTTTGGCGACTGAGGCGAATATCTCGGCGAGTAGCACCCTTGCTATCCGCATCCATCACATAGATCCATCGTCCGCCTGTGGTCTGGAAGAATGCGCCACGAGGGATAAGCATGGCTTGTTCCGACTCGCCCAGTTGCAAGTTCAAATAATAGGTCTGACCACTGCGGATATTGTCGGGCTGTGCGCCCACGAACTTCAAGTCGACACGGAACTTACCATTGCGCACCTCTGGATAGACCTTGCGCACCACCGCACGAAACTGTTCATCGCGGCGCTCGAAAGTCGCCTCTAAGCCTGCCGCCACACGGTCGATATAATGCTCGTCGAGTTGCGCCTCAATCTTATAGTTACCGAGGTCGTTGATTTGTCCAATCTTCGTGCCTTGGGCAATGGATTGTCCAAGTGTGGCTTCCAATAGTCCAAGTTCACCATCAATAGGTGCTTTGATAGTGAGATTATCTTTGCGGCGACGAATCATCTGCATATTGAGGTGCATGTTCGCAAGACTCTCTTGCATCTGGCTCACTTGCACGCTGCGGTAGAGACTATCTTGCTCAGCACGGTGATTGACCAGTTGTAGGCGTTGTTGTGCCAAACGGTGGTCCTCCTCCGCACGGAGGTATTCCTCACGAGCAATGAGTTGGTCGGCATAGAGGGCACGCTGCGCCTCGGCAGTGCGGCGGGTGCGTTCTACCTCCATTGCCAGTTGCAGGCGCTCCTGCTCCAGACTGAGTTTCTGCTGCTCCATAGAGATGAGGGTATTGCGCAGAAGGTTCTCTTTCTCAGCGAGTTCGGCTTCGGAGTTGAGGATTTGCAGGTCGAGGTTGTCGTTGCTGAGCACCAGTATGCGGTCGCCTGCTTTGACATGCGCACCCTCTTCCACGATAATCTCTTGCACGACACCGCCTTCGAGTGGCGAGAGTTGGATTGTGGTCATAGGTTGCACTTGTCCATTGAGACGAATGTAGTCGTTGAACTCGCCTTCGGTGACGGTAGCAATGGTGAGCGTGTCGGGATCGATACGCATAGCACCATTGTTGCTACGAGCAAGGAGAATAATGAGCAGTATAGCCACTGCTGAACCCAACCAATAGGGCAATGCTTTGAGGGTGAAGGCACGGACAATGCCCTTTTTCTTTTCGATGATTTTATCCATGATGTTGTGATATTTAGCGTTGTGTAGTGATGTTTATAGTTGTTCAAGATAAGGGGTACCGTTGTAGTAGCGGACTACGCAGGATTTGATGAAGTACTTCAGCTGGGCGTTGAGGTGCTCGGCTTGGGCATTGAGATGGTTATCGGATGAGGTCTTGAGTTCGAGGGGAGAGATAAGCCCTTGCTCGAACTTCTTGCTGTTGATGGCATATGCCTCCTGTTGCGCTTTGGCTCGACGGTCGGCTTGCTTGAGGGCAGCCATTGCACCATCACGGTCTTGCACCGCACGCACTATCTCTGCTTCTACCTCGCGCAGCGTTTGGCGATACTCGGCTTCAGCACGGCGATAGGCGTTTTTCTTGCGCACGATATTCGACTGGCGCGATAAGCCATCGTAGATAGGGATAGACAAAGACAACTGCACATACTCGCCGCTGTTGTTGATGAACTGACTGGCAAAAGGCATGGCTACATAGTCTTGGGTACGGGGATAGGTGTAGTAACCCGTTGACCAACCGCCTGAGAGGGAGAGCGACGGAGCCAATCGCCAACGCGCCGTGCTGAGGTCGAGTTGGGCGTTAGCCATGCGATAGGCAGCCAGTTCGACGGATGGGTGGCGCAGGGCTTCGCTGTTAGATACTAGACCGCCTGCGGCTGTTAGACCGCTCGCCTGGCTCGTTGTTAGCTTCTCGGTGCTCTGAAAGTCGATGAGCAATTCGTGGTCTTCCTCCCACAGCATAAGGTCTTGGAGGGTCATGCGAGCGTCGTTGAGTTGGTTGGTCATGGTGATATATTGATACTCACGCTCGGCGAGGTCGGCTTCGAGTTGGATGACATCGGCATGGCTTTTCTGCCCCAATTGTTCTTGGCGTTGTGCCAATTGCAGGTTGCTGGTGGCGGTAATGACTTGGACTTGCAGAGCTTTGGTCATCTGAGTGAAATAGAGGACATTGCAGTATGCCTCCATGACTGCGAGGCAGATTTGGTCACGGAGTTGTTGCTCCTCTGCGATGCCCATCTTGATGGCAGTCTTGGTGATTTTGAGGTTATTGACAGCCGAAAAGCCGTTGAACAGCGTGATAGCACCCGACAGGGAGTAGCCGTTGTTGAACGAGGTAGTGGAGATGTAGTTGTTAGTTTCGGGGTCAATTCCACGTCCGAAATTCAGCGAGGCGTATGTGCCGCCTTGGATAGTAGGGGTGAAGGCACGAAGGATAGCTTCGCGGCGTGCGATGCGGGCATCGTCGTTGTTAGCGCGTTGGATTTCCATTTTCGCAGAATGGGCGATGGCATACTCCATGCAGTCGCGGAGAGAGAAAAGATGATTGGGCGCAGTTGGGGCGCTGTGGGGATTCTGTGCGATCGATAAATGTGCACAGAAGCACAATAGTAAGAGGATAGTATATTGCTTTAACATATTGGTTGATTTTGCAATATACAACCCAATATGCGTGCCAAAAATGTTAAGCGATTGATATTGTGCTGGTTGTGATTTTTGACATATTGAGAAAGTGTAAAGAAACTTTACAAAGGGGTGTAAAGGAAATTGACAGAGGCATTTGGCAGGGGAGGCAGATAGCCGATGCTACCGTAACAAAAATTTCTTTGAGATAGCCAATCTTAATAAAAAGCACATTTGGGTGGTTGGGCGTTCTTTGGGTATTCCTTGGTTCGTCTTTGGTTCTTCCTTGGTCTTTTACACGAGACTTAAAGGGAAGGTACAAGGGAAGGGAATCTTAAGAAAAGTGCTTTTTTTGGAAAAGTACCCGACTAGCATTCGGGAGCAATGGACATAGAAAGGAGAGAAATAAAAAAGCCACCCGAATGGATGGCTTTTTTTCGTATTATCATCGAAGGATTACTCCTCGTTTGACCAGTTGGTTTGCAACATACGGAGATATGAGCGATAACGCCACTTAGCATTCTCTTGGGCTGCGGCAAACAATTCGGCTGCCTCCTCAGGGTATTGCTTAGCCACTGAAGCGAAACGAACCTCACCCATCAAGTAGTCTTGGAACTTATCCCATTGTGGCTCCTTGCTGTCCAAAGAGAATGGGTTCTTGCCCTCTGCCTCGAGTGCTGGGTTGTAACGCCACAAGTGCCAGTAACCACACTCTACTGCCTTTGCCTCCTCAGCTTGGCTCTTACCCATACCAGCCTTCAAACCGTGGTTGATACATGGAGCGTATGCAATCACAAGTGATGGTCCAGGATATGCCTCTGCCTCGCGGATAGCCTTGAGGGTTTGTGCTTGGTCTGCACCCATAGCGATTTGAGCTACATAGACATAGCCATAAGTGGTAGCAATCATACCCAAGTCTTTCTTGCGTACGCGTTTGCCCGCAGCCGCGAACTTAGCGATAGCACCGATAGGAGTAGATTTAGATGCTTGGCCACCGGTATTCGAATAAACCTCTGTATCGAGTACGAGGATATTCACATCTTCGCCCGAAGCAATCACGTGGTCGAGACCGCCGTAACCGATGTCGTAAGAAGCACCGTCACCACCGACAATCCATTGGCTGCGTTTAACGATATGGTCTTTGTAGTTGAGGATCTCTTTGCAAGTATCGCAACCACATGCCTCGCAAGCAGCTACGATAGGTTCGTAGAGGCGGTTGGTGATAGTAGCGTCGTTTTGGTTGTCGAGCCACTCTTGGAACATCGCCTTCATTTCTTCGGTGCAGCAAGTGCAGCTGAGTGCCTTGGTGAAGAGAGCCGCCAAACGTTCGCGGATCTTGCGGTGAGCGATTTGCATACCGAGACCGTACTCGCAGAAGTCCTCGAAGAGGGAGTTAGACCATGCAGGACCATGACCCTGTGCGTTGGTGGTATAAGGAGTAGAAGGAACAGAACCCGAGTAGATAGAGGTACAACCGGTAGCGTTGGCTACGATCTCACGATCGCCAAAGAGTTGGCTGATGAGTTTGAGGTATGGTGTCTCACCGCAACCCGAGCAAGCGCCAGAGAACTCGAAGAGAGGAGTAGCGAACTGGCTGTTCTTGACATTGGATTGGATATCTACGAGGTGTTGTTTAGACTTCACGTTATCGGTGCAGTAAGCCCAGTTTTGAGCCTCGATCATTTGTCCCTCGAGTGGCACCATAGTGAGGGCCTTACCAGTCTTAGGATGGCCAGGACAAACGTCCACGCAGTTGCCGCAGCCAAGGCAGTCGAGCACGCCCACTTGCATGCGGAAGTGCATACCCTTCATAGCCGCAGGAGCTTTCATCTCGCGTGTGGTGCCTTGGATACCCTTCACCTCTTCCTCGTCCATTACGAATGGGCGGATACATGCGTGAGGGCAGACATATGCACACTTGTTACACTCGATACAGTTCTCAGCAGTCCACTCAGGAACGAAAGCAGATACACCGCGTTTCTCGTACTTAGCTGTACCAGCTGGCCATGTACCATCCTCTACGCCCTTGAAAGCAGAAACAGGAAGGAGGTCGCCGTCCTGTGCGTTGATTGGGCGAACTACATTGGTGATGAACTCAGGTTCTGCAGGCGATGAGGCGATAAGGCTATCAGGCGATGAGGTAAGGGTTGACCATGCAGGATCAATAGCTAGTTCTTGGTACTCGCCACCGCGGTCCACTGCAGCGTAGTTCTTGTTGACTACATCCTCACCCTTCTTGCCATAAGACTTCACGATGAAGTGCTTCATCTCCTCGATAGCTTGCTCTACTGGAATAACGCCCGTGATACGGAAGAAAGCAGATTGGAGGATAGTGTTGGTACGGTTGCCAAGACCAATCTCGCGAGCGATCTTGGTAGCGTTGATGTAGTACACCTTGATATCGTTGTTAGCGAAGTATTTCTTCACTTTGTTTGGCAAGTTCTTAGCCAATTCCTCGCCTTCCCAGATAGTGTTGAGCAGGAAGGTACCACCCTTTTGGAGACCGCGGGTTACATCGTACATCTGCAAGTATGCTTGTACGTGGCAAGCCACGAAGTTAGGAGTAGTAACGAGGTAGGTAGAGTGGATTGGTTCGTCACCAAAACGGAGGTGCGAGCAAGTGAAACCACCCGACTTCTTGGAGTCGTAAGAGAAGTATGCTTGGCAGTACTTGTCGGTAGTTTCGCCGATGATCTTCACAGAGTTCTTGTTAGCACCTACGGTACCGTCAGCACCAAGTCCGTAGAACTTAGCTTGGAACATGCCCTTACCACCCATAGCCACCTCTGCGCCCACTGGGAGAGAAGTGAAAGTAACATCATCCTCTACGCCGAGGGTGAAGTGGTTCTTAGGCATAGGCAAAGCGAGGTTCTCGTAAGCAGCGATGATTTGCGCTGGAGTGGTATCGTTGGAACCGAGACCATAGCGGCCACCAACTACGAGGATATCGCCAAGACCGAGCTCTTGGAGTGCGTCTTTTACATCGAGGTACAATGGTTCGCCATTAGCACCTGGCTCTTTGGTGCGGTCGAGCACGCAGATACGTTTCACAGAAGCAGGTAATGCCTCTTTGAGGTACTTGAGTGAGAATGGACGGTAGAGATGCACGTTGATCATACCGAGTTTGTTGCCCTTCTCTGCCTCGTAGTCGATCACCTCGCGGATAGCCTCGCATGCAGAACCCATACAGATGATGATGTTCTCAGCGTCAGGAGCACCGTAGTAGGTGAATGGGCGATAGGTGCGGCCGGTGATCTTGGAGATCTCGTCCATATAGTCGCTAACGATGTCAGCTACCTCGTTGTAGTATGGGTTGCAGCTCTCGCGGTGAGCGAAGAACACATCTGGGTTCTCAGCCATACCACGCATGACAGGGCGCATTGGGCTGAGCGCACGCTCGCGGAACTCTTGGAGCGCCTTCATATCGAGGAGCGGACGCAAGTCTTCCATATCTACTACCTCTACCTTTTGATACTCGTGAGAGGTGCGGAAACCGTCGAAGAAGTTGAGGAATGGCACGCGGCTCTTAATAGTAGCGAGGTGAGCCACACCTGCGAGGTCCATGACCTCTTGTACGCTACCCTCAGCGAGCATAGCGAAACCGGTTTGGCGGCAAGACATAACATCTTGGTGGTCACCGAAGATACAGAGGGCGTGGCTTGCCAAGGTACGAGCAGACACGTGGAATACAGATGGGATAAGCTCACCCGCGATCTTGTACATATTAGGAATCATGAGGAGCAGACCTTGGCTGGCAGTGAAAGTGGTAGTGAGAGCACCTGCGTTGAGTGCGCCGTGCACAGCACCTGCAGCACCTGCCTCAGATTGCATCTCTTGTACCAACACTGTCTCGCCGAAGAGGTTCTTGCGACCTGCTGCAGCCCACTCGTCCACGTTCTCCGCCATAGGAGAAGATGGGGTGATAGGATAGATGGCAGCCACCTCGGTAAACATATACGCGATATGCGCCGCAGCAGCGTTACCATCAAGGGTTAAATACTTTTTTTGTTTCATAATCGTTATAGTTTTTTTAATTGTTGATTCGGGAATCGGGAGTCGGGAGTCCGTTGTTTTGGAGTCGGGAGTCCGGTTAATATAGGAAGCCGAAGAGCCAGAGCGGGATGTTCTTTTGGCTGCCTATTTCGAGATCGGCGATGGCGCTATAGCGTATGCCGGTCTTTTGTGGTGTAGTCGCCAGCGCGTCCATGTAGTACTTGCCGTCGATGATGAACATCGCACTGCGGTCAGTGGCGTTGATCTTGTGGTTGCCATGCAAGGTGGCATAGAAGAATGTCTCAGCTATGGCTTGCTTATCGGGCTCACGGGTGCAAGTGGCGTAGCACAAGTTCGGGTTTTGCATATATACCTTAGTGGGCTTAAGTGGGAACTGCTTGCCTTCGGGGTAAAGCATGTTCAATAAGCGCGCATCCTTGAGGTATTTGATGTAATTCATCGTGGTTGAACGTGAGCAGTCGATGGCTTCAGCAAGGCTGCTGACATTGAGGCTGCATGGCGTCTCCTGAAGCATAAGGTAGAGCAGTTTGCGCAACTTAGGCAAAGAACTAACCTCAATCTGCTTGATAAGCAAGATATCCACATCCAACATCATATTCATCATCTTCAAGAGTGACTCCGAGAAATCGTGAGGCTCAAGGAAGAGCGGATAGTAGCCATGGTGTAAATAATCGCCGAAATACTGCAGAGGCTTGATGATCTGGCAGATTTTCTGCGCTATCTCCACATGGTGCTTGAGGATATCCTCGAGCGAGTACACAGGCAACTTAAGTCCAAGTGTGACATTGAGATACTCGCGGAAGCTATAACCACGGAGGTTGTATGGATGAACGATAGAGCCGATATCTTTGTTATCCTCCACCAGTCGCATGACCGCCGAAGCAATAAAGATAATCTGCAAGTTAGGATAGCGATAGTAGCATTGCGCCAGTTCGGATGACCAATTAGGGTCTTTAAACGCTTGATCCACCAAGAGGGTCTTGCCCCCAGCTGCCACAAACTGCCCCGCCAACTCGAGCAAGGAGTGCTCGGTGAAGTAGAAGTCATTGAAGTTGACATACAGAGTATGCCTACTCTCCTCCGGGTTCAAGCGGCGTTGCTCCTTGGCATAGTTGAGCAAAAAGTCCGTCTTGCCTACCCCTCGTCCACCTTTGATTGCGATCAAACGATCGCTCCAGTTAATCTCATCTTGGAGCACGCGGCGTGCAGGCACCTGGACATGCTCTACCAGGTAATCATGCGTTTTTCGAAAAGCTTCTAACATAGTTCTTAAGGTCACTTCTACAAATTCAACATTTAAGAAGAACGACCATTACTGAGTTAAACATTAACATTTTTATATGCTTTTGGCTTTTTATCGGTATCTTGCTGATTGTCTATTTGTCACAATGCCCGCATTGCTTCAAACTTCCGCACAGCAATCTCCTCAACAAAAACCTCAAAATCACCATAAATCAATTTATAGAAGTGACCTAAACTTAGATTTCGGGTTAAACCATTCTTTCCACGCTGCAAAGGTACGAAAAAATATGCAAGTGTGCAAATAAAAAACAAAAAACATACAAAATAATTTGTATATTCCGAGAAAAGTGAGTACTTTTGCAGAGGAATTGAGGAGGATTTTGGAAGACAACATAGACAACTTGCGACCGAATCAACATCCTCGGTCGCTCAAGAGGGAAAACAACTCCCACGGATAACACGGATGAGCACTAATTTTATCATATGATAATCTGTGAGAATTTCGTGAATGAAACGAACAAAAAAAGATATAGTAATATGAACAAAAAAATTGTATTTTTATTATCGCTTATGGCACTAACAGCATGCACAAAGCAACAGACTACGGGTATTCATCTGGAGAACTTGGATACGACCGCAGTGGCACAAAACGACTTCTACCAATACGCTTGCGGTGGATGGATGAAGAATAACCCTATTCCAGACGAGTACAGCCGTTTTGGTTCGTTTGATAAGTTGGGATTGAGCAATCTCGAGCAAGTGAACGGACTAATTGCCGACATCGCAGCCAAACAACATAAGATGGGCTCTATCCCACAAAAGATTGGCGATGTATATAACCTATCGATGGACACTGCACGCCGCAACCAAGAGGGCATCACACCTGTATTGCCTGTATTGCAAGAGATTGATAATGTGACAGATAAGGCACAATGGTCGGAAGTATTGGGCAAAGCGATGGACTTTGGGCTATGGGCTATGTATGTGGATGCCGATGCTATGAATTCAAGCATGAATATCCTGAACGAGTACCAAGCTGGTTTTGCGCTCAGCCAGAAAGATTATTATATCGATGAAGATGAGCATACGAAACATATCCGCGAGGAGTATGTGAAGCATGTGGAGAAGATGTTTGAGTTGTATGGTCAGGCCAATGCCGCCGAGAAAGCGGCTACTGTTTTGCGATTGGAAACTCGCCTGGCAAAGGCTGCGTTTAGCAATGTAGAGTTGCGCGATCCTATTGCTAATTATAATAAGATGTCGGTCGAGGAATTGCAAAAATTGGTTCCTGAGGTGGATTGGCAAGTGTATTTTGCCGGTTTGAACATTGCTCCAGACAGCTTATCTGTAGGTCAAATTCGCCACTTGCAAGAGGCAGGAAAAATGCTGGCAGAGGAGTCATTGGAGGATATGAAGACTTTGTTTACATGGCAAGTGATTGACGGCAGTGCAGACTTCTTGACCGAGGAGATTTTTATGCAGAACTTTGAGTTCTACGGTCGCATCTTGAGCGGAAGACAAGAGCCTACCCCACTCTGGAAACGCGCGGTGGCGATGGTGAATGGTACACTCGGCGAAGCTGTGGGACAAATGTATGTGGAGAAATACTTCCCAGAGGAGAACAAAGAGCGTATGATAGGTTTGGTGAAGAACTTGCAAGTGGCTTTGGGTGAAAGAATTCAAGCCCTGGGGTGGATGTCGGATGAGACCAAAGAGAAGGCCATGGAGAAACTTTCTACCTTCACCGTGAAGATTGGTTATCCAGATAAATGGCGCGATTATACGGCTTTGGAGATTGATCCTAAGTTGACCTATTATGCTAATATTCAACGCGCTGCGAAGTTTGAGCAAGACTATTCGTTGTCATTCTTGGGCAAGCCTGTGGATAAGGATAAATGGTTTATGACTCCACAAACCGTGAACGCATATTACAACCCTGCGACCAACGAGATTTGTTTCCCTGCAGGTATTCTGCAATACCCATTCTTCGATATGAACGCGGACGATGCGTTTAATTATGGTGCGATTGGTGTGGTGATTGGTCATGAGATGACCCACGGTTTTGATGACCAAGGTAGTCAGTTTGACAAAGATGGCAACCTCATCAACTGGTGGACAGAGGAAGATCGTGCTCGCTTTGAGGAGCGCACGAAAGTGATGGAGGAGTACTTCAATGCCATTGAGGTAGCCCCTGGCGTATATGCTAATGGTAAGTTCACTTTGGGTGAGAATATCGCTGACCATGGTGGTTTGCAAGTAGCATATCAGGCGTTCCAAAACGCACAAAAGGCGAAGAAGGCGAAAGGCGAAGAGGCTTTAGGCGAGAAGGATGGCTTGACACCAGAGCAACGATTCTTCTTGGCGTATGCGAATGTATGGGCAGGCAATATCCGTCCAGAGGAAGTATTGCAACGCACGAAGAGTGACCCTCACTCACTTGGCATGTGGCGTGTAAACGGCGCGTTGCCACATATCGGCGCATGGTATGAGGCATGGAATGTCACTCCAGAGTCACCATTGTATCTGGAACCAGAAAAACGTGTATCAATATGGTAAAGCATGTAGTATTTTTTCGTCTATTAGACGAGGCAGAGGGCAAAACGAAATTGGAGAATGCCCAGATTATTCGTGATGGTTTGCTCGCATTGCGCGAGAAGATTGATGTATTGGTGGATGAGACGGTGGGTATCAATATCCCTAACGCTAAGAACACCGACCACGATATTTGCTTGACTTGCACCTTCAAGACATGGGAAGATTTAGATGCGTATGCTACCCATCCAGAGCATGTGAAAGTGGCACAGTATATCGGCAAGTGCAAAGCAGCGCGTAGCGCTGTGGATTACGAAGAGTAGTTTTATTACGACGACAATAGAGACAACTTGCGCGGCAATCAACTCCCTGCCGCGCTCAAGGAATCTCAAGTAAGTGTCAACAAGTATATCAATCCCAATAAAAAAATCGTTCCCGAAAGGAGAACGATTTTTTGTACGGATTTGTTATTGGTTAGTCAACAATAAAGGAATTGCTTTCACCGTTTACTTCAAAGAAGTACATGCCACTTGGGTAGTCTTTTACATTGAGTTGGAGCTCTTGTTTGCTCTTATCCAAGAACTTACGCTCGACCAACTTGCCTTGCATATCGTAAATCTTCATAGATGTTGCACCATTCGCTTCGTAAGGCAATGTCACTAAGTCAGTTGCAGGATTGGGATACGCATTGCGTTTTACTTTTGCAGGCACATTCTCCACACTTGTTGTTACCTTGCCATTGCCAGGGCAGGAGTAGATATAGGTTTTATTCTTGGCAGATATCGCTAATTTATAATTATCCCCGCGTTTGCGTATATTTACACATGGTTCTCCATCAAACACGTTTTCAAATAGGACTTTTGAATCTTCAGTTATGATTTTGATAATTGAGCACAATTTATTATCACTTGTGCTTTTAAATTCTTCACTAATGTAACATATTCGATTATCATTTGTAAATATATTTCTATAAAAAAATCCGTCGTAATCTTGAGGAAGGTTTATAGTTCTATTTAAGGAAAAGTCTGCATTATACACATGCAACAAATTACCATCTATAGCGGCATAGATGTCGTCAAAACCTATACTTCCATCATACGCACAATATTCTGTGAAACCTAGAACATACCCCTCAAACACATGTTCCAACTCAATTTGTGCGTTCATTGTTGCTGCGGTTACCAGCATAACTAAACCAAGTAAAATCTTTTTCATAATCATTTTATATTTATACATTTATCCCCTACTCACTTTTGGCATTTCGGGTTACTCCATTTTATTCTTTGCAAGACTTATATTTCCACAAATATACGCACATAAAAAAGCACGGTACTTTTAGTATCCTGCTCAAAGGTGTTTGGCGTAACCCGACAAAAAGAATAACTAAAAGCCCGTGCTTACACACGAGCATTTTAACTATCATTCTTTTTTTGCCATCTAGTCGCCAAACTTTTTGAGCAAAGAATAATGCTAAAACGCTTTTTCTTTATTTCACGATGTGCGTATCAACTACACACTAATGTTTCATAGGCAATTTATTTTCAAATTACATGTATTAAAGCATATTGTTTTCAACAACAATTTCTCCTTGGCAAGGCGCAATGTTGGCGCCGCGCAGAAGTTGTCTAAGTTGTCTTAAAATTTCACCTATCAAATTCCCATACTTGCTTTGATGGCAGGCACTTTAGCTTCGGCTTCGGCTACGGCTTTGTCGTAGTCGGCTGGCGTTGGCATCTCAGCAGGAATCTCAAAATAGAACTTGATCTTTGGTTCGGTACCACTTGGGCGAACTGAAATCTTCATGCCACCTTCGGTGAAGTATTGGAGCACATTGCTGGTTGCATTAAGCGCCATCACGATAGGTGTCTCTACCCACTCGCCATTCACCAATTCGCGTTGAACGAGGGTCTTGAAGTCTTTAGACTTAATGACTTTCTCGCCAGCAATCTCCACAGGAGGATTTTGGCGGTAGTTGACCATCATGGCTTGAATCTCCTCTGCGCCAGACTTACCAGGGCGAACGACATTGATAGTGGTCTCGCGTTGGAAGCCGTACTCCATATACATATTAAGGAGATAATCGTAGAGGGTCATGCCGTTGTCCTTGGCATAAGCTGCAATCTCGCAGATGAGGCAGATAGCAGAAGGAGAGCATTTATCGCGCACGCCGTCGAAAGCCAAGAAGCCAAAGCTCTCTTCGCCACCGCCAATGTATTTGCGTGTGCCTTCCCACTCGCGGATACGGTTGGCAATCCACTTGAAGCCTGTATATTCGTCGGTCAAAGTCACACCTTGTGCGTCTGCCATCTTGCGGATTAACTCGCTGGTTACAATAGTCTTAACGAGGTAGTGCTCTGGGCGGAGTTTGCCAAGTTTCTTCATATTGTTGATGATGTAGTAGCAGTACATCATACAGGTTTGGTTGCCGTTGATGATGGTCCACTCGCCTTTGTCGTTGCGGCAGACGATGGCGATACGGTCAGCATCTGGGTCAGAAGCGATGACGAGGTCGGCGTTGAGTTGGGTGCCAAGGTTCATACCCATGGTCATAGCCTCAGCATTCTCTGGGTTAGGACTTTGCACGGTAGAGAAATTGCCATCAATGACCATTTGCTCAGGCACTACATGGATATTCTCAAAGCCCCAAGAGCGGAGGCACATTGGGATGATTTGGCGTCCTGCGCCGTGGAGGGGAGTATAAACGATGTTGAGGTCTTTTTGACGGAGGATGGTCTCTTGGTCAATCATGACAGTCTTAACGGCTTGCATATAGTCGTAGTCCATCTCGCCGCCAATAATCTCGATAAGATGCTCATTGCCAGTCATTTTCACGTCAGCAAGGGTCACTTTGTTTACCTCATCAATGATGCCTTGGTCGTGTGGTTGGAGCACTTGGCTGCCGTCCTCCCAATAAGCCTTGTAGCCGTTGTACTCTTTTGGATTGTGACTTGCGGTTACGTTCACACCGCCTTGTGCAGAGAGGTGACGGATAGCGAAACTAACCTCCGGTGTTGGGCGTAGGCTCTCGAAGAGATACACCTTGATGCCGTTGGCAGCAAATACCGCAGCTACGGTCTCGGCAAAGAGGCGGCCATTGTTACGGCAGTCGTGACCTACTACGACGCTAACGGTGTCGCCCTTGAGGGTAGTGAAACCGCCTTCGCGTTGTACTTTAAGGAGGTAGTTGGCATAGCCTTGGGTGGCTTGTGCCACGATGTATTGGTTCATACGGTTGGTACCAGGACCCATGAGGCCACGGAGACCACCTGTACCAAATTCGAGGGTGCGATAGAAACTATCGATGAGTTCGGTTTTGTCTTCTGCCTCAATCATGGCTTTGACCGCAGCGCGGGTGTCCGCATCATAAGGCTCTTTGGTCCATTGCTCAGCAATGGCTAGTACTTTTTCGAGTTCTTCGTTTTTCATATTGCTTGTATTTTTAAAGTTTGCATAATTTATCGGGTGCAAAGGTACGAAAAATTTGTGAGAGATGCAAATTTTAGATAAAGTTTGGCACAGGAGTTCGTAGAATTTCAGCAAAAATAGCATAATAACTAACTAATAACTAAGTAATAACTAAGTAATAACTAAGTAATCACTAAGTAAATTGTAGCAAAGAGTTGGATAGTGCTGTATTGGGAGATATTAGGTTGTCTTTTAGAGAAAGTCTTTTGTCTTTTAAAGAAAGTATTAGAAAAAACAACTAAAAGTTGTATATATCAAAAAAAAGTCGTAACTTTGCAAACTTTTTATATGATATAAAATCATAAAAACACAACACTAGATAAAAGATCAACGATTTATGGCAAGTGTAGAAGTAAATGGTCGCGTCTTTGACGAGTATATATCGGCAGAGAAGATAGCAGAATGTGTCAAAAAAGTGGCAGAGCGTATAAATACAGACTACGCGGGGAAGAAGCCTCTATTTATCTGCGTGCTGAATGGTGCATTTATGTATGCTTCGGATTTATTTAAGCAGATTGAGTTGTCCGCAGAGATTACATTTGTACGATTGAAGTCGTATGAAGGGACTGCAACTACGGGTGATGTAAAGATGTTGAATCCGCTGACAGTGGATGTAAAAGATCGTGATGTGATTGTGATTGAGGATATTGTGGACACGGGTTTAACGATGCATGGTTTTATCAGCTATTTGAAAAAGCAAGGTGCTAATAGTGTAGAGATTACCTCGTTTTTGTTCAAGCCAGATGCATTGCAATATGCGGACGCAGAGCCAAAGTATGTTGGATTGAGTATTCCTACTAAGTTTGTATTGGGTTATGGTTTGGACTATGACGAGATGGGTAGGAACTTGCCTGCGTTGTATGTGCTACGCGGCAATTGATGCCGCAGGACGGGCAAAGCCCTACTGTTTAGTGGACGCTGCGCTATAGGACGGCACAAAGTGCCTATAGGACGCTCGCGAGGCGAGCTATAGGTTAAAGGTTAGAGGTTAAAGGTTATAAGGTTTAGAATATGATACAAAGATTCTTTTATGGAATAGGAGAGTACACCTTGCTGATGGGCAAAGTGTTTCGCAAACCAGACAAGGGGCGCATGTTTTGGCGTCAGATGAGCAAGGAGATGGGCAAGCAGGGTTTAGAATCGATACTGATCACGCTGATTGTGAGCGTGTTTATGGGTGCGATCATGACTTTGCAAACGAAGTTAAATACGGAGAATCCGCTGTTGCCAGCGTATTCAACAGGATTGGTAACGAGAGACTGTATTTTGCTGGAGTTCTCGAGTACGATCTTGTGTCTGTTGCTCGCGGGTAAGGTGGGCAGTAACATGGCTTCGGAGATCGGTACGATGCGTATTACAGAGCAGATTGACGCAATGGAGATTATGGGTGTAAACTCTGCTAACTACCTGATATTGCCGAAGATAGTAGCGTTTATGGTGATGATGCCATTGCTGGTAACATTATCCATGTTCACGGGCTTGTTGGGCGGTTATGGCATTAGTGCTATTACGAATGTGCTACCTGTGTCGGAGTATTTGCTGGGTATTCAGTATGCATTTATACCATTCTATGTATGGTATTCGTTTATCAAGACGATTATCTTTGCGTTTATCATCGCGAGTATGGCGTCGTATTACGGCTATTACGCGAGAGGTGGTGCGCTGGAGGTAGGTAAGGCTAGCACAAAAGCGGTGGTGAATAGTAGTATTGTAGTACTGCTGATGGATGTGGTGCTGACGAATTTGATGCTTAATTAAAGGACGCCTCTTTGAGGCTATAGGACGCCGCAAGCGGCTAAAGGTTAAAGGTTAAAGGCGAGATTTTATGATACAGGTAAAAGATGTAGTGAAGAGTTTTGATGGGAATACGGTATTGAACCATATTTCAGCAGACTTTGAGGATGGCAAAGTGAATATGATCATCGGTCAATCTGGAAGCGGCAAGACTGTGTTGATGAAATCGATGATTGGTTTGCACCTGATAGATGGCGGAGAGATATTATTTGACACGAGGTCAAATACGGATATGGGACGCCCTGCGGGCTATAGGACGGCGCAAGCGCCTATTGGTAATGGGCAGGTTGTTCAAAGGAACTTGGCGGGGATGACGGAAAAAGAAGTGCGATTGTTGCACCGTGAGGTAGGTGTGCTATTTCAAGGTGCGGCATTGTTTGATAGCATGACCGTGCAAGAAAACGTGATGTATCCACTAGAGATGTTCTCTGACATGACAGACGAGGAGAAAGTGGAACGAGCGCGCTTCTGCTTGGAGCGTGTGAATATGCCCGAACGAGCATTTGGACTGATGCCAAGTGAGATTAGTGGCGGTATGCAAAAGCGCGTAGCGATAGCTAGAGCGATAGCGCTGAATCCGAAGTATTTATTCTGTGACGAGCCGAACTCAGGATTGGATCCAAGGACTAGTTTGGTGATTGACCAATTGATACAAGATATTACCCGAGAGTATAATATTTGTACGATTGTGAATAGCCACGACATGAACTCAATCATGGAGATTGGCGATAATATTATATTCCTACGCAACGGAGTGAAAGAATGGCAAGGCAGTAGGCATGAGATTTTCCACACGGAGAATGAGGCATTAAATGATTTCGTATTTGCCAGCGAGTTGTTTAAGAAAGTTAAGAGCGCTACACGCTCAGTTTAGAGTATAATGGAAAGAGATATGAAACGATTGGTTAGTATATTGAGTGTATTATGCGTGGTTTGTAGCATATGTGCTTGGGCACAACAAAAACCATCTCGCGTACCTGCTTATCAGGGAGTTATAGAACGCGTACAGCCTAACGGTGACACCGTATATGTACGTTTACACGGTGATGAACGGCAACACTGGATGACTCTAGAAGATGGTAAGACATTGGTAAAAGAGAATAAAAAAGGATATATTTGCTACGCCAAGAAAAAGAAAAATGGCACTATTGTGGCAACATGTAAAAAAGTGAAACAATCTAAATGAATGTAATTTAGATGAAGGCACCAGACGCCTATAGTTTAGAGATTAAAGAAAAGATGCATATGAACATAAAAAAAATAGGATTAATCGCAATTTTAAGCTTAATGGTATGCTCAGCATGGGCAGTTCCAGCGCGCAAAGATGGTATGTTGATAACTCAACCTGATGGAAGTCAAATCATGGTGTATCAACATGGTGATGAGTATTTTCATTGGATGACCAATGACAATGGCGAATGGCTAAAAATGGATCCTGATGGCTTCTACCGTGTAACAGAGGCGTTGAGTACCGAGGCTATTGAGACCAAACGCATGGCCTCACCAAGGCGCGTTATGTACAAAGAGACACCACTGAATATCGCACCTCGCGGATTGGTAATATTGGTGAATTTTCAAGATTTGACGTTCACAACTAGCAAAGAAGAAATGGATAGTATGCTGATGGGCGAGCACTATACACGCGATTACACGTACACGTATAGAGGTAAGTCATACCACATAACATCAGAAGGTTCTGCTCGTCAGTATTTTAATGATGCTTCGTTCGGGCAATATAATCCCCAACTAGATGTCATAGGACCGGTGATGGTGAAGAGCAACATGAAATACTATGGTGCTAATAACTTAAGTGGCAATGACAAAGCCCCAGAAACAATGATTAAGGAGGCATGCGAATTGGTGAACGATAGCGTGGACTTTAGTCTGTATGATAACGACAACGACGGCTATGTGGATTTCGTATATGTGATTTATGCAGGTTATGGCGAAGCCGATGGTGGTGGCGATAATACCATTTGGCCACATGCTTGGAACCTCTATAGTGCAGCTGGACAAAGATGTGAGGTAGATGGAAAGATTATAGATTTGTACGCTTGCGGCAACGAAATGGACAATTATACAAAGTATCATACTGGTATTGGTACATTCTGCCACGAGTTTAGTCATGTTTTAGGTTTGCCAGACTTGTACGAAACTACTGGAAATGGAACGCACAAGACTATGGGCGAATGGTCCATCTTGGACTACGGACCATATAGCAATGATGGTAATACTCCTCCCACGTACTCTGCTTATGAGCGTTTCTTTATGGGATGGCTACAGCCTACATTATTGGTGGATAGTGCAGAGATTACCTTGGAGGAACTACAAGCAACGAACACAGCACTTCTGATTTCTGAAACAGATCAACACAATTTAATAGGCAACGATCCTAATCCAACGACATTCTATATGCTAGAAAATCGCCAAAAAACAAGTTGGGATGAATACCTACCTGGTCATGGATTGATGCTTACGAAGATACAATATAGCTACACCAAATGGTTTAACAATACCGTAAACAACTCTGCCAGAAGTATGGGAGTGAATCTGATAGAGGCGGATGGAGAAGAACCTGATTATTATGAAAGTGGATATGATGGCAAACCTGGCGATCTTTTCCCACAAGGAGCAACCGAATATCTGAAGATTGCTGATCATCCTATTAGAAACATTGAGGAGAAGGATGGTGTGATTTACTTTAGATACAAAATGGAAGAGAAAGGTCAAGAACCTGGAACAGCTGTAGAAGATATTGCTTTATCTCTAGACGTACTTGCGATCTACAATATTCTAGGACAAAAACAAACAACTACCAATTTGAAAGAGTTGCCACGAGGCACGTATGTAGTAGTAACCGCAGCGGGTAGTAAAAAAATCGTTCTTTGATATGAAAATCATCTCATATAATTTAAATGGCATCCGTAGTGCCATCAGCAAGGGTTTGTTTGATTGGTTATCAAAAGAACAGCCCGATGTGTTTTGCATTCAAGAGAGCAAAGCACAACCTGAGCAGATAGATGTGATGACAATGCAAGAATTGGGTTATCAAAGCTTTATCCACTCGGCAGAGAAAAAGGGATACTCGGGAGTAGCTATCTTCACGCGTATTCAGCCCGACCGCGTAGTTGTCGGCATGGGTAATCCCAAATATGACTGCCAAGGCCGTGTGATTCGTGCCGACTATGGCGATGTGACAGTAGTATGCGTATATATCCCATCCGGCGAAGCAGAAGGTCCGAAGTATGAATACAAGATGGATTTTCTAGAAGATTTCTTAGTGTGGATCAACGAGTTACGCAAAGAGAGGCCCAATATCGTAGTATGTGGCGACTATAATATTGCACACAAACCAATTGACATCAACAATTGGAAACGCCAAGTAGGTGTTAGTGGTTTCTTACCCGAAGAACGTGCATGGCTAGACCGTTGGGAAGAGAGTGGCATGGTGGACACCTTCCGCATGTTTGACCAAAGTGCAGAAAAATATAGTTGGTGGAGTTTCCGGGCAGGATCAAGGGCAAGAAACGTAGGATGGCGTATTGATTATCATTGGATTAGCGAACCATTGAGAGAGCGCGTGAGCGATGCAAAAATATTAAACGAAGTAGTACATTCAGACCATTGTCCTGTTAGTTTAGAGGTTAAAGGTTAAAGGCGAAAGGCACGGATATGGATAAACTAAGAACAGAGCACTTGTATAAGAAATACGGCAAACGTACCGTAGTAAATGATGTAAGCATCTACCTTGAGCAGGGTGAGATTGTTGGTTTATTAGGGCCGAATGGTGCTGGCAAAACAACCACCTTCTACATGACGACAGGATTGGTAACTGCCAACAATGGAAAAATATTTCTGAACGACCTAGATATTACAAGTATGCCAATGTATCAACGTGCAAAAATGGGTATTGGCTATTTGCCACAAGAAGCTAGTGTCTTCCGAAAAATGAGTGTGGAAGATAATATTCTATCGGTATTGGAGATGACCAACTTCACGAAAGAATATCAGCAAGAGAAGTTGGAGCAACTCATCAAAGAGTTTAACCTAGGACATGTGCGCAAGAACTTGGGCGACCGCCTATCTGGTGGAGAGCGCCGTCGTACGGAAATTGCACGTTGCTTGGCTATTGAGCCAAAGTTCGTAATGCTGGACGAACCATTTGCCGGCGTGGATCCAATTGCGGTTCAAGAAATTCAAGATGTGGTTTGGCGATTGAAAGATAAGAATATCGGCATTTTGATTACCGACCACAATGTGGATGAGACACTGATGATTACCGACCGCGCGTATCTGTTGTTTGAGGGAAAGATTCTCTTCCATGGGACCCCAGAGGAGTTGGCAGCGAATCCAATTGTGAGAAAAAACTATCTTGGTCGTGACTTTGAATTGAAGAAGAAGACAAGAGTGGAGGAATAAGTGCAAGCGCGTAGTCTACATATTATTATGCCCGTAAAGGATTCCATCGAAATAGCCGAGAGAGCGATTCGTGCTATTGTGAATGGAGGACATACATTATGTGTATATGATGATAACTCATTGCCAATAAATGCACAACGCCTAGACGAAATCGCAGCAGAAACCGACATTCAGATAGTTCACATCTCCAAATTGACCAATCATCCATCTCCAAATTATCGATTGGTATTGCAAATGGCACAGGATGAAGCATTGAGCAAAGGCAAACATTTGGTAATTGTCGAGAGCGATGTGATTATTCAAACAGACACACTCAATCGCTTGGCTGAAGAGATTGATAGTGGCGTTGGTATGGTGGCAGCAGTAACTGTGGATGAGGATGGTGCATATAATTTCCCATATCACTATTTACGTCGTTTACGTTATCGTTTTCTCAACAAGAAAACTATAGCAACCAAGAAGCGATTCTCATTTTGCTGTACATTGCTCACCAATGAATTTTTGCATAAAGCGGACTTTAAACAACTCGACCCTACTAAAAACTGGTACGATGTGACTATTTCGCATTGGTCAGTGCGCCTAGGATTGCGCAATATGCTGATGCTAGACAATCCAGTATTGCATCTCCCCCACTCCAGTAGGCCGTGGAAAAGACTGAAATATACAAATCCCTTACTATATTATTGGCGAAAGATAACTCAACGTTTAGACAAGATATGAAACCACTTGTTAGCGTCATAGTGCCTATTTACAATGCAGCGCCTTATTTGCAAGAGACGCTGGATAGTATACTAGCATCCACTTATCGACCTATTGAAGTGATAATGGTGGATGATGGAAGCCATGATGATAGCCTGAAAATTGCACAGAAATATTGCGAAAGGCATGTGGAATGCCAAGTGATCGCGCAAAATAATAGAGGCGTTTCTGCAGCGAGAAACACGGCAATCAAAGCAGCCAAAGGCACATATATCTTGCCCGTTGATGCTGATGACAAAATCGCTGATACCTTTATAGAGAAAGCCATCGAAGTGATTAAGAACAACGACGATATTCGTGTTGTGGGATGCCGATGCTGGATGTTTGGAGCAGTAAACAAAGAGTGGAAACTCCCCAAGTTTAGTCATGCTCTACTTGCACGAAAAAATATGATCCCCGCCACAGCACTATATCGCAAAGCTGACTGGAAACGATGCGGAGGGTATTGCGAAAAGGAAATCTATCGCGAAGACTGGGATTTCTGGTTAAGTATGATGGAGTTGGGAGGGACGTTTTACAAACTTAACCAAGTATTGTTCTATTACCGGATCTCGAACGGTTCTCGCAGGGGTCTTGCTAAAGGGCGAAAGAAAATTATCGTAGATGCAATTAATCGCCGTCACGCAGGATACCTCAAAAAGTATCTCGGCGGACCATTGCATTATCACCGTTCATGGTCGCGCATGATCAACTTTTTCCGTAGCGAAACAATTATTGGCAACTACGCAGATTGGGAAGAAGGAGAAATCATTTATGCTAAGCGAAATAAATTACGCAGATATAACGGATATATATCCAAACAATTTGCCACCCCTTCATGGTGGAGAGGTGTTATCTACGGATGGTTTTGTAAGTCAAAAGCGGAACGGAGTTATGAGTACGCTAGACGATTAACTGACCTCACACCTACACCCATAGCATATCGAGAGATTCGCTATTGCGGTATACTCCGCGAAAGCTGGTATGTTTGCCAAGAATCGGAATGTAAATACACATTCAATGATCTGATTCACAACAAAACATTCCCACATCGCCAACAGATCCTGCAATCCATCGGACGATTTACTGCGGAATTATACCAACGCGGGGTGTTTCATCAAGACTATTCAGGCGGAAATATACTCTTCAACGAAGATGGCAGCAAGATTCAGATCATTGATCTCAATCGTATTCAATTCTACAAAAAAATGCCGCTAAAGAAAGGATTACAACTCTTCGAACGACTCAATATTGACAAAGATGCGCTTGCTATCCTCGGCGCTACCTTTGCGCAACATTTGGGATTGGATAAAGCGTTTGTGATAAACCATATCATCACTCATCGATGGAAAAAACATGTCAAACAAGGAATAACCAATTTATATGACTAATTTTCTGCAAAGATACCAGTCCGCTGTTGGACAACTCAACTATACATTATTTTTGCTGACAGTAGCTCTACTACCCTTTCCGCAAATCTTCCTACGCTATGCAAGCGTGGCGTGGTTTGCAACATGGGTATTAGAAGGACGCTTCTGCAGCCGCCCCAAGCAAAAAGACTGGCGCAAAGCAATACCATTCCTAATGTTTGGCGGATGGTATTTATGGAAAATCATATCTGGCATATGGGCTGAAGACACCAATGCATATAGCTGGCAACTAGAGCGATACCTATTCTTTGGATTACTCATACCCGTAGGTATTTGGGGAGTCAACTCACGATATGATTGGAAACAAATTTGCAAAGTATTAGTAATATCGTGCCTAGCCGCTACTGGAGTTTATTTCTTTACTCTTTTCTGGGTGTATAATGCAGATTTTATCAATTATGGCTCCGGAAAAGTCGCATTACAAACATTACCTCTGAGTTTTTTTGCCGATTCAATCTCCCATATCAAACATCGTCTATTCCTTTGTAGTACCATGATGATGGGCTTAATGGCATTGTTGTACTTGCGAGAAAATATATTTTGCAAATATGGAAAAATAAAAGGGGGATTCTTAATCACTTGTGCTGTTATTATTATGATAGCGCTTATTTTAGCCACTGGTTCACGAGCATCTATTCTATCAGGCGCCGCACTTCTCACAATTTGGCTGCTTTACAAACTACCTATCCGTCGCATACGATACAAAATCGCTTTTGTACTATTGGCATGCGGAATAGGACTGTTTGCTTTGAGCCAACATCCACGCATGCAAACATTTGACTACACCGACTTACTTTCCATTCGAGAGACGGCACATGATCATAACGTACGACTCAATATTTGGGGAACGGCTTTAGAAAACCCTAAAGACTATTCTCTCTATGGATTAGGAGCAGGACAAAGTTTCCAATATTTACAAAATAAATACATAGAAAAAGGGTTAAATAGATACCAAAACTTTAATTCCCACAACCAATACATCGAAGAGTGGATTGAGTTGGGTATTCCCGGATTGATATTCTTCATACTAGCATGGTTAAGTCTTCCATTTTGCACAAAAAAAAGAGCACGTAAATCCGCGAATATGTTACTCACGCTTTACGCACTCAATATGTTAACCGACTGTATGTTTGGTCGTTTCGACGGTATTATCTTATGGACTGTTTGGATGCTACTTATCCGCCTCCAAGCCGATACGCAAACTGACCAACAAGCCACGAGGAATGCCTAATGACATAGATGTACGGCTCTCATGCATACTTTGCATGCCACGATCAATCGTCCAATAAGGGTATGTAGGATGATCGTATTTATCAAACACATACTCAGTCAGGGCTGTACCAAAATCGTAAATATTATAACACGTCACATCCAACTGGAATGGTATTTGCTTAATCCACCAACGACCTGTCATTCGTAAATCAAAGTTAAAAAATGCATCTTCACGCTTACCAAAGAAGTTGTTCGCCATATTAATTCCTTTGGCATCATCATTCCATATAGCCACTTGCTTATGACCATTCATATCATAAGTTTCAGCGATCATATTTGCAAACGGTTGGCCATCCTTGAATTTTCCGTTCAAACTTACTGAGAAATATTTACAAGTATTATAGGTAACTTGCAATCGTAAGATAAACGACTTATCTTGATTTAATCGGCTATTGCCTTGATATGGAAGCTTGCCTTCACGCGCAACCTTATACGCATTCGGATTAGCACTCGACTCCGCCAACACGCCAATATTATTATGTAGCGGACCATTGCCTAGCGTAGATAAACCAGACATCAAATAGCTCTGCCAAGAAAGACTAACAAAGACTTTTTTTCCTGTGTATGAGTACTTTGCTACGTTCGACATATAATAAGGTGTGCGTCCACCGATAGTACCGCTCATCAAATGCATAGGCTGCGTACCTACCGTATAATGCTTCTCCCCCTCTCGCCAGTAATACAAGCCATCTTGAGCAAACATATTCGCATCCAAGCCATCCGTATAATCCGTAAACCACATATTGTAGTACTTGCGAATACTTGACCACAACGCAAACTGATGCCTTGATTGCTTGTCAAAGGTAAAACGAATAGGAATATCCAATACCGCATACGATGGCTGATGCGCCCAAAGCCCCTTGCCTACTGCGTGGTACTTACCACCAGTAGTCGCTAATAAGGTGCCATCTGCATAGCGAATTTCGCCATTCATATAATCATTGCTCAAGTATTGTACCTCGTTCATAGTATAATTCATGCGATTATGCGATAGGTTCAAACCCATTTGAAACCACCAAGTAGGGTGCCAATCCAATGCAAACTTCGCCAACCAGTTGGGGCTTATGATCGACTTGCCATTCAGCAGCACTCCGTCCAGCGACACACCCAAATGCGCTTGCATACGCAGACCACGAGCCAACTCATATTCCACAATAATCTTAGCCTCGTTCTCTAGCAAACCAGCCGCATAAGCCGATGACTTCCAATGATATGTATATAATGGTGTGCGTGTTTTATCCGCGATGCTCTGCATATACACATCGTTTCTCCACGCGGTAGTGGTTGGACTGAAATGCACCAACGAGTTATACCCATCGGCATGTACACGCAACCATGGCAATAATAGTTGATCATATTGCACCGACAGACTAGCTTCATTCGTCTTGCCATCGGCATACCATGGGTCAAATGCCTCACCATCGTGATCCAGCAAATTGCGAGCAAACTCCAAACTATCGTGCTTCACATCGCTCAATGCCCAACTCAAGCCTGCCACCAACTCTCCACCATTATCAAATTTCTTCGTTCCGTACAACGCTGCCGTATATGCCTGCAAATCTGCAACTTCGTTACGATTATATAGAAACTCCGAATACATATCGCCTCTGCCTTGTGCCACGAAATAGTAGTTCAATTTGTCTAGCACATTATTTTTCTTCATCGGCATTTCACCATCCAACTGCGCTGTGTAATAGGGACTTGCATACATAGCCGAGATACCCGTATGGTCAAACGCCGTTTGTGTGCGCCAGCCGTAATGCGCATAGGCATGTTGATAGTATTGCTTTCCATATGCAGGAATAGCAAAACTAGCCTCTACTCCACCAGTACCTATCACGTGATTACGCATTTCCACAGGGCGTTTATCCATGGTACGTTCCTCACCAGATGAGTGAAAGAGATTGATCAGCTCTCGCGTTCCAGGCGAGATACCACCCAAGTTGCCTGCATTACCCTTTAATGTGAGCGATTGATGTTGCAATACATCATCCGAAAAATGCATTATACCCTCGTGGTAGTCCAACGCATAATTCGTGCGTAACATATTGGTATATAGCATTGTACTGCCCACTTGGTAGCGACTATCAATGCGCATGCCATTCAAAGTATACTTGTTTTGGCGGAAGGAGTTACCAGCAATGGAGAATACATTTTGGTCTCCCAAATTCCATTCGCCAGTAGTCTCTGCTTCGTACACCACATAATCGGAATAGTTATCCAGATAATGGCCTAAATCACCATTGATATACCACTCACGAAAGAATTCACTACTTACGCTATCTACTCCAAAAGATGGAAAAACCTCAGCACGCACTAACGTACTGAGGCAAAAACCTATTATCAATAAAATAGTCTTTTTCATAATTTGTCTTTGTTTCCGAATCCTGATTCCCGAATCCGTTTTTATCCAAACAGATTTTTAAAGAAATTCTTCTTATCGCTACTGCCAGGGCGTACATTTTCACTCTTTTGTAGTTGCTCGATGATCTTTTTCTCGTCCCTATTGAGGTGTTCGGGGATATACACGCCCACATTGATAAGCATATCGCCCGTGCCATATTGACGCGCATAATTGTCAATCATAGGGAGACCTTTTCCGCGCATTCTCAGCACCTTACCAGGCTGCGTACCCGGACTGATAGTGATCTTTGCCTCACCTTGCAAGGTAGGTATCTGCACCTGACCGCCCAAGATAGCTGTAGGCATATCTAGCAGCAAGTTATAAACCAAGTCGCTACCATCGCGCAAGAAATCCTTGTGTTCCTCTTCCTCGATAAGCACCAGCAAATCACCGTTCACGCCGCCATGAGGAGCCGCATTTCCCTTGCCTTGAACGGGGATCTGCATGCCACCAGCTACACCCGCCGGAATATGAATCTCAATGATTTCCTCCTCACGGACCACGCCTTCGCCATGGCAGTGTGTACATTTATTCTTGATGATCTTGCCCTCGCCGTGGCAGTTAGGACATTCACTCTGCACCTGCATCATTCCGAATATACCACGTTGTGCACTCACCACGCGACCCGTTCCATGACAATTTGGACATGTCTCCACATTACCGTCCGCACTACCCGAACCATTACAATGTGAGCAGTTCACTAGTTTCTTCACCTTGATCTTCTTGTCCACGCCTGTGGCTATTTCTTCTAAGGTAACGCGCACACGCACGCGCAAATCGCTACCACGGCGTACTCTCTGACCGCCACCACGACTGCCACCACCAAAGAAACTGGAGAATCCTCCGCCACCCATACCCCATTCGGAGAATAGGTCACCAAACTGCGAGAAGATATCTTCCATATTCATACCGCCGCCACCGAAGCCGCTTGCGCCACCCATGCCTGCGTGACCAAACTGGTCATATCGTTGGCGTTTTTGTGGGTCGGACAATACTTCGTATGCTTCTGCAGCCTCTTTGAACTTCTCCTCAGCCGCCTTGTCACCAGGGTTCTTGTCAGGGTGATATTGCACCGCTTTCTTGCGGTACGCTTTCTTTATCTCGTCTGCTGTCGCGGTCTTACCCACGCCCAACACCTCGTAATAATCTCTTTTTTCCATATTAGCCTATCCTAAATCCTTCCCTGAAGGGAAGGACTATTTTATTCTTCTTGAAATGTTTACCTCGACCTAACTCCCTTCCCTTTAGGGAGGGGTTGGGGGTAGGCTTTTATTCACCCACAACGACCTTAGAGAATCGAATCACTTTCTCGCCCAATGTGTACCCCTTTTGTGTGCAGTCAATCACTTTACCTTTCTTGTCTTCGCCTGCAGCAAAGGTCGTGATGGCTTCGTGCAAGTCTGTATTGAAATCAGCGTCAGTTGTGTCGATTGCTTTCACATCATTGGCAGCCAAGAAACCTACGAACTTGCTATAGATGAGTTCAATACCTTGACGCACTGCCTCGATGTCATCTGTTTTCTCCATCGCTACTTTTGCGCGCTCAAAATCATCAACGAGAGGGAGCATATCTTTGAATATACGCTCACCAGCGGTAGTCATGAGCTCAAGTTTCTCTTTGTTGGTACGACGACGGAAGTTATCAAACTCAGCCATTTGGCGCAGTTTCAAGTCTTCCAACTCTGCCACGCGTGCCTCTAGTTCTGCCACTTTGGCTTGCAACTGCTCAGTTTTAGACACTTCTTCGGCAGTTGCCGCTTCAGCGCCATTCACCGCCTCACTGTTGTTAACAGTTTCTACAGTTTCCTTTTCCACCTGATTTTCAACAGGTTGCCCTACATTCTTTTTATTTTTATTCTTCATCATAGCTCAAATTTATTACTTCGTAATACTATACTTACAATCTCCGTGCCATAGCCAACAAGACTGCCATAATGGCAGATATACGTTACTTGTCATTATGTTCGTATTGTTTTTCTACATTGGGTTTATCTTCTTCAGTTTATTTAGCAACCTTTTTCAGGTCTAGTCAAGATAGTCCGTCACTCAAATGTACCTATAAATCTTAGGTGATTCTTAGGTTATTCATAGGTGATTTTTAGGTGATTTAGCAGACTTCACCGTCTCTCCCTAAACCTTAAACTGTAGCGCCAAAGGCGCGTCCACTAAACTAAACTTACCCCCCTACACTTGACACCATACACAAGAAAAATCGCGTTAAAATGTGATTTTTCTTGCACATCCGCAAATTTTATTGTACCTTTGCAGTCGCAAACATAGTTTGCGGACATATTAAAAGCGTTTATTAGCGCTTGTTTTGGCTTTCTGAAAACCGGAAATTTTCGCCAGCTCAAAACAAGAAGGCAGTAAACGCCCGTTGGGATATGTATATCCTGCCGCAGAGCGTCCATACGTGGATTGCTCTGTTTGGTGGCATTTCATATTCGGCGTGGGCGTTGATTGTTTGTTCTTGCTGGCAAGGTTCTTTCCGGTACCTCAGAAAGGAGAATAAACAAAGAGAGGCACCACGCTTTTTTTATGTCAGTAAAAAACACTGACATGAAACAGACAATCAAATATCTCTACTACAAATTCCGTCATCTCATCTTGTATGGAATCATCGGTGGCTTTTGTGCCACATTGGATTTTGGTATTTATACCTTACTATGCCATTTTGCGGTTCTCCCATATCTATGGGCGAATGTGATTAGTATTCATTGCGGTATTATATGTAGCTTTTTGCTCAATCGCACATTCAATTTCAAAGTCAAGGATAAAACTCCCCAACGTTTTGTCTCCTTTTATGTGGTAGGTTTAATTGGCTTAGGAATTAGCGAGTTAATGTTATATGTGATGGTGACTATTGGCGGATGGAATGAGTTGTTGTGCAAACTAATCTCTGTTGTAGTTGTTGCTTTGATACAATTTGTACTAAATAAATATATCACTTTCAAAACCAAACAATCATGAAAGACACACTCTATATTGTGATGCCTGCTTATAATGAAGAGGCAAACATAGAAGATGTTATTAAACAATGGCATCCTGTCTGCGAACGAATCAGCAAGGAAGGCAATGAGGCAAAATTAGTTATTGCCAACGATGGTAGCAAGGACACCACCTTTGCTATTATGCAAGGTCTATGTAGCCAATATCCTCATTTGCTTCCTATAGACAAGCCCAATTCGGGACATGGTGCAACAGTTTTGTACTTGTACCGCTATGCCATCAAAGAAGGTGCAAATTTTGTCTTCCAAACGGATAGTGATGGGCAGACATTACCAGAGGAGTTTTGGCAACTATGGGAGCATCGACATGAGTATGACTTCCAAATAGGTACACGCGGAGGGCGAGAAGATGGTGCAAGTCGTGTATTTGTAACAAAAGTATTGCGTTGGGTAGTTTGGCTAATATTTGGCGTATGGGTAAAAGATGCTAACACACCATTCCGTTTGATGAATGCAGCTCATCTGCAAGCGATTATGAAACTCATTCCCGAAGATTTCTTCTTGGCGAATGTGGCGGTATCTGCTATCGCAGTCAAAATGAAAGAGAAGATTGCTTGGTATCCTATTACATTCCGTCCTCGCCAAGGTGGCGTGAACTCAATCAATATGAAACGCATATTCAAGATAGGAGTTAAAGCATTAGGTGATTTTAGAACAATAAATAAAAAATTGAAATGAAAAATATTTTCAAGAAAGACTGGATATATCTACTATTGCTCGTAGGGTTAGCAATACTTACATTTATGCAAGTAGCGAATTTTCGCTTTGGTTTCTTCACTGTTTATGATGAGGCATATTTCTTGTTGAAATTGCAAGAAGCATATGATATGAGTTGCATCACAGGAAAAAGCCAATGGAATTTAATAGCCGTTCATTGGTTTCCTTATTTGGATCTAACAAGCAAAGTCAATTCTTATCTAGCCTCTTCTATTTTGATATGGGCGTCTATTCTAGTCGTAACAATAACATCGTGCATTCTTTTTGACAAAAAACGCATCATTAAATATCTTGCTCTTGCTTGGTTATTTATGTTTGGACTTGGTGGTGGCTTAAGTTATGTACCAATGCAGACTGCCGTACTTTGTTGGGCATTATGTGCTTTTCTGCTTTACCATAAAAGTGAAATCGTATGGAAAAAATCTCTTTATGCAGTTTTGTGTGGTATTTGCTTAGGTTTCTCATTATTCGTTATTATTCCTGCAGCACTAGTTCTTTTGGTATGCGTCGCTGGCTTAATTGTTTTGTCACATTGGAGTGATTGGCGCAAGATGTTGTTGTATATAGCTTCTGGCGTAGTGGGCGTTTTATTAACTTGTCTATACATGCATATTATCGTTTGTCCTCTAGGTGATATTTTAGAAGCAATGCTTTTCACCGCTACATATATAGGCAAAAGTGGCTATAAATATGATGGAGTAAGTTTTATACTACAATATGGGCTATTTTTCCGTGATTGCCTATTTGTGATTCTTGCTTTCGTGGGTTCTTATTGGCTATCAAAGCGTGTTAGTATCAAATGGTTAGGAGGAATTGTATATGTAGTTATGATTTTGGTTTATACACATTATCAAGTGAAACCATTAATCTCACCCTCAATGTTCATGATGAGTTTGCCACTAATACCATTTTTATTTGGTAAAATTAACAATCTGAAATGGAATGATCTAAAGAAAGCAGATACTTGGTTTTATATATTCATCTTCGCTTACCCTCTACTTGCTTCTTTTGGTACAAATACTGCTTTAAGCGGTAGAATTCATTGTTTTGTAGTTGCATGGTTGTTTTTATGGTTAGAATATGAGTATAAATATCCACAAGAAAACTATCGACGTGTATATATTGCAGTCTTAATACTTTTTGCAATGCCGTTACTAGACATTATCAAAGCATTTGAAAATCGTGATGATTCTTACCATTTTACGCGTGGTAATAAGCATTTTGCAGGAATCGCACTAACCGAAAAACAAGTTAATTATTTCAATAATGTATATGATATTTTGGAAGACTATAACTATCAGCCAAAGCAATCTGCTATTCTAACAGCATGCTATGATTACTGTTGTCTGTATGCATTTGACGCAGTAAATGCCGCTAATTATCATCAAGTACAAAACTTTCATTATTTTCCAAAAGAGAATATGATTGCACCCGATTTTATATTTCTATGTAAGTGGGATTCAATCGTAATGGGGCAAGAGTTAAAAGATATGCCTTGGGGATGGCCAGAGGATTTTGATAGATATTATGTTGGAACTCCAGAACCCGACAATGCAAGTTGGGTTAATCATGCAGATTTAGAAACTAGACACTTATATTGTCGCAAATCATTAAAGAAACTACAATGACCCACTACGACTACCTTATTGTTGGCTCTGGTTTGTTTGGAGCTACTTTTGCCTACCGCGCCAAGCAGGCTGGCAAGACATGTCTTGTGATTGACAAACGCCCACATCTAGGTGGAAATGTGTATTGCGAGCAGATTGAAGGCATTAATGTACATAAATATGGTGCACATATCTTCCATACCAATAATAAACAAGTGTGGGACTTTGTGAATAGCATCGTGCCTTTCAATCGCTATACCAATTGCCCTATAGCGAATTACAAAGGCGAATTGTACAACCTACCATTTAATATGAATACTTTCCACCAGATGTGGGGAGTAATCACACCAACTGATGCAGAAACGAAAATATCCGCACAAAAAGCAGAAGCAATGTCCGCCCTACATGGACGTGAGCCACAGAACTTGGAGGAACAAGCCCTTTGCCTAGTAGGGCGCGATATATACGAAAAACTCATCAAGGGTTACACAGAAAAACAATGGGGCAGACCCTGTAATGAGTTGCCTGCCTTCATCATCCGCCGTCTGCCAGTACGTATGGTGTATGACAACAACTACTTCAACGATACCTACCAAGGAATACCTATAGGTGGATATAACCGACTAATTGAAGGTTTGCTAGAGGGAGTGGACACACAGGTGAATACCGATTTCTTTGCCGATCGTGAGAAATGGGAAGCTGTCGCTGATAAGATTGTCTTTACAGGTAAGATAGATGAGTATTACGACTATCGCTTTGGCAAGCTGGACTATCGTACTGTGTGTTTTGAGACCGAAACGATAGATACTGCAAATTATCAGGGCAATGCTGTTATTAACTATACCGACCGTGAAACGCCTTATACCCGAGTGATTGAGCATAAGCATTTTGAGTCGTTTGGTCAGGCGGTGTATGATAATCCGAAGACTGTGATTAGCCGCGAGTATAGCACCGAGTGGCAAGATGGCATGGAGCCTTTTTATCCAATCAACGACAATAAAAATTCCGTACTCTACGCAGAGTACAAGCAACTAGCCGACCAAGAAACAAATGTTATCTTCGGCGGTCGCCTAGCGGAATATAAATACTACGACATGGCACCAATCATAGAAAAGGTATTGGAATTAGAAATGTAATTCTCATATATTGTTATTCTTCTTGCTCGTATTAATGCTCATATTCAAGTGCTCCTTTGTAAAACGGAAAGGTGAAAACTGAAAACTGAAAAGTGAAATAAAAAACATGTGGCACTTTGTACATTTTGTACACTTTAGGGACTTTCGAAAATGCCCCAAATGTACAAAATGTAAAAAATGCCACTCTGCGTATTTAAGAAGAGAGTATTGATTTTCAGGGAGAAAGATGCTGGAAATGGATTTCTGCGGACTTTTGAGAATGTCTGAGAATGTGTCTGCAGAAAGTCCGTGGAAGAGGGGGGCTTATTCTTTAAGCCATTGATTATGAGAGATAGTGACAATTGAAAAGTATGTGCGCAATTTGCGAATTGTGCGAATTATGCGAATTCGCACTTTTCGCAGAAATCGCAGTTTGCGCAGATAGCAATAGACTAATAGAATGTAGTGACACCAGCCATACTAGTAATTCTAGTCACATGCTCTATGGATGTGGTCTAAATCACAAAGTAATCACATACTAATCTCATAGTAATCTCATAGTATGAACCCGTAAAAGGTAGGTAGATGAAAGGTAGTTTGTTGGGTTATAATATCTCCACATTGTAACCTATTGTAAAAAAATGCGAAATACTCCGTAATCAATTACCACCGCTAACTTTCGCTTCGCTCAACCGCTGAATCTTATGGAATGTAGCGGCAACAATAAAATTGTCAACAGGTATATAAATCCCCAAAATTAAGATAATAACCAGTGCCAAACAGGAACAGCCATTACCTCATTTGCTTCGCCATCGTAGGCTTCTGTAGTATCAAAAGTAATTATCAAACATTGCCAATCAGGATGCGCCGTTTGGAACTTTCGCAATGGAGATAACTCGCGAGTGAGTGTATCTTCATTCTTCAAATCGTATGACACCTGAATAGCCAGTTTCGCCTCTGGTACGACAAAATCAATCTCGCCACCTCCTGCATTGTAGTATGACACATTGTCTTTACCATAGCGACGCACCAATTCTACTGCTACTAGATTCTCTAACAAAGATGTTTCATCTCGAAAAAGGAACAAGTTGAGTAGTCCATTATCAATAAAATAAAACTTCTTTGTACTTTCTTTATCTGCGAGGCGGGCAATATCGTTTTGGATAGAAAAAGTGAGCCAACTATCCTCTGTATGTCCCACATAATCAATCACCTTTGGCAAGGAAATCTTACTGCCAGTTGATTCGACAATATGATGCAGACGACGATATGAAATAGGTTGTTTTACAGACTCAGCCATCTTTTTCACCAAAATGCCCAAAGCACGCGCATCAGAAATCTTATATCGAGCACAAATGTCGCCCAAATAGATCTTCTGATACAAGCTGCTCAGCATAGCACGCTTTTCGTTGTAATCCAATATCTCAGGTAGTCCTCCAAAGAAGAAATAAGAGTCAAACATACGCTTCACTTCACTTCTTTTGCGCGTAGATTTCACCCAATCCGTAGAAAGCACAATATTTTGCGCAGAGATATATTCTAGAAACGAATAGGGATATACATATTGGATAAAGAAACGCCCTCCTAAAGTAGTCGCAATCTCTTCGCTGAGCATTTTGGCATTACTACCCGTGATATATACTGTATATTTCTCATTTACCAACCGGCGCGCAAAAAGTTCCCAATGTGGAATACGCTGTACTTCATCAAGGAATATAAATGGTTTCTTGGGCGATTGACTATAGTGCGTTTCCAATAGTATATTAAAATCGTCCGTGTTAAATTCCGCCAAACGCTCATCATCAAAATTTACGAAAAGTATTTCATCCCACTGATGTCCCTCACGCAGCAATTGATGTATGCGCTGATATAGCAAATATGACTTACCAGAATGACGAATACCTACAAATACATAATTGCCTTTGGGCTCAAAACATACCTGACGCTCAACGATTTGTGCACTCTCAATCATCTCTCTCTGATCGCGAATACACTCTTGTAGTATTAATTTACCTATAGCCATTTTGTAAATATTATTTGACAGATTAAATATATTTCTGTAAAAATATTTTTACATTTCGCCGCAAAAGTACTACATTTATTTCACATACGCAAATATTTTAGCAAAAAAATACGATTTTTCACCAAAGGAATAATCGTTTTTATAATATCTCCATCACTTCGGAGAGGGATTGGACAAGGTAAGTAGCGCTCTGTCCTTCAGGAAGTGGGTCTTGGGATTTGCGAATCCAGATTTGGTCAATGCCTGCGTTGATAGCACCTTGGATATCCGAGTTCCATGAGTCGCCTATCATCACTACCTCTTCGGCTTGCAAGCCATTCATACGCAACGCCTCCTCGAAAATGCGTGGATTGGGTTTCTGGCAACCTACTTCCTCGCTCAATACAATATGCGCAAAGCAGTCACGAAGACCGCTCTTATCAAACTTCTCATACTGCACTTCCACAAAACCATTGGTCACTACCGTCAAAGGATATTTCGCTGCCAAATAGCGCACCAACTCCTCTGCCCCTTCCAACAACGAGAAACGCGCAGTGGTAAGATGTAAGAAGTCTTCGCTCAGTTGCTCGGCGAGAGCTGATAAAGCCTCTCCTAAATCCTCCCCTAAAGGGAAGGACTTATTAGAACCTCCCATCATACCCTCCTTAGATTGCTGCGTTGTTGAAATGACCTTACTGCCGTGAAGCAAGGGCCACAGGAAGCGATCAATACGTAAGAAATCCTTGGCAACAAGGTCTTTGCCGTATTTGTCCCAAAGTTCCAGATTGTGCGGTTTGTAGAGGGAGACAAACTCCTCAAGCGAAGCAAAATAGTCGTTAAGATTATACTTCTCGTACATCTCTTGGAGCGCCAATTTCGCAGCGCCGATAAAATCCCCTATCGTATCATCCCAGTCGATAAAGACTGCTTTGTATTGCTTCATATCAAAATTCCAATGTGATTTGCCCATTGATGAGTGGCATTTTGCCAAGGTGCTTGTATGCTAACTCTGTCGCCTCACGGCCACGAGGAGTGCGCTTGATAAAGCCCTCTTTGATGAGATATGGCTCATAGACATCCTCTATCGTACCTGCATCTTCGCCCATGGCAGTAGCAATGGTATTCAAGCCTACAGGACCACCCTTGAACTTATCAATGATAGTGCTAAGTAGTTTATTATCAATTTGATCCAAACCAAAGGTGTCAATATTGAGCGCCTCTAAGGCATAGCGTGCAATATCAAGATCAATAGCTCCGTTACCCTTCACTTGAGCAAAGTCGCGGACACGGCGCAATAGCGCATTGGCGATACGAGGGGTACCACGACTGCGACGAGAGATCTCCGCCGCGGCCTTGCTGTCGATATGAATACCGAGGAGACGTGCACTACGCTCTACAATACCCGCAAGGACATGAGAATCGTAATATTCCAAGTGACAATTGATACCAAAACGCGCACGCAATGGACTGGTTAATAGGCCACTACGAGTAGTTGCACCAATAAGAGTAAACTTATTGAGGTCGATCTGAATAGTGCGGGCAGAAGGACCCTTATCTATCATAATATCAATGCGATAGTCCTCCATTGCCGAATAGAGATACTCCTCCACAATTGGCGATAGGCGGTGAATCTCATCAATAAACAGCACATCGTTATCTTCAAGCGAAGTTAGCAGACCCGCCAAGTCGCCTGGCTTGTCGAGTACAGGTCCTGAAGTCACTTTGAAGCCCACACCTAACTCGTTGGCAATGATGTTACTTAGGGTGGTTTTACCCAATCCAGGAGGGCCAAAGAGGAGGACATGATCAAGAGCCTCGCCACGCATACGAGCAGCCTGAACGAAAATGCGTAGATTCTCCACGATCTTAGTCTGACCGGCAAAGTCATCAAAGCATAACGGACGTAGGGCGTTGTCCTGCTCCTTCTCCGTCATTTGGTTTCTTATATCGAAATCGTTGTTCATTGTGGTTCAAAATTGTTCAATGTAGTTCAATATTGTGTTGTTTCGCGGAAGGTTTGTTCCAAATCCTCTATCTCGCCGATGGGTTTATCTAGTTTGATCTCACCATGGTCAATAATAACTACACGACTGCACATCTGCTTGACTTCCTGCAAGATATGAGTAGATAGAATAACGGTGCGATCTTTACCCATATCACGTATGAGTGTACGAATATCTTCTAGTTGGTTGGGATCTAGCCCCGTAGTAGGTTCATCCAAGATGAGCAGATCGGGATTACCAATCATGGCTTGTGCAAGCCCGACACGCTGACGATATCCCTTACTGAGCTGACCAATTTTCTTGTTGGCTTCTGTAGTAAGTCCCACTCGCTCGACGAGGTCTTCGACTAGTTGGCTATGGGACATTGGCAATTGGCTATTGGTACGGAGTTCTACGAAAAAGCGCAGATACTCACGGACATACATATCTTCGTACAGCGGATTTTGCTCTGGAAGAAAGCCTATTGACTTGGGAACTTGTACCACTCCATTGCTAGCATCCCAAACTCCTACCATGATTTTCATAAGGGTAGATTTGCCTGCACCATTAGGGCCTAGTAGTCCAACTACCTCACCATCTCCAATAGTGAGGTTGACATCACGAAGCACATGTTGCTTGCCGATAAACTTATTTAAGTGTTGGATCTGAATTGCCATAATCGTTTATTCGTATTGTTGGAAAAGGAAATCGTTGTATGGATAGCGCTGAATATGAATAGCTTTGATGCGATCATAGAACAAAGATTTCAATTCGTCAATATTCGTTTTTTGACGTGCAGAAATGAAGATACAGTCGTCGTGGAGTTTGGACATCCACGTACGTTGCAACTCTTCAAGCGAAATATTCTCGCGCTTGATTGGCGTGAGGTCGTCCTCCTCTTTTGGAGTATATGTAAAGGCATCTATCTTATTAAATACCACAATACGAGGAATCTGCGCAACTGTCTTCTCCGTTTTCTTATTTGACTTCTGCTTCTTAGACCAAGGGTCTGCTTCTTTTATCTCAGTCTGCTTGGTCAGTAGTTCGTTGATGGTTTGCTCAACTACTTCGTATTGCTCTTCAAAATTAGGATGGGAAATATCGACTACGTGAATAAGCAAATCAGCCTCGCGAACCTCATCCAAAGTAGATTTAAACGATTCCACCAAGTGGTGAGGCAGTTTGCGAATAAATCCCACCGTATCAGAGAGCAAGAATGGAAGGTTCTCGATGGTTACTTTGCGGACAGTAGTGTCAAGAGTCGCAAAAAGTTTGTTTTCGGCAAACACTTCCGACTTACTGATGAGGTTCATGATGGTGGACTTTCCGACATTAGTATAACCCACGAGTGCAACACGCACCATCTTACCACGGTTTTGGCGTTGGGTAGCCATTTGGCGGTCGATCTTCTTTAGTTCTTCACGTAGGAGAGCTATACGCTGTCCGATGATTCGCTTGTCGGCCTCAATTTGGGTTTCACCCATACCACGACTAGTGGTACCACCGCCTCGCTGACGATCTAAGTGGGACCACATACGGGTCAAACGAGGAAGCATATACTGCAAATGTGCCATCTCTACCTGCGTCTTAGCATAGGATGTTTGAGCGCGATTAAGGAATATCTCAAGAATAAGAATGGTTCGGTCAATGACACGAACAGGTTGCTTATGATTATCCTTGATCTCGTTTTGGTTGTGAGCATTAAGAGCTTTTTCGATATTGCGAAGCTGACGAGGCGATAGTTCATCGTCAAAGATCACCATATCGATAAAGTCGTCAGTATCTGCAAATTGCTGCACATACTGATTGATCTCTTGCAGTTTACCCTCCCCCACATAAGTAGATGTGTTAGGAGAGTCAAGACGTTGTACAAAACGCTTGACACAGTTGGTATTGTTGGTGTCGGCAAGGAAAGCCAACTCATCTAGATATTCTTTTGTTCTCTCCTCGTTTTGGGCAGGTGTAATCAATCCCACCAAAACGGCATTCAGTTTACCCATAAAGATTAGAAACAGGATTACGCTTGAAGTGAACGGAAGATAGCAGCACGCACAAAACAATCAAGACGAATGTATGTTTTTGGTTTACGCGTTCTAGGATCAACCGGAGCATCCGCCTCTGGCGTCTTAAGTTGCGCTTGGAAGCGTTGTTTCCAGGCAGCAGCAAGAGCCTCATCACGAAGTTCTATTTTGGCACGTTGGCATGCAACAGTCCAATTATCGAGTCGACGTTTCTCAGCACCCACAGGTGGATTCTTCTTCCAATCACGAGGATTCTCAATTACATAAGACTCTTGCGCGCATTGGCCAATGATATTACCATTCTCGTCGTATGTAGATTTACGACGAAAGACAGTTTTACTTTTCTTAGTAATTTTTCCGCGAAGCGTATCAACGGGGAAAATGAGGTTTGATTTTGCCATAATGAAATATATTAATATTGTATAAGTATCTGAATCACTAACTAATCACTAACTAATCACTAACTAAAGAGTAGCGAGTGCAAAGGTACAGAAAAGTTTAGATATATGCAAATTTTCGGAGAAAAATATATAAAAAGTATATAAGAAAGAACAAAAAAGCACTCTCGTGAGTGCTTTTATCTTTTTAATGAGCTTGTAGCCAGTTGGTTCCGATTCCACAGTCTGCAATCAGTGGAACAGTAAGGTGGACAACGTTTTGCATCTCGCTGACTACTATGTCGCGAACCTTATCTACCTCAGCAACAGGCACATTGAAGTTTAATTCATCATGCACCTGCATGATCATCTGCGTTTTCAATCCTTCCTCTTTCAAGCGACGGTGTATAGTGACCATTGCCATCTTGATGATATCCGCAGCCGTACCTTGAATAGGCGAATTGACCGCATTGCGCTCTGCAAACGAGCGAACAGTAGCGTTATGCGACAGAATATCTGGAAGATAGCGTTTACGGCCGAAAAGCGTAATTGCATATCCCTGCTCGCGAGCTAGTTGTTTTTGGCGTTCGATATAGTCAATCACGCCTGGGAAAGCCGCAAAATATCCATCAATAAGCGCCTTTGCTTCGGAGCGAGAGCAGTCGAGTTGCTGAGCTAAACCAAAAGCTGAGATGCCATAGATAATACCAAAATTGGCGGTTTTAGCCTGTCTGCGTTGATCTTTCGTGACTTGTTCGATAGGCACATTAAAAATCTTAGCTGCTGTAGCTGCATGAACATCTTGCCCCGTACGGAACGCCTCAACTAGATGAGGATCCTGCGAGAAATGCGCCATGAGGCGAAGTTCGATCTGCGAATAATCGGCAGAGAGGAAAAGGCAACCTTCGTCAGGAATAACCGCCTGACGAATGAGTTGTCCGCGCTCAGAGCGTATGGGGAGGTTCTGGAGGTTAGGATTAGAGGACGAAAGACGACCTGTAGCCGTAACCGTTTGATTATAAGTAGTATGAATCTTGCCCGTTTCGGGATTAATATAAGTTGGTAGGGCAGAGATATAGGTAGAGATGAGTTTCTTGAGTTCTCTGTACGCAAGGATCATACCCACCACAGGATGTTTAGGCTTGAGAGCGAGTAGCACCTCCTCGGCGGTGGAGTATTGTCCATTCTTCGACTTCTTTGCCTTAGAATCGAGGTGCAGTTGATCGAAAAGTACCTCGCCCACCTGCTTTGGTGAATTGATATTAAAGGTTGTGGCTGCAGAGTTATATATCTGTTGCTCAAGTGTTTGGAGTTCTTCATTGAGTTGCAGTTCAGCCTGTCGGAGCATAGGCACATCAATGCGTACACCCGCTTGCTCCATCTCGCGGAGGACGTTGGCAAGCGGCAATTCCACCTCTTGAAAGAGATTCCAGAGGGAAGTATCCGCCTTGAGAGCATCCCAATTGATAGGTTGATCGGGATTATATGCCACTTCAGGGTTGAGCAGATAACTAACCAATCGTCCCTCTAGAGATTCCACAGGAGTTTCTAAGTCGTTCGGCAAACTTTCGAGTGATAACGGAGTGGTATCGGTCTCTACCGCCGCAAACAAGTCCAATGTTGCCTCTTGTACTTTAGGTTTCTTTACAGATTTTGCAACTGGTTTAGAGAGTTCAGCAGGAGCCTGTTTGAGAAGGGAATTGAACTCTAGTTCGCGATAGATTGGTGCCAGCAAATCCCAATTGCGCTCTTGATAAATAAGCGATTGTGCATCAAATTCGATAGGAACATCAGTTTTGATAGTTGCCAAGAAACGTGAAAAACGAATCTCCTCGACTTGCTCTTGTACCTTACGCTGAAGTGCACCTTTAAGTTGGTCGACATTGGCTAGGAGATTATCAATGGATCCAAACTGCTGAAGAAGTTGTACCGCAGTCTTCTCCCCCACTCCTTTGCAGCCCGGAATATTGTCGCTACTATCTCCCATAAGACCTAATAAATCAATCACTTGTGATTGATTTTGCAGACCGTATTTCTCGCAAACTTCTTGTGGTCCTAGTTTTTCAAATCCTCCTGTATGGCGAGGGCGATACATAAAGATATGTTCGGTAACGAGCTGACCATAGTCCTTATCTGGTGTCGCCATATAGACCTCGAAGCCCTCTTTCTCAGCTTTGTGCGCTATGGTTCCTATCACATCATCAGCCTCATAGCCAGGAACTTCTAGCACAGGAATATTCATAGCTTGAAGGATCTGCTTGATACGAGGGACAGCCCAACGGATATCTTCAGGTGTCTCTTGACGTTGCGCTTTGTATTGTTCAAATGCTTCGTGGCGGAAAGTAGGTCCAGCAGGGTCAAAAGCAACAGCTATATGACTTGGTTTGAGTCGCTTAAGTAAATCCTCAAAAGTAACTACAAAGCCAAAGACGGCGGATGTATTCTCTCCGCGTGAATTCATGCGAGGCGCACGTATAAAGGCATAGTATGCGCGATAAATCATCGCGTAGGCGTCTATGAGCAATAAGGTTTTCAAAGCAGCAGGAGTTTTAAAAGTTTTAAGAGTTTTAACAGTTTACCACGCAATAGGGGTTTGTCCGTGTTGCTGGAGATAAGCATTAGCTTGAGAGAAATGCCCGCATCCAATAAACCCGCGATAAGCGCTCAATGGGCTTGGGTGCACAGCAGTGAGGACAAGATGGCGTCGGCGATCAATGAACTGACCTTTGCGCTGTGCATAACTTCCCCAAAGCATAAAGACTATGTTAGATCGCTGATTATTAAGCGCTTGTATAGCAGCATCTGTAAGTTCCTCCCAACCTTTTCCTTGGTGACTTCCCGCCCGATGCGCTTCTACTGTGAGAGTAGCATTGAGTAGCAGAACCCCCTGCTCTGCCCAATGCGTTAGATCGCCAGAAGTGGGAATAGGTTTGCCAAGATCGCGATTTAGTTCCTTATATATATTCACGAGCGAAGGAGGCGCTGGCACGCCATCTTGCACAGAGAAACATAGTCCATGTGCCTGATTCACATCATGATATGGATCCTGACCAATAATCACCACACGCACTTGGTCAAATGGACAAAGATCAAACGCACGGAAAATCTGTCCAGCGGGTGGAAAACATTGTGTAGTACGATAAGCGTGGCGCACAAAATCTGTGAGCAACTCGAAATAAGGTTTGTCGAATTCGGGTTGCAAAACTTGTCGCCAACTCTCGTCAATACGCACTTTCATGGAGTAGTGTTGTTCGGTGAAGGTGTAGTATAGTGTAGTTATTAATCGTTAAGAATGAGCATTGCATCGCCATAATCACCAAAACGATATCCTTCCTTAACTGCCTGATTATAAGCACTCATTACGTTATCATGTCCTCCAAATGCGGCCACCATCATCAACTGCGAAGATTGTGGCATATAGAAGTTTACGAAGAAGGCATTTGCAACTGTGAAATTATATGGAGGATAGATAAACTTATTGGTCCAACCATCATATGCTTTGATTTGCCCGTTGGTACCTACCACATGCTCTAGCGCACGCATTACTTCAGTGCCAACAACACAGATGCGTTTGTTTTCAGCATGGGCTTTATCAACCGCTTGCACAAGCTCATTAGAGATGCTAATTTGCTCACTTTCAACCTTATGCTTAGATAGGTCTTCTACATCTACAGACTTAAAATTACCTAATCCCATGTGCGATGTCAGGGTGAAGGTTTCCACACCACGAATCTCAAGACGCTTGAGAAGATTCTTAGAGAAGTGTATACCCGCAGCTGGCGCTGCAACAGCACCGATATGCTTAGCAAAGACGGTTTGGTAACGCTCCTCATCCATCTCAGATACAGGCAAATCACCGAAAATCTCTTCATATTGCATCATTGTTTCCTCATCCATAGGACGACGGATATATTTAGGTAGCGGAGTAGTACCCATCGCATAGAGTTGCTCTACAAATTCATCTCCCTCATAATCAGTCAAGAATCGCAATGTACGTCCGCGTGAGGTTGTATTATCAATCACCTCAGCAACAATAGTTGCATCCTCGTCGAAGAAGAGTTTGTTACCTATACGAATCTTGCGAGCAGGGTCTACCAGCACATCCCAATAGCGATTTTCATGTTGCAATTCACGCAACAAGAATACCTCAATATTGGCAAGTGTTTTTTCTTTTTGTGCATATAGACGAGCAGGAAAAACCTTAGTATCATTGGCAATTACAATATCTCCTTCATCGAAATAGGAAGCTAAATCGTTCATAGCCTTATGTTCAACCTCACCCGTTTTTGCGTGCAAAACTAACAAACGTGCGTCATCACGGAAACGTCTTGGGAATTGAGCAATCTGCTCGTCTGGTAATCTGAATTTGAAACTACTTAATTTCATTATCTATCAAGTTTGTAAATTGTTCGAACGTAATACAATCCTCTACACGGATATCGCCTACCCTTGTTCGGCGTAACGCAATCAAGTGTGCACCACTATTGAGTCGTTGTCCAATATCTCGAGCTAAGGCTCGAATATAAGTACCTTTGGAGCAAACTACGCGTAATATGAGTTGCATATTTTCAGAATTAAAGTCCTGAATTTCAATCTCATCAATAACAAGAAGTTTGGCCTTTAATTCCACTTCTTCACCTTGACGAGCTAATTTGTAAGCACGTTTACCATCGACCTTAACTGCAGAAAACATGGGTGGTACTTGCCATTGCTCTCCCTCAAAAGTAGGGATCACCTCTTCTATCAATGCACGTGTAATATGCTCAGTAGGATATGTAGCATCTATCTCCTTTTCTAGGTCAAAGCTGGGTGTAGTAGCACCTAGTTGTAGAGTCGCCACATACTCTTTTTGATGAGCCTGCAATTGGTCTATGAGTTTGGTTTTCTTACCAGTACATACTACCACAACACCTGTCGCAAGTGGGTCAAGCGTGCCAGAGTGTCCCACTTTAAGTTTCTTTATGCCCAACTTATGGCACAACAACCAACGTGCCTTTCCTACCACATCAAAACTAGTCCAGCGATAGGGTTTGTCAAATGCAAGTATCTCTCCCTCAACAAAGTCCATATACAACGGCAAAAATACCTGCACAAAGGCAATATATAGCAAAATATATCAGTTTTTGACGACGTACGATATTGATCATAAAGCGACAAGCAAAGCAACCAGACGCAAACGCAGCCAAAAATCCAACAACCAAAGGCAGAACACCAATAGCATTGGCACTTAATTCTCCAGTTAGTAAATCTAATAGTTCTAAGAAAGCTTCACCAAGAATAGGTATCAACACCATCAAGAACGAGAATTTGGTGACGCTCTCCTTTTTCACGCCACAAAGCAGGCCAGTTGCAATAGTAGTTCCGCTACGACTAAGTCCTGGCAATACTGCTACAGCTTGTGCTAAACCAATGATGATAGCATCTTTATACCCCACTTCATGTCCTACACCTGCGTGACGTTTGCTCAGCCACTCACTAAGATAAAGCAATATAGCAGTAATACACAAGCAAATACCAACAAGCAGCAAGCCACTTCCAAAGAAACCTTCCACTTGGTCCTTCAAAAACATGCCAACTACAAAAACAGGAATCATGGAAACAAGAATCATGGAAACATAATTCTTATCTTCGTTCCATTTTAATGTAGTGAATGTGCCTTTAAAAAGCTGAGCTACTTCCTTCCACAAAATAACCAAAGTAGAAAGTACTGTGGCTGTATGAACCACAACAGCAAAAGTAAGATTCTCTTCGCCTGCTGTACCCAACAACGCTTGTCCAATTTCTAAATGACCCGATGAAGAAACAGGCAAAAATTCAGTCAAGCCTTGAACTAATCCTAGGATTAACGCTTCCCACCAACTCATTTCTTACGAGGCTTATAGAGAATGGCTATTATCATCATCACAAATCCAAACAGCGCAACCATTGGACCTACAGTGATACGGCGTAAAGAGAATATATCTGGATTAAACTCAACTGCACCACTTGGCTCACCCACCATAAGAGCAAAACCTACAACCACGATCACCAAACTGATGGCAATCAATATAGCATTTAAAACAGGGAGATTAAACTTCATATAACTTATTAGTTTTCATTCGAATATAACGATTTGTTGCCGATAATGAAGCAAAAAATGTGATTAGCAACCCACAGAAAATCACTACTGCAACTAAGAACGTTACGTTGATGGTTGTTAAAGGGAATAACGTAATACCTAAATGGTGTTCACTATAGTAATAAACTCCTACCAACATTGCACAAGCGATTATTGCGGCTTCTAATCCTAACAGCATATTCCGGCGAATAAAGGGCCATTTTATAACCCAAGGTGTCGCTCCGACTAGTCGCATCGTATTTATGAGGAATCGTTTAGAATATATCTGCAACTGAATGGTATTTCCTATCAACACAAGCGCAATCACAAGTAATATTACCGCAATAATCAGCAAAACGATTGATACTTTAGTTAAGTTTCTATCCAAGGCATCAACAATATCCGTTTGATACAAAACCTTATTGACATAGGGTAAGGTTGATAACTCAGCATCTATAACTGCGATACTATCAATTTGCGCATATGCTGCATTCAAATGAATCTCAAATGCATCCGTTAGGGGATTATATCCCAAGAATTTACTTGGATCCTCACCTAAATTTGTAATATGTTCTTGCAAAGCATCTTCACGAGAGATATATCTACTATCCAACACATAAGGAGCCTTGTCCATCAATGCTTGAAAGAGTGTCACTTCATCTGAAGTAACGGCATCTTCAAGTACAATAGTTAATGTTACATTCTCACGCAAGTTCTTAACCAATTCACGTGCTGACATCAAAACAACACACTCTAAACCAACCAAGAACAGCACCAACGACACTGAGATCGTGGTGGTAAAATACATATTGAATAGACTACGATGTTTCATTATATAGCAGAAAGGGCAGGTTGATCACCCGCCCAAAACTGATTAATATTCCCACAAGTCTTGTTCAACATTCAACAACTCCGTTTCAATTCGTTGTTGCTCTTTGCGGATTTCTTCGTAGGTTGTAGCATACTCAGGAATCATCCTGCTATACACATTATTAATACCTACAACATATGAAGAATATTGTTTTAAGGCAAAGAAGTCATCGAACGTTACACGTTTAGTATCACTGCCTCGTGGAGTCACATATTGCTGAGCCATATAAGGACGGAAATCATCATAACGAACCCAGAAGAGGATTTGCTTATACAACGAACCCATTGGTGTATCAGCACCTTTTATGTTACCAGCATATAGTGGAGCAATTGCTAATATCTTAGAATAGAGTCGAGAATAATGACGATCAAAGAATACAACTTCTTGAATCATGAACTTCAACTGGTTACGAACAAAACCATCATAGTATGGAGAATTGCTAAACGTCATTTTATCTGAGATTGAATCATAGTTCAGCAACATATTTGCTGACTTTGAAATATCACTATCCCCCATGCCCGTCTCATCGGTATTCAAGAGATTCGGTATTCCAGATCTTGCGATTTGTTCCTCATTAAAATAAGGGCGGATATCGTTAAGAATCAACGACTTGCCAAAAACAGGCATCCCATTCTCAATCGCACGAAGCATCGTGCGGAATAAAGAGCTATATACAGGATCATCAGGAGCAATAGGAGTATATAGTTGATAATTTTGCTTGAAACGCATATCTACAATACGATACACAACACGTGACCACACTACATCATCAGCACGATGGAATACATTGACCAACCTAGTAGTATCCGACAATTCTTGTAATTCTTGCGTCTCAAGACGAACTATACCATAATCGTCAAAAAATGATCTAATGTTTTGCTGTGCGTAAGTTGCAACAGAACTTAACAACACTAGTACAAAAATACTTATCTTTCTCATATGTCGTTATTAATTTATTTCAATTGGAAGACCTCGCAACGTAGTTTCTCTACCATCAGGACCTTTAGCCTTGATGTACATAATGTTAATTGTATTGCCTTGTTTTAATTTTTTAATTGTTGCCAAAACCTTATCATCGAAATGATCTCCACGAATAGTATAAGCTACACCAGTATGAAATTTCACTTGGAATCCAACAATAGTAAACTTCGCTTGTATCAAATCGTCTGCACCATATGATGCAACAATTCTATTTTTGGGATTAATCAAATGTCGATAAGCAATCTTGTCATCTAATGTTACTTGACCATCTATTTCAAAATAAGCATTTGGGGGTGGCAGATTTTTGATACGATATTGGTGTGATCCCATTAGCATGCTACGCCCACTTACATTAGCATATACTTCTATCGCCAATTTATCAGCAGAGTTAGCATTTGGTCTAATAACCCATCCTGTCTTACTCTTTTTTACAGAAGCTTGTTTACACTTTACATCCAATTGATCAGCGCTCATACCTGGTACCGATATCGAGAATGGATTATCGTGACCTCGATACATAACGTTTAACTCCGTATTTGAAATAGTAGCACTAGGCTCACCAACAGTAAACTCACGCATAAATGGTATACGTTTCATTACACCTTGGTTATCCATGTATGCAATTTCACCAGAGATTCTTTGCTGACCAACCGTATTTGCAACCATCTCAAAAACACCATTACTTTGTATTTGACGACCATTCACATAATATTGTGGAGTACGAGTTGAGTCAATCGCTGCCAAAATAATTTGAGCTCTATATGTATTACCTTTGACCACATAGTCGGATTCAGAAATCACATACGCATCAAATTTGTTCACACGCACATCAGAAGCATCTGATGCAGTCAACAAATAGCGCACTGCACGACCCTCACAATGGCGAATATCACTTTGTAATTTGGTCAACACCGTAATACAAGCACACATTGGCATCTCATGGAACATTGCATCCTCCCAAGAGATTGAATCACCTTCCGCATTTACACCTCGAGGTGTTACAAATGTTTCTTCCAACTCATGATCCAATGCAGGGCTATTACCCGTAATATCAATCATAAAATCACGATATGCATTGATTTTTTCCTTTAATATGGCTGCATTACCTTCGTTAATCGCATAACGCTGAGGAACATTAGTATCATCTTGTTTTCCCAACTCACGTACACGAGCACCTGTTTTGGCCTTTTTACCTTCAGCCTCTACGACCATGGCGTCCTTGAAGCTTTGCACATAATCATAAAAAGCATTTGAAGCCTTTTGCACTTCCATTGCTTTATTGTAGTATTGACCTACCTTTACCTGATTATCTTTTAATGCAGCTTCAAATTGTGCATAAGTCTCTTTATTACTCTCATTCATGGTTACGATAGTAGCGTGCAAACTATCATCTACCTGAGCGTAACCATTTAATATGGCTGCACTGACGTTGAGAGCCAACATGGCAGTCAACACCAAATACATCATACTAATCATTTTTTGTCTCGGAGTTTCCGGACAATTCTTTGCTCCACCCATAATATATTTATATAAGGATTACGCGCGCGTTATGATAACGCATTCAACATATTACCATACACTTTGTTCAAATCAGCAACTTGACCTGCCAATTGCTTAGCACCAGCCACATATGCCTTTTGGTTCGCCAATGCATCATTCGTAGCCTCTACCATAGACTTCACGCCCACGGTCAAGTTATCTACTTGAGCATTCACACTAGCCACTTTTTCTGCTTGAGCCTTGTATGCTTCTGCTTGAGTTTGCAATGCCTTTAATTGCATTTCATAAACCGCATTCAAACTATTCAATTGTGTAGAAATAGCTGCTACTTGTTGATCATATGCCTTAGTAGCTGCTACTACATTTTGCATATTTGCAGTCACTTGTACATATGTTTCACCCAAAGCGGCACTCTTCTCTGTCACGTCTTTGCCTGCTGCAGCAAATTGCTCTGCTGCTACACCTGCAGCACTTAACTTATCACTCAGATTGGTGGTTACTGTAGCCAATTTTCCCAATTCACTCAATTGAGTAGCAGTCTTAGCCAAATCAGATATTCCTGATTTTAATGACTCCATCGCTTTATCATCAATCGCTGGAACAGATGCAGAAGATGCCGCTGCACCACCAACACCGCCCAACAAAGTAGGACGTGGACGAGACTCCAATTCCTTAATCAACTCAGGATCAGCACCATGACCTACCAATTGAGGAAACACATTCTCCCAATGATGCTCAGCATGTGGTTTATCCAAACAACCAATTGCAAACAATATAGCCTCAACACTCATACCTGCTATCAACATAGGACCCGCACCTGGAAAGTGCATAATCTTAAACAACGCACCTACAATTACGATAGATGCTCCCAATGAATATACACAGCCTACAATTTTCTTTCCTTGGTAAGATTCATACCATTGCATGAACTTAGACTGACCCTTAGGCGCAGCGCCATTACCTTTCATTTCTTGTGCCATTTCTTCTATTTTTTGATTTTTATTCTACAATAATTATTCTCCTATTACCGAACGAACACAACGGAAGCCTATATAGCAACGAGCTTCAGTCTGATATTCATACGAACGCACACCACATTGCAAGTAGTAGCTAACATCCTTCCAACTTCCACCTTTCACCACTTTGCGTTTCATCACATCTGGATCTTCTTTACGAGCCACATATGGATACTCTGGATTCAAATCATGAACACTAGTGTTAGACTTATTTGAATAGGAAGATGCCGTCCATTCAGCTGCATTACCTGCCATATCAAACAATCCAAAGTCGTTTGGATTAAACTGACCTACGAGCATTGTTGCTGTTCCTGTATCATCATGATACGAACCACGATATGGCTTAAAGTTTGCTAAGAAGCATCCCGAAGCATCACGTGCATACTTACTCCCCCATGGATACATCGCAGCACGACGACCTCCGCGAGCAGCATACTCCCACTCAGCTTCGGTTGGCAAACGATACGCCTGAGTTAATTGTTTTCCTTCAGTACGCAACAACCTTGTACGCCAATGACAGAAGGCATGTGCTTGCTCCCAAGTCACACCCACTACTGGATAATCCGCATAACCTGGCATACTGAAATATCCATGCAACAATGGTTCATTATATGAAAATGCGAAATCACGTGCCCATACCAACGTATCTGGATACACACAAATAATCGCATGTGTATTCAAATCCTTAGGTTCACGCAACGGACGCTCGATTGTTTCTGAATGAATACCATCATCTTCTACCCAAAAAGAGTCCACACGAACTTTTGCACCTTTTGGATAACGACCATTACTTACATCAAAACGATGCGCATGATTAATCGCCTCCTCTATGTTTTGCCAACTATAGTGATAATGCAAACGGGTAGTACGAAGGCTTCCAAAACCATCATCATAAAACAATTCTGCTAAAGCCTCATGCACTGGATTTGTCTCATCAAAACGATCCTCCCACTTGAGATCTTTAAGCTTCTTCCAGTTAATTTGCAACTCATCTGTCCCTGGCTTTGCAGGAAGAGCAAATTGGCTACTTTCACCTTCACTCTCAATCATCAAACGCAATGCAATAGAATCACGCACCCAATGCACAAACTGACGATACTCATCATTCGTAATCTCGGTCTCATCCATCCAAAAAGCATTCACAGTAACCATGAGGTTATTGTCTGACTGAGCAAAAATGTCTGATTGTTCATTTGCACCCATCAAGAACGAACCTTTACGGATAAATCGCATACCGTAAGGCTCTGCATCACCTGTTGGGCCTCCTACCGAAGCACCAATCAACTCGCCGGCTGGCTTATTACATGCCGACAAACCGAGCACCAACACAATAATTGGCAAAATTCTTGTTATCTTCATATAATCAATTTAGTTAATATTCGTCTTATAAATATCTTACACTCTTATATTTATTCGTATGCTTTGGCTTTAATATGTTAAACCCATACGATAAATACAACTCATGCGATCCATAACTCTCTCGTATTAAACCATTTGCAGGCAACTCATACGTATAACCCAATTGCAAACCATTCACAATATCCACCCCAAACAACACATTCACACTACCCGCTATACGATATCCCAATCCAAAACGATAGCGCTTCTGCAACTGAGCCAACATCGTCAAATTTACATCCCAACCCCTAAAATCGGTCATCACCATCGCACTCGGCAGCAACATCCAATCCTTACTTCCTAATTGCCAATTATATCCTCCCGCAATATACATCGTCCCGGCCACAGGAAAATCTGTACGTTCATTAAACTCCAACGTTGGCTGAGTCAAATGACTATAACTCACACTCGCCCACCACTTTGGAGCAGAATAACAAACACCCAATCCCATGTCAAATGCCATTGCAGAAGCCCCCTTTTCATTGTTTCCACCCGCAGATTCTGGTATCGCATTATCATTACCTTGATGGTAATCATCCTGACCATCCGCAAAATACACACTATCCGACGCGAAACTCAGATTCATAAAGCCCAAATCCACTCCTACACTCAACACTCCACTCCCCAAGCTAAATTTGTACGCGTACTCCAAGTACAAACTCTGATTAGAAAATAAACCAAATCTATCATTCACAAAGCGCACACCTGCGCCATGACTCGTCTTTCCGATCACAAACGGCGAAGAAAACGAAAACACAGTAGTCATAGGAGCATCTTTTATACCCGTAAAATCCATACGGTGACTACCATATACACGCATCAAATCACCTTCCCCAACCGCCGCAGGATTATATGACGGTTGCATCCACATGTATTGACCTATTTGTGCATCAAACTGCGCACGCACATACAGCACGCTACACATCAATGCCATCAATAGTACAACACCACGTCTCACGCACGCATCTCCTGCCATCTAACGCATCAATACTCTTCTTCATCAAAGAAGAAGTCTTCTTTCGTAGGATAATCTGGCCACAAATCCTCTATGGATTCATAAACCTCCTCATCATCCTCTATCTCTTGAAGATTCTCAATAACCTCCATAGGAGCACCCATACGCAACGCGTAATCCAACAACTCATCCTTTGTTGCTGGCCATGGAGCATCCTCTATTTTTGAAGCTAATTCTAAAGTCCAATACATAACCAATTCAAACGCAATTAGCGCTTCTTACGTAAATATCGCGCAAAAGTACTAAAAAATTCTTAATTACACAAATTTTTTTGCGATTTTCTTCATTTTTCCCAAACAGAAGTGTTGATTTCTAAAATTTCTGACACAAATCTGGACAATACAAACATATAATCACTCAACCTATTCACAAACTGCCACACATCTTCCGACACCGTTTCACCCGTCTCTTCATGCCAAACAACCATACTTCTCTCCAACCTGCGAACCACTGTTCTGCACACATGACACACCGACACCAATTCACAACCTCCTGGTAAAATAAACGCACGCAACTCTGGCAACTCTAATTGCATCTCATCGATCCACATTTCCAACTGATTCACAGCACCTTCCGGCAATGGCATATCAGCTCCAGCCAAGATTGCTCCTAAATCAAACAATCGATTCTGAACCCAACCTAACTGTCTATCAACTTCCTGCATCTGGCCGCCTTGATATTGCACTGCCAAACTACGTAGCCATCCTACGTAGCTATTCAACTCGTCTGCCGTACCATACGCTTCCAAACGCAAGTCCGACTTGCTAACACGCTTGCCCGTAGCTAGCGATGTGCGCCCCTTATCGCCTGATTTTGTGTATATTTTCATAACCGCATCTTATAATTTCTTCGCAAATAATGTTTATCGAAAAACACCAAGCCCATCTGATACAAATCCATCGTACTTGTTACACGTGCATCCTTGCATATCTCCTTCCAAGCACGCTCCATATCTACACTATGATGAATATCATCCATCACTATCACACTCTTCGCGTGCACCTTAGATGCCAACACATTAAAATATTCGCGCGCGCTCGCATACGTATGGTTTGCATCCACAAATGCAATATCCACACATCCCAAATCACGCGACAACACTTTCGTATCTATCTCTCCCACAATACATTGGATATTTTTCAAACCCAATTGCTGCCAATTGGCACGAGCCACTTCGGCCACTGCCTCGCAACCCTCGTACGTCAACACATTATTCCTGCTATCCGCCGCAGCTAAATACGCCGTCGTTACACCCAAACTCGTACCTAACTCAACTATCGTCAACCCTTTATCCTCATCACGCAACTGACCTCCCAACCAATTCACCAACCTACTTAACATTTGCGCGTAGCACTGTTTTGTTAAACTCCCACGAGCAATATCACATATCCTACGAACAGACTTCCTACCTCGCATGTCTACAGCGCCACTGCCATAATCCACAAAACTGAGCTCACTATTATCGCGCAGCATCTCTCGCCGACAATCTTCTATTGCGCTCCAACCATAAAAACTATGCTTATCCGACATCACCATTCGTACCCATTCAAACAAATAGGGAGAATGCACACCTTCTCCACCCGTATTCCATGCCGTTAGATGAAACTTCACCCATGACCACATACGATATATTAATCTCCTACAGTCCATAATCCGCTGCAAAGATACTACTTTTTTTACAAATATGCAAATCTATATTTTTTTCTTACAAGTTCATCACCTTGACTCTGCTTTAATTTAGTTAGTGATTAGTTAGTTATTACTTAGTAATTAATTAGTGATTAATTAGTTATTATTATAAGTATGTTAAAATTAAGCAAACACTAAACATTAAACGCTAAACAAAAATTTGCGTATTTCGCGTTTTTTTTGTACCTTTGCGCTCGATATGCTTTTAAATTATATTTGGATAGCACTTATTCTGCTCGCAGTCATCATGGGCTGCGTACAGTTTTTTGCGTTTGGACAAACAGATATTTTCTCGGAAATCCTCAACTCAACATTCGCTTCTGCCAAAAATGGTTTCGAGATTTCTCTCGGACTTACTGGTGTGCTCGCCCTATGGATGGGCATTCTGAATATCGGGCAAAAAGGTGGCGTTGTTGATACACTATCACACGGAGTTGCCCCCTTCTTCCGTCGCATTTTCCCTGAAATACCCAATCGGCATCCCGTCTATGGCACAATGTTCATGAATTTTGCAGCCAACATGCTCGGGCTTGACAACGCCGCAACTCCTATGGGACTCAAGGCCATGTCCGAACTCCAAACACTCAACAACGATAAATCAAAGGCATCTAATGCCATGATTATGTTTGTTGTACTTGGCGCTAGTGGTTTGACCATTATCCCAACAACTATCATGGCATACCGCGCACAACTTGGTGCCGCAAATCCTGCTGACGTATTCTTGCCTCTTTTAATAGCTACATATTTCTCTACACTAGGAGGATTACTCGCTTGCTGTGCTGCACAAAAAATCAAAATTTGGGACAAAGTAGTTTTGGCTGTGATCCTGACACTCACTGCTCTAGTTGTTCTCTTACTCATATTGGCGAAACGACTACCTGAAGAGGCTTTAACCACCGTGTCAGCCCTCATCGCATCGGTCATTTTGCTCTGCGTCATTTGTTGGTTTATCATTCAAGCATCCATTAAGAAAGTCAATGTATATGAGGCATTTATAGACGGAGCAAAAGATGGATTCAAGACCGCCATCGGCATTATTCCTTACCTCATAGCCATACTCATCGCAGTAGGTATGTTCCGCGCCAGTGGAGCAATGGGGCTACTTGAGCAAGGACTCGCATACCTATTCTCTCTTGTGGGTATCAACCCAGACCTCTCCGCTGCAGTCCCTACCGCCATCATGAAACCCCTTTCTGGTAGTGGCGCTCGAGGACTGATGATCGAGGCGATGACCACCCACGGTGCCGATTCACTCGTGGGGCGACTCTGTTGCATTCTTCAAGGTACCACCGACACCACATTTTACGTACTAGCCGTCTACTTCGGAAGTGTAGGTATCAAAGACACCCGGCATGCTGTCGCTTGCTGCCTTGTCGCTGACCTTATTGGCGTCATTGCCGCTTTCACCGTAGCAAATATCTTCTTCGCCTAACCATCCTACACAACACTACACAATACTACACCATCCTACACAATACTACACCATGCTACACTTCCACGCCGACAACATCCCCATGCCTGCTATTGACAGCCGAAAAGTCGAACAATGGATCAAGAGTACCGCTGCCCAATACGGCTACTCCGTAGGCGAACTCAACTACATCTTCTGCGACGATGAGAAGATCCTTGCCGTCAATCAAGAGTTTCTCCAGCACGACTACTATACCGACGTTATTACCTTCGATTATAGCACGCGCACGCGCGTAAATGGTGACATATATATATCTCTTGATACAGTCGCTACCAACGCAGAACAAGTAGATGCACCCTTCCTGCACGAGCTTCATCGCATCATTATCCACGGTTTGCTTCACCTCACAGGTCAAGCTGACAAAACCCCCGAAACCAAAGCGCAAATGACTGCCAAAGAGGAAGACGCACTCAAAAAAATCGCTCATCTCCTTTGAAACTTTGAAACTCTGAAACTTTTTTTACACAAAAATTTGCACATCTTGCAAATTTTTCTTACCTTTGCCGTCGGTTTTTGTCCGCAAAAGCCGATTTGACCATAAAAACATACTAACTTATATCTAATAAACACAATTATGGCTAAAGTTTATCAAGCTAACGAGATTAAGAACATTGCCCTCATGGGTGGCAGTGGCTCGGGTAAAACTACCCTTATGGAATCCATGCTCTTCGAGTGCGGGGTCATTAAGCGTCGCGGTACTGTTGAAACACAATCTACCGTCTGCGACTATTTTCCAGTAGAAAAGGAATACGGCTATTCTGTTTTCTCTACAGTTTGCAACATCGAGTTCAATAACAAAAAACTCAATATCATCGACTGCCCAGGTTCTGATGACTTCTGCGGTGGCGCTATCACAGCACTCCACGTAGCAGATACTGCTATCATCACACTTACCGCTAATGGTGGTGTAGAAGTCGGCACACAAAACAACTTCCGCCGTGCAGAGAAGGCTAAAAAACCTATCGCTTTCGTTATCAACAAGTGCGACCACGAGAACGCAGACTTCGAACGTACTTTCAACGAACTCAAAGAGGCATTTGGCAACAAGTGTACCCTCTTCCAATACCCTGTCAACGCAGGTAAGGACTTCAACGCTGCTATTGACGTGCTCCAAGGCAAAATGCTCGTATGGAAAGCAGAAGGTGGCGCGCCTGAAGCAAAAGATATCCCAGAGAGCGAGAAAGCTACTGTAGAAGAGATTCGCGCACAACTCCTTGAGTGGGCTGCCGAGTCCGACGAGACAATCATGGACAAGTACTTCGAGCAAGGTACCCTCTCTGATGAAGAACTCATGCAAGGTCTTCAAACCGTATTCGCAGAAGGTAGTATGTACCCAGTTATCTGCACCAGCGGTCTCAAGGATATGGGTATCCGCCGCCTCATGGGCTTCCTTGGCGAGATGACTCCATCTGTAGCTGATGCTCCTAAACCAATCACAGTGGACGCTAAAGAGGTTGCTCCAGACCCTGCAGCTCCTGCTTCAGCATTCATCTTCAAGACTTCTGTTGAGCCACATATTGGCGACGTCAACTATTTCAAGGTAATGCAAGGTACACTCCGCCCAGGCGATGACGTGCTCAACGTGGACCGTGGCACCAAAGAGCGTATCTCTCAACTCTACTCTGTAGCAGGTAGCATCCGCGTGCCTGTGGACGAAGTGGTTGCTGGTGACATCGCTGCTACTGTGAAACTCAAAGACACACGTACTGGCAATACCCTCAACGCAAAAGACTGCGAAAATCAATATCCTGCTATCTCTTACCCAGATCCTAAATACCGCCGTGCTATCAAGCCAGTTAGCGAGAGCGATTCAGAGAAACTCTCTGCACTCCTCACTCGTATGCACGAAGAGGATGCTACTTGGGTTGTAGAGCAATCCAAAGAGCTCAAGCAAGTCATCGTTTCTGGTCAAGGTGAATTCCACCTCCGCACACTCAAATGGCGTCTGGAGAACAACGATAAGATGATGGTTCAATTCGAGGAGCCAAAGATTCCTTACCGCGAGACTATCACCAAGTCTGCTCGCGCTGACTACCGTCATAAGAAGCAATCAGGTGGTTCTGGTCAATTTGGTGAGGTACACCTCATCGTAGAGCCTTATGTAGAGGGTGAACCAGTGAAGGAAGTGTACAAGTTTGGTAACCAAGAATATCGTATCACCGTTCGTGACACCCAAGAGATTCCATTGGATTGGGGTGGCAAGCTCGTACTCATCAACTCTATCGTGGGTGGTGCTATCGATGCACGCTTCATCCCTGCAATCCTCAAAGGTTTGATGGATCGTATCGAGCAAGGTCCTTTGACAGGTTCTTACGCTCGCGACGTACGCGTAATCATCTACGATGGTAAGATGCACCCAGTTGATTCAAACGAAATCTCTTTCCGTTTGGCAGGACGTAACGCTTTTGCAGAGGCATTCCGCAATGCTAATCCTAAGTTGCTCGAACCTATCTACGAGGTTGAAGTATTCGTTCCTAGCGAAATCATGGGTGATGTGATGTCTGACATCAACGGTCGCCGTGGTATGGTGCTCGGTATGGAGACTGAGAAGAACTTCACTACCTTGAAGGCGTTGGTGCCTCTCAAAGAGATGGCTTCTTATTCTACTACATTGTCTTCTCTCACAGGTGGTCGTGCTACCTTCACTATGCGCTTCAAGAGCTACGAACTCGTACCTGCTGATGTACAAGAGAAACTCATCAAAGAGTACGAAGCTACACAAAAAGACGAGGATTAATCCTACGATACCGATATCCGATAACCATTATCCGATATCCATACAAAAAAGACTGCCCAACAGCAGTCTTTTTTGTATAGTGTCACTTTTATAAAATTACCCACGCTCCGCGTGCTACTCCCCCAACTCCACTCGTACCAATATCGGATCATGGTCTGCATAGCGGAACATCGTATCATCCAATCCGCGCTTAAAACCCCTGCTATAGAAATAATCTGCATTCAAGTGATATACAGCCACTTTCTTCACCTGCTTCGCCATTGTTTCCGACGCAAATACGCGGTCCAAATACCCTGCTTCGCTATGATATACATACGAATACCCCATACTATCATCACGCATCAACATATCCTCATACCCCTCTCTAACCAATGTCTGAATCGGCTCCTCCTGCGTGTAAGCATTGTAATCCCCTACCAACAACACATCCGAATCGCCAAACAACTGTTCCTGCTCTATCTTATCTAGCATCACCAACAGACTATCCACATTCGCCATACGCTTCTCATTCGACTCGGCACCCGTACCACGCTTCGAGCGCAAGTGATTGATGTTCAGCACAAACTTCTCTCCACTTGACACTTCCTCAAACCCACAAGCCATCAGACGATAGCGATAATGACTCGTAGTATCTTTGTATGCGTATTGCAAATCCCCATACGGACGCACCTTATCCATGCGATAGATATAGCCACAAGATATCATGTCGCTCTTGCTCCAACCGTGCAAAACGTAGGCATAGCGTTCTTTCTTCGCCATCTTGTTCATGGCATCTACCAGCATTTGCGCCGCACTATCGCCCTTCTGTATCTCACACAAAGCATAGATATCCGCATCTATCTGCTTGAATGCCTTGCATATCTTCTGCGTCTGCATTGCTTGTTGCTTCTTTGTTGTTTTGCGTTGAGCATAACCTCCCAAATCATAAAAGTAGTTCTGAATATTCGCAGCACATACTAATAATCCGTTCTTCGGCATTTTGGGTTTGGGTTCAGGTCTGTTGTTGATAAACTTGGGCGTTGCACCTGTCACTAGTTTGCCTGGTGCTACCACACGAGCTTGCAAGTTCTTCACTACCGCACCTGTACGCACTTCATAATTGCGGATATTGCACGACAAACTAATAATTTTCTCTCTATTGGATTTCTTGATAGCCCAATACTGAGTACTATCGCCGTCAGCTAATCCCACCGCCTTTTCTTCGGGTACATAGAGCCGCTCCGTGGCTAGAATCAACGAATCATAATAATTTCCACACACATACAATGGCGTAGTTATCTGTACCATCTTACCCACATACTGGTCCCAACCATCTGCAAAAGACTCAGGAAAGCGTACTTTCTCTATTCCATACAAATGGCCCACCACACATGCCAGTAGGCATACTATCAATACTTTTCGCCTCATTGCCTTATTACCTAACCTCTAAACTATAGTTCATCAATCCCCCCTGCGAAGCGTCCACTACCCTTGCCCCTGCGACTTATACTTCACTATTCCCGTCGCTGGCAAATGTCCTTCCGCCTGCATTTTGCGTACATACATTCTATCCCCACAAACCACGTAGAGATACTTACCGCTGAAAGCCAAGGATTTCACCCTACCTGCCGGCAATGACAAGATAGCACGCACACGACCATTATGATCTGCTACCTGCACACCCATCTCAGTAGCCACATACAAATTGCCCTTCGTGTCAAATGCCATATTCCCTGCCATATGCTTGGTTCCATTACTCAAATCATGCATGTAATAAAATGGCTCGCTATACAACATCCTACCTGATTTATCTACCACCGTACTAATCAAATGATGCGTATTTTCCTCGCCTGTCACACAAAAACGATAATCTGGCGCCACTGCCAATGCTCTGCCACCTGCCCTCACAACCCATACATCGGCTTTTACTTTTGTCTTTTCATCACCAAGCACCAGGTATTTACCACCATCCAATGCACATACAGCTTGTACTCCCTCCAAACTATCTACTATCATTTTACCATCTTTGTACAAGGCATTGCCACGCATTGTTAAGCCGTCACCTACTAGTTGCTCTTCTTTCTTCAAAGTAGCATAGCGCACTGTTTTATATTCGCCTTCTTGAGAAGATATCTTATATATTTTATTTCCCGAAGCAAATACCACACCTTGATCTGCTGCCGCATATATATCCCCTTCTATTTCTACTGGCAACTTAATCTCTTCCCAATCCTCATCCTCCAATAATATCTCCTGCAGCATACCATTGTTTGACCAACCTCGCTGCACACGTGCAGGATATCCCTTCCACAGCCAACGCATCGCATCGGGGAATGCCAAGGTACCATACTTGATGCTATGATTGCCTCTATCCCACTTGTGGAACACCTCATAACCGGCAAAATTGAAGGCCGACTCCATCAGCACGTTATATTCAAACCACTCGCCAAAGATTGGATTCCACACGTCATACCAACCGTCTTGCATATAGATGCGCAGTGGTTTGGGCTCTGTCTTGCGTACAATAGCTGGATACTCATGTCCACCGCGCATCGCCACAAATGTGCCTACAGTCGTATAGACGCGGCTAAATAGATCAGGTCTATTCCATGCCGCAGTAAAAGCGGCTATTCCTCCACTACTAGCTCCTGTGATAGCACGATCGTTGGCATCATGCGAGAGGGCAATCGTCTTTCCGCTCTCCGTCCTCATGCCTTCTACGCGAGGCAAAACCTCAGTTTCTAGAAAAGTAGCAAAGGTATCATCTGTTGAGTCAAACTCCTTGCAACGATTGTAGCGAACTACCTCTCGATCTTCGTCATACACCACGCCAGGATTGACAAATACGCCTATGGTCACAGGCATTTCGCCCGACGCAATCAGATTGTCCATCACCGTCGTAGCATCATACAATATGCCATCCATACACACCAACAGACATGCAGGCTTGTTGCTCTTGTATTGTTGGGGAACATATACTAATATCTCGCGTTCCGTACCGGGATATATTTGTGAATTATTCAGCGAAAACTTTAGCACTTCACCTCGCTTCTTTTCCTCCACTTTCACCGTAGCAGGATCAAACGGAGCACGCACATTATAGGCTTGTTGAGCACCTGCACATATATAGCATAGCGACAACAAAAATAAGATTGTTTTTCTCATCTTCATCTCATGATTACAAAAATCTTCGGTCGTAATCAACCGAAGATTCCCATGTTCTATTTTTTCTTCTTTTTTGGACTATTCTGACGATCAAGGGCAGCCATAGGACGTTGTGATAATTTTTGTAAGACTTCATCAAACTCAGGAAAATCACACTTCAAAACACCACTAGATAAAGTACAAATATCCTCCTTTAAACGCTCTACACCAGATTCTTGTTCCTTGTTCCATTGCGCATTTTTCTGACGCATACACTGCGCAATATAAATAGTCATCGATTGTTGTTTTTCTACATCTTGCTCATTTGCAGCTAGCAGCACCATATCTTGGATAATGCGTCCATAATTACGCATTCGCACAATCCCTGTCTTTCTTAAATTTCCTAATTCCATATACTTACCTTTTACATCAAACTTATAGTCCGAAAAAAGTCTTCTATACTCTACTTTTTCTTTATCAAATAAATCATTGTTGGATAGTGATCTGCATAGCCATTTTGCCATACGCCACTCTTTACTGTACGGAATGGAGTTCCTTTATCTTTACCCTCTTGAACTGTCAAAAATGGTTTGTTGAAGATTTGTGATTTCCAGTACACCCATTTGCCATCTTCTAACTTTGCATTCATCAATGGTTCAGAGATCATAATCTGATCAAACAAGTTCCAACTGCCTTGATAAGCCAATGTTCCAATACCGCGATCTAGTTTCTGCCACATCGTGTTGAAGAATCCTTGAGTACCTACCTCTTCGCGAGTCTTTTTAGCACCCAGAATCACTGAACAACTATTGTTAAATGGGTTATCATTCAAGTCACCCATCACTATGATCTTCGCTCTAGGCTCCTTCATATAGATGCTATCTGCTACCTGCTTTACCAACATCGCAGCAGTGTCACGAGTTGCACGACTACTCTCCTCGCCACCAGAACGACTTGGCCAGTGATTTACGCTAATATGAATCTTATCCATGACTATCTTGCGACTGTCATCCAACATATATCCTGACACCCACAATTGCAAACGACTACGAACCACACCACCATCAGCATAATGAGCTTTCAATTCGTAACCTTTTGGTTTGCCTACTGGCTTAAACATATCTGGATTATATAACAATCCCACGTCAATACCACGTCTATCTGGTCCTTCTAACAAGATTGGCACATAATTGCGATTGTGCTTTTCCTTGAGTTCTTTACACAAATCATGTAAACAACCTATATTCTCCACCTCAGACACACCAACAATAGCCGCTCCACGAGGGTCTTCATCCGTGCCCAATTGAGCGATAGCATATGCCATATTTTGGATCTTATTCGTGTACTTCAGAGACGTCCATTTCATACCGCCATCTGGCAAATACTCATAATCATTCTTCCCTTCATCGTGAATTGTATCAAATACATTCTCCAAGTTGTAGAAGGCTACACAACGAACCATCAACTCATTCGTTTCTGCTGAAACTATTTGCCAGCCACCTAAGAATAACAATACGGCTAAAACCAAGCGAAAATAAGTGTACTTCATGCTTTTTTAATTATTTCTGTGCAAAAGTACTATTTTTTTTTGGATTGTCCAAAACTTTTTTGTAATTTTGCAGTAAATTTATTTAAAATAAAAACTTTGAGCAAATATTAACGATCTATTAATTTTAATCACCATGTCATCAGTTAACAAAGTTATTTTAGTGGGCAATGTTGGTAGCGATCCTGAGGTGCGTTATTTGGAACGCGGTACTGCTATCGCTAATTTCAATCTCGCAACTACCGAGCGCGGATACACCATGCAAAATGGCACGCAGATCCCTGATCGAACAGAATGGCATCCAATTGTACTTTGGAGAAATCTCGCTGAGTGGGCTGAGAAATATGTTCGCAAAGGTATGAAGCTCTATGTCGAAGGCAAACTCCAAACCCGTACATGGGAAAAAGATGGACAAATCCGCCGCAAAACCGAGATTATTGCGGAGAATATCCAAGTTCTCTACCGCCCGGCTGACTATCGCACTTCACAACACGAGGAGATTCACGAGCAGCATATAGAACAAAGTACTACTCTATCAGGAAATAATAACATTCCAACCTTGGAAATTGAAGACATCTTCTAATTGAGATATAGTTTCTTATAAACAAGTCCGCTACATCTGTAACGGACTTGTTTGCTTAACTAGAGGGGAGTAACTCCCGTACCTGGCTTATCAACTAATGTCAACTTACCATCTACAATTTGAATTCCATCATAAGGGTCATTGCCAAGCAGCACATGACCATCCAAGTCGGCATAATCTACTAGCGGGCTCAGCGTTGTCGCCGCAGAAATACCCGCACGCGTTTCGGTCATACAGCCAATCATAACCTGCATATCTAACTCGCGCGCTAATGCAATCATTTTGCGCGCCTCTGCCAATCCGCCACATTTCATCAGTTTGATATTGATTCCATCGTAATACGGTTCTAATCTTGCTACATCCTCATAGGTCTGACATGCCTCATCTGCTAGAATAGGCAATGCTACCTGCTCACATAGCCACGCATGCTCCTCGTTCATGTGTTTTGGCATAGGTTGTTCAATCATAACCACTCCCTGCTCTTGCAACCATTGACACATCATTAGCGCGTGCTCTTTGGTTGGCCAACCCTGGTTGGCGTCCACATAAATTGGCTTGTCACTAATGCTACGTATAAGACGTATCATACGCTTATCTTCAGCTTCTTCACGACCAAGTTTTACTTTCAGTATCTTTGCCCATTCTGCTTCTTGCACCTTCACAAGCACAATCGAATCGTTAGCATCGTAGCCAATCGTATAACTGGTGCAAGGCGTAGCATTAGGGTCTATTTCCCATAGTTTCCACAAAGGCTTCCCCTCAAGTTTACCATACAAATCGTGTAATGCAATATCAATACTAGCCTTCGCAGCATGGTTACCCGGAGCGAGGTTATTGACTACATGCATGATACTATCTACATTCAGTGGCTCAGAACAGCTGTTGATTACAGGTTTCGCCAACTCAAGGAATGCACACACAGACTCTTGTGTCTCCTTTAAATAAGGAGGGAGTGCAGCTTCACCGTATCCAATCTTGTCTCCAAGGGTGATGCGAGTGAGCACAATAGGAGTGGTCGTACGCGTGTTAGTAGAGATGCCAAAGGCATGGCGCAACTCTCCAGTAAAAGGTTCGTAGCTCAGTTGTGCGGTCTTATCACAGGACTGCAGAAACAATGCCAATACAATGGCTGGTAGTAGTAGACGTTTCATAAATCTATGTTTTTCTGATGGTTATATACTTACGGAGCACCCTACAGCAGCATTTAGCTTTTGGTCTCCTGCTTCAGTTATCGGACGTATCAAGTTTTCTTTGGTTACTTGCCATGGCTGCAGCATCACGTGTGCAAAACCTTTCACTGTACAATACTCACATGCCCATGTCTTATGCAATTTCAGCCCAACTAATGTTACAGCAAAATCGCCTTGAAAGCGGGTATACAGACTCTTTGCAGGTGTGAATCCCACGCGTGCATCTAACTGCCAATTCTCACCTAGGGCGAAGTCGTAACCCAATTCAATATAAGTTGAATATGCGCGCTTTAACTCGCCATCTACCATATATCCATCGCGGCCGAACGTGCGGAAGGCGACCAAACAACTGAGTGGTATTCTGTCGCTTACACGATAAGACACACGCCATTCACCTGTCGTTCCCCCACCGCCTCTTGGATGGTTGCTAAAATCAAAGAATCGCGTAGGTGTACCATCTGGGTAATGATCAAAATAAAAGCAATATAGATAGTTAATATTCAATCCCCATCGGCTAAAACCAATCATCAGGTCTAGTTCTGGATTAAAGGTTGAGAAGGTCCAATCCGTTACACCTACATTCCACCACATATTCGCATAGAAACCTGCATACCCCACTGTAGCATCAAGTTGCAGTGAAGGTCCACCACAATAGAGTCCACGCCATATGTAGTTGCTGGTCATAGTGGCATTCACCGACCAATCAAACAAGGAATCTTGCTTCGTTGTAGCATCCACCGGCATGGGCATCACCCATGTAGCCAATAGGATGATCAATAAAATACACGTCTTTTTCATATTAGGAACAAAGGTACAACTAAAAAATGTACATAAGCAAGAAAAGCAGATATTTATCAACTATCTACATCGAAGCCAATCTATATTAATTCCCAAAAAATCTCCATTTACCAGTATCAACGACACCATCTCCTACTACGCCTTGTACATCTCTAATGGTACATTGATCATTATGTATTGAGAATATATGCCACAATTCTACAAGTTGATTGGTTGGTTGGGGCAAGAATTGTATTACCTCACCACTCTGATTTTGGAATGTAACATATGCACTAGTGCTATTAAATATATTTGTTTTTAGAGCAGATGGATAGTCATGTAAAAAATAATAGAACGTATAGTTTTTACCATTTTCACTTAAATAATCAATAGTAATCGTCTCACCATGTTCAGAGTTGCTAGAAGTATCATCTCTATTTAATTTTATACTTATATCCTCATTGCTATATTGCTTGTTAGAAAAATAAATCTTAGTTATAAAATTATTGTTATGATCATACACTTTTACATGAGCATCAAGATCATGACTACCAGATGGTGAAGAAGAATCTCGATTTGACCAATCCATATAAATCTCCGTATTTGCACCAATTTTGCTCAAACTATATGTTTTGGAAGCAATCGTTTCAAAATTTGTATTCTGTATTGTAAAACTTTTGTACTCTCCATAAACTATTGTGATGGTAAAATTAATATTACGATATTGATCATAATTTAGCACAGTATAGTTATTATCATTTCTTATATACTCTACCTCTCTTGAGTCTATAAATATCTTCACATCATCAGATGCAATTTTATCACCAGAAACCAAATCAGTCAAAGAAATATTCAAGCCTTGCTCTAATTCCTGATTGCATGGCGTTTGAGATTCAGCATTTTCGAGGTATGTAGCAAGACTATCTGCAAGAATTTTCATTCCGTTGCAACTTGAAGTCCCAAGAAAAGTAACTTCTTCAGAAGCTACCTCAACACCACATTCTACATTAATAATTTGGGCTTCTACATGATAGTAACCCTTATCACCAGTCACATCGCCAATCACAAACTCCGACAAATTCAGCAATTTTGCAATACGCAACATTTGGTTCATGGTTAGTGTATTACCTTGTATTTGCTGTGCTGTAAAGATATCATCCATTTCAGCACAATCTATCACAGTGTAACCTGCAGGACGAAAATAACTTGTAAATATGCACTCAAGTCCATCCACATCCGATTCTGAAACACCAGCACCTGCATTAAAATTCATGACAGCAGTGCGCTGCGCAATAACTGATATTGCAAAAAAGCAAATAAAGCACAAAGAGAATACCTTTTTCATTGTTGTATTATTTTAAAGTTATATAGTAATTCGCTACAAAGGTACAACAAAAAAAGCATATATGCAAGAAAAGCAAGCATTAATTATAATTCTGTTGATTGAAGTCCTGTCCTTATTTAATAATAACTCATAGTAAATACATTGAACAGATATAAAAACTATGATAAACAAAGAACCCCTCATCTTATAGATGAAGGGTTCTGAAAATGGCGGCTACCTACTCTCCCACAAACGCAGTACCATCGGCGTTGCTGAGCTTAACGACCCTGTTCGGAATGGGAAGGGGTGGGACCTCAGCGCTATAACCA
>JAZNJI010000036.1:0-52518 GCA_045577965.1 Paludibacteraceae bacterium
CTTCGCAAGTCCTCACGGCGGTGGCGGACCTGGTGTGGGTGCAATATGTTGCGCTGCACACTTGGTGGACGCTATGCCTCAAGCGGAGAATAACCGCGTATCCAGCGCATTGTATGGCAATGCGAACATGGCACTCATCTCCTACGGTTATATCCGCATGATGGGCGAAGAGGGCTTGCGCGAATCCACAGCAGCCGCTATCGTGAGTGCGAACTACATGGCTGAGAAGCTGAAAGACGCATTCGGCATTGTTTATACAGGCGTGAACGGTAGAGTAGGTCATGAGTTGATTTTGGACTGCCGTCAGTTCCATAGCATCGGTATCACGGAATCGGATATTGCTAAACGCTTGATGGACTTTGGCTATCATGCGCCTACACTGAGTTTCCCTGTGCATGGCACGCTGATGGTGGAGCCTACCGAGAGCGAGAGCTTGCACGAGTTGGATCAGTTCATCGACGCCTTGCTCATCATCCGCGAGGAGATTGCCGAGGTAGAGCGCGGTGAGGTGGATAAGAAGGATAATGTATTGGTAAACGCTCCACACCCTGAGTATGAGGTAGTGGCAGACGAGTGGAACCATCCATACAGCCGTCAGAAAGCCGCTTATCCAGCCGAGTGGGTGAAAGCCAACAAGTTCTGGATACCAGTATCGCGCGTGGATAATGGTTGGGGCGATAGAAACCTTGTGGCGAGATTCTAATTATGAATTAAGAATTTTGAATTAAGAATTTTGAAGAAAGGATTATGTCGAAAGGAAAATTGCGTGAACAATTGAAGGGCTATCAGCGTATGAAACCGCTGATTGCCATGAAAGAATATTTGATGATTATTCTTTGTACCATTCCATATGCGATAGCAGTGAATTGGATATTGGTGCCTCACACCATTGTCGGTGGCGGACTGACAGGTCTTTGTGAGATTATCTATTTTGCTACAGACACGTTTGTTCCGATATGGTTGAGTTCGTTTGTATGCAACTTAGCACTGTTGATAGCAGCGTTCTTCACCGTAGGATGGCGCTACTGCGTTCGTACACTATGGGGCGTGCTTTGGTACACTATTTGGCTGAAAGTCATAGAGATACCAGCTGAACCAGTGGTGAGCGACCCATTTATGGCAGTGATATTGGGCGGACTATTCATGGGATGTTTCTTGGGAATAGTGTTCCTCAATAATGGTAGCACGGGTGGCGTGGATATTGTGGCAATGATTGTCAATAAATACAAGCATCTGCCCATGGGACGTGTACTGATGGCATGCGACATTGTCATTATCCTATGTGCGTACTTCTTGCCTGAGATTCACGAACTGCCATTTGGTAGAGGTTTGGAGAAGATACTCTTTGGTTTGTGCTATACCTTTATGGCAGGCACGGCTGTGGATTGGGTGCTGAATCGCACACGTCAGTCGGTGCAGTTCTTTATCTTCAGTAGCAAGTATGAGGAGATAGCGGAAGCAATCATGACGCAGGTGCCACGCGGTGTGACCTTCTTGGAGGCGCAAGGTGGCTACACCAAGAACCCAGGCAAAGTGATCACAGTGATTGCTCGCCAATATGAGTCGTCAAAGATCTTCCGTCTGGTAAATGCCATTGACCCTAACGCATTTGTGAGCCAAAGTCAGGTACGAGGTGTGTTTGGACAAGGCTTTGACCCAATGGGTAAATAGGTGGGTATTGGTTATTGGCTATTGGTAATAAAATGAAAGTAGTTAAAGAATACATATTTATCTTTTTAGGGCTGTTTCCGTTTGCCCTGATGGTCAATTGGATCTTTGTGCCGCATAATGTAGTGGGTGCAGGATTGACGGGTATCTGCTCGATTATCTACTATGCTACGCAAGGGCTGTTTCCTAATCTGTTTGCGGAGTACGGAGGTGCTATACCATTGTGGCTCAGTTCGCTGAGTATCAACGCTTTGTTGCTCATTGTGGCTATGCTCACTGTGGGTTGGCGATTTTGTGTGCGCACCTTGGTGGGAGCGTTGGCTTTGGCTTTTTGGTACAGGGTGATACCTATGCGCGTGGAGCCACTGATTGCTGACCCTGTAACGGCATGTATTGTAGGCGGTGTGGTGTTTGGTATGAGTTTGGGTATCGTGATGCTCAACAATGGCTCATCGGGCGGTACAGACATTGTGGCAATGATTGTTAATCATTATAAGGATGTGTCGTTGGGCAGAGTGATGATTATCTGCGATGCGGTGATTATCGCCAGCAGTTATTTCCTGCCTATTCCCGAGCAGTTTTATGTGGAGGGAATGGACATTGTGGACTTCAAGATTAAGCGTATTCTCTATGGTCTATGTATGACGGTCAGCTATACGGCAGCGTTGGACTGGATTATGTCGCGCATGCGCCAATCGGTGCAGTTCTTTATCTTCAGTAGCAAGTATGCGGAGATAGCCACAGCTATTAACCAAACGGTACACCGTGGTGTGACAGTATTAGATGGAAAAGGATGGTATAGCCAACAATCTATTCATATTGTCACTGTCTTGGCGCGTAAACAAGAGAGTCAATTGATTTTCCATATAATAAAATCAATTGACCCTAATGCTTTTGTCAGTCAAGCCAATGTGAATGGCGTGTTTGGACAAGGATTTGATAAAATAAAGGGGAAGTAGTGTTTAGCGTTCGCGGTTAATGCCTTCGTAGATGGATTGGCGAGTGGGGTCAAGGTCCATAAGCAATTCATAGACAGTCTTTTTCTCTTCGGATGTACCGCCTGCAAAGATATTGACCAACTCATCATTCTTGGCATCAAGGAAAGTTGTTACTACATACGTCGCAGGGCGTGCGCTATTGGCTTCTTTCAACACAGGCAGCCCCTCCGCAATACGGGCGCGAGCATTAGCTACATTATTTACCATCTCATCTAAGCCCAAACGGTGGTACTCATAGTAGAAAGTACGATAAGGTTTGAACGCTTCATCCATAAGATTGTTGATTAGGGCGTAGCGGTTGCGATTGTTGTCAAACGCTTTCCAACCCTTAGCCTCTGCCTCCTCCAATGAAGCGGATTGTGCAGCAGAAACTATATTTTCGCATATCTGAAAATATGGTGTACCGCCTAAACGAGAGAAGGAGTCCATGTCATAGCCGATAATCAGATAGCAATAGTAGGCAATAAGGGCCGTGAGATTGGTGGTGAAAGTGCTTTGCTGAAAATCCATACGGTCGTATTCCTGATAGGCAAAAGCAAACGTGTTGTCTTGGAAGTTCAACAGCGGTGTAGAGTAGGTGGTGCCAAACACAGGACGACGGCTCTGGCAAGTGAAATCGCACTTCAATATATTGTTCTCCACACTCTTTACGATTAACATCATACTACACTCGATACGTTCTTTGTCCTGGAACGTAAGGTTGGTCCATTTGGAGGTGTTGATAAACTCCTCGATGGATCGTTGGAGGGTGTTGAACATCTCTTTGTTGGATCCTTGTACTTGGTCGGAATTGATGGTGACGGTGCATCTCAATTCCTGTGCAGGGAGTGCTAATGCTACTCCCAAACTAACAACTATGATTAGAGAACGAAGGATTTTCATTATTGCTTGATAGATAAGATATTACCTGTTTGTGTATTAAAATAGATTTGTGGTGTGGTCTTATTGAGCAACAAACTTTTTGCCAATGGAACTGCTACTCCAAATTGTGCGATTGGCAATGTGGCAGATGCGCGGAGGTCTTCTCCAAACTCTACCACCACTTTGGCTGAACCTGGCAGATTGTAGTAGAGTTGCGATGGCACGGCCTTGCTCTGTTTGGAAGACTTGTCGTCCATTGGAGAATATGTTTGGCGTTTGCCTGCCAACGTCAAGCGGATAGGTTCGCCACTCAAGTCATCGGCAGGTACCACACCTGCATATTGCGATATGCGACCGATAATACGCTCAGTGACATCCTTGCTTGGGACATAGTAAATGGTATGTGAATGGTGTTCTACCACGCGTGAGCCGATAAACAGCTCAGCCAACATCTGCTCGCGTTTGTCTAATTCATTCAGAACCAACTGCATGGCTTGTCCATCGGCAGGTGTATGCTCTACATCTCCAGCCAACAGATTCATACGCATCTCGCGGATATGGTAGATTTGCTTAGCTGCACCCTCAGCCATCTTGGCAATCGAACTGGCTACCATTTGCTCCTCCATGAGTGGCATGAGTTTGGTGGCTGCTTCTGCTTTGTGGGGTTGGGTAGAGGAATGGATAGGCTGCGCCTCGCAGGTGTATGCGGGGACATTATAGCCATGTAGCAATCCTTCTGGGGTTAGGGATATGTATTGAGTCTCATTGACTACTTTGTAAGCACGATTGAGATCGGCAACCGTATGGGTACCTAATGTCACGTTGGTGGCTTCGTAGCGTGTGGAGGCTTCGGTAACTACGTCTTTGACTCCGAGATAGCGTTCTGCGTATAGGTAAAACGGACCAGGCTCCACGGTGATTATGTCATAATCAATGGTAATAGCCAACTGGGTTTGTGGCATATAATATACCACAGCCATTTCGTTTTCTTGTACAGTTTGTGCAAAGGTCATTGCACTTGCGCATATTGCCAAAATAGCAATGCTAAAAATTCGTTGTTTCATATTCTATCATATTTATTCGTTTTTCCATATTTCCCATGCTGCATCTGCTTGTGCGTGCAACATTGCTAAGCCATTTATCGTGCGTGCTCCTTTTTTCTTCCCTTCACGCAGGAAGGCGGTGCAAGCAGGATTATACACGCAATCATATAATAAGTGCTGCTGTGTCAGATACTGATAGGGTATCGGTGGCAATGACTCCACAGCAGGCAACATACCCAATGGGGTACAATTGATGATGATTGTATGTGCTTGTATCACCTCTTGTGATAATTGTTCGTAGCCCAATATGTGTTCGTTGGGGTAGCGACTGACCAATGTGTATGGGATGCCCATTTGTCGGAGAGCATATTGTACTGCTTTGCTCACTCCGCCAGTGCCTAATAGCAATGCCTTTGTGTCGTGGGCAAGCAGGTGAGGGTGGATACTCTGCTGAAAACCAATCCAGTCGGTGTTGTATCCCTTGCCCTGACACACCACGTTCACAGCTCCAATCTCATGGGCAACGAAATCTATGTCGTGAAGCAGAGGCATGATGGCTTGCTTATAAGGGTAGGTTACGTTGAAGCCATGCAGGTCATGTAGTAGCGTAGGGATATGTGTCAAATCATCTACTTCATACAATTGGTACTCGGCATTAATACCCTCACGCATAAACTTCTCTGTGAAGTATCGCGCTGAGTATGAATGTTCCAGCGGTTTGCCTATTATCCCATATCTTTTCATTTGTGCTTTTAGCTGCTCTATCACCACTTTTCCTTTTTTTATGGTGGCTTTGTGATGAGGTGCGTAGAAGGTCTTGCCTCCTTCACCTTTTTGCAGTGCGTTATAGATCTTTTCCACTTCGGGAAAATGATATTCGCGCAGTTGCTCGTATAGTTTGACTTTGCCTGCGGCAGGGGTGTCTTGTTGCTCCAACCAATCAACGTAGCCTTGCAGATGTTCTGCGGTGGCTGCTATGTGCTCAATTTCTGCTTTGGAGTAGTTCGCCAATTGTGCGCGCACAGCGTTGCGCGTAATGGTGGTGTCTGTATTGGTGGAGTCATCTACCCATGCTATATGGCGTATATCACGCAGGTAATGCTCTATATAGTCGCGTGTAGTGCAGAGCAATGGTCGAATGACGGGCACTGTGCCACCCATAGGGTTGTCGCTTTTGGGACGCATACCACACAATCCGCGCAAGCCTGTACCTCGTTTGAGGTTGAGCAATACGGTCTCGGCTTGGTCGTTCTGGTGATGCGCTACGGCAATGGCTTGACAGCCTTGCTCTTCTGCCAACTGGGCAAACCATTGGTAGCGCAACTCGCGTGCTGCCATCTCAATGCTGATGCCTTTTTCCGTGGCGTATCGTTGTGTATCAAAATCCTTGACAAATATATCCCCTGCCTCTTGCCTCTCGCCTTTCGCCTCTCGCCTTTCGCCCATTGCCGCACTTCTCACAAATGCCTCATCTCTGTCGCTCTCTTCGCCACGGAGGTGAAAATTGCAATGCGCCACGATACACTTGTATCCTGCGCGCCTTAGTACATCCCACAAAGCGATACTATCTGCTCCACCACTAACGCATACCAACACACGAGCATTTGGCTCTAACAAGCCGTTGTCACGAATATATTTTTGTACTCGACGAAGCATTTTCACACTTTAGCCCGCAAAATTACTATTTTTTTTTGATATGTGCAAAAAAAAGTGTACCTTTGCGCAGTTTTTTATAACCCTTGCCTTGAAACTTTACACTTTCAACTATAAACGAAACAACAATATGTACGCACTCATCACAGGAGCCAGTTCGGGTTGTGGCTATGAATATGCCCGAATAATGGCACAGAAAGGATATAACTTGCTTATCGTGAGCAACGAAGAGGCTATTCACGAAAAAGCTGCGCTTCTTCGCGCAGATTTTCCCATAGAGGTTGTGTCATTGGTACGCGATCTTGGCACGCAAGAGGCAGCCAAAGAACTGCATACCTATTGCCAAGATAACCAAATAGAAGTAGAGGTGCTCATCAATAATGCAGGTGTGTATCATGACCGTGATTTCTTGGATGACTCCGAAGGCTTCAATCAACTGATTCTCAATCTGCATATGTTCACACCTGCCATGCTCATTTATTATTTTGGGCACGATATGGCAGCACGTGGCAAGGGCTATGTGCTCAATATGTGCAGCATCACGGCGAGCATTGCGGTGCAACGCTTGAGCACCTATGGGGCTACGAAAGCGTTCTTGCAGAATTTCACGCGTTCGGTGTATGTAGAACTGAAAGACAAAGGTGTGATTGTAACCAATGTGAGCCCAGGTGCTATCAATACGGGTTTGTTCAATCTCAAACCTTGGGCCACTAAGTTAGGCTTGTTGTTGGGCTATATCGTGGAGCCAGACTATTTGGCTCGCCGAGGTGTGAATGCGATGTTTCGTGGCAGGGCAAAAGTCACAGTACCTTGTTTCTGGAATAAACTGCTGCTTTTCTTCGTGGCTCTTGTCCCCACCTGTCTCCTGCGCCTCATCCGCAAGTTGGGCTTGTTTTAGTTTTTTACTTAAGACAACTTAGACAACTTCTGCGCGCACCCAACATTGGCGCTTGCCAAGGAATTGTTTTTATTGTTGCTTCCTCATTGTTGGTATTGTTGATAAATATACTCCCAGCCGCTGAGCAATATCGGGGTCCCTACGAGCTTCGTGAGCGAGTGGGGTGATAGTGTTGGCGAAGCGGTAATAATCGTTCGAGCGAATGCGAGATAAGAAATGTTGTTTATGTTGTCTTCCAAAAAATAGTTAGTTAGTCTGTAGTCTTCTTAAGAGTCACACCTGCGACAAGGCGTACTCGGCTTTGATCTTATCCAGTATGCGTTTCACAATCTCCATCATCTCGCCTTGGTCAGTGTAGTCTGCGTTGCAGGCGAAGTTCACACGGCCTTCGGATAGCAGTTGTTGTGCCACAACGCGCTTTTTGTCATTGCCATAGACGGCAAAACTATATCCGCCATTCGACTTGACGGTACGCATGCAGGGCACATCCGTCTCGCCATCACCGAAGTATATCATGCGTTCGAAGGGTACGGGTCGCTCTTCGGTGGGAACGAACTCATTGACGCGTACTCTGTCGCTCACTTCGCGAATACCTTTGTTAATCTTGAAGAGGAACTGTGTCTTCTTGGTGTAATCCACTACCACGGATGGCCAACAGGCATCGCCATTGCTGTCGTAGAGGTAGCTGCACGCGTATATTTGCTCGAACTCTTTTGCAATGGCACAACCTTCTATCATCTCTTTGATGCCCGAGCTGTTGATATAGTGCTTGACCTGCACGCCAATGTGCGAGGCATATTGGTTGATGGTATCAAACCACTGCTGCACGCCGGGGAAGAACTGCACGCTTTTGCCATATTGTCGTAGCATTTCGCGTGTGCAGCGTATGCCGTGGCGTTGTGCTTCGGCTTGGATGGCATACATGACTACGGATATACCGCCTGCATCATTGGTCTTGGCTATTTGGTCGCAGAGGTTCCAGAAATCGTTAGGGTTCTCATAACCTATGTCTTGCAGCAGTCCAAATTCTTGCATGTTGCCTGGTGCCAATGTCCCGTCAAAGTCATACACCAAGGCTATAGTGGGTAGGGTAGGTGTCATAGTATATGTAATGCGAATTTTGTGCAAAGGTACAACAAAAAATGCACATTTGCAATAAAATCGCGCGAAAGTTTACTTTCAAGTGCGATTTTGTTGCAAATGGGCTGCATAGCGCGATGATGCAGCAATATAGTTGTTTGAAGATTTATCTCATCTTCCAGCAGTCTTACCCGTTACCACTCCGTTATCACTCCAATACTGTCCAATACTTTCCCCGTAGTTTGCTTGTGTTCCCGTCAAAAGTTTGCCTATTTGCCCGTCAAAAGTTTGCCTGTTTTTCCGTTAGAAGTGTCAAGTAGGATTCTGCTGTTTAGAGGGCCCTTTATAGGGTGGATAAGCGGTGGATAGTATGTGCTTTTCCTTGCTTGTGGACACTGATTACTCGTGGATTTCCCCGCGAGCATATTCTAGCCTTTACACCTTACACCCTACACCCTACACTTTACACCCTACACTTTACACCTTACACCTTACTCTACGGGCAGACTGGGCGCACGGAATGTCCGTAGTCGCGGCTGTAGCTGTCCCTGTACACGTGGCCTGAGTCGAAGTTCACGTTCCACGCGTCGCCCGGGTTGTCCGTGTCGAGCGAACTCGACCAGTAGTTGCCGCTACTGCCCGCGTAGATGAGCGAACTGCCGTTGCGGTAGCCCGCTGCGGGAAGGAAGATAGAGTTATTGGTGTAACCCGACTTTTTGCTGGTTACCTTGTAACCGTTTACTCCGTTTTGAGTAGTCCATGACCATGTACATTGCTCACGAAGTTCGGTCATTTCCGCATCCGTTGGCATGCGCCATGCACCACCCCAATTGGCACGGGCTGCATCATCACTTAATTCTAATTGAGTTTTATTATCCACCGTGCCGTAACTGCTATTGGTATTATACTTGGTCAATGTAGATCCAGAACCTTTACACAAGGTGTATGTACTCCAATTATAAGTACCCTTAGTCGTTGTCTCACCCCATGCAAAATAATCTCCGTAATCTTCAGGGCTACTTGCACCCACATTCATTGTCGCCCACTTTACACTCAAACCTAAGTCCACATACGCATATCCGTTCTCTGTGCCATTATTAGGTGTGCTTGATTGCTCTTGAGTTGTGAAACTCACTTCCTCACCATATGCAGTACCTACCTCATTGGTTGCATACGCACGCACGTAGTAGGTAGTACCTGATTGCAAGCCATTCATAGTATAGGTAAACTCGCCTGTACCACTGCCACATGGGCGGATAGTGTTGCTCAAATTGGTGATAGCAGGATTAGGATTGGTGCTATATACCACACCGCGCTCCGTCACACTCGCACCACCATCGCTCGTTACATTACCGCCTGCGACTGCGGTCGTTTCGGTGATTTGGCTGGGTTGGGTAGTAGAAACAGTAGGCACACCTGTCACTGAAGTAGTAAACACCACCTCCTCGCCATACGCCGTGCCTACACTATTCACAGCATACGCACGGATATAGTATTTTGTGCCTTCTTGTAAACCTGTAATATCACATGTAAACTCCCCTGTTCCACTGCCCGCAAGAATCTTTGTATTAGCAGTTGTAGGATTAGAGATAGTAGCAATACATACACCGCGCTCCGTAACCTCTGCGCCACCGTCATTGGTCACATTTCCACCCGTAACGGCTGTAGTCGCTGTAATTTGCGTGGCAACTGTTGTAGCAACTATTGGAGGAGTTAATTCAACAACTTTCTCACCAAGAACTGGGCGCACACTATGTCCAATATATCGGTCACTTCCAAAACTGCCCGCTCCATTCGAAATGAATAACACATACATTGCCTCGCACGGGCTGGCTCCATTAAGAGTATTTGACCAATAATTACCGTCCACGCCAATACCTGTAAGTGCATCAACAAAGTGCCTACCTGATGCAGGAAGAAAAATGTTATTATCATTTATTTTGCTGGTCACTTTATGACCTTTTACACCATTCTTAGTCGTCCATGTCCAAGTACATTGCTTGCGCAATTCTTCCCACTCTGCCTCCGACGGCATACGCCAATTACCATCCCAATTAATATATGCTGCATCATCACTTAATTCAAGAGTTGTTTTGTTATCTACAGTACCAGCCATAGTACTTGTATTATACTTTGTTAGGGTTGTTTCACTGCCATTGCTATACTTATAAGTAGTCCAATAGTAACTATCTTTAGGCTCTGTTTCTCCCCAAGCAAAATAATCACCATACTCCTCTGGATTATTTGCACCCACATTCATCGTAGCCCATTTTACACTCAAGCCCAAATCAACATAACCATAGCCATTCTCAGTGCCAGTTGGTTCGCTTAATACTGATTCTGTCGTAAACACCAGTTCCTCGCTATACGCTGTTCCCACTTTATTCACTGCATATGCGCGGACGTAGTACTTTGTGTTTTCCTGTAACTCAATAATATCCAATACTGCCACAGTGTCTTTGGTTGATTTATGTATATCCTCTATGGTTGGGTTGGCTTGCTTGCTCCAGCAGATACCTATATCCGTTACACTCGCGCCACCATCAAAAGTCAAGTGCAAATATGCTTTGGCATGGCTTTCTCGCACCCCACCAATACTATCCAAGACAATGGTAGGCACCGTGCATAGCAGCGTTTGACACTCCACTACCTCTTCCGTCACTACGCTGGAGTACTTATTAGACACCGCATAGCGGATATAATAGGTGGTATTATCCACCAAGTCAGTCAGCAGGGCTACGTATTTGCCTTTCTCCTCAGTCATTTTGGCGACGTCGTATTTCGCAAAGCCCGATGACAGCGAATACTGTACATACGCCTCGCTGATAGTGGCATCCGCTTTGAAACTACAACTCACCTCCGCTGTTTCATACGAGGGTGTTACCGTCTCGTTGGTCACAGTCAGTGTGGTCAATACAAATTCCTTATCCTTCTCGCAAGCCACAAAACCTGCCAACATGCACATGCATACAAGTATGGTATATATCTTTTTCATATTTCCCTATATTCAAATCCTATTTTCTACATATTCAATTTATGCTCAATCTCTTCAATAGTAGGCATCGTTCCCTCCACTTTTTCTGGATAGAATTTTTCAAGTTCGTATTCTGATATTCCTATTGGTTGGCTTGTTGATTCTAATGCATATTGTGCAAGCGTATTATCTTTGCTTTTACATATCAACAGACCTATTGTTGGATTATCTCGCCCTTCTTCTCGCAAAATATGATTAGCAGCAACCACATAGCTACCTAATTGCCCTATATCTTTTGAATCAAATTTTTCTATTTTAACTTCTACAACGACATAACACCTGAGTTTGATATTATAGAATAATAAATCAATAAACTTTTCTGTCTCACCAATTTGTAATCTATATTCCCTTCCCACGTATGCAAACCCAGTTCCCAATTCTATGAGGAATTTAGTGATATTAGTCAGTAATGCGCTTTTTAATTGTGTCTCATTGTGCTTTTTTGTAATTCCTGCAAAAGCAAAATTATATGGATCCTTTGTCAATTCTTGTGCTAAATCACCAGATACATCAGGCATTAATGCTTTGAAATTCGTAATAGCCTTCCCTGAACGCTCATATAGTCCTGTATCAATCCAATTTTGAAGCATTGAGCGACTCCAATTATTTTCCTGTACTTGATTCACATAATATAGCGCCTTCGCAACATCCCCTTTTACTTTGTCCAATATCAACTTATGATGTCCCCAAGGTACGTTAAAGATGGCTATATTTGTCAATTCGCCCCCAGTTTGGGGGTGTATTGTATCAAGAACGAAATCCAATTCACCCTCAAGTTGAGGGCGAATAATATCTACTTGATTATAAAGCAAATAAAATCTCCTACAATATCTAAGATTGGTTACTGACAAACCATCTGCATCAGGCATTCTTTCCTTCAAATCACGGCTCAATTGTTCAATTACTTTTTCACCCCATCGCTGCTCCACATGCATCTCTACAATATCGCGTCCAAGCAACCAATTATACATCAACTGCTCACGATTAACATGTATTGCTGCTCTTACCTGGCAATACTGATAACGCTCAATGAGCAAATCTACCCACTGTGTGTAATCTTTATCAATTATTGTTATTGACTCTTTCATCTTTTCACTCCTCCATTAAAACATAAATCCGATACCAACTTCCAAGTCCACATACTTAAAGTTGATCGTACTTACACCCACATTCAAAGTCACACCCGCTATACTACCAAACAGTCCTACATTACCTGCAAAACCATTATGCGAAGTAGGTGCATACTTTATCCACTCGCCATCGGTCGTTTCTGCCAATAACTCACGTTTGCCATAGCCACCACCGATATACACACCTAAGGTATTAAACTTATTCTTTGACATCTTCTCCAGCATGTTCATCATAAAGCCACCATGAATAGCCAAGTGGCTACTACTGGTGTTACCCGAATAAAATGGCTTCACACCATCCACCAAGCCATTAGCATCACATGATGCAGTGGCGGTAACACCAAACTGGAAATTCGAGCGTACATTCACATACCAACCATAGCCCCCATACATCTGTCCCACCATTGCGCCATAACTCAACTGTGGCGCCACGCTATAACCTATCTGCCCCATTACCAGTGTCTTCATCTTGGCGTTCTGCGCATAACGTTGGTACCTGCTCAAGGTATCATCTAAAATAGGTGTAATTCGTTGTTTTGTTATCGAATCTACTACTTCTTCCACCTGTATCTCCTCGTTTGTGGTCGCTTGCTGCGCTTGCATCAAATTGGCTATTTCAGCACGCAACTCATCCAAGAGTGCATCTTTATCCATGTCGCTTTCGGGCGTAAACTCTACCGTACAATCATACAAGCAATTAGCTTCTAACTGCTGCATATTGCTCAGCAACACCCGCTCACAGCCATCGCCACAGTCGATATAAATCATCGGATGGCGAGGAGCACGCACCAAGAATAGTATCTGATTCGAATAGGTAGTAACCCGTGATTCTACACCCATCTGCTGACCCATATACAGTGTTAAGCGTTCTTTGGATTCGCGCACGGCTTGACCTTGTCCCTCCAAGTGCATACGGATTACTGCATAGGGAAAACTGGGACGCATTACAGGCTTCTCGAAACTGCCAAACTCATTCTTGTACATCGCCAACACATTGGCATAAGGCACCTTCTGCATCTCCTCCACTATGGTTACCGACTGCGCCAATGCGGGAAGCAGTCCCAACCAAAGGCACAAGAGTGTTAGTAGTAATCTTATCTTTCTCATATTACTGTTTATAAATTTCAATTTGCAAAGGTACTACAAAATTTGCAGACTTGCAAATTTTAAGTGAAAAAAGTGTTAGAAGTTTTAATGTAAAGGCGCAAATCTTAAGAAAACGCACTTTTTTCGTTTTGGCGGTCTCGGGGAGTTCTCTCGGAGTTCTCAGGGTCGTCTCTCGGTAAAATTGGGCAACGGATAGAGAAACGAAAAGGAAACGAATCTTAAGAATTGCTACTTTTTTAAAAGAAATATGCGGGAGCTCGTTTGCGGAAAGAGTAATCCATATAACCAACTATGTGGGGGGATTCGAGGGCACCGACCTCGTTCAAAGAACGAGCCCACCTCGAATGCCTATGCCTTGCCAGGAGCGTCCTTGCAAACAAAAAGTTCAAAATACATAGCAATAGCAACTAAGCGTTGCTTATTGTGTCTTATTGACTACACTTGCAAACAAGTTTGCAGCATAGTCCATAACACACAAAAAAGCAGAGAAAATCTCTGCTTTTACTATATATCCCGAACTTTTCGTTTGCGGAAAGTGAGGGATTCGAACCCCCGGTACAACGCAATGTGTACACCGCATTTCGAGTGCGGCTCTTTCGACCACTCAGACAACTTTCCTCAATTGCGGGTGCAAAGGTACAACAATTTTTTGAATTGAGCAAGATTTTTGCGATTTTTTGCAAAAAAATAACTATTCGAGCAAGAACGAGAAAAGAAAAGTATATGGTTTACATACACGCGCTATACAGTCTCCTCCATGACCTTATTGAGCAAATGCAACGCTCCACTAATCGTCTTGACCTGCTGTATAACCGCATAACGTTTGCCCGTAGGATGACCCTGACGGTCCTTATCCTCCACCAATCGGCAACGCTCCACACGCGAGCAAACATAACGCAAAATCTTCTCAAAGACTTCCGATTGGAAATACTTAGGATTATGAGTAATGAAGTAAATCGACATACGCTCCTGCTTGAGAATCACCTTCTCAATACCCATACGGCAACACAACCAACGCAATCGAACAACATTCAACAACTGCTCTGCCTCGTCAGGTAACTTACCAAAACGGTCAATCAATCGCTTTTGATAGGCGAGAAGACTATCTTCATCCGACAAACTATCTAATTCGCGGTACAAACTGATACGCTCGGAGATATTCTCAATATACGTAGGCGGAAAAGACAATGGCAAGTCGCTCTCCAACAGGCTGTCGTTGCACCAGTTTTTGTGGCGATTGGTTATTGGCGATTGGGTATCGGCTATTGGATATTGGCTATTGGTGTTTTCCATTTCCTCGCGGATCTCCTCAACCGCTTCATTCAATATGCGCTGATAGGTATCGTATCCCAAGTCGGCAATAAAACCACTTTGCTCCGCACCCAACATATTGCCCGCACCACGGATATCCAAATCCTGCATAGCCAACTGAAAACCAGAACCTAACTCCGCAAAGGTGGTTAGCGCATTCAGCCTGCGACGGGCATCAGACGTCAGCAGCTCTTTGTCGGGTGTCACTAAGTAGCAATACGCCTTGCGGTTGGAACGCCCCACACGACCACGCAACTGGTGCAAATCGGACAAACCGTAGTTCTGTGCCGAGTGAATAATGATGGTATTCACATTAGGTATATCCACACCCGATTCGATGATAGTGGTGGATATAAGAACGTCGTAGTCATAGTTGATGAAAGCCTCTAATCGTTCTTCCATCTCGCCCGCAGGCATTTGTCCGTGTGCAATCACCGTTCGTGCTTCGGGGCAAAGGCGCAATAAGCGACTCTCAATGCGAGGCAGCATCTCGATACGGTTGCAGACCACATAAATCTGTCCGTTGCGCTGCATCTCCAATTGAATAGCCTCTTTGATAATATCTTCATCGTCCAACGTAATCGTCTCTGTCATAACGGGATAACGATTAGGCGGAGGGGTGTTGATGATACTCAAATCGCGTGCGCCGAGCAACGAGAACTGCAAGGTGCGAGGGATAGGCGTAGCAGTCAGTGTCAGGACATCAACATTGGTGCGTAGCGATTTTAGTTTCTCCTTGACGGCTACACCAAACTTCTGCTCCTCATCAATAATGAGCAGCCCCAAATCTTTCCAAACCACCTGTTTGCCCACCAGTTTGTGGGTACCTACCAATATATCTATCTTGCCTGCTTTCAGGTCTTCCAATATCTCTTTGACCTGTTTGGCAGTCTTGCTACGGCTCAAATACTCAATGCGCACAGGGAAATCGCGGAAGCGTTCGCGGAAGGTGTTGTAATGCTGCATGGCGAGTACGGTAGTAGGTACCAATACTGCCACCTGCTTGCCATCGGTGGCAGCCTTGAAGGCAGCACGCATGGCTACTTCGGTCTTACCAAAACCTACATCACCACAGACCAGTCTGTCCATGGGCATAGGACTCTCCATATCGTGTTTGATGTCCAGTGTGGCTTTGGCTTGGTCGGGTGTATCTTCGTAGAAGAAAGAGGCCTCTAATTCGTGTTGCATATAGCCATCGGGCGAATAGGCAAACCCCTTTTGCTGCTTGCGCGTGGCATAGAGGCGGATAAGGTCGCGCGCAATATCCTTGACCTTGTCCTTGGTGCGCTCTTTCATGCGCTCCCATGCACCCGAACCTAAACGCGAGATAGTAGGTTCGCTGCCCTCACGACCTTTGTACTTGGATATGCGATGCAGATTATGTATGCTGACAAAAATGGTATCACCATCGCGGTAGGTTAGTTTGATAGTCTCTTGTGGACGACCATAGAAATTGGTGGTAACCAGTCCCGCAAACTGACCTATTCCGTGGTCGGTATGTACCACATAATCACCTATCTTCAGTTGGTTGATTTCTTTGAGCGTGATGATGGCTTTGCCTCGTCGGGCATTCTCCGAACGCAGTGTTACACGGTGATAGCGTTCGAATATCTGATGGTCGGTGTAGCAACATATCTTCGCATCGTTGTCCACGAATCCGTTGTGCAAAGTTTGGTTGATAGCCACAAAGGTAATTCCTGATTCTTTATCTTCGAAGATAGCACGCAGGCGGTCGGTCTGCTTGACCTGTTCCGCGAGGATATATACCTTATAGTTGTCGCGTATGCGTGCGCGAAGGTCGTCTATCAGTATGTCGAAGTTCTTGTTGAAGGAGGGTTGAGGCAAGGTGTCGAAATGAATAGTATCGAAGGTCGAAAAACTACTTTTCTGCGCCAGTTCGATGGTAGTTGCCTCATCGCATAGGGCTGATATATGTTCGTTGGCTATTTTGAATCGGATAATATCAAATCCATTGCTGATCCATAGCGTATGTTCGGGCAAATAGTGGGTGAGTAGGGCAGATTGGGCATCGCGGGATTGGTTGGCGACAATCTGGATGGCAGCAATGCGCTCTTTGGATAATTGCGTTTCGATGTCAAACTCGCGGATAGAATCTATCTCATCTCCGAAGAAGTCAATACGATAGGGATTATCGTGGGCATAGCTATATACATCAATGATTCCGCCACGCACGGCAAACTGCCCTGGTTCATATACAAAATCTACACGTTGGAAATGCTGCTCCACGAGCTGCTTGATAAGCGTGGATTGCGCAATCTCTTGTTCTGTGGCGAGGTGAATGGTCTGTTGCAGGAGCGATTCGGGTGCAGGCACCTCCTCCGCCAATGCCTCTGGATATGTAACAATTATCACTTGCCTTTCGCCTTTCGCCTCTTGCCTCTCGCCTACCAATGCCGTCAGCACCTCCGTTCGCTGCACGGCCATCGCTTCGTCGGTGCCTTGCCTTCTGCGATGAGAAGTGGGGAAGAAATATACCCCATGCTCGTTGCTCAATGTACGCAAGTCGGCATACATATATTGGGCATCATCAGCGTTGTCTAATACGATTAATAGAGGTCTGCCGTGCTGGTCATTGGCAAGGCGTTGGGATAGGGAATAGAGAAATATACTTTGTGCAGAGGCATAGAGATTCCTGAGTAAAAAATGCTTTTGGCGTTTTTTACTTAATTCATTTGCCAGTACATCTACTTCGGGATGTAGTGCAAATACTTGTGCCAGCTCCCCAATTTGCATTCTGCTTGCCTTATTTCGCTGCAAAATTACTACAAAAAAAACAAATATGCAAATTTTTGCTCAATTTCTTGTACATGTGCAATATTTTTTGTAATTTTGCACCCAGAAATCCTTAAAATGCTTTTACCATGAAAATCTCGAAACGCGCACAGAGCATGCCGCAATCGCCAATTCGTAAGTTGGCAAAGTATGCAGAAGCGGCACACCGTAATGGTATTCACATCTATTCTCTCAACATTGGTCAGCCCGACATTCAGACGCCCGATTGCGCCAAAGATGCTATTGCGGCGTTTCAGCGTGATATACTTGCATACACGCCCTCGCAGGGGGTATTGTCCTTGCGAGCAAAGATGGTAGGGTATTATGCGGAGTATGGTATTGACATTTCGCCCGATGAGATTATCATCACTTCGGGCGGTTCGGAAGCAATCATGTTTGCCTATATGGCATGTCTCAATCCAGGCGATGAGATTATCATCACCGACCCCAGTTATGCCAACTATATGGCCTTTGCAGTGTCCTGCGGTGCAGTCATCAAACCCGTGAAAACGCATATTGAGAATGGCTTTAAGTTGCCTTCGGTGGAGGAGTTTGAAAAGCAGATTACCGACAAGACACGCGCCATCTTGATTTGCAACCCAAATAACCCTACGGGCTATCTATACACCAAGCAGGAGATGATGCAGATTCGCGATTTGGTCAAGAAATATGATTTGTATCTCTTCTCCGATGAGGTATATCGCGAGTTTATCTACACCAAACGTCCTTATATTTCGGCTTTCCATTTGGAGGGCATTGAGGATCGTGTGATATTGATTGACTCGGTGAGCAAGCGTTATTCGCTATGTGGCGTGCGTATAGGCGCGTTGATTACCAAAAATAAGGATGTGCATCAGGCAGTTATGAAGTTCTGTCAGGCGCGTTTGTCGCCTCCATTGATAGGTCAGGTGATAGCAGAGTCGGCATTGGCTACACCACATGACTATTTGGAAGAAGTGTACGATGAGTATTTATCTCGTCGCAACTTCCTCATTGACCAACTCAATCAGATTCCGGGTGTGTTTGCGCCTACGCCTATGGGAGCGTTCTATGTGATGGTGCATTTGCCTGTGGACGATACGGACAAGTTCTGCCAATGGTGTTTGACCGACTTCCAGTACGAGGGTCAGACTGTAATTATGGCTCCGGGTAGTGGTTTCTATACCAATCCTGAGGATGGTCGTCATCAGGTACGTATGGCGTATATATTGAATAAGGAGGACTTGGCGAAAGCCGTGTTGGTACTCCGCAAAGCATTGGAGGCGTATAATCAGCAATAGTCTGTAGGAGGGCAATTAATGGTTCTCGGCCATGACAGAATAGTAAAAGAAAAAGACACCCGCAAAAGGATGTCTTTTTCTTTTTGAGCCACTGGCCGGACTCGAACCGGCGACCCACGCATTACGAATGCGTTGCTCTACCAACTGAGCCACAATGGCAAGAGCGTTGTGTAGGGTGGTGTAGGATAGTATAGCATTGTATACACCAACTTACCAAAAGCGAGTGCAAAAGTACTGCTTTTTTATGAAATATGCAAATTTATTTGGTATTTTAACTAAATTTTCGTAATTTTGTGCCCGAAATGAGAAAACTTTACTACATATTACTACTCCTTATTCTATCACTTGTCGCACATGCGCAATATCATACACGTTCGCTGAATACTAACATACGCACCTTGCGTATCCAATACTTGCGCGAAGCACTCGAACCGAGTGGCAATCCACAACGTCCATATCTCGTGCTAAAAGACGGAATCGTGGATGGCAGCGAAGAGGATAATACGCTAGAGATTAGTTTTGACGAACTTAGCCACGACACCAAGTTGTATAGCTACAAGGTGGAGCACTGCGATCGATATTGGAATAAGAGCAATATTAGTTCATACGAATACCTAGATGGCTTTACATCGGCAGATATCGTGGACTATGAGCTGTCCAACAATACTCAACAGACTTATACACACTATTGGTTTACTTTTCCCAATAATGACATGCAACTCAAAGCCAGTGGCAACTACCTCATTACCATCTATCAAGATGGCGACGTCAATAATGTAGTAGCGCATGTATGCTTCTCCGTAGTAGAACCACTGGTAGATATCCATGCTGATATAAGAGTCAATACCGATATCGAACTTAATGGCCGTTATCAGCAGCTCGACATCGATCTTAATACCACAGAACTCAACCTACGAGATGCTCAAGATGTAGCAGTTGTGGTCACTCAAAATGGGCGAATAGACAATCGTGTCATAGTCAATAAACCCACTTTTGTAGAGCCCAAAAAATTGAGATATATCAATAATAAATCTCTAATTTTTGAAGCAGGAAACGAATTTCGACATTTCGACTCATATTCTGTGTATTATGCTGGATATCATATAGATAGGGTGGTGTACAGTCAAGGCGAATATCACGCCATTATAGAACAGGATGCTATTCGCGGCACCCTCGCCAGCGGCGCTTCAAAGGAGGGTTTGCCCTATCTATCTGATATAGACGCAAATGGACAATGGGTGGTCAATTGCGAGAAATCAGATTACCCCGATGTGGATGCTGAATACATGTGGGTACACTTCTGTTTGCCGGTCAAACAACCTATTATGGATGCGCAAATTTTTGTAGGTGGTGATTTATTTTACAATCAATATACTGCTGACAATCTAATGCAATACGACCCTGAGAATCAGTGCTACTACCTATATGCTTATCTGAAACAAGGTGGATACAACTATATGTATTGCACCGTAGGTCCTAAAGGCAGCAGTCTTCTGCCGATTGAGGGCTCGCATTGGCAGACCGAGAATGAGTATGCCGTGTGGGTTTACTACAGACCATTTGGCGCGAGGTATGATCGATTGGTAGCCGCCAAGCAGCTGTAGGACGCTTCGCTATGGGACGCGCCGATGGCGCTATAGGCTATTGGCGATGGGCTATTGGTGATGGGAGCATTGACGACAATGGTGACAACTTGCGGGGCAATCAACTCCCTGCCCCGCTCAAAAGGAAAATAACACTACACCATACTACCCAATACTACACAGCCGATGGCTATGGGACGCGCCGATGGCGCTATAGGCTATTGGCGATGGGCTATGGGTGAGAGGCGAGATATAGGGAAACGGGGCGATGGCCTCGTTTTTTTTAGGTCAAAAAGTAAAATTCTTATTAAATTATTACTTTTATTGGTAAATGATTTGCGTATTCCCATTTTTTTTTGTACCTTTGCCGCGTTATTTGCGTAATTCGGCTTTTGAATATGCATGATATCTATAATCTAACGATTATAATTATAAAATTGATTTTGTAAATTTAATAAAAACACACAATACACCTATGCTAAGTAAACCAGAACAAAATCTTATCAAGATTTATGAAAATTCGTTTCGCCAAAATTGGACTCTAGAAGCGGTTACTGACTATGGCACAACGAATACGCTGACTTACGCGCAGCTGGCGGAAAATATTGCTAAATTACATCTGCTTTTCAATCAAGCAGGTATCGAAGAAGGTGACAAGATTGCCGTGATGGGTAAGAATAATGCAAACTGGGTAACCACCTTCTTGGCTGCAGTGACATATGGAGCAGTGATTGTGCCTATATTGCAAGATTTCAAAGCGAATGATGCCATTCATATCGTCAACCACTCAGAATCAAAATTGTTATTTATTACCGATTTGATCTGGGAGAATATTGATGCTGAGCAAGTACCTGAACTAAAAGCTGTGCTTTCGCTCAATAATATGGAGATGATCCTTAGCCGTTTACCAATGGAGCAAGCGGTAGATAAGATGACTATCGAAGACCTTTTTGCGGAGAAATATCCAAACGGCTTTAGCATAAATGACGTACACTATATTGAGCGAAGCAATGCCGAGTTAGCATCAATCAACTATACTTCTGGTACCACAGGCTTCAGCAAGGGAGTGATGACTCCTATGAATGCGTTGGCAGGTAACATCCTATTCGGCTTGACAACCAACTTGGTATTCCCTGGTTGCCGCCATGTGGCATTCTTACCATTGGCCCATGCGTATGGATGTGCATTCGACTTCTTGGCATGTCTCGCTGCTGGTGGACATACCTATCTTATTGGTCGAACACCATCTGCTAAGATATTGCTTAAGGCTTTCTCTGAGGTTAAGCCAACCGTGATCCTCTCCGTTCCATTGATATTGGAGAAGATCTACAAGAAGATGATTCAGCCACAGATCTCGAAGACTCCTGTGAGTTGGGTGCTGAAAGTGCCATTGCTGGATCAAGTGGTGTTGAGCAAGATTCGCGAGAAACTGATGGATGCTTTTGGTGGCGAGTTCTCACAAATCATTATCGGTGGCGCACCATTGAATGCCGAAGTAGAGGCGTTCTTGCGCCGTATCAAATTCCCAATCACCATAGGTTATGGTATGACCGAAACGGCTCCGCTCATTAGCTTTACCCCATGGCAGGACTTCCGCTCGCAATCATGCGGACAAGTGCTGAAGGGCTATATGGAAGCACGTATTGCCGACGCTAATGCCGAGGGTGTGGGTGAGATTCAAGTGCGTGGTGAGAACGTGATGGTGGGCTATTACAAGAATGATGAAGCTACCGCTCAATCATTTACCGAAGATGGATGGTTGCGTACCGGTGACTTGGGTACCATAGATGAGGATGGCTTTATATATATAAAAGGTCGTTGCAAGACAATGTTGCTTGGACCTAGCGGACAAAATATCTACCCAGAAGAGATTGAAGCAAAGATCAATAATATGCCATATGTCTTGGAGTCGCTAGTGTTGCAAAAGGATGATACACGTTTGGTGGCATTGGTTTGTCCTGATTTTGAGGCAGTTGATGCCGATAAGTTGACACAAGAGCAGCTAGAGGCAGTGATGGACGAAAATCGCAAGTTAGTGAATGCCGAGTTGGCTGCCTATGAGCAAATAAATATCTTCAAACTCTATCCACACGAGTTCGAAAAGACTCCAAAGAAGAGTATTAAACGCTTCCTGTACGAAGCATAAACTTGGTTGATGGCGGCAAGCCGCGAAAAAGTGGTCGCCGATGGCGACGAAAATGGCTAAAGCGTACGTGAGCGTAGCGAACCATCAACGCGAAGCCAATAACGTGAAGCCAATAACGTGAGCAAAGCGAACAAAACAATGAATTTGTGTATTGATCAGGGAAATTCGAGAACGAAGGTGGCGCTGTTTAAGCAAGATGGGCGCATTGTGAAGAACTTATTGTACAAGTGCTTTACGAGTGCTGATGTAGAGCGCCTCTTCTCGCTTTACCCGATCAGAAATAGCATTGTGTCGTCGGTAGCCAATATGGATGCAGCTGTGGTGAATACGCTCAATCGCTTGTCGGAGCACTTTATATTGTTTGACTACAAAACGCCATTGCCTATTGCTAATTGCTACGAAACACCAGATACATTAGGGCAAGATCGCATCGCATCGGCCGTAGGAGCTGCATATTTGTGTCCGAATAAGAATCTATTGATTGTAGATGCAGGCTCAGCGATTACATATGATTTTGTGTCTGCTGATAAGGGATTTTTAGGGGGTAATATAGCTCCTGGCATCAAAATGCGATTGACAGTGCTCAATCAAATGACAAAAAAGTTGCCATTAGTTGAGGTAGAGCAAAATGCATTGATACCATTGTTTGGCAAGAATACCAAAGAAGCTATTGCAGCTGGGGTGATTCGTGGAGTGGTATTTGAACTAAAGGGATATATGCGTACGCTTAGCGAACAGGGGACTGAATTTGTGGGATTTGCTACGGGGGGACATGCACCTTATATATTAAATGGAATCAAAGAAAGTATGCGTCATGAACCACACTTGGTGTTGATCGGTTTGAATCGTATCTTGGAATACAATATAGATAAGCATTAATTGATTATGAAATTGAAAAAATATATATTAATACTAGTTGCTAGTTTTACTGCGCTTGGTACATGGGCGCAGAATGCCACTTCCTCTCCTACATCACGCTTTGGATATGGTGAATTAAATAATAACTTACCTGGTGCTTACCGTGCAATGGGTGGTCTGGGAGTTGGTATGCGCTCTAACAAAGTGATTAACCCTGCACAACCTGCATCCTATACCGCATGCGACTCCATGACCTTCATGTTTGATGTGGCTGGATCATTTCTTTATACCAACTATGGCGATTCCTACGGACAAACCAACAAGGTCAATGGCAACTTGGAATACATCACAATGCAATTTCCAATTTGGAGACAGCATATAGCCATGTCATTGGGCGTCAATCCATATTCGGCTGTTGGATATGATTTTGCATTGACCGATTCTATCAACTCCGACTACTATTACACCCAATCTTACCGTGGCCTAGGTGGCTTTACCCAAGTATATGGTGGCGTAAGTTTTAATATATGCAATTGGGTGGCATTGGGAATGAATGCGTACTACATGTTCGGAAATATAGAGCAATCCAGAAGCCTCAACTTTACGAATGCATCGATGGATTCTGTACGAATGACGGAAACTTTGACTGCGAATAGTTTACGCTTGCGATATGGTGTACAAGTATTCCATACATTTGGTAAACACTCCATTACTCTAGGCGGCGTATTTGAAAACAAACAACCCTTCTCACGTATGAATTATCAACAGATTGAAACCACTACGTTAGATACTATCACATTGCTTGAGAATGGATTTGAAATGCCTATGATGTATGGTGCAGGTTTGAGTTATGCATACAACAATCGTGTTTTGGTGGGTGTGGACTATATGTGTCATGATTGGGCTAGCGCTAACTATTTTGGCCAAACCAATACCTTGCGTAAGCGCCATCGTTGGGCATTAGGTGCAGAATATCGCAATGACCCAACTAGCCGCAAATATGTGGATCAACTGTATTGGCGAGTAGGTCTTAATTATACTACGGCATATACCAATCAATATAAGGAAGCAGAAATAGGAGTCGGTGTCGGTGTTGGTTTCCCACTTCGTACATCTGGCACTATGATCAATACAACACTTGAATATGGAAGACGCGGTAGCAAAGATGTACTGAAAGAGAATTATCTGCGACTGGTAATCAACGCATCCATATCCGAACATTGGTTCTTCAAACGTAAACTATAATAGATTTATACATAAAATAAACAAAAAAATGAAAAAAGTATTGTTAATCGCTTTGTGCTTTGCTATTCCAATGGCAGGTTTCGCACAAAAGAAGAAAAAGAAAGGTGCTCAGCCAGAGGTAGTTGCACCTGTAGTAGAAACATTGTCCGATGAAGAGTGCATGGTCAACCTTTCACTGTTCCACGAGTCAGTAAAAAACAAACAATTTGAAGAGGCCTATGGCTTCTGGTTGCCAGTGTATCAATCTCGTCCTGATTTGAACAAGGCTATCTATACCGATGGTGCTGAGATCTTGGATTATCGTTACCAACAAATCACTGATGAGAACGTACGCAAGGCTTTGCGCGATTCGATCCTACAATTGCACGATGACCGTATCAAATACTTTGATGATGCAAAATATCCTGACGCTTACGTGTTGGGTCTGAAGGCAATGGACTATTTGAAATATTATACTGAAGACGAGTTGGCTATGCCTGCATATGATTGGTTAAAGGAGTCTGTAAGCACGCTAGGTGCAAAAGCTCAAATCACCGTTTTGCGCAAATTCGTTGAGGTTAGTTACAATATCTATAAGTCCAACACCGATCAATATGGTGATCAATTCTTGGCAGATTATCAATTGGCTTCTGCGACATTAGATCAAATTGCTACCGCTGGTGGTAAGAACGCTGAGCACGCAGCTAGCCAAAAGGCTTATGTGGATCGTCTCTATGCTGCTTCTGGTGCTGCTGACTGCGGTCAAATGGATCAAATGTATGCAAGCGTGGTGGCTGAGAGTGCTAATGACTTGGAGAAACTGGGTTCTATCATGAAACTCTACCGCCGTCTTGGATGCACCGAGAGCGAAGTGTATTTTGCTGCTGCTGAGCACTCACACAAATTGCAACCTACTGCTGAGTCTGCTGCTGGTTGTGCGCAAATGTGCATCAAGAAGGATGACTTGAATGGTGCTGTTGATTACTACAAGCAAGCATTGTCTATGGTTACTGAAGACGAAGATAAAGCTGACTACCTCTATCGATTGGCTAATGTATATGTTTCGTTGAAGAACTACCAACAAGGTGTTGCCTATGCACAACAAGCTTTGGATATCGAGCCAGAAGATGGTCGTTGCTATCTCTTGATGGGTATCTGCTATGCTAGTGCTAAGGTGTCAGACGACCCAATCTTGGCTCGCTCTGTGTTCTGGGTTGCATGCGATATGTTCCAAAAAGCAAAGAGTGTTGATGCTTCTTGCACCGGCGATGCTAACAAACTCATTGCTACTTATCGCCAATATTTCCCAAGCAAAGAAGATGTCTTCTTCCATCGTGATTTGAACGAGGGTTCTCCTTATCGCGTAGGTGGTTGGATTAACAGAACTACTACTTGCCGTTCAAAAGCGGAATAATAAATTGTTGAAATAATCTTCAAGGCATACGCCTTAATAAGAAACATTGAAACTTTTTCAACTCTTATCACAATTAACTGCCAAGAGAATCATGTGTGTGGTTCTCTTGGCATTGATTGTTGTGGGATGCAACAAACGTGATGTCCGTTTACGCGCTGCAGCTGTGGCAGATAGAAAGACCACACCTGCTCTTCAAGCGACGGATGTAAATACAATTATTTCTGATTCAGGAATAGTTCGATATCGCATCAAAGCACAGACTTGGAAAGTGTACGATAAGGCAGACACTCCTTATTGGGAATTTCCAAATGGCATTTATTTGGAGCGATTCGATGAAAACCTAAAACCAGATGCTACCGTAGAAGCTGATTATGCATTCTACAACGAACCATCTCAGCTGTGGCTACTGAAGGGTAATGTTAAAGCTGTCAACCTTGAGGGGGAACAGTTTGATTCTCCTTTGCTCTATTGGGATCAAAAGTCAGAATCAGTATATTCCGATTCTTCTATTGTCATTACCCGTGAGACTTCTATTATCAAGGGCGTTGGATTCCGATCTAATCAATCCATGACGCAATATACTATTTTACGTCCTACTGGCGTATTCCCTATCAAGGACTAGACTAAATACTGCCTTGCCCTTGGCCCGTAGTACGATACCACAAATCCAAGCACTGCATGAAATATAAATATAATTATACTGTTCAATACCAAGATATAGACGATACTCGTCGTTTGCGGTTGCATACACTAGAGAATAGACTATTGATAGTAGCTGGCAAAGTGGCGGACGAAATGGGGATAGGTATCCCCTTTCTCTTGCAATACAATTGCACTTGGATTATCACGCATCTCAATCTGGAGATGCTGTATTTGCCTACCCATGGCGAAGAACTGATCTTTGAAACATGGATAGAGATGAATGCACATATGCTATCTGTTCGTAATTTCCGTATATATAAAAAAGAGAATGACACAGAACAGCTAATAGGTTGCTGCAAGACAGTATGGGCCGTCTTAGAGCGAGACAAACGTGAGATAGTCAATCTGTTTGATATGGATATTTTCAAAAGTTCTGTGGATGGGGAAGTCATGAAGATGAGCCGTGCTCCAAAAATGCTACCATTGCTGCTAGACGAACTGGAGCAAGATCCAGAGGTGATTCGTGCGCAAGAAAAATCACATACCATTCAATATGCAGATATGGATTACAACTGCCATTGCAATTCAACCAAGTATCTTGAATGGATGCTCAATGCTCGTCGTATGCAAGATAATACAAAGCCATTCAGACTAGATATCAACTATGTCAAGGAACTCTATCTAGGCGACCAAATGTTGACCCGTTATGCAGAGCGAGCTAATAACGTACGATATCAACAAGTAGATAAAAGTGGATTAACATGCTGTAATGCTCAAATTACGCAAATAGAGAACCTAAGTTGTTGATAACTTTTTTGTTTTGGAAAACTTTTCAACATTTTTAAAATCGCAAGTGACTGATAATTAGTTGCTTGCGATTTTGTTTTGGACAACTTCATATAGTTGTTGAAAACTTTTTTTGTCAAAATATTTGCAGGTTTCATAAATATGTATTACCTTTGCAGTCGATTTCGCGTCTATTTTTAGGCCGATAGAGGTAAGAAAAATTATAACTCATTAAATATCATGGAGAAAAAGACTTATACCCAAAAAGAAGCTGAGTTGGCTTCTGTGGAGTATTTCAAAGGTGACGAGTTGGCTGCGCGCGTATGGAGTACGAAATATGCGCTCAAGGATTCGTATGGAAACCTTTATGAGCAGACCCCAGACGATATGCATCATCGTTTGGCAGCTGAGATTGCTCGCATTGAGCAGAAGTATACTAACCCAATGTCCGAGGCTGAGTTGTTTGAACTACTCAAGGATTTCAAGTACATCGTACCCGCTGGTAGTCCGATGACTGGTATCGGTAATGACTTCCAAGTAGCTAGTTTGAGCAACTGCTTTGTGATTGGTCAAGATGGTAGCGCGGATAGCTATGGCGCGATTATCCAAATCGACGAGGAGCAAGTACAATTGATGAAGCGTCGTGGTGGAGTAGGTCATGATCTTAGCCACATCCGTCCTCATGGTAGCCCAGTGAAGAATAGTGCTTTGACATCTACTGGTTTGGTTCCTTTCATGGAGCGCTATAGCAACTCTACTCGCGAGGTAGCGCAAGATGGCCGTCGTGGTGCGTTGATGCTCAGCGTTAGCGTGAAGCACCCTGATAGTGAAGCGTTTATTGATGCTAAGATGGAGTCGGGAAAGGTGACTGGTGCCAATGTGTCTGTGAAAATGCACGACGACTTTATGCAAGCGGCTATCGAAGGCAAAATGTACACCCAACAATACCCTATAGATTCCAACGCGCCTACATACACGAAAGAGGTAGATGCGGCTGCTCTCTGGAAGAAGGTGATCCACAATGCATGGAAGTCAGCTGAGCCAGGTGTGCTCTTCTGGGATACTATTACTCGCGAGTCTGTACCAGATTGCTATGCAGACCTTGGCTATAAGACCGTAAGTACCAACCCTTGTGGTGAGATTCCATTGTGTCCATACGACAGCTGCCGTCTGTTGGCAATCAACCTCTATAGCTATGTGAAGAATCCATTTACTCCTCAAGCTGCGTTTGATTTTGAACTATTCAAGAAGCATGTGGCTGTGGCTCAACGCATGATGGACGATATCATTGACCTTGAGGTAGAAAAGATTGAGAAGATCTTGGCAAAAGTAGAGTCTGACCCAGAGTGCGAGTCTATCAAGCGTACCGAGCGCGAACTATGGGAGAAGATCATGGATAAGACCACCAAGGGTCGTCGTACTGGTGTGGGTACTACCGCAGAGGGTGATATGTTGGCTGCTTTGGGCTTGCGTTATGGTACTCCTGAAGCTACTGCATTCTCCGTAGAAGTGCATAAGACCTTGGCCCTGGCTGCATATCGCAGTAGTGTGCAAATGGCACAAGAGCGTGGCGCATTCCATGTATATGATGCTAAGCGTGAGGAGAATAACCCATATATCCAACGCTTGAAAGAGGCAGATGCAGAACTTTATGAATTGATGGTAAAACATGGTCGTCGTAATATCGCATGCTTGACCATTGCGCCAACTGGTACGACCAGTATCATGACCCAAACCACTAGTGGTATTGAGCCTGTGTTCCAACCTGTATACCGCCGTCGCCGTAAGGTGAATCCAAACGATAAGAATGTACACGTAGATCTCGTGGATGAGGTAGGTGATAGCTTTGAGGAGTATGTAGTATTCCACCACAAGTTCATCACATGGATGAATGCTAATGGTTATACCTACGATCCTGCTCATCGCTACACAACGGCTGAGATCGACGAACTCGTAGCGAAATCTCCATACTACAAAGCAACTGCTAATGATGTAGATTGGCTGGAGAAAGTACATATGCAAGGTGCTATTCAAAAGTGGGTAGATCATAGTATCTCCGTGACTATCAACCTGCCAAATGATGTGAGCGAGGAACTTGTTGGCCAACTCTATGAGGAGGCTTGGCGCTCTGGCTGCAAGGGATGTACCGTATATCGTGATGGCTCTCGTACCGGCGTCTTGGAGGGCATCAAAGAGAAGAAGAAGAAAGAAGAAGGCAAGAAAGAGGAGAAGAACTGTGTTTGCTTTGACAACAAGGTACGCGTGCGTCCTACCGAGTTGGAGTGCGATGTGGTTCGTTTCCAAAATAATAAAGATAAATGGATCGCTTTTGTAGGTCTCAAAGACGGTGTTCCTTACGAGATCTTTACCGGTCTTGCAGATGATGAAGAGGGTATTCTTCTACCAAAATCCGTGACTAAAGGTAAGATTATTCGTGTGGTACAAGAGGATGGTACTAAGCGTTACGACTTCCAATTTGTTAATTCTCGTGGTTTCAAGACTACTATGGAAGGCTTGAGCTATAAGTTCGACAAAGAGTTCTGGAACTATGCAAAACTCATCTCAGGCGTCTTGCGCTATGGCATGCCTATTGACCAAGTTATCAAGATGATTAGCTCGCTCCAAATGGATTCTGAATCCATCAACTCTTGGAAGGTGGGTGTTGAACGTGCACTCAAGAAGTATATTCAAGATGGTACTGTGGTGCAAGGCCAAGTATGCCCTAACTGTGGCAACGCGTTGATCTTCGAAGAGGGCTGTATGCATTGCCGTGAGTGTGGCTACAGCCGTTGCGGAGGATAATTCATAAGAACATAATAAGTTATACGGCAAGAGAGCATATCATCGAATATGCTCTCTTGTTTTGTAATGAGGAAAGATATTTTTACGATTTTTCTTGTGTATATAAGAAAAAAAATGTACCTTTGCAGCCTAATCTAAAATCATGGCCTTATGAAAATTTCTACTCGGGCGCAGAATATGCCAGAATCGCCTATCCGTAAACTGGCTAAGTACGCAGAAGCGGCTCACCGAAATGGTGTTCATGTTTATTCTCTTAACATCGGTCAACCTGATATTCAGACTCCTGATTGTGCGAAAGATGCGATTACAAACTTCAGTAAAGACATTTTAGCTTATACTCCGTCTCAGGGTGTTATCTCTTTGAGGGCCAAGATGGTAGGGTATTATGCCGAGTATGGAATAGATATCTCTCCTGATGAGATTATCATTACATCTGGCGGATCAGAGGCCATTATGTTTGCCTATATGGCCTGCCTCAATCCTGGAGATGAGATTATTATTACAGATCCTAGTTATGCCAATTACATGGCCTTTGCTGTATCATGTGGCGCTGTAATCAAACCGGTGAAGACAAATATTGAAAATGGTTTCAAACTGCCTTCTGTAGAGGAATTTGAGAAACAAATCACGGAAAAAACGCGCGCTATCCTTATCTGTAACCCGAATAATCCAACAGGTTATCTCTATACCAAGCAGGAGATGCTGCAAATACGGGATCTGGTAAAGAAATACAATCTCTATCTTTTTTCAGATGAAGTATATCGTGAGTTTATCTACACCAAACGCCCTTATATATCTGCTTTTCACTTGGAAGGAATTGAAGATCACGTAGTTTTAATTGATTCAGTAAGCAAACGTTATTCGCTGTGTGGTATTCGTATAGGTGCTTTGATTACTAAGAACAAACAGATTCATAGTGCTGTGATGAAGTTTTGTCAAGCTCGCCTTTCACCTCCGCTGATTGGTCAGGTGATTGCAGAATCATCTTTGGCAACACCTCATGAATATTTGGAAGAAGTGTATGATGAATATCTGTCACGTCGCAATTTCCTGATTGACCAACTCAACCAAATTCCTGGAGTATTTGCTCCAACGCCTATGGGTGCGTTCTATGTCATGGTACATCTGCCCGTGGATGATACGGATAAATTTTGTCAATGGTGCTTAACAGATTTCCAATATGAAGGACAAACCGTAATTATGGCTCCTGGTAGTGGCTTCTACACCAATCCAGAAGATGGACGTCATCAAGTACGAATGGCATATATTCTTAATAAAGAAGATCTTGCAAAAGCTGTCCTGGTTCTTCGAAAAGCATTAGAGGCCTATCAAAATGAAAAGCAATAAAAACGTACTAAGAATAGACTTTTTTTGTAAAATGTTTGCTTATTCGCAAATTTTATAGTAACTTTGCAGTCTATTTTGAATTTATCTATGTTAATGACGAAAATTAAAAATATATTGTATTCTATACTGGTGGCAGTATTCTCATTGTCATTGATGTCCTTTACGGTAGTTATTGATGCTGGACATGGAGGCGATGACTTTGGCGCTATCGGTCTGGTTAAAGGGATAAAAGAGAAGGACCTAAATCTTACTGTAGCTAAACAATTAGCAACGAAGATTAGTCAGAAATTTCCTGAGGTAAAAGTGGTTTTGACTCGAGATACAGATATCTTTTTACCATTGCAAAAACGAGCTGACATAGCGAATAAGAATCATGCTGATTTATTTATCAGTATCCATACCAATGCAGCTGAAAATCGTAAGGCACAAGGCGCTGAGACATTTATCCTCGGTACTGACCGTATGGAGGATAATCTAGATGTGGCTATGCGCGAGAATGCAGTAATGAAATTGGAGCAGGATCAAACTGTATATCAGGGATTTGATCCTAATTCTATCGAAAGTTACATCATTTTCGAATTAATGCAAAACCAATACATGGATAATAGCCTATTATTTGCAGAACTCGTTCAGAATCAGTTCGTCGGATCACTTAATCGAGCAAATCGTGGTGTGCGACAAGCTGCATTTTGGGTGTTGCTCCAGTCGGCTTGCCCTAGTGTGTTGGTTGAAATGGGTTTTATCAGCAATGCCGAGGAAGAGGCTTGGCTTGCTAGCAAAGAAGGACAAAGTGGAATAGTGAATGGCATCTTTGATGCATTCGAAAAATATTATAAGAAATGAAACATGTAAGAGAAATCAAAGTGGGTATACTTGCAGTAGTGTGCGCGGGTATATTGTATTTCGGATTTAATTTTTTGAAAGGAGTCAATATCTTTTCTCCAACCAATTGTTACTATGGATATTTCGAGCGTAGCAATGCTCTGACTGAGCAAGCTCCTGTATATATCCTTGGGCATCAAGTGGGTCTCGTAGAATCAATCAACTATGACTTCACGCGCACGCCCGCATTTATAGTAGGTGTTAGTATCGACAAGGGTATTCAACTACCCGAGGGTACCCAGATGGCCCTGATTGCAGACGGCCTATTAGGGGGAGCTGCCATAGAGTTTATTTTACCTCCTAAGCCATTTAATACCACATATCAACCTGGAGATACTATAACAACCACTGTTGTTCCTGGATTGGTGGAGAGTCTGCAAGTTGGATTATTAGCTGATCTAGATAGCCTTTTGAATGAAGTAAATCTGTTAGTTTCCAATCTAAACAATGAAGTGGAAGCAGGTAGTTTACATGCTAGCTTGCAAAATATTGAGCGTATAACTGCCGACCTAACTGTCAGTGGTCAGGATATTCGCCGCTTGACTCATAATCAATTGCCTGGTATATTCACAAAGGTCGATAGTACTGTGTCTGATCTTCAAGTTGTAGTAGAAGATGTACGCAAAGCCGAGATTCAGCATACAATAGCAAGTTTAGACTCAACGATTAATCTGCTAAATGCCTCATTAACATCAGACGAGGGTACCTTGGGCCTATTGCTCAACGATACTGAATTGCATGATAATCTCAATTCTGTACTCCATGACCTCGACAATGCAGTGCTCAACGTAGATTCAATATTGATGTCTGTAAAAGCACGACGATTTATTCAGAAGAAATTACCAAAGAAAGAATAGTTTGACGAAAATCTAATTTACAAGAAATACTGAAAAAGTCCCTAACTCTTTGGATTTCAAAGATGTTAGGGATTTTTTTATGGAACAATTCTTGTGGAACAACCAATGCTGTTATATATGATTATCAGGCACTTGCAAAAGAAGAAAAACATAAGTGCAAGAAAATCAGCTACTAATTTATAACTTACTGAGAAATAAGCAAATATCATTTTAATAATTGTTAAGATTGTATCTGAATTTTGGTAATATAAAAAAAAGCAGTACCTTTGCACCCGATTTGAGATAAACACTATGTCAATTTATAGTCTGTTCTTTGTGAATATTTCACTATAAGTCGCACATTTTTATATATTAGCTAACTCAAGTACGCAAGTACATGCAATACAACATGCAAGAAAACATAAACATATTGTGGGCAGAATGTCAACAGATCTTGAAAGATAATCTGTCGCAGAGCGCATACCAAACTTGGTTTGCGTCCATTGAGCCTATTCAATGGGAAAACAATATGTTGGTATTGCAAGCTAGAAGCCAATTTATCGTAGATTATATCGAGGATAATTATTTGGACCTTCTTTCTCGCGTATTACGAAAGGTGTTTGGTGCACAGGTACAATTGGAGTACCGCATTCTGATGGCGGGTAGTAGTATTGATATACCTAGTGATTCGATGAAGTTATCTGCTACTCCTAAAACCACTATTATGCCACCAGCCAATGTGGAGGTTGATAATGAGTGGGATAGCCACTTGAATCCACAATATACTTTTGATAATTTTATCAAAGGTGAACCTAATAAATTGGCTCGTGCAGTAGCTGTAGAGATAGCAAAGAGTCCTGGTAAGACAATTTTTAACCCTTTGTTCTTGTATGGAGGCAGTGGAGTAGGTAAGACTCACTTGGCATATGCAATTGGCAATGAGGTATGTCGTTTGAATCCTGCAGCACGTGTTTTGTACGTCGCTGCCAATACATTCAAATTGCAATTCCAAGATGCTGTCAACCACAATCGCGTCCCTGACTTCTTGATGTTCTATCAATCTGTCGATGTGCTGATTGTAGATGATATACAATATTTTGCAGATTTGAGAGGAACACAAGATTCATTCTTCCAGATTTTCAATCACTTGCAACAAAGTCATAAGCAGCTAATCCTAACTTCTGATCGTAGTCCATTGGAGTTGCGTGGTGTACAAGATCGTTTGTTGTCACGTTTCAAATGGGGATTAGCAGCCGAGATTACTCGCCCTGATTACCAGTTACGTCATGATATATTGATGTATCGCATACGTAAAGATGGCGTAAAATTGAGCGACGAAATTATCAATTATATCGCTACACACGTTACGGATAACGTACGTGACCTAGAAGGCGTATTGGCTAGTCTATTAGCATACTCTACATTGACCGACAATCCGATTGATATGGATTTGACACAAACGGTCGTAGGTCGTTTAGTAGCGCTTAGACCGCAAACATTTGATACCAAGGATATTATCACATCCGTTTGTCAACATATGAATGTGACGGAAAAGGTCATTACGGCGCGTACTCGTCAGCGTGAAGCCGTGCGTGCTCGAAATATTGTGATGTATCTCATCAAGAAATATACTGATTCTTCTCTTGCGCAGATAGGGGCTTGTGTGCATCGCGATCATGCCACAGTAGCGCACTCTCTCAATACGATGGACGATCTGATGAGTTACGACGCAGTACTTCGTCAAGATGTGGCTGCTATTGAACGTATGTTGGGCAGATAAACATTTAATAAGTTATACAATTTTCATAACGAAAACACTCATACAGCTTCTTGTATGGGTGTTTTTTTTGATATTTTATCAAAAATATTTGTTCAAATGCCAAAAAAAGCGTAACTTTGCAGTCTAATTGTGAAACATATCATGTAATTTATAGAACAAAAATATGAAACGAACTTTACTATTTATTCTCTGCTGTTTTTTCGCACTTGCGATCACCGCTAAAACAGTCACTCCTGCTGCCTCCTTACCTGCATATTACGAAGACATTCAGGGGAAATCTGGCAAATCGCTCTTTGATGCAGTACAAAAGGTAACCAAAGAGGGCTACACTTCTCTCGGATATGATGGCCTATGGGGAGCATTTAAGACTACTGATAAAAAGAGTAATGGCAAGGTGTGGGATATGTATAGCGATTGCAGCTGGACCTTCGGTTCTGATCAATGCGGTAGCTATAGTAGTGAATGTGATTGCTACAACCGCGAACACTCTATACCTAAATCATGGTTTGGTGGTTCTACCAGCGGCCCTGGATGCGATATTTTCCACCTTGTACCTACCGATGGCAAGGTAAATGGCATGCGTAGCAACTATGCGTTTGGCGAAGTATCAAGCGCAAGCTATACCTATGATGGCGCTAAAAAAGGATCTGCCAAAAGTATTACAATTATTGGCGGAAATACCATCGCGGGTAATACTGGTACGACCATCTCGTGCTCGGGTACCGTCTTTGAACCCCGTGACGAATACAAAGGCGACTTCGCGCGTGGTTATATGGGCTCGCTACTTAAATGGGCAGGCGATCAATCCTTTACTACTGGAGAAGGGTCTAAAATATTCACTACTAACTTCACTACAGGCTCTTTTGGCTTAACAAAATATGGGGTGGCACTCCTTATGAAATGGCACCGCCAAGACCCTGTGTCACAAAAAGAAGTGGCTCGAAACAATGGTATCCAACAGACACAAGGAAACCGCAACCCATTTATCGATTACCCATACCTCGCAGAGTTTATTTGGGGTGAAAAAGCGGGCGAGAGTATCAATCTAAACGATTTGATCACTTCGTCTGATAGCCGCTTCGTCCTTGGTGAGAGCAATGGTTATCTCAAGGGTGGTAGTACGGTGGATCCAGAAACCAAATGTACCATCACTTGGCTCGTGAATGGCGAAGAATATACTGCAGGTAATCCTACTACTACAGTTAACGAAGGTGGAGTAGTTACTGTGTTACCTACTGCTCCGAAATCTTGTGATGCTATTAGTAATCAGTTTGTTGGTTGGTCGGAATTCGAAATTTCAGGAACTACTGACAATATCCCTACCGACCTCTTCTCAACTCCTGATGATGCACCAGACATTACGCAAAACACCACTTTCCATGCTGTCTTCGCTCAACTTGAAGAGCATGAAACAACCGTTTCTGCTCCTGCCACAATCGCTATGAATTTGAACGATACACAAGGTTGGACACTTTCTAAATTAGATAAGCAATCCAAATATTGGAAAATGATAAAAGATTCGTATGCAGAATCTCCTTCGCTGGATGCTAGCCAAATCACTAGCATAACGATTAATATGCGTACATGGGGTGGTACTCAGTATAACACCATTGAGTTCTCAATCGCTGGTAAGAAAATAGGCGAATTGGAGGCGGATAATAATAATCTAAAGGATTATACATGGAAGCCAACCACCACTCCTTCTGGAGTAGGTGCAATGCGCTTCTCTAGTCCTACATGTACTGCAAATGAAGGCCCTGCTTTTAGCAGTATTACTATTGAAACAACTGGCGGTGGCACCGGTACCACTACTACCTATACTTATTCCCGTTATATCACCTCTTGTGACAATGGAACTTCTGATATTCAGGAGACTGTAGTAGAAAAACAAAATACCAAGATAATCCGCAATGGTCAACTCCTTATAGAGCACAACGGTGTATATTACAACACATTAGGTCAACCTATGAAACCTTGAAACTTTGGAACATTGAAATAATGAATAATCTTTCAGAACAAATACGTGCACTTTGTTGCGAAAAGAACGCCATCATCATGGCGCACTACTACCAACGCCCTGAGATCCAAGATGTCGCTGACTTCGTAGGCGACTCCCTTGCTTTGGCACAAGTGGCAGCCAAAACAGATGCTGACATCATTGTGATGTGTGGCGTACATTTCATGGCAGAAACGGCTAAGATCCTTTGCCCCGGCAAGAAAGTGCTTATCCCTGCACCTGAAGCAGGTTGCTCTTTGGCAGATAGTTGTAAGGCCGCAGACCTTGCTGCATGGAAGGCTGCGCATCCTGACCACATGGTGGTATCGTATGTAAATACCAGTGCTGCAGTCAAGGCATTGACCGATGTGGTTGTTACCAGCAGCAATGCGCTTAAGATTGTGAAGCAATTGCCTGAAGATAAACCGATTCTCTTTGGTCCAGATCAAAACCTCGGCGGTTATATTAATCGCATGACAGGTCGCATGATGGACCTCTGGGATGGTGGTTGCCATGTACATGCGCGTTTCTCCGAAGAAGCATTGCTGACGCTCAAAGCGCAATACCCTAGTGCCAAAGTCCTTGCTCATCCTGAGTGCAAAGCCACCATCTTGCAGCATGCTGATGTCATCGGCTCCACTCAAGCATTGCTGAATTTTGCTATATCCCATAGCTCGTCAGAGCGTCCAATATCCAATAGCGAAGCGTCCCATATCCGATATATAATTGCCACCGAGAGCGGCATCCTTCACGAGATGCAGAAGGCATGTCCCGAAGCACATTTCATCCCTGTACCTGCTGAAATAGACAACACTACACCATCTTATACAACACTACACAATTCTACACAATCTAAGTGCAACGAATGCGAATATATGCGCATGTGCACACTTCAAAATCTTCGCGATTGCTTGCTCAACGAAAATAACGAAGTGATTGTAGATGAAGAGATTGCTAAAGATGCAATTCGCCCTATCCAACGAATGTTGGAGATGAGTTGATATTTTATCTCGAACGGCGGGACAGGGAGAATTGATACTCTAATCCCCCTTCTTGACGATTGAGTGCTGTGATATTACCGCCATGGAATATCACAGCATGTTTTACAATAGATAATCCTAATCCTGTTCCTCCAGCTTTTCTACTTCTGCCTTTATCCACGCGGTAGAAGCGCTCAAAGATATGGGCCAATGCCTCGGCAGGTACTCCTTGACCATTGTCAGTAATACTAAAGTATAGATTGGATGGATCTTGATTCGTGAGTTGAATACTGATATTCGCTTGCTCTACATAGTTGATAGCATTATCCACGATGTTATGAAAGATAGAGTAGAGTAGCGTGTAGTTGCCTGATATAATCAAGTGTTTCGGAATATTATGCGTGATAGTTGCCCCCGCTTCAGATGCACGCAATGATAGATCTTGTACCACATTTTCTACTACAGTATGCAAGTCCAATTGTAAGCGGCTGTAGAAGTCGGTTTGTGTATCTAATTTGTTGATGGTAGAAATATCTTCCACCAGGTTAGCAAGGCGACCAGACTGCTGATAAGCCCGCTCAATAAACTGACGGCGTTGGTCTTCATCCATATCGGGGTGCATAAGGATAGTTTCCAATGCTCCGCGAATACTTGCTACAGGTGTTTTGAGTTCGTGACTGATATTTTGCGTGAGTGTAAGGCGTTGCTGCTCACGTGCGCTGTTGATCTTGCGCTTGTAGATAGCATAACACACTCCTACAATCGCCACAACCCCTATTCCTATAATTATCCAAATATTCATTGCCTTTAACCTTTAACCTCTAAACTGTAGGGCTTTGCCCGTCCTCTAGACACTAAACAAATACCCATACCCCGACTTAGTCACAATCCGCTTGCCGTATTGCCCCAGCTTCTTACGCAGGTGGGTAATATGCACATCTACTGTGCGTTCTAATACAAAACCATTGCTATCCCAGACGTTCTTTAGTAGATGTTCGCGTGAGAGTATTTGTCCGCGATGGGTGAGCAAGTAGCAGAGCAGTTCAATCTCTTTGCGTGTTATTACTACTGCCTCACCATCTACCTTAAGCGACATATCCGCTTTATTCACCACAATCCCTTCAAATACAATTGTTGAACTATTCTGAACTTCTGAACTATTTTGAACAGCCGTCTTCGGCGTTGCCGAACGGCGTAGCACAGCCGCCACTCTAGCCAGCACTTCTGCTATGCGGAAAGGTTTGCTGATATAGTCATCTGCGCCTAGCTTAAATCCCTTTAGCACAGTATCTTCATCGCTCAACGCAGTAAGGAAAATGATAGGTGGAATCCCGATACCCGATTCCCGATACCCTATATCCGAGCGCAGCTTCTCCGCCATCTCCAATCCCGACATCTCACCCATCATGATATCCAATAGAATTAGATCAATAGGCGATGAGGCGATAAGGCTATTAGGCGATTGGAGCAGTTCGAGTGCTTCCTCTGCGGAGTGCGCAACAAGTGTTTCGTAGCCTGCTTTCTGCAACGAATAGGAGAGGATCATGCAGATATCCTCTTCGTCATCTACAATGAGTATGCGTTGTTTAGCCATGTTGGTAAGATTTTGCCTGCAAAGGTAGTAAAAATATTTGGCTTAACCAAGGGTGTGCCAAAAATATGACACGCCCTATTGGTTTTAATGGTTAATTATTCTTGGTCTTCTTTTTCTTCTTGCTTTCTTTTAGCTTCTTTGCGGTCTTTGATGGCGCTAATCACGAAGAAAGGACCCATAAAGATTGCTACCATGCCCAAGGAAAGTAGAATCATTGTCAAATCAGTCATAGTTGTTTCCTGTTTAGATAGTTAAACTTATAGTTATCGGACGGCGTTCCGCCTATTGGATACAGATAAAATCAACTACCAAAAACTATGGAACGGGAACGAGATATGTTCTGTAGGTAAATTAAGTGACAGTGTGCGCGACAATGCCACAATGCGATTGATACTATGTGATAGACTGCTTGCTTGATGTTGTAGCGCAGCATATTGTTGTTGTGTATTTGTGCGCAGTTGCCACGAGTTGGCGATGCGTTGGTGACGGCGTGTGCGCAGACGATTTTCCTGATTGTTGCTACTTAGTTGGTAAGAGGTGATGGCTTCTGTCCAATCATATTGCTGTTGCAAACGGTTCGCGTATTCATTCGAAATATCATTGATTGCAGATGACACACCACCTATCTGCTCTAAATGATAGGATGATTCTTTTTCTGGAACTTCACAGGCATATAGTCCGATAAGCAATAAGAGCAATATGTAGCGCAATGCTTTCACGATGAAATATATCTTTGTTTTGCGTTGCAAAGGTAGCAAAAAATATGCATATCTCCATACCATTTTTGCGAATTAATAATTTCTTAACAAAATCTTCATACTTGTGTAATAATATTGCGCTACTTTTGCACGGATTTTGAATGTACCAAGTGCAAACAATACTAAACAACTCTAAACAATTCTACACAATATTAAACCATTCTAAACAACACATCTATGGAATATATTATTTTGATTGTGACTTTGGTAGGCATCGTGTTTGGTGCTGATTTGCTGCTAAATGGTAGCGTAGCTATCGCTAAACGCTTTCATGTATCGGATTTTGTGATTGGTGCTGTTATCGTGGGCATTGGTACAAGTGTGCCTGAGTTGGTGGTTAGTTTCTTTGGCGCGCTGAAAGGCAATGCCGATGTGGCGATTGGCAATGTGGTGGGCTCCAATATATTCAATGTGTTGGGTATCTTGGGTTTGACGGCATTGCTCTTCCCAATCGCAATAGACAAGAAAAATATGACCTTTGAGATACCATTGTGTATTGGTGTTTCGGTCTTGCTGACCTTATTGGCGCTTAATTTCTTCAATGGCACACCTGCCACGATAAGCCGTATAGATGGTATCGTATTATTGTTAATTTTTGCGGGGTATATGTGGTATTCTATAGCTCGCGACAAAAGAGAGTCTACCCCCATTCCCCCTCTAACGGAAGGGGCAAATGACAAGGAGATGCAATGTTTGATGCCTGTTTGGAAAGCGGTTATGAAAGTTGTTGTGGGGTTGGGTGTGTTGATTGTGAGTTGCGATTTCTTTGTGGATAGCGCAGTAAGTATTGCTAAGTCGTGGGGCGTTGATGATGCTATAATCTCGCTCACATTGGTTGCTTGCGGTACTTCGTTGCCAGAGTTGGCTGCTTCGGTAGTGGCAGCATGCAAGAAGAATACCCAACTGGCATTGGGCAATATTGTGGGCTCTAATATTTTCAATATCTTGCTGATCTTGGGTCTTAGCTCACAAGTCATGCCTTTGGTATCTGCGGATATCACGATTGTGGACTATGCTGTCATGATTGCCGCTGCTGCTTTCCCTTTGCTCTTTGGCTTCCGTGGCAAGATCGGCAGAGTAGGTGGCGCCGTGATGCTTCTCTGCTTTGTGCTTTATACTTGGTATTTGATTGCAGGGTAAGTGCGCTTTGCCTACTAATTGCCTATCTCTACTATGATATTACTATGTGGTAACTATGTGATTACTATGTGATTCAGAGCACATCCATATACCTTCTGTTGGCAAGGATCACTAGTACGGATAGCCCACTACTTTCTATTCGTCCATATCTATGTGCGAAAACTGCGATTTCTGCGAAAAGTGCGCAAAAGTAATCCTAAATAAATACTATCAAATTCGCACTTTTCGCAGTTTGCGCACATATTTTTGAATAGTCACTATTTTTCATTATCAATGACTTGAAGAATAAGAAGCCTCTTTCTACGGACTTCTTCCTACCTGTCTTCAGCCCTCATCCTCCGCGTCCGTAGGATTTATGCAATTGCTATTGTTCTTTCGTGTATGATTCAAACCAGTTTGCACGAATGAGTTTATCTGACAAAACAAACGCTTCTTGTTCGCTAATAGGTCTGTTATTTCGTGCTACAGAATCTAATAGATTTACGCCAAAACCCTTCCAATAATAGTCTTCACAAGCAATAAGATGCATAATTGTAGGATAAATATCCATTTGATAAAAAGTATCTGTTAGTTGGACATTTTCTGATATATGTGGTGAATAAATTATAAGAGGGGTAAATGTTTTTGTTGTTCTCATATCAATGCCATTGCTTGCTGCAAAGTTGTCTATCTCTAGATTTTGTGAGCGGAAAATAGTATGGTCACCAGATATTACAATAGTTGTATTATTTTTAAGTGTGTCATTACCTAAAATACTATCTATTAACACGCCCACACACGAATCTGTATAACTCAAACAATTTAAATATGCAGACATTATCTGTGGCATACCTTCTACTGAAAATTTTATATGTTCTGCCCCATAACTGAATGGGACATGTGATGTAACAGTTATCCCTAATACGGCGCAGTGCTCTCCTACTGTATCTATATACTGTAACATTTCCTTTATTACACCTTCGTCATCCCAATTTTGATTTAATTGAGGTTCTATTAAGGTCTTAAATTGGTACCCAAAAGTCATCTTTTCCTGTCCCCATGTTCCTGGAGTAGGATTAACAATAGCGGCTTCTGAATAACAATCTGCAAAACTAGGAAAACGGTTATCCGCATACAATCTACAAGTAGCACCATTTGCGATTGGTAATACTCCTGTTGCTGCAATCATTTGTCCATCAGCAGAATTACCATGTCTCGTTTGAGATTTTAATTTATCACAATACAACACATGTTTATTATGTACCAAGTTTTCAATATTTGGCATAAAATTATACCCACATACACTTCCAATAGGCCATGCTTCTAAACTTTCGAACAAGATAAATATCAAATTTGTTTTGGGAACAGTTTTTGTAGCAAACGGATTAAAGAATGGGGTAAATTCGGCAATTTCATCCGTAGACAAAGTTATTACCTCACCTGCAGGCCTTATTGCATTAAAAATACATGTTGCAGGCAAATAACTTAAAATAGAATAATCTTTAATGTAAAATCGTGTCCACGCGTCATAATCCGTACATTTTTCTATTTTTGAATAATAATATGCATGTCCAAATGGAAAATAGTAGTGAAATCTCTCCGAAGAAAGCATTTGTGAATGGACTTGCGCAACCGCTTCATTCTTATTATTCCAACCATGCATAACTTTGGCATAGCAATAATTATTAAACACACTGAAAATCAGTGATAGTACAACTAAGCTTATACATTTTATAATGCTAACCTCATTCTTTACTTTTATGAATGTAACATATAAAACTGCATAGAGGATTGTAATAAGAATAAACACTATTATATCCCATCCCATATATGTATATAATGAATCCCAAAAGCCATTTAGATTGTCTACCATCTTCATTGTTTCAAGAGATAAGAACAATGTATTTGCTTTATAATAAAAAAGATTAGCAATCAGCCATATATCACAGACAATGTTTATAATGATTGTCCACCAACATCGCTTCGTTACAAATACAAATGATCCCAAGAATAATGCGGGAAGTAATTTTCCACCCCAAAATCTAAAAAACTCAAATGGATTTTTCCACAAAGATGAAATCAAAACAGAATGGAAACAGAACCAGTGGAATAGAACACACTTAATAAAGATAAGTAATACTAGTACGATAAAAACACACCATTGTGCACGGTTACCTTTAGATAAATAGGATTTGATTCTTTGAAACATAATTGATAGTAATAATGCTTACTATCAATCCGTTAAGTGAAATAAAAAAGGTATGAGTCTACCTTCGCGTTCAAGGGAAGCCTGAGAAGAAACCCTATCCAACCACAAGTAAACTCATACTTATCTGTATAAGTATAACGTGGTTGAATAGAGTTGTCTGGAATCCCAACAACGCTTTTATTCCGACTTATAAGAAATCAGTTTCTCAGGCTTTTTTCTTGAACGCGAAATAATAGTAATGCTATGTTAATATGTCTGCAAACCTTCGTTTGCGCTGCAAAGGTACGAAAAAAAATGTATATGTGCAAGAAAAAATGCCATTTATGCGAAATTCGCATAAATGGCAGGGGTATAACGCTATATTAATATGTCGGGCAAGGTCAGTTAATAGTTAATAATTAATAGTTGATATTTCCATTAATTTGAAATTGCAATTGTAAAGGATTCTTTTTTATTTACAAGTGATTAGTGATAAGTAATTTTAGGGGTTAGCTATTTGGTTAGTATCTTTTTGCTTTCTACATTCTCCAACACTGTCATTTGTTGAATAGCAATTTGATTGAGTTTATGCAGGCGTTCGGATTGAGCAATGCCCTCGTTAATAAACACCGCATTGATATTCTCCATATTGCTGAGGCAAATCAACTGATTGATAGTAGCATAGTCACGCATATTGCCTTTGAGTTCGGGGTTGGCTTCTCGCCATTCTTTGGCGGTCATACCAAATAGTGCTACATTCAATACATCTGCCTCCTCTGCGTAAATCAAAGAGCGATGGTAAGCATCAATCTCCTGCGGAATAAGGTTCTCCTTAATGGCATCAGTATGGATATGGTAGTTGATTTTTGCTAATTCGCGCTTAGCCGACCAGCCGAGTGCTTTTTGCTTTTCTGATTGCAGGAGTTGATATTCTTTAACGAGCAGTAATTGAAAGCGAGGACTTATCCACATGCCAAAATGATACGCTATATCCTTATGAGCATATGTTCCACCATAGCGCCCCGCTTTAGCAACAATACCGATAGCATTTGTACGCTCAATCCAATGTTTTACAGACAAAACAAAGTTGTTGCTGCCAGCCATATTTCTAATTGTACCGAATTCGGTATAATTAAAATTGGGATTGTATAGCGCTTCCCACTCTCCAAGATACTCAATCGTGTTTTTCAAACTCATCCACTTGAAGATAATATGCTCTTGCAATTGGCTATGTGCCATATCTGTGAGAGAGATATAGTCTTCTTTGTCAATGGTAAGGATAGTGATAGGGCTATCTTGAATATATATCTTAGTAGATGCCATACTTTGGTGGGCTTTTTGTTTTGCCTGCAAAGTTACACTTTTTTTTCGAGATGTGCAAGAAATGAGTGATTTTTGGGCGATTTTTCTTTGGAATAGATAAGTAAAACATTTCAGGAAATGAGTCAATTATTTTAGGACTTTAGTCAATTTTTTCAGGAAAGGAGTCAACATTTTTAGGAAAGCAATCTTAATAAATAGCACTTTGGGGTAATGGGGAGTTGAGTCGGAGTTTTCTCGGTCATCTCCCGCTCTTCTCTCGGTAGAATTAGGCAAGGTATAAGAGATGTAAAAGAGACGGCAATCTTAATAAAACGCACATTTTGTGGTTTGGCGTTCTTAGGTTCATCCTTGGTTCGTCTTAGGTTCGTCCTTGGTCTTTAGCACGGCACATATATATAAGGTACAAAGGGGTGGAATCTTAAGAAAAGTGCTTTTTTTATAACAGCATCCGAATGAGATTCGGAATCAATTGACAAAGAATGTGAGGCGACAAAAATGCGATTTAATAATTTCTTAATATTTTCTTAATACCTATATAATGATATGGCAGTACTTTTGCACAGGATTTGAAAGAACGGTGTTAGAACGCCCGATGGCTGTCGGAATTCGGAACGGGCAGAAGCCCTGTCGGAACGCCTAAAGGCTGTCGGAAATAATAACAAAAAAATAACATTATACAACGCTAAACAATATTGAACTACTTTGAACAATACTGAACAATTTTGAACAATTCTAATATTTAATTTATGGGAATTTTACAAATCTTTACGCTCCTTGGAGCACTCGGAATGTTCCTCTACGGAATGAACCTAATGTCATCGGGCTTGCAAAAAGCCGCAGGTGATAAACTACGCGGATTCTTGTCTGCCATGACATCTAATCCGTTCAAAGGTGTACTTACAGGACTGGGCATCACCTCCATCATCCAATCTTCTTCTGCCACAACGGTGATGGTGGTGAGCTTTGTCAATGCAGGACTGCTGACCCTCACGCAAGCAATAGGCGTGATCATGGGTGCGAATATCGGTACAACCGTTACCGCATGGTTGGTAGCGTGGCTCGGATTCAAAGCCGACATCTCAATTCTGGCTATTCCATTGATGCTGTTCGGCTTCTTGTTCTCTAACTCGAAGAAGAACAAACATCAAAACATTGGCGAACTCATCGTGGGCTTCTCGCTGTTGTTCCTCGGTTTGTCGTTCATGAAAGAGTCAGTGCCAGATTTGCGTGAGACACCACAAGTGCTTGAGTTCGTAAGCAACTGGTCAAGTTATGGCTTTGGTTCGGTACTGCTATTCTTGGCGTTTGGTACAATCTTGACATTGGTGCTGCAATCTTCTTCTGCCACTATGGCAATCACACTCATCATGCTGAGCATGGGTTGGATACCTTTCCACATGGCGTGTGCGATGGTGTTGGGTGAGAATATCGGTACAACCATCACCGCGAATATCGCAGCAGCAGTGGGTAATACGCAAGCTAAGCGTGCCGCTATGTCGCATACGATTTTCAATGTGTTTGGTGTGATTTGGGCATTGATTCTGTTTAAGCCATTTACCGCATTGGTGGGTAAGGTCATCGAGCTCTTTGGTTTGCCAAACCCAGCAGCAGAGGGTTTTGCAGTAGTGGAAGGCGATATGGGTTGCAGTACGGCGGCATTATACGGATTGAGTATGTTGCACACGATGTTCAATACCATTAACACCTTGATTCTCGTATGGTTTATCAAGTACATAGAGAAAGCGGTGGTGTGGATTATCAAACCAAAGAACCAAGAGGCAGAGCCCTTCCGCCTCAAATATATCTCTGCTGGCCCATTGGCTACGCCAGAACTCGCTGCTGCGCAAGCGTTTGATGAGATTGTACACTTTGCAGAGATCTCTCGCAATGGCTTGGGCTATGCCAAGCAAGCGATTGCAGCCGATTCAAAGCATTTTGATGAGTTGCGCGAGAAACTGGTGAAGTACGAGGAGATTTCCGACCGTATCGAATATGAGATTGCTGCCTTCCTCAATGGCGTATTGGCTGGCGATATTAGCGAAGCAACCTCATTGAAAATCAAAGCGATGTATAAGATTATCGGCGAGTTGGAGTCCTTGGGTGATAGTGGCGAAGCCATCAGCCGTATGCTTAGCCGTCGCAACGAGCATAAGAAGACTTTTGATGAAGCAACGGTAGAGAAGATCAATCTGATGCTGGCAAAAGTGGATACCGCGTATGAGGTGATGATTGCCAATTTGATTGCTGCGCATGATGGTACGCTGACCAGCATCGCGAATGCGTATGATGCTGAGGAACAGATCAATGTGTTGCGCAACGAGCTGCGCGAGGCAGAGATAGAGGCGCTTGAGGATAACCAAAAGAACTATCAAACGAGCGTCTATTATATCGATATCATCAACGAACTCGAGCATATGGGCGACTATATGATCAATATCTCGCAGAGCTTGGAGAGAGCGTTTGTACATTAATGTTTAGTGGACGCTACGCTACTGTTTAGTGTTTAGAGAAACAATGCACAAGCCCGAAAGCTTGTGCATTGTTGTTGTATGTTACGGGAGGATTAATAGCAGGCTTTGAGGATAGCGAGGATGTCTTCGGCGTTGAGTTGTTTGTAACCACCGCCGAGGGCAGTGGAGTTAGCAATGAGCGGTAGCATTTCTTCGGTTGCACCCACTTCGCGGAGGGTAGCAGGAATGCCTAATTCCGCGATAAATGCTTCGAGGCGGTTGATACCCTCTAATGCAATCGCTTCGTCGCCCTGCCCCTTATCTTCTACGCCCCAGATATGCTTGGCATAGCGCACAAAACGGTGCAAGCCGTAGCGGTAGATATAGCGGTAGTAGGCAGGCGAGATGATAGCAAGACCAATACCGTGTGCGCAGTCGGTATAGGCACCCAATTGGTGCTCAATCATGTGCACTTCCCAGTCTTGGGTTTTGCTGAGACCAAGAATCTTGTTCAATCCCATGGTAGCGCACCACATGATATTGCTGCGTGCTTCGTAATCTTCTTGATTGACGATGGCTTTGCGCGAAGCGGAGATGAGCGAGAGCATCAGTCCTTCGATGAGATAGTCGCTGGTGCAGTCGTCATCGCCAGAGAAGTACTGTTCCATTAGGTGGGAGAAGATGTCGAAGATACCGCTAATCATCTGATATTTAGGCACGGAGTAGGTGTATTCGGGGTTGAGGATAGAGAAACGTGGAGTGACCAATGCCAATGGATAGACACGACCAATCTTCAGGTTCTCTGCCTCGTTGGTGATGACCGAGCCAGAGTTCATTTCGCTGCCCGTACCTGCCATCGTGAGGATGCTACCTACAGGTATGACGCGGTTGGTCACGGGTTCTTGATTGACGTAGTAGCGTTGCCATACATCGCCTTCGGCGTAGGCAGCACAAGCGATACCTTTGGCGCAGTCGATGACCGAACCGCCACCCACAGCGAGGATAAGGTCGATATTGTGCTCACGCACGAGACGTGCACCTTCGAGTAGTTGGGTATAACGAGGATTGGCGTTGATGCCTGCCAGTTCGACAACGGTCTTGCCTTCGGCTTGCAGAATATTCATTACTTGGTCATAGAGACCGATTTTCTTGATGGATGCTTTGCCGTAAACGAGCAGGATATTCTTTCCGTACTCACGAAGTTCGTTAGCAAGTTTATTGATGGCATTCTTGCCAAAGTGAATCCGCGTAGGATTCTGATAATTGAAGTCGTATAACATATGTTTGGTGTTTAGTTTATAGTTTAAAGTTTATAGTTTAAAGGCTAGGGGAGTTTTTGCCCCATGATATTGTAGAGTATATCATCGTTGACAAGCAGCAATTGACCATTAAGAAAGACTTTTTGTGTAGCATTGTGTTGCACATGTACTTCATCTACATAGGTTGCAGGTGATGGTTCTATAAAGTTTTGAAATTCACACCAATAGGGCGCTTCTTTGTATCGTTGGCTAGATCCCAATGGCACATGTATAGGTATGCTACGATCTACGCCTTCAAAAGTATGCGCTTCGATGATAGGAGGCAGAGTGTCTTGTAATAGAATTTTGGATAATTGTGTGCAATGACTAAATGCACTATCACCTATCGTTTGTACCCCATCGCCATCAAAAACTAGTGAATCCAACGAAGAGCAATACAAAAAAGCACCCGAACCAATCGTGTGCACTTTCTTGGGAATGGTGATACCTCCTAAGTTGGTAGCGTAGCACAAGAGGAAATCACCGATCTCCTCCAATTCGCTGGGTAGAAAATAGGTCTTTATCTTTTTAGGTATAGTATCGTATTTGCCCAATAGGCGTTTGTCGTATGCATGCGAATCGTCTACATATGACCGGTTGAGGAAACTCGCGGAAGCATAGCCGTAAGTAACGATAAGGGTGTCTAGAGCATCGTTGTAGGCAAGCATACGGGTGATGCCTTTGAAGTAGCGAAGATTGTAGCAATTATAGAGTATGCCATTCTCCGATTCTGCATAGCCTTCACCTTCGTACTCAAAGCGCAATAGAGAAGGCATTTGTGCAAAAGCATCTTTACCAAATTTCTTGACAGAAGCAGGAATGATAACTTCTGTAAGTTCTTGTCCCTCAAATGCATAACTATCAATAGATGTGATGCTGTCTGGGAACGATACAGAGGCAACTGTAATGCTGTTGTTGGTGGTCCATGCAGGGTACTTGTACAGTTGCATTTTGCCTTTGCCCGTGATGTCGAGATGGCGGTTTTCGGTATCAAATGACCAATACAGAGAATCACCACATTGACCTGTGATAGTGTCTGCCATCGCCAAGGAAAACGGCAGGAGAAAGAGTAATAAAGTAGAAATTCTTTTAAACATATTTTTAGTCTTTTACAATAGCAGACCTAAACACTGGTATGCCATTCGAGGTGAGTTATCGCGGGTATAGATGATGCCACAACGTGTGAATTGGTTGTGCTCGATGAGGTGAATCATGCGGGCATTGGCTTGGTGGGTGTCAATGCGGATGTTGCTACATTGTGCTGAGCACCAGTCGAGTACGGTGCGGAAGATGCCTCGTAGCTGCCCATTAGATGCAATGCGATGAATGGTGCCGTAGGGTAGCGTGTCGTCTAACCATTGGCCGTCCTCAATATACGCATAGGTAGGGTCGTCGCCGATGATAAAAACGAAAGTGGCGCAGGGCACTCCTTCGTGCTCCATGACATAACTCACGCCGCGCTGGATGTCTTCCTCCAACTGTTCGCGCGTGGGGTAACCATCGCCCCATTGCGTAGGATTGCCATCGGCAGCCATCTGCGCGCGAGCATGGGCAAAGATTGCCATAAGGGCATCAAGGTCGGCGTATGTAGTGAGGCGGATAGTCATGTATCAGTTGTGCAATGTGATGACGGTTATTTCTGCGGGTACGCCAAGGCGAACGGGTAGGGTGCAACCAATGCCCGTGTTGATGTAGAGGGATTGTCCCTCTTTGTGGTACCAGCCCTCGGATTCGGTGAACATGAGGGAGGAGAGTGGGTAGCCAAAGATACGCACCTGCCCTGCATGCGTGTGTCCGCTGAGCGTTAATGGGATATCGGTTGTTGGTACAACCTCTGCTCGCCAATGCGATGGGTCGTGGGAGAGGAGGATTTTGAGAGGCGATGAGGCGATAAGGCTATCAGGCAAGGTCATCGCCTTCATAAGATCTCCTCGGGAGATAGTCTGAAATCCTTGCCCTTGGCAGGAGGTGTTGTCCACGCCAATGATTTGCAGGTGGGCGGTGTCGCGTGAGATGATATACGACTGATTGCGAAGCAGATGCCAACCTAAGGTGTCGCGTTGGTAGGCGGTTAGTTGGTTGACTTTTTGCTCTTTCTGTTCATCGGTTAACCCGTGGTGATAGAGCGCAAAATCATGGTTGCCGAGTACGCTCGTAATACCATCTGTGGCATGCAGTTGGCGGAGCATATCCGTAAACGGAATAGCTTCTTCTACACCAAAGCCTACGAAGTCGCCTGTAAAGCAGATGAGGTCGGGTTGTTGAGCATTAATCGTATCTATTACGCGTTGCAGGAATGCAGGATTGTCGGCAAAAGAGGATAGGTGCAAGTCGCTGATATGTACAATCTTATATCCGTTGAAGGCAGCGGGTACTTGGGGCGACGTGTAGGTGGTGGGTTGCACACGCAGTTGGAAGCGTCCGAACCAATAGCCATAAAGCATAGTGCCTATGAACAGCAGCACAAGCGCGAGACCGGTGTAAGCAAAGGGGGCATACGGCATGGCGTGGTGGCACAGCCGTGCCACTATCCAACAGAGTAGCCATACAAGAGTAGGGCAGAGGAATAGCACTACGATGCAGAATATGAGAAAAGAGGTAAACATGGTGCAAAGGGTTAGTTGGATGTTCCTAATTCGATGAGGCACTTGCGGCAGAGGCATTGGTTGGGATATTGCGCTGCCAGATGTGCACGAGTAGCAGGAGAGAGTTCCACGCCTGCACATTGGCACTTAGCGGGATTCTCGTGCTGGCAAATAAACGCAGCTCCACAGCGCGGACAAGATTTATGTTCCATAGATATCAATATTTTCGCTACAAAAGTAGTATTTTTTGTTGATAAGTGCAAGTTTTGATGTGAAAAAGTGCATTATTCGCGTCATTTTTTGAAGGGAATGAGGTTGGTGTAGGGTGTAGAGTGTAAGGTATAAAGGCAGGGAATGAAACAGAGCGACACGTTGGTGCCGCTCTGTTGGTTTGGTGAGGATGAAAATGTCCTATTGCTTTGTACCAAAGCGCTCTGATAGAAAACAACGGGCAGAGTGGATTGTGTTTGAGAAACTATTCTTTATCAGTTTTTGGAAACCAATCTCCATTGCTATGAAAGTAGCAATATAATATAGTGTTGCCCATAACCATTGTATACCTGTATAATCATACGCTTGGTTGATTTCCACTAATCCCCATATAGCAAAAGTAGCCATACCCATAGCTGTCCACCAACCTGGACTTAGTCCTCGCAGACGGAAAAGAAAGATACCCATATTGTGTACATATCCCTCAAAAATAGCCAAGATAATCACACCAAATGTGAGCCATAATTGCCCTGGAAATAGCAGTGCCAACGAAAAAATGGTTGTGATATAGATTGCCTGCGACAAGTGCGTTAAGCCTGGCGTGAGCGCTTTGTAGTTGATTTTCATCAATCGTCCTGCCATTAGCTCCAAGAAACGATCTTTGTACCCTTCCTCGTACTCGTGCGCAATAAGGAAGGCATAAATACCTAAAGTTATCTTCTGCGCCAACTCTAAGTTGTTCCAATTACATGCTGCCCATATCAGCCAGCCAAGAAAACAGAATGTCATCCATTGAACATTGTTTTTCAAAAGAAATAATCCAAACTTTTTCATACTGTATATGTTTTTTTGTTTACGGCT